>CAVPXT010000011.1:0-460941 GCA_963709785.1 uncultured Actinomycetota bacterium | reverse complement strand
GCGATCGTCGACGATGCGCCGGTCTCGGTGTCAAGCCTCCGGCTGGCGAGTGCTTTGCACACGGGGCGGCCTGCTACTAACGGGGACCCTCCCGCCTTATCGTCTACGTCGTCAGACTGAGCGCGGAGATGAGCTTCTGGGGCTCGCGAATCCACTCTTGAAGCGGCTGTCACACAGGTTGATGGGTGCCGCAGCCCCAGTGTCGCGGCCATGTCGCGGGACGAGCGAGATCCCGGTTCTGCGGTCGACGATGACGACCGCACTCGCGGATCTCAACGACATGCACACCGATGTAGCCCAGTGTCCGAGGTCCCTTGTGTCGCGCGGCGCGTCCACTGAGGTGCTTGCGAGAGAGTTAGGGTCGTCAGGACCAACCAGGAGGGATGGAATGACGTGGTAGCCGCGCGGGAAACGACGCTGCAGGAGCTGCTGGAGGGGTCGAAGCAGTACCGGGTGCCGCTCTACCAGCGGACCTATTCATGGGGCAAGCCGCAGCTGGCGCGGCTGTGGGAGGACATTGTCACCCTGGCCCAAGACCGGGCTGTGGACCCCAAGCTGACGCACTTTGTCGGCTCCCTCGTGCTGGCCCCGAGCCCAACGAACGGACCTGCTGGTGTGCAGGAGTTCCTCGTCGTCGACGGCCAACAACGCCTGACGACCCTGTCCATCCTGCTGTGTGCAATCCGCAATCACCGGGCCCAAACGGAGGACGACGAGCACCGCGAGCGGATGAACCAGCAGTACCTCGTGAACCGCTGGAAGGCCGAGCCTCAGCGGCCCAAGCTGGTCCCGACTCAGGCCGACCGGCCGGCGTACTTCGCCTGCCTGGATGAGACGGCTCAGGCAGGTGGCAGCGACCCGATCGGTGCTGCGTATAGGTACTTTGCTGCGCGCCTGGTCGAAGAGGACGATCCTGACGACGCCTACGACATCGACCGGATCGAGGATGCCGTCATCTCCGGACTGGCCCTCGTGTCCGTGACCGCGCAGCACGGCGACAACGCCCACAGGATCTTCGAGTCCCTGAACAACACGGGGCTGCAGCTCACCCAGGGTGACCTGCTGCGGAACTACCTGTTCATGCGGCTTCCGACCCGAGCCGAGTTCGTGTACCCGAATCTGTGGATGCCGATGCAGGAGTTGCTCTCCAGCGCTGAGCTGGAGGTTCTGTTCTGGCTGGATCTCGTCCGTCGTGACGCTCGGGCCAAGCAGACGGATACTTACGCGGGCCAGCAGGCACGCCTAGATCGATTCACGAGCGAATCGGAGATCGAGGAGGACCTCCACCGGTTCAACGGATTGGCCCGTCTGTTCAAGGTCATCCTGGAACCGGACCGCGAGGCTGATCCACAGGTTCGGTTGCGCTTGGAGCGCTTGCGACAGTGGGGCACCACCACGGTCTATCCCTTGCTGCTGGAACTCTTGGAGAGGCGAGAGCAGGGGTCCGCCTCGTCCGCGCAGGTGGCCGGGGCCATGCTCTACGTGGAGAGCTTCCTGGTGCGTCGACTCCTGATCGGGCGTGCCACCGCGGGAATCAACAGAATTCTCTTGGCGGTCGTGACCGAGATGAGCGCAGAGCTCCCCGTCGACGAGGCCGTCCGCTCGTACCTGTCCACCGGGCGCAAGCACTTCGCCAGCGACATGGATCTTCGGGCAGCCATCCCGGGCGTTCCCTACTACTTGAACGGGCGTCCCAACCAGAGGTCCCTGGTGCTGCGCTGGCTGGAACAGTCATACGGAAGCAAGGAGCCGGTCGACCTGAGCGGCCTGTCGATCGACACGTGCTTCCGCAGACTCCCACCGCTCAGTGGCAGGAGGATCTGGCAGAGGACCTCTCAGCGGATGAGGACTTCCGTCAGGTGCACGAGGAACTCGTGCACACACTGGGGAACCTCACGCTCACGGGGTACAACTCCGCGTTGAGCAACAGTCCGTTCGCGACCAAACGAGCCAAGCTCGCCACCAGCGGGCTCGCGATGAACCAGGAGATCGCGGCGGAGCCTCGATGGGGTCGGCCACAGATTCTGGCGCGTGCGGCCGCCCTCGTTGAAAGGATCACGAGCCACTGGCCAGGCCCCCTGCCGAGCCAGGTGCCCAGCGAGCCAGATATCGGGTGGGACCGGATGGACCAGGCACTGGCGGAGCTCCCCGCGGGCGCGTGGACCACCTACGGGGACATCGCCGCCTTGATCGGCAGCCATCCTGTGCCCGTCGGTGTGCGCCTGGCGACCAAGCCTGCGCCCAATGCGCACCGCGTGCTCAAGGCCGAGGGGGTCCTGGCCGACAACTTCCATTGGCTCGACCCTGGGGACGCGCGCGACCCCAAGCAGCTGTTGCTCGATGAGGGCGTCGTGTTCGACGAGCACGGGCGTGCCGACCCTTCCCAGCGCATGAGCGCCGAGGACCTGGCCTCGCTCGTCGGGATCGCTGGTGACGACGTCGAATCGGGCTTGTCGGACCCGCCCTCGGGCAACGACAGCCAACTGCGGGACGCCTTCCTCGCACAGCTTCAAGACGGTGAGAGCGCCGCCACAGCGCATGGCGTCCTCGCGCTCATCGATCAATGGGTCGCCCTCGGCGGGCACCCCGGGTATGGCACGGCAGGCGAGACCTCATGCTTCCTCTTCACGCCGCACCGGCCGGGCAAGCCACATCTCTGGCCACTCGCCCTGTACCCAAGTGGTAAGTGTGAAGTGGTGTTCCAGCACCTCGCGAGGCGTCCACCCTTCGACGACCCGCAGATGCGTGACGAGTTGCGGCGGCGCCTCAACGAGGTTCCGGGGATCAATATCCCGGCCGCCAAGCTGCAGTTGCGTCCGTCGTTCGAAGGTCGGATCGCGGCGGACAAAGCTGCTCTCTCGCAGTTGATCGGCGTGTTCGCCTGGTTCCTCGAGGCCGCGTCGTCCTCCGAGGATGCCCATGGCACTTCCGAGGCGGAATCGGGTTGAGTCAACGGATAGTGCCCTCGCCACGCGGACGGCAGGCAAGCGAACGAGCCTCGACGGGGATGGCCATCAGACTTTGAGCCGGAGGCGGGTAGGTCACTTCGCCGGGTCGGCGAGGGCCTGGACCGCGTCGATGAGACGCTGTGCCTCGGTGGCTGTCGGTGCGAGCTCGAAGGCGTGGTGGTGGCAGGCTCCGGAGAGTCGCGCCCATGCATGCTCGGCCGCGGCCGCCGTGTCGTCGTCCTGGCACGCCACCTCCAGGCAGGTCAGCTGGCTGCGCATCGTCGACTCGCCGGGGGAGTAGCCCGCGGCGTGCAACCGTTGCCGGACGGCGTCCTCCAAGGCGGCTCGCGCCAGCCAGCACGCGGCTCGGTTGCTGCTCGGGTCGCCCGAGTCGATCAGCTGCTGAGCCCGATCGAGCAAGTCTTGGGCGGTCACTGCTTCACCCCGCCACGAAGGTCCTTGACCAGTTTCTCGACATCTCGACACGCGTCCTTGGCGTCGTCGACGCTCCTGAGACCTGCGTGTGCGCCTGACGTAGCTATGCCAAGCCCCACGCTTCGGTGGCGGCGGGCGAGCCACCCGTCCAAATTCCGGACATCGTCGTAGATTGCGAGACTGACTCGGGCGCGGGTCGTGCGGTGGCCCGACCACAGCGCCTCGATATCCGCCAGAGCCTCGCCATGGGTGAGGCGGCGGTCGAAGACGACATCGCGGGCGGCGGCCTCGACGGCAAACCGAAGCATGCTGGGCACCGTCCTTCTGAGCGTCTCCTCGGGGAGGTCCTCGTCGTAGGTCAGAGCGCGTGCGTCCTCGAGATAGCGCTGGGCTGGGTCGAGGCTTCGGGTCACCTTCACTGCCGAAGTGCTCCCACGCGCGACCTCGAGGATGGTAGCTCCCACGCGCGCACGCCGGGCCGCCGCCGACAGACGGTCGTCGTGCGACAACACGATGACCTGTCGCGTCGTCGCGAGCTCGCTGAGGAGCTGGACGAGGCCGTCGACCTTCGCCGGGTCCATCGCTTGTACCGGGTCGTCGAGCACGAGGAACCGGAAGGGCGACTCGGGCATGGATGCCCGGGGGAGGAAGAGCGCCAGTGAGAGGGCATGCAGCTCGCCCTGGCTCATCACCGCCAGCGCTCCGGCGTCTTCGCCGTCGACCGTGGCGGGGATGCTGACCCGGCGCCGTGTGTTGCTGCCCTCCAGCGTCAGGGCACCGAGATCGACGTTGCTCTCCTGACGCAGCATCGCCCAGGCGGCGCGGGCCCGGTCCCCGATGGGGACGAGCCGCTCGTTCTTCAGCCTGACGTCGTTGTCCTTGAGCCACTTGGTGGCCGCTCCGAGGTTCTCGACCGACTCTCGACTGGTCTCCCAGGCATCCCAGTCGTCGCAGAAGCCGGCGACCTGCGTTGCGAGGGGGCTCCAGACATCCTGCCGGCGCTGCAACTCCTCCGCTGCGGCAGAGAGCAGCGGGGGAAGAGCCTCGTCGAGCGACAGCCACCGCGTCTCGAGGTGGTCCGCCATCGGCAGGTCCCCGGAAGGGAGCGCGGACCACTCGTCCCAGGCGTCGCGTGCCGCCCGCGTCTGCGCCGTGAGCTCGGGAAGCGGCTCATGGTCGAGTGCGGGAGGGCGTGGCCGTACGAGCGTGCGAACAGCCGCACGTGCCGCCTCGAGCTCCCGTCGCGCAGCATCGAGGTCCTCGAGATCTTCGGTCCGCTTCCTCACCAGATCCCGGCTTGTGGCCGCCCAGACCGTATCCAGCTCGCCCTGATTGCACACCGGGCAGGACATGTCGCCGTGGTCCTCGTGCACCTTCAGCGCCGCGATACGGACGTCGAGTCGCGCCCGGTCGCGGGCGAGGTGGTCCTCTCCGGCCTCGGACATTCGCTGCACTGCCCCGCGGAGCTTCGAGACGACACGCTCGACCTCGTCTCGTGCGGGTACGGTCAGCGACTGGACGGCTCGGAGATCGACGAGGACGCCGGCGTCCGGCGTGGTCACGCCGATGGCCACCTCCCGGAGGGCCGTGATGTCGGGGCTCGTCTTGCGCAGCAGAGTTGCCACCTGCTCTGCCCGCTCGTCGGCGATCGCCTCGGCCTGCTCCCGGAGCAGCCTGCGACGCTTCCCGAGCTCGTCACCCGGCTGCTTGAGCTTCTTGTGCTGAACGTCGAGCCGCCGGATCGCGTCAGTGATCTGCTCGACGCCCAGGGCCTTGGCCAAGGCGTCGTACAGAGCGCTGGGCCCGGCCTCGAGCATCCCGCCGAGCTCGTCGTAGGACATGAGCGGCCGGTAGGTGTCGAGCGCCGCCTCCCAACCCAGGGCCCCCAACCCGGGCTCGCGTTTCGCGCCCGCTCGTTGCACCCAGGTCTCAGCAGCCCCGACGTCCACACTGTCGTCGGGCCAGTCCACCCCGATGGTCGTCTCGCCGCGGCCTTCTTCGGCGATGGTGGCACGCACAAGGGCGCCTGAGCCGTTGTGCAGGTTGCGCCAACTCTCCTTCCACTGAACCGGCTTCTTCTTCCAGCGATACGTCGAGCCGGTCAGCGCGAGCTCGAGCGCCTCGGCGACGCTCGACTTCCCGGAGCCGTTGCGGCCGGCAACGATCGTCAGGCCGGGCTGCGGCGAGAAGTCGATGGTGACAGCCTCGCCGATGCCGCGGAACCCCTTCACCTGGAGCGAGGACAGGAAGGCGCCTGGCGGCTCTGACTGGTCCTCGGCGGCTGCTGCCTGCCCGCCCGGCCGAGCCTCGTGACCTCCCTCCGACAGCTGCTCGTGAAGGGCCTCATCGCTCTCGAGGGCCGCGAGAACGAGCAGACCGACCTCCGGCGGCAGCTCCGCGTCTTCGTCCACCCGCGCCGCGATCCACCTCCCGAGGTCGTCAGTCATCACGCCACCCCCAGGAGCCGCTCGAACGCAGCCTCGGTGAGGATGGGGACTCCGTATCCGCGCGCCTTGGCCGCCTTCCCGCTCAGCGAGTTCGGGTCCGATGCGACGACGACCTTCGTCTTCTTCGTGACCCCGCCTGGTTCCAGGCCGCGCGAACGCGCGATGTCCTCCCACTCGCCGCGCTCGCGCACCATCTCGCCGGTGAACACCACACGATCCCCAGGTTCTAGGGCGATGCCGCTCGAGGAGACCGCTGCGCTCGCCGTGGGGCCGGTCACGGCGTCCTCGTGCGCCGCCCGGAGCGCCTGGTCCACGTCGGTGCTGCGTAGCCCGAGCATCGCCGCAATCGCCTCGAGCTCGCCGCGCTCCTCGGGGGTTACGACGTGGTCCTCGAGAGCGACGGCGGCCATCGCGAGGAGGTAGTCACCGTGGAGGTCGAGTACCTGCCCGCGGGTCAGTCCGGACTCCAGGGCTACGGCGACCAGCTCCTCCTTCTCGTGCTCGGCGAGGAACCGGTCGTACATCGCGCTCTCGAGCACGGCGAGGTAGGACTCGACCCGTGGGTCGGCGGCGCGCGGCATCCGCGACACGATGCGGTCCAGCCACTGGTCGTGCCGGGCGGCGCGCACCTCGTGGCGATGGGTCATCCGCAGTTCGGGGTAGTCGCCCACGAAGGGGGGCCACCGGTAGGCCGTACACAAGTCGAGGGTGTCGACCCACGGTGGGTTGTAGCGCGCCAGCTCGAGGTAGTGACCGAGAAGCTGAGCGGTCGCGAGCGCATCGTCGATGGCCGAGTGCGCGTTGACGAGGCGGAAACCGCTCGCCTGGCAGCAGTCGGCAAGGCGCCGGCTGGCGGCGTCGATGAAGGCTGGCGACCACTGCATCGTGCACACGCCGTGGAGAGGGAGGTCTTCGAGTGGCACTCCCGATCGCACCAGCTCGCTCGCCAGGAAGCGCAGGTCGAAGGGGGCGTTGTGCGCCACGACCGTTCGTCCGGTCACTGCCCGCAGGATGTACGGGGCGATCTCGAGAAAGGTCGGGGCGGTGGCGACGTCCGTTGCCGTCAGCCCATGCACCTTGGTGGGCCCGACGTCTCGTTGTGGGTTGACGATGGTCGACCAGTGGTCCTGCACGTCCCCGCGTGGCGAGACGTAGACCACCCCGATCTCGACCACTCTGTCGCCGTGCTCCGGCGAGAACCCGGTCGTCTCCACGTCGACGACGGTGTAGCCCTCCATGCTGCCCACTCCTTGAATCTGCTCGACCCCTGCCCCACCTTCAGGCTTTCACGCACCACGTGACTCGCGCCGAGGTTCGGGCTATGTCGGCGTGGGCCGGCAATAGTTCGACGGTCAGGCCCCGGACGGACAGGCTGAGCATCGGTCATCCGAACCGTCGCCTGCGCCACCTCGACGTTGCGTGGTGGATGCATGCCCAGCGCACGTCGCGCAGCACGTGAACTACGTCGAGGTGCGGGTGGTCATCGCCGGTAGTCGCTGACTGACGACGCGAGCGACCTCGAGGCGTCGCGCGTCATCCCACGTGCCCTCGCTCGAGACCAGCTGGGCCAGTCCCTTGAGCCCGCACAGCCGGACTCCGTTGACGCGTCGGTTCTTCTCGCGCATCGGGAGCAGCCCGTCGACGAAGCAGAGGACGGGAATGACCGGGGAGTCCTCGAACTCGGTGCCGGCCAGCACCCCTGCGACCACATCGCGCTGCGTGTGCATGGCCGTGACGAGAGTGTCGCGCTTGCGGCCCTTGACCTTGAGGGTCTCGATGCGGGGACCGAACAGCCCGCCGCTGCGCTCGACCGACACCTCGGCGTTCTTGTAGAACTTCGCGTCGATGACGTAGATGCCGGCGGCGCCGACGAAGAGGTGGTCGATGTTCGACCGCTTGCCCGGCACTCGGCGGTCGTGCAGGGCGTAGCCCGCACCGGCTTCGGTGCGTTCGAGCAGCGCCTTGGCGACCCGCTCCTCGCCGAGTGCCCCGACCTTCCAGGCGTGCGTCGTCTGCCGACCGTCCGGGTAGAAGAAGGAGTTGAGGGCCCGCCACACCGCACTGCGCTCGGCGCGGGCAGCATCGTCCTTGGCCTTGCGGCGCTCGTACTCCCGCTGGGCCGCCGCTCCGGCGACGCCCGCGTCGAAGGTGGGTTCGTGCTCTCCTGAAGGCGAGTCCTCCGGAGCCGACGGCTGTGGCACCGGCGGGGACGCTTCGACGCAGGGGAGGCACAGCACCGCCTTCGCGGCCCGGTCGTACGCCGCCCGTTCGCCCTGGGCAATGGTCGTCCCGCAGGCACAGGTGCCGGCGTACCTCAGTCGCATCACCTTCACATCAGGCACGGTGCGCCTCTCTGCCGTTCTCGAGCGGGTGGGTGTCGGGGTAGATCAGCGCGACGCCATCGATTCCCGGGGGGCTCCGGTCCACCCGGTCGGCCGTGCGGCCAGGCCAGGTCGCGCTCGGACCGAGGCGCAGGTGTTCCGGACGGTCGCAGGCCGACCACGTGTCGGTCACAGGCCCGGCACGCACTCGCCCCGGCCGAGGACGGAGAGCGCGTAGCGGTCTCCCACCCCGAAGGCCTCCTGGCCCGAGTTCTCGGCGGCCATCAGCTCCCGCGAGTCCTGCACGTGCCCGGCGCCCAGGACGTGGCCGAGCTCGTGCATGACCACCGACTGCACCCCGGCGAAGCCCTGCGGCGTGCCGAGACCCGGTGCCAGCGACGGGGTGTCGAGCCAGATGGTGCCGCTGGCGTAGGTGAACCGGCCGTGGGTGTCCCGGATCGGAGTCGAGCCACCGAGCCCGACGGTGCGTCCGTCGAGCTCCGGCTGCTCCGCGGGGTTGCTCCACGCGATGAGGACGGGCGCCCACCGATCCGGGTATCGGTCCCGTTGGTAGACGACCCGGTTCTGGGTCGGATCCTCGTCGGTGTCACCGTCGTCGATGAACTGCAGCCCACTCGCGGCCGAGACCTCGGCGACCGCGCGGGTCACCGCCTCACGGCCGACAGGCCCCACGCCCGGCGCGTCTCGCACGACGAAGTGGATGGCGCGGCACGGGTCGTAGGTCACGGGGTCGCTGCTGCCCTCCTGCGTGGCCAGGAACGCGTAGCGCGACGACGACGGGACGTCGGTGACCACCACCGGTGGGAGCAGCCGCGAGGTAGCGCCGGCCGAGGGTGGGGGATGAGCCTCGCCGGCTGCCATCGCCGGACGCGCCGGGAGGAGCTGCCCGACCCAGGCCGGGATGCGGGGCCCGGCCACCCATCCACCGACGATGAGGGCGACGACGACGAAACCGAGCGCCGGGTGGCGCTCCCACCAGTGCGATGACGAGCTCGACGCACGATGACGGCCCGGCTCCCACGCGCGCGGGTCGTTGCGGGACGAGCGACCTCCCGGCCAGAGCACCTCTTCCGGCGTGGACGCCATGAGGTCGAGGCGGTCGAGCTCCTCGAGCCTGCGCAGCATCTCGCGCTGTCGACGACCTGGTCCGCCACTGAGCGCGTCCATCCGCGCGCGAAGTCCCCCGTTCGGCACCCGGACAACTTAGGAGCTCCTGCGCTGACGTTCGTGCAGGTCAGGGACAGGACCGGCCGAACGGCTGAATTTCGCCGCGGGGCTGGTGCCTGTCGGGGGTTCCCTCTAGCGTTCGCGTCCAGTCGAGAGCTGTGGGGAGACGACGTGGGGACCTTTCCGTTCGGTGCGCCGGTGCGCGACCTGGCCATGGGAATGCCGCTCAGGCGCGTGTCGGCGGTGGTCATCGGCGCCTACCCTTCGGCCGTGCACGTCGAGTGGACCCCGCCCAAGGGCCTCGGACGCCGGGTGGCCGCGCTTCCGGTCGACAACGAGCCGTACCCGTTCTGGGACGGGGCCGGGATGGACCACTTCGTCGAGCGCTGGCGGGCCGAGTACTTCCGCCCGGAGTGGGGCTCGGTGCGCCCGTCCCGGCTCAACGGATCGTCCGGCCGGACGCTGCACGCCCGCTGGCTCGCGCCGCTCGCCATTGCCTTCGACGACTACTTCGTCACCGACTGCCTGACGACGGCGATGATGAGCACCGGCGTGCAGAAGGTCGTCACGGGCGACGGCGTCTACGCGACGCTGACCGGACCGTTGGCGATGCCGGCGGCCGACCTCGCTCTCCACCCTTCCGAGGATGAGATCGTTTCATTGGCGGAGGCCGAGCACGACCGGCTGCGAGACCAGGTGGCGGCCTCGGGTGCGACCACGGTCGTCACGCTTGGCAATGCGGCGGCGCGCGTCGTGGCGGCCCTCAGCGGGCACCCCGACGGGCGGCTGGAGCCGGGCACCTACGACGTCCCGCGGACGGCCAGCATCGGTGGCCGAAGCGTCACCTGGCACGCGTTGGTGCATCCGGCCGTCAGGGCGCCCTGGGTGGAGCGGCACGACAGCTGGCTGACGTCACGGATCGAGAGGAAGAACGGATGAACGACAACGCCCCCGCGGGCTGGTACCCGCAGCCGGACGGCTCCCAGCGATGGTGGACGGGCTCGACGTGGTCGGCGGATGCCGGGCCGGAGCCTTCTCTCGAGGTGATCGTGCCTGGCCAGGTCGTGAGACCGGCGGCAGCGAGGCTCCCTGTCCCGCAGCAGGCGCCAGCAGCGGCGCCGTGGCCGGCACCGGGTCACTACGGTCAAGCGGTCCAGGTGGCGCCGAAGAACCCCGGCATCTCGGTCATCGCGTCCTTCTTCCTGCCGGGGCTGGGGCAGTTCGTCAACGGCCAGGCCGGCAAGGGAGTCGCGTTCCTGGTCTGCTACTTCATGAGCTTCCTGCTCATGTTCATCCTCATCGGGTTCGTCACCGTGTTCGTCGTCTGGGTGTGGTCGATGGCCGACGCCTACTCGGGCGCGCAGGCCTGGAACAGGCGCCACGGCATCATCAGCTGACCTGCTGCCCCTTCCGCGGAGGTCGCCGGCCGGTGCGAGCAGCTCGTCCGCCGTCAGCGATCACGCCGCGTCGAGGAGGGGCGCGAGGTGGCGTTCGAGTGGTGAGTCGGGGTCTGCACCACGGGGTGGTGCAGACGTCGTCGCGCAGGACGAGCATCCGGCGCACCAGCCCGGTGAAGAGGCGTCGGCGGGCATCCATCGCCACGAGGTCGCGGGCGTCGAGAGCGCCCTGTGCGCCTGGTCGGTGGTCGGTGGTCGGTGTGAGCGGGCCGGCGCCGAACTGACGGCGCACCTCATCCGGGCGCTTCTTACGCCCGGTACTGGTCGCGCTCCGCGATGATCTGGGCGCGCCGGCTGGAGACGAGCAGACCCGCGTCGCCCAGCACGTCCGAGCCGCCCCATCGCTCCCCGCCCCAGGCTCGGAACAGTGCCTCGGCCTTGGTGGCGGGCGAGCCGCTGACGCCGAAGTCGGCGGCGAGGTCCTTGGCGAGCACCGCGGCATCCCGGCCGACGAGCCGGTTCGCGACGCCGGTGGCCCACAGCAGCCCGCAGGCCCGGCCGGGCGCGGAGGCGCGGCGCCGCAGCCAGCCCGGCTCGCGGGTGGTGGCGCCGACGAGCATCCGGCGGGCGGCGGTGCGCCACTCCTCGCGCAGCGCGCCGAGGTGTTCCACGCGCGGGGACGAGGTGAGCCACTGGTCGGCGAGGGCGGCGATCTCGACCACCGTGTCACGGACATCGAGGGGCAGGCCGTCGAGCACCGGGTCTTCCCGCGGCAGCGGCTCGGCGTCGAGCGTGTCGAGGGCGTCCTGGCCGCCGACCTCCTCGGCGAGCGAGTGCAGGGTCAGGGGCGCGACGTCCCCGTGCTCGAAGGCCTCGATCATCGAGCCCAGCTCTCGCCAGCGGGCGGCCGGCCCTGCCTGACGGAGCGCGTCGTAGCTGGGCAGCCACTGGTCCACCGCGGCCAGGGTCTCTGCGGTCGCATCCGCCGCCACCGCCAGTCGCGCATGGGCGTAGCGGATGAAGGCGGGCAGCGTCGACCCGACGCCGTCCAGGGCCTCCTCACTGGCCTCGAGCGCCCACGGCAACCGCTGGGTCAGGGCCAGCTCGACCTGCACCGGCGACCAGCGCAGCGGGTGACCGGCCCACCCCTCGGCGTCCTGGGCCAACAGGGTGGCGGTGTCGCGGACGCCGTCGTGGATACCGCGGTCGCCGCCAGGGGCGTCGAGGTTCCGTGCGTGAGGCGAGGCGAGGAAGCCCTTGACCGCATCGGCCACCGACACCTCAGGCTGGGCGCTCGAGGTCAGCACGGAGGTTCCGCCGGGCGGCATCCGACGCAGCAGCAGCTCGACGAAGGGGCGAGCGGCGGGCCAGCCCAGCGGGTCACCGTCGGGGCCCGACCAGTCCTCCGGGGTCAGCGGAGCGTCGACGGCCTCGCCCAGGTCGATGGCGCGCTGGATGCTGGCCCGGGCGTCGGCGGTCGTGACCTCGTGCAGCTCGGAGGGTCGCCGCCCGCTGTCGGCGAGGAGCTCGCCGTAGCGGGTGCAGACCTCGTCGAACGGCTCGGGGATGACGAGGACGTCCTTGACGCGCGTGCCGAACGCCTCGTCGACGTAGGTGACCACGGTGGCGCCGCCGACTCCGGGCCAGGTCAGGCCGATGATGATGTTGTCGCCGTCGCCCAGCTCGTCGCCGAGCTTGGCGGCCGCCGTGACCTCGATGTCGCGCAGCCCCAGCACGGGCGGTGGCACCGGATGCCGTCGGGTGGCCACGGCGCGGCGCACGCGCGTGGCGTCCAGCTCGTCGGGGAGGAGCGCGGCGATGACGTGCAGCGCGGCCGTCGTCTCGGCGTAGGGGGTGTGGACGAATGACTCCACGAGCTCGTAGGTGCCGAACGGGGTGCTGTCGGCGTCGTGATCGCCGGTGCTCCACAGGTCGGTCACCGAGAGCATCGACGAGACGAGTGCGGCGAACGCCGTGGGGTCCTTCGAGCGCAGTGCCGTGCGGAGGGTGGCGATCAGGTCGTCATGCTCGGCGCTGGCCTCCACCGACGAGAGCGGGCGCCGTTCGGGCGCCCGGGTCGCGGACCGCTTGGGTGGTCGCTTGCCACGTCGTCCGCCTTTCTGAGCCACGACAGCATGCAACCACGACATCGCCCTCTGCGGAACGGGCGGGACGGCGCGGCCTGGTCGGGTGACGGCGAACCCTGTGGATGAACCGCAGGCCTGTCGGTGGACACGTGTACGATTACGGACATGACAGGGGGACCATCGCTCCAGGAGCGCCGCGACCGGATGGTGGCGGCGTGCGAAGGGCTGGACGGGCTCGGGTCAGAGCTGTGGCGGGCCGGCTCGGCCGAGCTCGAGGAGGTCATGGCAGAGGCCGACCGCGTGGTCGCGGCCGGGGAGGCCGCCCGTGTGGTGGTCCTCGCAGAGGCGATGAGCAGGGGTGAGACCGGGTCCGGGGCCCTGGCGCTGACGCCGGTGCAGTGGGTGCGGCGGCACGCTCCGACGACTCGGGCGGGTGGGGCCGCGCAGGTCGTCGCGGTCGCCGAGGCGTTCGCTGTCGGTGGCAACGCGCCGGTCAAGGATGCCGTGCTGTCAGGCGTGCTGCCGGTGCGCAGTGCCGCGGTGGTGGTGTCCGAGGCCGACAGGTTGTTGCCGCTGCTGGCCGAGGAGGCCAGGCCCACGGCGTTGGCGGGGTTGATCCGGATCGCGGCCGAGGAAGGCCCGCGCGAGTGCCGGAAGCTGCGCCCGGAGCTGTTGGCGAAGTACGGCGTGGATGGTGAGCTGCAGCGCGAGCAGGATGCCGCGAAGCGCTTCGTCTCGTTGTCGCAGCCGTTCGTGGATGGCATGGGCGTGGCCGAGTACCGGCTGACGCTCGACCCGGAGGGTCGGGCCGTGCTGGAGGCGGCGTTGGGCCCGTTGTCGGCGCCGCAACCGGTCGACGGTGAGCGTGACCTGCGCTCGAGCGACCGGCGCCGTGGCGAGGCGCTCATCCAGCTGGTGCGGCGGGCGGTGGCGGCCGCGGACGCGACGCCGCGGGGCGTCAAGTCCCAGCTGTTCGTGAGCGTCGACCTCGAGACCCTGCGCAGCGGGCTCGTCGGTGCGGGAACGACACTGGGGGGAGCAGGCGCGGGTGAGCTGCTGGCTCCGGACACGGTGCGGCGACTCGCGTGCGACGCGCTGATCATCCCGACCGTGCTCGGAAGCGCCGGCGAGGTGCTCGACCTCGGCCAGCAGGTGCGGCTGTTCACCGCTGCTCAGGCCCGTCGCCTGTGGCTGCGAGACCGACACTGCACCTACCCCGGGTGCGACATGCCGGGGCAGTGGTGTGACGCGCACCATCTCGTGCACTGGGCCGACGGCGGGCCGTCCGACCTGTCGAATGCCGGCCTGCTCTGCGAACGACACCACACGACCGTGCACTCGCGCAGGTATGCGGGCGTGCTGGTCGAGGACGACGCCGGCAGCCGGGTGGAGTGGGACCTCACGGCCGGCTCCTACGACCGGCTCCTCGCGGTCGAGGCGGCCCGAGAACCAGCGTGACCTCGCCCCGCACCCCGCTCGCCACGAGCGGGGTCGCCGCCATGTCCGCGGCCCCGGCCCGTCCGCGGCCCTGGCGCGTCTGCGGCCCTGGCGCGTCCGCGGCTGCCGGCCCGTCCGCAGCCCCGTCCGCAGCCGTGCCGCTCCGCAGCGCTGGCCCGCCGCGTCCGGGCGTGCGGCACCCTCGTGGCCGTCGGGGGAACGGCCCATTGAAAGTATCCTTTCGAAAGAGTACCTTCGACGCATGCCACCGACCCGCCGCCAGCTGACGGACCCCTCCGATCTCAAGGCCCTGGCCCACCCCGTGCGGATGTCGATCGTCGAGCAGCTGACCATCTTCGGGCCGCTGACGGCCACGCAGCTGGCCGCCCGCATCGACGAGTCGCCGGCCAACTGCTCCTGGCACCTGCGCAAGCTCGCCGAGCACGGGTTCGTCGAGGAGGCGGGTGGTGGCACCGGCCGGGCCCGCCCGTGGCGCACGGTGGTGCGGGGGTTGTCGTGGAACGAGCAGGACTCGTCCGAGACGGCCCAGCTGGCGGGGGAGGCGCTGACCGCCATGCTCGTCGACCGAGAGGTGGCCCGTTACGCGGAGGCCCGGCGGTGGCTCGGCGCCGACGATCCCGGCTGGCGGGAGCCCGCCGGTTCGGCGCAGGGTGCGATGTGGCTCACGGAGGAGGAGTTCGCCGAGCTCGGCGCGGAGCTGCGGGAGCTGGCGATGCGCTACCTCGACCGGGTGCACGACCCGGAGCTGCGGCCGCCCGGCTCGAGGCTGTGCACCGTCATGGGCTGGGCGATGCCCGCGTACCACCGGGACGGCCGGCCGGTCACGGCCGAGGACGCGCCGGTACCGACCGGGGTCGCCGCGGACACGCAGGCGCCCGAGCCGCCGCTGCGGCGCGAGCGACAGGAGGAGCAGTGATGCGAGAGGCCTTCCAGGTCACGGGTTTCCGGCGGCTCTTCGCGGGGATGTCGACGAGCATGCTCGGCGACTCCCTCATGCTGCTCGTCCTGTCGATGTGGGTGAAGACCCTCACCGGCTCCAACGCGATGGCGGGCCTGACCTTCTTGTGGTTGGTCCTGCCGGCGCTGTTCGCCCCCGTGCTCGGGATGTACGTCGACCGGTTCCGCCGCCGGCCGCTGCTCATCTGGGGCAACCTCGCGTCATCCCTCGTCGTCCTGCCGCTGCTGTTCGTGCGCGACGCCGGCGACGTGTGGGTCATCTGGGTCGTGGCGTTCCTCTACGGCATCTCCTTCATCGTGCTGCCCGCCGCCCTCAACGGGCTGCTCAAGGAGCTGATGCCGGACGACCTGCTCGTCGACGCGAACTCCTCGCTCCAGACCGTCAAGGAGGGCTACCGGCTCATCGGCCCGCTCGTGGGGGCGGGGCTCTTCGGCTGGGTCGGCGGCGGGGTGGTCGCCGTGCTGGACGCGGTCTCCTTCCTCGTGGCCGCCGCGTTCGTCGCGGCGATCCCGCTGCGCGAGGCGCGCCCCGTGCGAGAGCCCCAGCACTGGTGGCGGGAGATGACCGGCGGCCTGGCGCACCTCGTCCACGACCGGTTGCTCCGGCACACCCTCGTGGCGTTCGCGATGATGCTCCTCGTCATCGGCTTCTCGGAGTCCGCGATCTACGCCATCCTCGACGGCTTCGACAAGCCGGCGACGTTCGCCGGGGTCGTCGTCACCGTCCAGGGGGTGGGCGCCGTCGTCGGCGGCCTCACGGCATCCCGGTGGGTGCGCCGGATCACCGAGACCGGCGCCGTCGTCGTCGGCCTCCTCCTGATGGCGGCCTCCCTGGCGGTCATCGCCCTCACCTCGACGCTGGGGGTGATGCTCGCGGCCACCATCCCGCTCGGCTACAGCGTGCCGGTGCTCTTCATCGCGTTCACCACGCTGATGCAGCGGCGCACTCCGCAGTCCCTCATCGGGCGGGTCTCCACGGCCGTCGAGACCGCGATGGGCGTGCCGCAGGCCCTCTCGCTCGCCGTGGGCGCGCTGCTCGTCACCCTCATCAGCTACCACCTGATCTTCGCCGTCATGGCGGTCCTCACCGCGGCGGCAGCGGTCTACCTCGTGCTGGCCCTCGGTCGAGGGGTGTTCCGTCCGCCGGCGCTCGGGGAGGCGCCTGAAACCTACGTCACCGTAGGTTAGTGTCGGATCGGCCCTCCGACGCCCGGATGTGGGCCGACCGCGAACGGATGGCGAGATCGCAATGACCGAGAGCCCGTGGACCAAGAACTACGCCCCCGGAGTCCCCGCCACCGTCGACATCCCCGACCACTCGCTCGTCGACCTGCTCGACGCCTCCGTCGAGCGCTTCGGCGACCACGTCGCGCTCGACTTCTACGGCGGCACCACGACCTACGCCGAGGTGGGGGAGCAGGTCGCCAAGGCGGCCCGGGCGCTCCACGACCTGGGCGTGCAGGCCGGTGACCGGGTGGCGCTCGTCCTCCCGAACTGCCCGCAGCACGTCGTCGCCTTCTACGCCGTCCTGCGCCTCGGGGCGGTCGTCGTCGAGCACAACCCGCTCTACACGCCCGAGGAGCTGCAGGTCCAGCTGGCCGACCACGGGGCCAGGGTCGCCATCGTGTGGGACAAGGCGGTCCCCGCGGTGCAGCAGGTGGCCGACCGGACGAAGGTCGAGACCGTCGTCGCGGTCGACCTCACCACGGCGCTGCCCCGCCTCAAGCGGCTGATGCTCCGCCTCCCGGTGCCCTCCGCCCGCGCGGCCCGGACGGCGATGACCGCGCCGGCCCCGGGGTGCCGGAACTGGGGGACGCTCGTCGCGTCATCCGCTCCGCTCGACGCCAGTTGGCCGCGGCCGGGGAGCACGGACGTCGCGCTGCTCCAGTACACCGGCGGCACGACCGGCACCCCGAAGGGCGCCATCCTCACCCACCGGAACCTGCTCGCCAACGCCCTCCAGGGACGGGCGTGGGTGCCGGGCCTCGTCGACGGCGAGGAGACCATCTACGCGGTGCTCCCGCTGTTCCACGCCTACGGGCTCACCCTGTGCCTCACCTTCGCGGTGGGCATCGGCGCGACGCTCGTGCTCTTCCCCCGCTTCGACGTCGACCAGGTGCTCGAGGCGATGGCGCGCCGGCCGGCGACCTTCCTCCCGGCGGTGCCGCCGATCTACCAGGCGCTCGCCACCGCCGCCCGCGACCGGGGGGTGCCGCTCACGTCGGTGCGGGTCGGGCTCTCCGGGGCGATGGCGCTCCCGGTCGAGACGGTCGAGCTGTGGGAGGAGGTCTCCGGCGGCCTGCTCGTCGAGGGGTACGGGATGACCGAGTCCTCACCGATCACGATGGGCAACCCCGCGTCCCCGAGCCGGCGGCCGGGCACCATCGGGGTGCCGTTCCCGTCGACCGAGATGCGGGTCGTCGACCCCGAGGACCCGAGCGTCGACCGGCCGAGCGGGGAGCGCGGCGAGCTGCTGGTCCGCGGGCCGCAGGTGTTCTCCGGCTACTGGCAGCAGCCAGGGGAGACCGGGCGGGTGCTGCTGCCGGACGGATGGCTGCGCACCGGCGACATCGTGGTCGTGGACGAGGACGGCTTCGTCACGGTGGTCGACCGGATCAAGGAGCTCATCATCACCGGCGGGTTCAACGTCTACCCGTCCGAGGTCGAGGCCGCCCTGCGGAAGGTCGACGGCGTGCTGGACGCCGCGGCCGTCGGGCTGCCCCTCGAGGGCGGCGGCGAGGAGGTCGTCGCCGTGGTGGTGGCCGAGCCGGGGGTCGAGCTCGACCCGGATGCGGTGCGCCACGCGAGCCGGGAGCACCTCGCCGGGTACAAGGTGCCCCGGCGGGTCGTCGTGGTCGACGAGCTGCCGCGCTCGCTCATCGGCAAGGTCCTGCACCGGCAGGTGCGCGACGATCCGGCGCACCAGACCGGTGAAGAGGCGTCGGCGGGCATCCATCACCACGAGGTCGCGGCCGTCGAGAGCGCCCTGTGCGCCTGGTCGTGGTCGGTGGTCGGTGTGAGCGGGGCCGGCGCCGAACTGACGGCGCACCTCATCCGGGCGGTTCTTACGCCCGGTACTGGTCGCGCTCCGCGATGATCTGGGCGCGCCGGCTGGAGACGAGCAGACCTGCGTCGCCCAGCACGTCCGAGCCGCCCCAACGCTCCACGCCCCAGGCTCGGAGCAGTGCCTCGGCCTTGGTGGCGGGCGAGCCGCTGACGCCGAAGTCGGCGGCGAGGTCCTTGGCGAGCACCGCGGCATCCCGGCCGACGAGCCGGTTCGCGACGCCGGTGGCCCACAGCAGCCCGCAGGCCCGGCCGGGCGCGGAGGCGCGGCGCCGCAGCCACCCCGGCTCGCGGGTGGTGGCGCCGACGAGCATCCGGCGGGCGGCGGTGCGCCACTCCTCGCGCAGCGCGCCGAGGTGCTCCACGCGGGGGGACGAGGTGAGCCACTGGTCGGCGAGGGCGGCGATCTCGACCACCGTGTCACGGACATCGAGGGGCAGGCCGTCGAGCACCGGGTCCTCCCGCGGCAGCGGCTCGGCGTCCAGCGTGTCGAGGGCGTCCTGGCCGCCGACCTCCTCGGCGAGCGAGTGCAGGGTCAGGGGCGCGACGTCCCCGTGCTCGAAGGCCTCGATCATCGAGCCCAGCTCTCGCCAACGGGCGGCCGGCCCTGCCTGACGGAGCGCGTCGTAGCTGGGCAGCCACTGGTCCACCGCGGCCAGGGTCTCTGCGGTCGCATCCGCCGCCACCGCCAGTCGCGCATGGGCGTAGCGGATGAAGGCGGGCAGCGTCGACCCGACGCCGTCCAGGGCCTCCTCACTGGCCTCGAGCGCCCACGGCAACCGCTGGGTCAGGGCCAGCTCGACCTGCACCGGCGACCAGCGCAGCGGGTGACCGGCCCACCCCTCGGCGTCCTGGGCCAACAGGGTCGCGGTGTCGCGGACGCCGTCGTGGATACCGCGGTCGCCGCCAGGGGCGTCGAGGTTCCGTGCGTGAGGCGAGGCGAGGAAGCCCTTGACCGCATCGGCCACCGACACCTCAGGCTGGGCGCTCGAGGTCAGCACGGAGGTTCCGCCGGGCGGCATCCGACGCAGCAGCAGCTCGACGAAGGGGCGAGCGGCGGGCCAGCCCAGCGGGTCACCGTCGGGGCCCGACCAGTCCTCCGGGGTCAGCGGAGCGTCGACGGCCTCGCCCAGGTCGATGGCGCGCTGGATGCTGGCCCGGGCGTCGGCGGTCGTGACCTCGTGCAGCTCGGAGGGTCGCCGCCCGCTGTCGGCGAGGAGCTCGCCGTAGCGGGTGCAGACCTCGTCGAACGCCTCGGGGATGACGAGGACGTCCTTGACGCGCGTGCCGAACGCCTCGTCGACGTAGGTGACCACGGTGGCGCCGCCGACTCCGGGCCAGGTCAGGCCGATGATGATGTTGTCGCCGTCGCCCAGCTCGTCGCCGAGCTTGGCGGCCGCCGTGACCTCGATGTCGCGCAGCCCCAGCACGGGCGGTGGCACCGGATGCCGTCGGGTGGCCACGGCGCGGCGCACGCGCGTGGCGTCCAGCTCGTCGGGGAGGAGCGCGGCGATGACGTGCAGCGCGGCCGTCGTCTCGGCGTAGGGGGTGTGGACGAATGACTCCACGAGCTCGTAGGTGCCGAACGGGGTGCTGTCGGCGTCGTGATCGCCGGTGCTCCACAGGTCGGTCACCGAGAGCATCGACGAGACGAGTGCGGCGAACGCCGTGGGGTCCTTCGAGCGCAGTGCCGTGCGGAGGGTGGCGATCAGGTCGTCATGCTCGGCGCTGGCCTCCACCGACGAGAGCGGGCGCCGTTCGGGCGCCCGGGTCGCGGACCGCTTGGGTGGTCGCTTGCCACGTCGTCCGCCTTTCTGAGCCACGACAGCATGCAACCACGACATCGCCCTTTGCGGAACGGGCCGGACGGCGCGGCCTGGTCGGGTGACGGCGAACCCTGTGGATGAACCGCAGGCCTGTCGGTGGACACGTGTACGATTACGGACATGACAGGGGGACCATCGCTCCAGGAGCGCCGCGACCGGATGGTGGCGGCGTGCGAAGGGCTGGACGGGCTCGGGTCAGAGCTGTGGCGGGCCGGCTCGGCCGAGCTCGAGGAGGTCATGGCAGAGGCCGACCGCGTGGTCGCGGCCGGGGAGGCCGCCCGTGTGGTGGTCCTCGCAGAGGCGATGAGCAGGGGTGAGACCGGGTCCGGGGCCCTGGCGCTGACGCCGGTGCAGTGGGTGCGGCGGCACGCTCCGACGACTCGGGCGGGTGGGGCCGCGCAGGTCGTCGCGGTCGCCGAGGCGTTCGCTGTCGGTGGCAACGCGCCGGTCAAGGATGCCGTGCTGTCAGGCGTGCTGCCGGTGCGCAGTGCCGCGGTGGTGGTGTCCGAGGCCGACAGGCTGTTGCCGCTGCTGGCCGAGGAGGCCAGGCCCACGGCGTTGGCGGGGTTGATCCGGATCGCGGCCGAGGAAGGCCCGCGCGAGTGCCGGAAGCTGCGCCCGGAGCTGTTGGCGAAGTACGGCGTGGATGGTGAGCTGCAGCGCGAGCAGGATGCCGCGAAGCGCTTCGTCTCGTTGTCGCAGCCGTTCGTGGATGGCATGGGCGTGGCCGAGTACCGGCTGACGCTCGACCCGGAGGGTCGGGCCGTGCTGGAGGCGGCGTTGGGCCCGTTGTCGGCGCCGCAACCGGTCGACGGTGAGCGTGACCTGCGCTCGAGCGACCGGCGCCGTGGCGAGGCGCTCATCCAGCTGGTGCGGCGGGCGGTGGCGGCCGCGGACGCGACGCCGCGGGGCGTCAAGTCCCAGCTGTTCGTGAGCGTCGACCTCGAGACCCTGCGCAGCGGGCTCGTCGGTGCGGGAACGACACTGGGGGGAGCAGGCGCGGGCGAGCTGCTGGCTCCGGACACGGTGCGGCGACTCGCGTGCGACGCGCTGATCATCCCGACCGTGCTCGGAAGCGCCGGCGAGGTGCTCGACCTCGGCCAGCAGGTGCGGCTGTTCACCGCTGCTCAGGCCCGTCGCCTGTGGCTGCGAGACCGACACTGCACCTACCCCGGGTGCGACATGCCGGGGCAGTGGTGTGACGCGCACCATCTCGTGCACTGGGCCGACGGCGGGCCGTCCGACCTGTCGAATGCCGGCCTGCTCTGCGAGCGACACCACACGACCGTGCACTCGCGCAGGTATGCGGGCGTGCTGGTCGAGGACGACGCCGGCAGCCGGGTGGAGTGGGACCTCACGGCCGGCTCCTACGACCGGCTCCTCGCGGTCGAGGCGGCCCGAGAACCAGCGTGACCTCGCCCCGCACCCCGCTCGCCACGAGCGGGGTCGGCGCCATGTCCGCGGCCCCGGCCCGTCCGCGGCCCTGGCGCGTCTGCGGCCCTGGCGCCGTCCGCGGCTCCGGCCCGTCCGCAGCCGTGTCCCTCCGCAGCGCTGGCCCGCCGCGTCCGGGCGTGCGGCACCCTCGTAGCCGTCGGGGGAACGGCCTATTGAAAGTATCCTTTCGAAAGAGTACCTTCGACGCATGCCACCGACCCGCCGCCAGCTGACGGACCCCTCCGATCTCAAGGCCCTGGCCCACCCCGTGCGGATGTCGATCGTCGAGCAGCTGACCATCTTCGGGCCGCTGACGGCCACGCAGCTGGCCGCCCGCATCGACGAGTCGCCGGCCAACTGCTCCTGGCACCTGCGCAAGCTCGCCGAGCACGGGTTCGTCGAGGAGGCGGGTGGTGGCACCGGCCGGGCCCGCCCGTGGCGCACGGTGGTGCGGGGGTTGTCGTGGAACGAGCAGGACTCGTCCGAGACGGCCCAGCTGGCGGGGGAGGCGCTGACCGCCATGCTCGTCGACCGAGAGGTGGCCCGTTACGCGGAGGCCCGGCGGTGGCTCGGCGCCGACGATCCCGGCTGGCGGGAGCCCGCCGGTTCGGCGCAGGGTGCGATGTGGCTCACGGAGGAGGAGTTCGCCGAGCTCGGCGCGGAGCTGCGGGAGCTGGCGATGCGCTACCTCGACCGGGTGCACGACCCGGAGCTGCGGCCGCCCGGCTCGAGGCTGTGCACCGTCATGGGCTGGGCGATGCCCGCGTACCACCGGGACGGACGGCCGGTCACGGCCGAGGACGCGCCGGTACCGACCGGGGTCGCCGCGGAGACGCAGGCGCCCGAGCCGCCGCTGCGGCGCGAGCGACAGGAGGAGCAGTGATGCGAGAGGCCTTCCAGGTCACGGGTTTCCGGCGGCTCTTCGCGGGGATGTCGACGAGCATGCTCGGCGACTCCCTCATGCTGCTCGTCCTGTCGATGTGGGTGAAGACCCTCACCGGCTCCAACGCGATGGCGGGCCTGACCTTCTTGTGGTTGGTCCTGCCGGCGCTGTTCGCCCCCGTGCTCGGGATGTACGTCGACCGGTTCCGCCGCCGGCCGCTGCTCATCTGGGGCAACCTCGCGTCATCCCTCGTCGTCCTGCCGCTGCTGTTCGTGCGCGACGCCGGCGACGTGTGGGTCATCTGGGTCGTGGCGTTCCTCTACGGCATCTCCTTCATCGTGCTGCCCGCCGCCCTCAACGGGCTGCTCAAGGAGCTGATGCCGGACGACCTGCTCGTCGACGCGAACTCCTCGCTCCAGACCGTCAAGGAGGGCTACCGGCTCATCGGCCCGCTCGTGGGGGCGGGGCTCTTCGGCTGGGTCGGCGGCGGGGTGGTCGCCGTGCTGGACGCGGTCTCCTTCCTCGTGGCCGCCGCGTTCGTCGCGGCGATCCCGCTGCGCGAGGCGCGCCCCGTGCGAGAGCCCCAGCACTGGTGGCGGGAGATGACCGGCGGCCTGGCGCACCTCGTCCACGACCGGTTGCTCCGGCACACCCTCGTGGCGTTCGCGATGATGCTCCTCGTCATCGGCTTCTCGGAGTCCGCGATCTACGCCATCCTCGACGGCTTCGACAAGCCGGCGACGTTCGCCGGGGTCGTCGTCACCGTCCAGGGGGTGGGCGCCGTCGTCGGCGGCCTCACGGCATCCCGGTGGGTGCGCCGGATCACCGAGACCGGCGCCGTCGTCGTCGGCCTCCTCCTGATGGCGGCCTCCCTGGCGGTCATCGCCCTCACCTCGACGCTGGGGGTGATGCTCGCGGCCACCATCCCGCTCGGCTACAGCGTGCCGGTGCTCTTCATCGCGTTCACCACGCTGATGCAGCGGCGCACTCCGCAGTCCCTCATCGGGCGGGTCTCCACGGCCGTCGAGACCGCGATGGGCGTGCCGCAGGCCCTCTCGCTCGCCGTGGGCGCGCTGCTCGTCACCCTCATCAGCTACCACCTGATCTTCGCCGTCATGGCGGTCCTCACCGCGGCGGCAGCGGTCTACCTCGTGCTGGCCCTCGGTCGAGGGGTGTTCCGTTCGCCGGCGCTCGGGGAGGCGCCTGAAACCTACGTCACCGTAGGTTAGTGTCGGATCGGCCCTCCGACGCCCGGATGTGGGCCGACCGCGAACGGATGGCGAGATCGCAATGACCGAGAGCCCGTGGACCAAGAACTACGCCCCCGGAGTCCCCGCCACCGTCGACATCCCCGACCACTCGCTCGTCGACCTGCTCGACGCCTCCGTCGAGCGCTTCGGCGACCACGTCGCGCTCGACTTCTACGGCGGCACCACGACCTACGCCGAGCTGGGGGAGCAGGTCGCCAAGGCGGCCCGGGCGCTCCACGACCTGGGCGTGCAGGCCGGTGACCGGGTGGCGCTCGTCCTCCCCAACTGCCCGCAGCACGTCGTCGCCTTCTACGCCGTCCTGCGCCTCGGGGCGGTCGTCGTCGAGCACAACCCGCTCTACACGCCCGAGGAGCTGCAGGTCCAGCTGGCCGACCACGGGGCCAGGGTCGCCATCGTGTGGGACAAGGCGGTCCCCGCGGTGCAGCAGGTGGCCGACCGGACGAAGGTCGAGACCGTCGTCGCGGTCGACCTCACCACGGCGCTGCCCCGCCTCAAGCGGCTGATGCTCCGCCTCCCGGTGCCCTCCGCCCGCGCGGCCCGGACGGCGATGACCGCGCCGGCCCCGGGGTGCCGGAACTGGGGGACGCTCGTCGCGTCATCCGCTCCGCTCGACGCCAGTTGGCCGCGGCCGGGGAGCACGGACGTCGCGCTGCTCCAGTACACCGGCGGCACGACCGGCACCCCGAAGGGCGCCATCCTCACCCACCGGAACCTGCTCGCCAACGCCCTCCAGGGACGGGCGTGGGTGCCGGGCCTCGTCGACGGCGAGGAGACCATCTACGCGGTGCTCCCGCTGTTCCACGCCTACGGGCTCACCCTGTGCCTCACCTTCGCGGTGGGCATCGGCGCGACGCTCGTGCTCTTCCCCCGCTTCGACGTCGACCAGGTGCTCGAGGCGATGGCGCGCCGGCCGGCGACCTTCCTCCCGGCGGTGCCGCCGATCTACCAGGCGCTCGCCACCGCCGCCCGCGACCGGGGGGTGCCGCTCACGTCGGTGCGGGTCGGGCTCTCCGGGGCGATGGCGCTGCCGGTCGAGACGGTCGAGCTGTGGGAGGAGGTCTCCGGCGGCCTGCTCGTCGAGGGGTACGGGATGACCGAGTCCTCACCGATCACGATGGGCAACCCCGCGTCCCCGAGCCGGCGGCCGGGCACCATCGGGGTGCCGTTCCCGTCGACCGAGATGCGGGTCGTCGACCCCGAGGACCCGAGCGTCGACCGGCCGAGCGGGGAGCGCGGCGAGCTGCTGGTCCGCGGGCCGCAGGTGTTCTCCGGCTACTGGCAGCAGCCAGGGGAGACCGGGCGCGTGCTGCTGCCGGACGGATGGCTGCGCACCGGCGACATCGTGGTGGTGGACGAGGACGGCTTCGTCACGGTGGTCGACCGGATCAAGGAGCTCATCATCACCGGCGGGTTCAACGTCTACCCGTCCGAGGTCGAGGCCGCCCTGCGGAAGGTCGACGGCGTGCTGGACGCCGCGGCCGTCGGGCTGCCCCTCGAGGGCGGCGGCGAGGAGGTCGTCGCCGTGGTGGTGGCCGAGCCGGGGGTCGAGCTCGACCCGGATGCGGTGCGCCACGCGAGCCGGGAGCACCTCGCCGGGTACAAGGTGCCCCGGCGGGTCGTCGTGGTCGACGAGCTGCCGCGCTCGCTCATCGGCAAGGTCCTGCACCGGCAGGTGCGCGACGCGCTGCTGTTCCGGTAGGCGAGGGCCTGAGGGCGCTGAGGGCGGAGGGCGTCGTCGGTCATCGGTCGCCGCCCTGCCGGCGCCCAGGCCGTCGGTGCGAGGCCTCGCCGGACGAGCGAGCGCTGCCCCTCGGACAGCTGCTTGGACAGCCACCAGCGGCCGTAGGCGTCGGGGTGGCGGGCCATCCTGACGTCGAGGTGGCGCAGGTGCTCGACGAGCTCGGGCGTGGGCAGGGCGTCGAAGACCTCGGACGTCCGGCCCGACGGGAGGTCGGCGGCGCGGTACGGGTTGGTTTCGGGCACGGTGGCTCCTTCGGGGTCGTGACGGACCCCTCGGCCTGGCCGTGGAGATCCGCTGTTGTCATCGGATGACCAGCTCGTCACCTGGAGCACCTCCGCGGCGGAGGTTGCCGGACAGCAAGCCAGGGCTTGTCGCTGCCACTCGTGAGCTGTCGAGGTACAGAACGACGGGGTCGTGCATGTGTCTCCGGGTGAACCGCGACACTCATCGGGCACCCGGGCGGCCGACCCCGAGTGCGTCCGCCCCGGGATCCGCCGCAGCACGTCCGGCGGCAGCTCCCAGTCCTGGCTCATCGACTCGAGACAGTCGCGCAGCGAACACCGACCGTGGGGCCCCGCGTGGTCGAGCGCGTCGACCGCGGCATCCAACCACGCCTCGTAGTCCACCGCCTCGGCCCGATCCGTGATGGCCGTGTACAGCGCCACGTGCGCCTCCAGGCTCGCCGGGTGGGTGCGCTCGAGCGGCCGTACGTTAGGGTCACGGCCCCCTCCACCAGTCGTCGGGCACGCTCGGTGTCGCCGCGGTGCGGCGATGTCACTGCCTTGTCCGGGAGGTTCGATGCCGCCTCCAGCTGGGAGCACTGCTGTACGGCGAGAGGGTGGCACGGGCGCGCAGGGCTTGTCACCGCACCCACGGTGGGTCAGGTGCGCGACAAGGTCCTCGAGAGGGTTGCCTTGCTGGTCGGCGGGCACCCTGGGAGGATGACCGCACCGGTCGCGTCGGGCGCAGCATGCAGGTGTCGTCGCCACCGCCTACCCTGTCGCGGGTGGACGATCGGACGGATGGCAAGAGCCTCGACCGCGTGCGTCTCGAGGCGCTCCGCTACGCCGTCAACGACGAGGCGGCCCAGTACGTCGCGATCATGCGGCTGTTCACCACAGGGCTCTCCGGCCTCCTCTCGGACCAGTCGGCCGCCGAGGTCACCCAACGGCTCGCCGACGACGGCATCACCCTCGACGAAGACACGGTCGAGGCCCGTCTGTCCTACTTGGTCGAGCACGGCAACCTCGCGCGCAGCCCCCGCGAGACCGAGGCGCGCAGCCTGTCCGACTACCTCCGCAACCGTGCGCGCTACCAGCTGAGCCAGCGGGGCGAGCTCGTGCACCGACACGTCGAGGAGCTGCTGGGGCACTCCGAGGCGGCCCGCGAGGTCAGCAGCGAGATGCTCGGTGGCATCCTGGCCGGGCTCCAGGCTCTCGCCCGGCACGACGCCCGGACGATCTCGGCGTCCGACCCTGACACGCTCGCCCGCGAGATCGGGACGATCTTCGCTCAGTTCGACCGGCTCGTGCACAGCACCCGCGAGTTCTACGCCTACCTCACCCAGGTGCTCACGCGCTACGACCTCGACCGGGGCGAGTTCCAGGCCTTCAAGACCGCTCTCATCGATTACCTCCAGCGGTTCGTCGACGAGGTGCAGCGTCACATGCCGCAGATCGCGGACCGGCTCGTCGACGTCGAACCGCTCGTCCCCGACCTGTGCAACCGCGCCAACAGCGGCCAGCGCCTCCTCGACCTCGAGGGTCGCAGCGCGCGACGGGCCCCCGGGCTCGACCCGGCCGACTGGCCCAGCCTGCACGCCTGGTTCTCCGGCGACAGCGGCCGCTCCAGCGACGCCGACGTGGTGCGCCATCTTGCCACCGAGGCGATGAGGGCGTTGCTCACCAACCTGCGTCGCATCGCCTCCAGCGGCTCGGTCGAACACGGCCGGTACGCCGACCTCGTGCGCCTCGCCGGCTGGTTCGACGCCGCCGCGGACGACGACGCGAACGCCCTGTGGGCCACGGCCTTCGGTCTCTACTCCTGCCGCCACCTGGGGTTCGCGGCCGACGACGCCGAACGCCCCGAGCCCTCGACGAGCTCGTGGTGGACCGGCCGCGGGGCCGAGGTCCCCCTGATGCTCCGGCGCAGCGGCAAGCGCAATGTCACCGGACGCACCTCGGTCACCGCGGACTACTCAGCCGCCAAGGCGGCCCGGGTCGCCGAGCGGCAACGCGCCGAGGCGCGACGCCGCTCGGCCCTCGACGAGCTCGACGCGCATCGGGGGTCCCTCGACCACGTCCGGTTGAGCGACTCCGCACGCGAGGAGCTGCTCGAGGTCTACGCCGCGTCCCTGGCCCAGGCGCTGGACGGGCACGGCGCACCTCTGTTCGCCCGAATTCCCCAGACCGAAGCCGCCCTCCTCGTCGAGCACACGCCGGGCCGGCATACCGCACTGCTCGGAGCATCCGGGCGGATGACCTTCGTCGGCCGTACCCTGTCGATCACCTCGGCCGAGGCGGGCCGCACGGCCGTGGGTCGGCAGGAGCAGGCCGAACGAGCTGCCGGGGAGGCGTCGTGAATCCCTCCACCGTGGAACGACCACCCCTGGCCGAGGACCCCGTCGAGGTCGCGGAGCGGGTCATGGCCGCTCGTCACCTGCTCCGGCACCCGCTAGTGCCCAGCGGACCGGCGAACACCACCGTGCTCCGCGCCGTCCGACGCCACCAGGGCGAGCTGACCCGCCTCTTCGCCGACGGTGCCGGCTACCGTCTGCACGTCGACCCGAGCGGTGCCCGGCTCTTCAAGACCGGCCTTGGCCGGGATGCGAGCCGGCCGCTCCGCCGGCGCTCCGGGGCGCCGTTCACGCCTCGCGCGTACGCCCTGCTCGCCCTCGTCCTGGCGGCACTCACGCGCTCGCGCAACCAGCTGCTCGTCGACGAGCTCGTGGCGCAGGTGCGCTCCGCGGCCGTCGACGCCGGCGTCGACGTCGACCTCGACGCCATCGGCGACCGGCGCGCGCTGCACGCCGCACTCTTGGCCCTCATCGACCTGGGAGTCCTCGGCGAGCGCGACGGCGACCTCGAGCACTGGGCCGAGAAGCGCACCCAGGCCCTGCTCGACGTCCGACGCGACCTCCTCGCACTCCTCGTCTCCGCGCCGCTGGGCTCGGCGCGCACTCCGGACGAGCTCCTCGAGGTGGCCGCGCTGCCGTCGGCGGTCGGCGGAGCACGCATCGCCGTGCGCCGTCACTTGCTGGAGTCACCGGTGCTCACCGCCGCCGACCTTCCGCAGGAGCACGCGGAGTGGTGGCGACGCAACCGGCACCGGGAGAGCGAGTGGTTCCACGACCGGTTCGGCCTCGACCTCGAGCTCCGGGCCGAGGGCGCCGTGGCCATAGATTCCGACGACGCCCTCAGCGACGAGGAGTTCCCCGGCCGTGGCGGCACCCGCCACCTCGCCCTCCTGTGCCTCGAGGTCATCGCCGCCGACGCCCGCGACGGCGCATCGCCGGGCGAGCCGTGGCGGGGCATCTCGCTCGAGCAGGCAAGGTCACGGTGCCTCGACGTGCACGAGCGGTGGGCGGAGGTCCTTCGGCGAGACCAGCGCAAGGACCCCGAGCGCGCGGTCACCGATGCCATCGCCCTGCTCGAGTCGATCGGGCTCGTGCGAACCACGGTGTCGCACGGTGGGCCAGCGGTCCTCGAGGTGCACGCTGCCGCCTGCCGCTACTCCCCGGCGCCAGTGCTCGTCGAGCCGTCAGCGACGGGTGAGACCTCGCTGTTCGACCCCGTGGGGCCCGACGATGACTGACGCCACTCGTTACCGGCTCGACCGCTGCGGGGTCGTCAACGTCTGGCAGTACGACCGTCAGGTGTTCGAGTTCGCCGACGGCCGGCTCCTCCTGCGTGGCGCCAACGGCGCCGGCAAGTCCAAGACGATGGAGATGATCCTGCCGTTCGCCATCGACGGGGACAAGGCCCGCCTCACTGCGTCGGGACGCCACCACACCAGCCTGCTCTGGCTCATGCTCGACGGCTACGAGGGCCAGGCCCGCACCGGCTACGTCTGGGTGGAGTTCACGCGCGTGGGCGAGGACGGCGAGGGCGAGACGCTCACCTGCGGAGTCGGCATCCGCGCCACCCAGTCGGCCCGGGCGGCGACGGCGTGGTACTTCAGCTCCTCGCGCCGGGTCGGGGACGGGCTGGTCCTCGAGGACGACGCCGGCCCGCGCAGCCGGCAACAGCTCGAGGCCGACCTCGGCGACGACGACGCCGGGCAGGTCTTCGACCAGGCCGCGCGCTACCGCGAACACGTGGGTCGGCTGCTCTTCGGGCTCCCCGGTGACCAGTACGACGACCTTCTCCGCCTCATCTACTGGCTCCGTCAGCCGCAGGTGGGCGAGGACATCGACCCCAAGCGGCTCGCCGAGCAGCTGGTCAACGCCCTGCCACAGCTCGACGCCGACGCGCTGCGCACGGCCGGCTCGACCTTCGACGAGCTCGAGGCGTACGGCGAGCAGATCGAGGGCCGCGCCCACGCGTCCGAGGCGCTCGGCCGCTTCGTCGAGGTGTACCGGGCCTACGTCCGTGCGGTGCTCGCCGAGCGCGGCACCGCCGTGCTCGAGGCCGACGCGCGGCTGAGGGCGGCCAGTGGCGAGGAACGGCGGGTGGGCAGCGTGCTGTCGGACATGCGCCACGAGCTCGAATCGCTCGCTGGGGAACGCCACGACGCCCGGGCCGGGGTGGATGGGGTCCGGCGCGCGATCCGCGGGCTCGAGTCCGGGCCCGAGGCGCGGGCGCGGGCGACCCTCCTCGAGAAGGGAGAGCGGGTCAAGGCCCTCGAGGTTCGTGCCGACGAGGCCGCAGGGCACCGTGACAGGGCCGCACAGCGTGCGGATCGGCTGGCCACAGCGGCCAGGTCCGACGCAGAGGGGCTCTGCGAGCGGCTCGTAGGTCTCTCGGCCGGTCTCGACGACGTCGCCCGGACGCTCCACGAGGTCGGCGCCGATGTTCGGGCAGGTGCTCTCGCGACGGCTGCCGTGCTGGCCCGACCACAGGACCGGCTCGACTGGGAAGCGGCCATGCCGGGCGAGGGTCTGGGGGCTGCGCTGGGCGACGTCGAGGAGTGGCTGTCCGGTGCGGACAGTGCGTTCGTCCAGCGCCAGGCGGCCGTGCTGGTCGTCCGCGAGGCGCTCGTGGCGGCGCAGGACGCGCGGCGTGCCGCGGAGGCGGAAGGGCGACGTGAGAGCGAGGCGCAGCTGCGGTCGGACCAGGCGCGCGAGCGGAGGGAGGAGTCGCGCGCCGAGGCCAGTCGGCTGGAGGTGGCCTTCCGCGAGGCGGTGTCGGTGTGGTGGCGCGGCTTCCTCTCTTCCGACCCGCCCGAGCTGGACTCCGACGGGCTCGCCGGCTCGCGGCGCTCGCCCGGGGAGCGGTCGAGGAGGAGCGGGGGCGGCGGAGCGACGAGGCGGGCCGGGCGGGGTCCGAGCGTGACGCCGCCCGATCACTCGTCACCGAGCTCGAGCGCCGCCGGGTAGCCGTCGCGGCGCAGGTCGACCCGGAGCCGGCGGCCCCGACGTGGCCCCGCGACGCGCGGGAGGGCAGGCCGGGTGCTCCGTTCTGGAGGCTCGTCGACTTCGCCGACGACGTCGAGCCGCGCGAGCGGGCCGGGCTCGAGGCGGCACTCGAGGGTGCGGGAGTCCTCGATGCGTGGGTCGGGCCCGACGGCCGCGTCGACGGGGATCTCCTGGACGTCCAGCTCGATCGCGACGGCGGGGTCCCCCCGGCGGTCCCGGCCGCCGTGGCTGGGCCGCCCCCCACCGTCTCGAAGCTGCTCGGCCCCGACCCCTCCGCTGGCGCAGCGGGTGTGACCGACGACGTGGTGCGCGCCCTGCTCGGCCGGATCGGCCTCCTACCGGGCAGGTCCGCGGACGAGGAGCCGGATGCTCCCGCCGTCCGGGTGGGGGCCGACGGTCGGTGGCGCGTCGGCCCGCTGCACGGACGGACGACGAAGGAGACGGCGCAGTTCGTGGGGGCGGGCGCTCGTGAGGCGGAGCGGCGGCGCCGGCTCGCCGAGCTCGACGCCCGGATCGCCGAGGCCCGCCGCCGCGCCGAGGGAGCCGAGGAGGAACGACGAGTCGCCCAAGAGCGGCTCGACGCCCTCTCTGCCTGGCTGGGGGCGCAGCCGGGCCACGACACCCTCGTCCGCGCGTGGACCACGGTCGACGAGCGAGAGTCGGCATGCGCCCGGGCCGATTCCGAGCTCGGCGAGATCGTCGCCGCTGCGCGGGTACTACGCGCCGAGGCCGCCCAGTACCAACGTCGGCTCGAGGAGCTGGGCGCCACCCACGACCTTCCCCTCACCGAGCAGGGGCTGGCTGCGCACACCGAGCGGCTGTCTGCGGCTCGAGCCGACATCGAGCAGCGGCGGCGCGACACGAGGTCCGCCGTGCAGGAGCTCCAGCGGTGGCAGCAGGCCGCCGAGGAGGCCGGCTCGGACGGCGCCGAGCTCGCCGGCCTCGCAGCAGCCGCCGACCGTGCCCGCGCCGACTTCAGCGTGCAGCGAGACGAGCACGCGATGCTCCTCGAGGCGGAGGGCGAGGGCGTGCGCGAGCTCGAGGCGCGCCTCGCGGACCTTCGCCGCCGAGAGGTCGAGCAGTCCGACCTCGTCGGCCGGCTCGATGCGCGACATGAGGAGCTCACCGGCCGGGTGGGCGCCCTGGGAGAGGCGGCCCGTGCGGCCCGCGCAGCCGTGGAGGCAGCTCGCCCCGAGCTCGAGACCGCCCTGGAGCGCCTTGCCGCTCTCGACGACGCGCCCGGTGTTCCGGAGTGCGTGATGGAGGAGCTCGACGCGGGCGATGCCGCCGAGGCGCCACGGGGTGCCGAGGGCACGCCCTGGCGCCTGGGCGGTCGGTCGGTCCGGGAGATCCGCGCGGTCATGGCCCGCGTCGGGTCCGGTGGCGACCTCGAGCGGGCCCGCAACTTGGTGCTGCAGGCGACCACGGCCCTGCAGAGCGGGCCGGCCGCCGGGTACGAGCCGCGACACTTCGAGGAGGGCGGGGTGCTCGTCGCCATGGGGCGGGACGACGGGCGCGACCTCGCGATCGTCCGGCTGCATGCCCGCCTCACGGCAGAGGTGGAGCGAGACCGCGAGCTGCTCACCGTTCGGGAGCGCAAGCTGTTCGAGGACCACGTCCTCGGCCAGCTCGGCGAGGCGTTGAGAGCCGTGCGGCGCAAGTCGGAGGACCTCGTCGCCGCGATGAACGACCAGCTCCGTGACGTGAGCACCTCGCAGGGCATCCGGGTACGACTGCGCTGGCGGCTCCGTGACGAGTTGCCGGCGGAGGCGCGCCGGGCCGTCGAGCTGCTCCGCCAGCCACTCGGCTCGCTGCTGGCGGACCAGAAGGACGAGCTGCGCGACAGCCTGCACCGCCTCATCGACGTCTCCCGGGCCGAGGCGCCCGAGGAGTCGTACGCCGTGCATCTCGCCCGAGCGCTCGACTACCGCCAGTGGAACGCCTTCACCGTGCAGTACCACCGACCCGAGACCGGGGACTGGCGCGACCTCCAGCGCCGCACCGCGCTCTCCCAGGGGGAGCAGAAGGTGCTCTGCTACCTGCCGTTGTTCGCGGCCGCGGCTGCGCACTTCACCTCGGTCGCCGGCGCCGCCCCGCACGCTCCGCGGTTCGTGCTCCTCGATGACGCGTTCCTCAAGATCGACGTCCTGACCCATCCGCTGTTGTTCGGTCTGCTCGTCCAGCTCGACCTCGACTTCGTTGTCACGAGCGAGCGTCTCTGGGGCACACACGCAACGGTCCCGAGTCTGGCCATCTACGAGGCGCTGCGCAGCCCGGGCGAACGGGGCATCGCCCAGTACGAGCACCGGTGGGACGGTCACCAGCTGGCGGCGGTCGGCGCGTGACACCGGTGCCGCCGGAGCGGGTGAGCGACGACGACGCTGCGTCGGGCTCGGCCGGGCCCGGGGCCGTGACGTGGTGGCGGTCACCGGAGCTGGCGGGAGTGTGGTCCGTGCTCATCGACCGGCTGCAACGCCGTGGGCTGCGGGCTGAGGGGCATGTCGTCCTCCGCGGTCTCGGCCGCGCCGAACGTCACGCCCTCGCCGACCTGCTCGGTCGGGACGTGCCCCCCGACCGGGTGACCGTCGACCTCGCCGCGCTCGACGAGCGGTTGCGTGCGCGCGCGGGGCGCTCCCTCGTCGAGGCGTGCGCGGAGGTCGGCGGGCGGCCGCTCGTCGACCGGCGCGCGGCGGCTGCGGCTCGTCGCGAACGCGCGAAGGCACCGGATGCCGCCCTCGAGCAGTGGCTCGCAGCACACCCGGACGTCCACTGGCCCTGGGTCGACGTGTGGATGGCCCGGCTGCGCACCAGCGGCCTGATCGGTCGGGACGATGATGCGCCGGCCACCATCCGCTCCGCCCTCGACGTGTTGTGGAGCCGACGCCACGAGCTGTCCGGGTCGACCGGGGCGGGGACCGTGGCACGGGCCGACCTGGCGGCCACCCTGTGCCACGACGCGCACGCTCTCGACGACGACCGGAGGCTGGCCGGCTATGTCCTGCGTGCCGCAGCGGTCGCTCATGACCTGCCGTTTCCCGATGACGCACACTCGCGGCGCGAGGTCTGGGCCGCGATCGGTGTCCTCCCCGACTCCGTCTCGGCGACCTGTCTCGTCTGGCACCTGCCCGCGCGGTCGTGGGACGCCGACGGTCGCCCCTGGCCACTCGACACCTCGGCGCCCTTCCACCTCACGTGGTGGCACGTCCGCGCAGGACTTCGAGTGGACGGGGCGACGCGAGTCCTCGTGTGCGAGAACCCACGTGTTCTCGAGGCGGTGGCGGAAAAGGGGGTTCCGGGCCTGGCCGTGGTCTGCACCAGCGGCCGTCCCAACCTCACGACCCAGCGAGTCCTCGCCCTGGTGGGGTCGTCGTCGGCCCGTCTGCTGTACCACGGCGACTTCGACTGGGCAGGGGTCGAGATGGCCAACGAGGCGGCCAGGCGGTGGGGGGCGAGGCCGTTCCGGATGACGGCTGCAGACTACGAGGCGGCCCCCGCGTCTCTGCCACTCGTCGGGCGCCGGGTGGAGCCCGGCTGGGATACCGAGCTGGGCTCGGCGATGCGGCGACGGGGCGTCGCCGTCCACGAGGAAGCGGTTCTCGAGGACCTGTTGGCCCACCTCTCCTGAGCCCGGGCCACGGACGGAGTCTGTTCAGGGGTGCTGCCGCGGGTCGTGTAGCCGACGGGCTGTCTGGTGGGGTCGAGTGGGACCGGGCCGTGGGGCGCATTCGGGGGCACTCCGCTGGTCAGGTGGGGTGTCAGTGGTCCCGTCTAGTGTCTTCTCATGGACCAGCCGACCGTCAGCCTCGTGGAGCGTCGCTCCGCGTTCGAGGCTGCCGAGGCCGGGCTGTCGGGGCTCACCGAGGTGCTGCACCAGGCGTCGGGCTCCGAGCTCGCCGCGCTGCTGACGATGGTCGACGGGCTGGCCGCGAGGTCCGCTGCCGCGCGGGTCTCCATCACGGCCGAGGCGCTGAGCCGCGGTGAGGTCGCAGAGGCCGGCACGAACGCCCATGCCTGGGTGCGCGACCACGCCCCGTCCCTGCGGCAGGGCGGTGCCGGGCACGTCGCCTCGGTCGCGATGGCGCTCACCGGTGGTGGGTCGCCGTGGACCCCCGCTCGCCCTGCGCCCGACCCGGAGTCACCGCTCGGGCTGGTGGCGGCGGGCGTCGCCGACGGCTCCGTGTCGCCCGCGCTGGCCGCTGCCGTTATGCGCGAGCTCGACCGCCTCGACCCGCACCTGCGTGAGGAGGCCAAGCCCGCGGTGGCCCGGGCACTGCTCGACCTCGGCGTCCAGTGGGGCCCGTCGATGATGCGCCGGCTCCGCCCGCGGCTGCTGGCCGAGTACGGGCTGCCCGGCGAGCTCGACGACCTGCAGGAGCGGCTGGCCCGCGGTGCCCGACTCTCCGCGCCCTTCGTCGAGTCGGGCGACCTCACCGAGTACCAGCTGCTCATGACGCCCGAGCAGGCCGCGGCGCTCGAGGCCGCCATCGGTCCGCTGAGTGCCCCCGCTCCGGACGACGAGACCGGGGAGCGCGACCTGCGCCCGGCCGGGCAGCGCCGCGTCGAGGCGCTCGCCGAGGTGTGCCAGCGCTCCTCCGCGATCGACTCCGGTGGCACCGACGGAGCGGCAGCCGCGTCGGCCGCGGTGCACGTGACCATCCCCCTCGCCGACCTGCAGGCGCGCACGGGGTGCGGCGAGGTCATGAGTTCCACGGCCACCGGCACCGTCCTGTCGCCGGAGGTCCTGCGGCGCATCGCGTGCGAGGCCGACCTCATCCCGCACGTGCTCGGCACGGCCGGGGAGGACCTCGACCTCGGGCGGGTCGTCCGCCTCTTCACCCGAGCCCAGCGCCGTCTGTTGCGGCGGCGCGACGGAGGCTGCACGTACCCCGGATGCGGTGCCCCCGCGGCGTGGACCAAGGCGCATCACGTCGTTCACTGGGCCGATGGCGGGGCCTCCGACATCGACAACGCGGCCCTGCTCTGCCAGCGGCACCACACGTTCGTGCACAGCCGCCGGCTGGTCGCCACGGTGCGCCGCAGACCCGATGAGCTCGGGCGCTACGTCGTCTGGGACCTCGACGTCGGCAGCTACGACCGGCACCTCGCACGACTCAGAGCCGAACGTGCCGCGCACGACCCACCCCCGCTTTCGGCAGAGCGACTCCGCACGATCCTCGACGCGTTGAGGGACGCGGACCCGGAGGCGCAACGCTGGGCCGATGCCGAGCTGGACTGGTTGGCCGGCGAGGGCGGGGACGACTGGCCCGAGGTCGCCGATCGGGATGTGGCCTGGACGCGCGACGGCGAACCGCGACTCGAGCGGATCGTCTGAGGCCCTGCCTGCCTGCCTGCTCTGCTGCCCAACCCACCCCGACGCACCCGGCTCGCCGGATGTGAGGTCAGGTCCGGCGACGCGGGCGTGCCTCGCGGGTCGGCCGCTGCGGGGATGCCACGTTCGTCGGACCCTTCACCCGCGTCGCGTCGTTCGGCCGCGTCGCAGACCTGACCGACGTCGGCGCACGCCGATCGGTCTCGTCGCGCAGCACGGACAGGTGCCGCGATCCCGCACCCAGCGACGGCGAGAAGCCCGCGCGCCGGTCGTGGCACCCCGTCCAGCCATGCTCCGTGACGAGGTAGACGTCTCCGTCGAACGCGTTGCCGTGGTGGTTGCTGTAGCGCCAGGCCGTGAGCCAGAGGAGCTCGTGCGGGCCCGGGACGACGCGTCCCGTGCGACACACGATCGTCACGAGCACGAACCCCGGCGGGGCCCATCCCTCACCCGTCCACGGACGCGGGTCGACGAGGCGGCAGGCATGATCTCGCAGCAGTTCGGACCCTTCGTGGCGCCCCGGCGGCACTCCACGGTGGACCCGCACGACATCGACCACCGACTGCTCGGGACCATCGGCTCGGTCCAGGAGGGCGACGAGCACGTCGCCCGCACTCGGCCGGGCGCGGGCCAGCACCTCCTCGAGCATCGCGGCGGGTTCGCGGACGTCCCAGGGCTCGAAGTGCGTCATGCGCGACACCTTCACAGGAACGGGGCTCGCGCCCGCGTGCTTTTCCACAGGCTCCAAGCCTGTGGATGACCGCCGCAGCCGATGTCCTCAGGCGGGCACCCTCGAGGTGTCCCTGACGAACGACGACGAGAGGCGAGGACCATGGGGTACGACACCGAGTACCTGGGCCACCTGACCGTGACGCCGCCGCTGAACCCGGCCGAGGTGGAGTGGCTCAGCGGCTTCGCCGACTGGGGAGCCCTCCCGGACGGCGACCCGTTCCGGTTGCCGATGAATCCGCGGGCCGAGCTCGCGCAGGCCTTTGCCGACCGGGGTGGCGCCCTGAGCCAACCCCGCACCGTGCCGACCGGCATCCAGGACTGGCGGGTGTGCACCCACGGCGACCGGATCTCGTGGCAGCGGCGTGAGAAGTCCAACGACGCCACGGCAGTGCTGCGGTTCCTCGTCGAGCACTACCTCGGCCCCGAGGCCACGGCGAAGGGCTGCGGCAGGGACGAGTTCGCGCAGTTCACCTTCGACCACAGCCTCGACGGGATCATCGCCGCGTCTCGGAACGACACCGAGGAGCTGTTCCTCATCACGGTCACGGACAGCGTGATCGACACCGTGACACTCGTTCCCGGTGTCCCGTGGAGGTGACGGGAGAGGCGTCCAGAGCTCGCTGCTCGCGTCAGAGGTACACGTCGTCGGCGTAGACGAGCCGTTTCTCCCACACCGGGTCGTCGCCGAACTCGGCGACCTCGGCCCGGGTCGGGGGGTCGCCGGGGAAGCTCTCCCACTCCTCGACCCGCACCCGCCACGTCGAGCCCTCGGGCGCACCGGCGGACGAGACCCCGCCCACCGGCGTCCGGACGTCCATCACCTCGCCGGCGCCGAGCTCGCCGACCCACACGAGGTCCTCGGCGCGGCTCGCGTACCCGCGTGCCTCCAGCCGCACCGTGTCGACGCTCGACCAGGCGAGGTCGCCGCCGACTGCCGGGTCGTAGCGCTGGAGCCGAGCGACGAGCATCCGGTGCTGCGCCACGGCGACGGCGTAGTTGCGTGCCCCCGACTCCCGGTGCCCCGCGAGCCCGGAGACCACGACCCGCGCATGCGTGTCGTCCGTGCGCGCGACCGACGCGGTGCGCTCGGGCGCCAGCTGCACCTGGTCGAGCCGCACGGGCGTCGACAGGTGCGCCCCTCCGACCGAGTCCGGCTGGTACCGAGCCACCGCCAGCCGGACGAACGGCCAGAAGGTGGCGCGCGCGTCGAACGCGACGTCGACGTACCACTGCCGCCGCTCCGGGCTGTATGTCGGCCGGTACCCGGCGACCATGACCGGCACGGTCGGCGGCGCCTTCTTCAGCCCCGCGTCCTGCAGTGGTAGCGGCAGCGTGACCACCGGCGAGACCGGCCGCCCGGGGTCGACCCGGTCGTCGAGGCCCGCGTACGACAGTGCGTCGTCGAGCTCGGCGAGCGAGACCGGTCGCCGGTGCACGCCGGGCGCCGACCAGATGGGGTCGCTGCCCCACTGGCTGACGAACGGGAACCCGCTGTCGGCGTCCGCCTCGGGGTTCGCGGGGTCCACCTCGGGATAGGGCGTCTCGTCGTCACCGGCGACGGCGAGCAGGACCGCGAGCAGCTCGCCGTCCCCGCTGGAGTTCCACGGCCGCTCGAGGTAGATCCGCACCCCGGGACGCCGCACCCGACGCCGCCCGAACGGCTGCTCCGGCTCGTCGGTCTCCTCCCACCGGAACAGCGGCAGCACCGAGTGGACGGCGGGTGGGTCCGGGCGCACCGTCGACGGCAGCGACAGCTCGAGCTCGGCGCTCACGACGCTCTGCCCGTCATCGAGCGGGTTCGCCGGGTCCGGCGAGAGCAGCCCGGGCGCGAAGTACTCGCGGAACCGGGTCGAGGCCCGGAACCGGTAGCGCACGACGTGGTGGCGGGTGTCCGGCAGCGAGTGCACGGTGCCCCGCAGGACGACGCCCTCCCACCCCGGCAGCGGCACGCTCTGGTCGACCACCCACAGCGGGAGGATGCGGTCCTCCGGCCGGACGGCGACCTCGAAGCCGGCCGTGGTCGACGTGCGCGACACCGGACCGTCGAGGGTGACGTCGTCGACGAGGTCGGTCCACGCGAGGGCCGTCGTCACCGTGTCGGTGCTCGGCCCGTGCACCTCGACGCCGCCGACGAGCGCGGCGAGCACCGAACCCGGCCCACGGATCGCCGTGACCACGGTGGGGCGGGGCGCGAGCACCGGCCGGGGCACGGCGTGGACGAGCCGCACCTCCTCACCGGGCGTCAGCGACCACAGCAGCCCGTCGGCGGCGGCCTCCCGAACATCCGGGTCGCCGGTCAGCGCGTCGGCGAGGCTGCGCCACACCCCGAGCCACGGCAGCCGCGCCTCCGGGACGGTGCTCGCGAGCCGGAACGTCTGCACGTCCCCGGCGGGCAGCCGGACGTCGATGGCGCGCCCGTCGATCGAGGCGTCGAGCCGCTCGGCGCCGCCCAGGGTCAGCAGGAACGGCTCGCGCTCCGGCCAGGTGCCCGGGTAGCGGGCCGTCACCTGCTCCGCGCCCCACGGGAACGCGACGTGCCGCCCGGAGCCGGCCGCGGTGAACGCCAGCGACACCCCGGAGGCGAGCGGGTCCGGCAGGTAGGGCACGTCGAGGTCCTCGGTGTCGTGGACGACGTACTGCCCGGGCGCGGGGGCGTCTCCCGGCTGGAGCACGAGCTCGTCGGGCGTTCCGGGCGGTGCCGGCGGCAGCACCTTGAGCGGCCGCTGGGGGTCGTGCGGGTTGTAGTGGTCGGTGCCGTTCGGCTCGGGCAGGAGGTGCACCCCCTGCTGCGTCGAGGGCGTCCCGGTCGGGTCGCTCGGGTGCGGGACCTCCCGGTCGTACCAGGTACCGCCCTCGCGCAGCGCCCACGCGAGCATCCGGCGCCGGGCGGCCGGGGTGCCCTCGTCGATGCCGGCGTCGAACACCCCGTGCAGCTCGGCCTGCACCTGGCTCGTCTTCGGCGGCGTCAGGTGCCGCTTCGCGTCCCCGGCGTACAGCGGGGCCGTGCCCGCGACGGATGCGGCGTACGCGGCCGGCGGCGTCGTCGTCACCTCGAGGGTGTCGGGGTCCTGGCTCACCCCGGAGCGGACGACGACGACCCGCAGCGACTCGCCCTCGGTGAACTGCGTGAGCGGGAGCACGACCGGCGGCGGCACCGGGTCCCAGCGGAGGAACGGGCGCAGGGGAGTGACGAGCGACGCGGCCTTGCGCGCCCCCGGCACCGTGAGGTCCGGCGCGCCGAGGTGCCCCACGATGTCGGCGAGGTGGCCGGCGAGCAGCGCGCGGTTGGTCAGCAGGTCGGTCGTCACGGTGCTGCGGGCGACGTTGCCGGACAAGGCGGCTCGGCGGAAGGCGGCGCCGACCGCGGCGGACCGCGAGACGAGGCCGGAGGGCGCGGGGGCCGGCTGCGCCATCAGCCGGCGGGCGGCCGGGCCGCGCACCCCGAGCTCACGCAGCGGGGACGCGTCGGCCTCCGCGGCCCGCACGGCGTCCGCCGCCGGCCGGCCGAGTGCCGCCGCCGCGACGATGGTGTGCAGCAGCGCGGGGGAGGCCGCGTCGAGGATGAGGTCGCCGGCCCGCTCGGGGACGTCGACCGGGTCGCCGGCGTCGGCCCTGGCACCGTCGTCCGGTGCGCCGGGCACGAGCGACCCGAGCCGGTCCGCGGCATCCTCCGCGACTGCCTCGACGGCAGCGGCGAACGACGACGCGAGCCGGGGGACGTCGGCAGCGCTCGCGGCCGCGACCCGGCGCGAGAGCGAGGTGTCGGACAGCGGTGAGAGCCCCGCCGCCGCGTCGACGACGGCCCTCAGCTCCGGTGGGCGCGCCCCGACGTGGTGGTCGCGCACACCGCCGGCCAGGTCGACGCCCCACGCCCGGAAGGCGTAGTCGCGCCCGTAGCGCAGCCGGGGGAGCGTCCCCGGCGCGAACTCGTGGGTGAAGACGAACGGGTGCGGCTCGCGGCCCGTCGGGGTGGTCGGCGTCTCCTCGACCACCTCCGTGACGTGCGTCCCGCCGCCCGGGGCGTCGGAGAACTCGGGGCGAACCCGCTTGCCCGGCCGGGGCACCGACAGGCTCCAGCCCTCCCAGCCGAACATCGCCTCGTGCACGTGCACGGCGCCGCCCTCCACGCCGCGGGTCTCGGTGGCGCTGGTGCCCTGGATGAACCCCTCACCGGGCTCGTCCTGGTACACCGTCGCCCCGTCGACGAGCAGCGTCGAGCGGCGGGAGTGGAGGGAGTGCCATACGCGGGAGACGCTGTCCCACACCTCGATCCGCATTCCTCGAGTGACGTCCTGGGTGTGCAGCAGCGGCAGTCCGCCGGCGGGGAAGGCTTCTCGAACGCGCTCTGGTACTTCTCCTGCCGCCCCAGCTGGTCCAGGCTCCGGCCGGCCTGCTGCCGCCGGGTCAGCGTCAGCCCCGTGGCGCGCAGGGCGGGCGATGCGGCATCTGCGGGCATCTTCTGCAGCTCGGCGAGGGCGAGCCGCGGCACGGTCGTGAGGAACCGCTCGGCCTTGATGGCGGACCCGTCGGGGTCGACGTCGACGACGTCGAAGATCTTCGTGTCGCCGAGGGTCAGGGCGCCGTCGACCCAGATCTGCGGGTCGTCCGGGTTCGGCCGCGTCACGAAGGACCCGTCACGCAGCGCCTTCACCGCGAGCCGCGGGGAGCGGCACGCGTCGTCGCCCGCGCGGGTGTGCACGACCGCCGCCAGCCAGCGGCTGCGGCGGAGCCGTGCCGGGTCGGAGCGCACCGGCAGCAGCAGGCCGAGCCGCCGCAGGAACGCCGGGTGGTCGCCCGCGGCGCCGACCCGCTCGTGGAACTCCGGCTGCGGCGGGTCGAGCGGCGCCACCTCGGTCGGCGGGTCGGCGAGCACCTGCCTCTCGGGCTGGCTCTCCGGCCGCTCGTAGAACCGGCGCGCCAGGTGCAGCTGCTGGAGGGCTGCGCCCATCGACGCACCGGGGTTGCCCGGGACGTCCGAGCCGGCCTCCGGGGTCGTCCACGCACCCTTGGAGCCGGGACGGATGCGCTCGTCGAGGTAGTGGGTGAGCCGGGACTCGTCGTACACCGGGATGCGCGGGCCCCGTTCCCCGCGCTGCTCGTACCCGATGGCCTCCGCCTCGCGGGCCACCCCGAACACCCCCTCGAGGAGGGGGTGGGCACTCGGCGCCACCGGCGTCAGCGGGTCGGCGGCGACCGTGGAGAGGACGACGGCCTTGGCGATGTCCGCGCAGTCCTTCGCCGCGAACGTCCGCCAGTCGCGGTGCTGCCACTCGGGAACCCGGTTCGCGCGCACCGGGGTCTCCTTGCCGAACGCCCTGCCCCACAACGAGGCGTCGAGGCCGGAGAGGTCGACCTCGGCGTCGAACTCGCCGGCCTGGTCGACGAGGGTGACCGTGGCCCCGGCGGTGAGGATGCCGGCCCAGTCGCGGAAGACGTCGAACTCACCGAGCACTGCGCCCTCGTGGTCCGGGCGCAGCGTCGGCGCGACGAAGACGGTGACGTGCGCGCGGGCATCCGCGGCGACGGACACCGGCAGGGCGATGGCGGTGAACCACTCGGTGCTCATGCCGCGACCTCCTCGGGGGCGAAGGCGAGCAGGTAGTCGTCCCAGGCGGGTGCGGTGCCGTCGTCCTCCATGACGACGTCGCGCAGGCTCGGGTCGCCGTTGGACCCGGCGAGCTGGCGCTCGGCCTCGATGCTCACGCTGGCGGAGAAGCACAGGACGTCGACCTCGACGGTGATCCGCGCGCGGCCCACCATCTTCCCGGTGCCGAAGTCGTAGGAGAGCTCCATGTAGAGCTCGATGGAGGCCGAGATGAGGCCGAGGACGTCGACCTCGCCCCGGAGCCGGAAGTACCCCGTGAGGGAGCCGTTCTCGCCCTCGAGCCGGATGTAGATGCCGACCGCCGCCGAGATCGACCCGGACGCGACGCCGAAGTCGACGGCGAGGTAGGCCCCGGCCTCGAGCCCGAGCTCGAGCACCTCGAGGCCCTTGGGGGAGAGGCGGATGAGGAACCACCCGCCGCCGCCGAGGAAGACGACCGAGAGCACGAACGGCTGCTCGCGGCTGCAGAAGTTGAAGCCGAAGGTGATCGTCTCGCCGAGGAACGGGACCTTGACGTCGGCCCCGAGCGACATGTTCGACAGGTTGAAGACGCCGACCGCGAGGTTGGGGAGGGTGAGGCTGAACCCGGCGGTCAGCCCGGCCGGGGTGACCTCGACGCTCGGCGGGTCGGAGAAGCCGTCGAGCGGGATGAGGTCCTTGATGGTCTGGACGAACCCGAGGAAGCCGCCGAAGACGATCTCGCCCATGACGACGTCGACCTCGGCCTTGCCCGAGGAGCCGGCGTGGAAGGACATCCGCTCGAAGGGGATGGTGACGAGCGGCTCGGAGGCGAAGAGGATGAGCGAGAAGCGGCGCAGCTCGGCGAGCACCTCGACCGACGGCGGCCCGGACGCCCGGAGCGTCCCCGAGAGGGCGATGACGAGCGAGTCCTTCTCGAGCGTGACGAGGGGGTCCTCGCCGGCGGGCCACGACGACAGCTCGGGCGTCCACTCGTAGCGGAAGGTGATCTCCTTGCGCTCCAGGTCGAGCCCGCGCAGGAAGCCGAGGACGTCGGCGAGCAGGTCGGCCGACGCGGCGAGGCGGTCGAGCGCGTCGGCGGCCTGGGTGAGCCGGCTGCGGGCGAAGAGCGGGAGTGGCGCCCGGGCGAGGGTGCGGGCCGCGCCCGCCGTCGTGGTCAGCCGCTGCGTGAGCCCGGTGGGTGCGTCGAGGGCCGCTGCGACGTCACCGTCACCGAGCCCGGCGAGGGCGGCCGGGAGGCCCGCGACGAAGACGAGCAGGTCGGCGACGGCGGTCGCCAGCGCCTCGGCGTCGTCGAGCAGCTGCTGGGCCTCGGCCAGGGCGGCTCCACCGGCGGCCTGCACGCGGTCACGCACGGCCTGCGCCTGCGCGACGGCGTCCTCGACGACGGCGACCGCCCGCTCGACCTCGGACGCGATCGCCGAGAAGGTGTCGAGGGCCTCGGTGACCAGTGCCGGCGCGTCGGCGAGGGGCCCGGAGGCCGGGAGCAGGTCGACGAGCTCGACGAGCCCGAAGAGCTTCGGCAGCGCGTCCCCGAGGAACGCTGCGGGGTCGAAGGTGCCCGAGGCGACGGAGGCGAGGTCGCCGACCGGCCCGTGGGCGAGCGAGAGCCCGGCGATGCTGAGGTTCGGTTGGACGAACCCGCCTGCCTTGTCGGAGCCGACGTCACCGGGGTCGCCGCCGAAGCCGATCCGCGGCAGCGGCTGCGGCAGGTCGCGCGCGCCACCGGTGGTCGCGAGGTCGCCGACGTAGGGGGCGGAGGTGTCCAGGCCCGGCACGAGGCTGGCCGCCCACACGCGTCCGGCATTCGCCGTCGTGAAGCCGTTCGCCCGGTAGTCGGGGAAGTAGGTGATGCGGGTCGGGCCGGAGCCGGCGACCGCCTGGGCGGCCGGCAGCACGACGTCGGCAGTCGACAGCCGGGGGGTGCTGCCACCCTGCCGGGCCTCGCCGAGGACGCGGACCTGCCGGGTCTCGAGCCGGGCGTCACCCTCCTCACCGGCCGGGGCGAACGCGACGTGCTGCCCGCCGAGGTCGACGACCCGCCGCGGGCTGTCGGCGTACCCGGCGTCGAGGGCGGCGAGCTTCACGGCGTCCGTGACGTGCTCGGCCACCCAGACGAGCGGCATGGCGAAGGTCTGCGGTGCGCCGTCGCGGTCGACGGCGTCGACCCGCCACGTGACGACCTGCCCGCCGACGTCGGGCCAGAACGCCTCCGACGCCGTCAGGCCGTCGATGAGGTCGTTGCTCGTCGGGTCGAGCGGCGGGGTCACCCCGGGGCTGATCCGGGTGCTCACGAACGGGAAGCCGTGGACGTGGGTGTGGTCGCGGACCGGGTCGATGACGACGAGGAACCGCTTCTGCACCAGCCCTGCGGTGGGGTCGGTCTGCGGCCGGATGCTGCGCTGGGTCAGCTTGACCTGCACGGTCGGCTGCCCGGTCGGGTACAGGTACCCGGGGTAGACGACGCGCACGTACTGGTCGCGGCCCATCGTCGCGATGTGGTCCCACGCGAGGACCGACGCGATCCCCTCCTCCGAGTAGGGCTGGGTCGCCCAGTGCCCGTGCAGGTCGAGCCAGGCGCCGAGGGCGGTGAGCCACAGCTTGTCCGCGCCGACGGGGACGGGGTCGATGCGCGAGCGACCGGCGCCCGGCCACACCTCGGCGGTCTGGCGGACCAGCCGGTGCCGGTCGGCCCGGTCGAGCGACCCGAGGAACGGGTGGGCGGTGACGCCGCTCGACTCGACGACGTCGGGGCCGAGCGCACCGGTGTCGGAGGCATCGGCCGCGGCGTCGCGCCACACGCTCGCGGAGAGGTCGTCGCGGTCGCGGGCCCACACGGCGCGGATGACCCGGGTCGTCGCGTCCTCGGCGGTGCCGGGGCGGAGCAGGTCGTCCGCGGTGCGCTCGCCGGTGTCGAGGCGGGTGTGCCACAGCTCGACGTGCCCGGGGGCGTCGGCGGCCGGGACGGGGTCGGCCGCGTGGACCCAGTGCCCCTCGCTCGTCGGCGAGACCTGGAGGCGGAACGGCGCCTCGACGGCCGTCTCGTCGAGGGTGGCCTTGCGGCTGTACGTGCCCCGGCGGAAGAGGATGTCGGCCGGCCGCCGGCCGAGGACGTCGCCGAGCGCGCCGGTGAAGGCCGCCCGGTCGACGCCCCGCCCGATGCTGACCCGGCGGTCGCGGGCGTAGTCGGCGACGAGGCGAGCGTTCGCGGCGAGCACCGCCTGCCCTCGCACCGTGCCGGCGTCCGGGACGACCGTGGTGGCGCGTCCGCGCCGGGTGAGCAGGACGTCCTCGCCCCGCAGGACCGCGACGTAGCCGCCGGTCAGCGCGACCTCGAACGGCGGGACCGTCACGAGCCCGCCGGTCGGCAGCTCGTACGGGGCGGGCCGGGTGCCGGGAGCAGCGCCGCGGGGGTGGAGCACGGCCTCGAGCCAGGGGAGCGCGCCGAGGATTCCCGCGGTCGTGAAGTCGATCCGGCCGCCCTCGGGGAGGGCGAAGACGAGCCGGCTGCCGCGGGCCGGGCGGTACTGCGCGGGGGTGTGGGCGGGGATGCCGAAGCTCAGCGGGGGGTCGGGCAGCGGGACGGGCTGCTCCGGGTCGAGCGGGTTCGGTTGCGGGGCGTCGCTCGCGGCGTACGAGGCCTCCTCGTGCCCGTGCTGGAACGGCAGGTCGACGACGAGGGTCGCCTCCGGCCCCGCGACGACCGTCGAGTGCGCGCCCTCGACGCCGGGGTCGGGCGGTGGCTCGAGGGAGGCGCCCCGGACCGTGACGGTGAGCGCCACGAGGTCGCCGGGACGGATGACGTCGACGACGAGGTCGTCCGGGCCGGCGCGGTGGTTGTAGGGATGCAGCTTCCCCGCGTCGGGCAGCCCCGGGACGGTGCGGTCGCTCATCGCCAGCTCCGTGTCCGCGATCCGGCGTCCGGGGCCGCCGGCCGGATCGCACGATCCGACGACCCGTCCACGCTACTGCGGACCCGCCGTCCCGGGACATGGCTCGACCGGGCCATGACGCGGGTGCGGAGCCGCACCCGGGCCGCGCGGTGCCGCCGCCGGGGGAGTGCTCGTCAGCCCAGGCCGGGGACGCACTGCCCGTGGCCGAGGACCGCCAGGGCGTACCGGTCACCCTCGCCGAGGGTGGTCACGCCGGTCTCGGCGGCCATGATCTCCCCGGAGTCCTCCGAGTGACCGGCCCCGAGCACGTGCGCGAGCTCGTGGAGGATCACGGCCCGGGCGTTCGCGGCGCCCTGGCGGGTGCCGATGTCGCGGGTGAGTGCGGGGGTGTCGAGTCGCACCATCCCCGTCACGTACGTGCGGTGGCCGCCGGTGGGGCCCAAGGAGATCCCACCGCCGACACCGACGGTGTCGCCCTCGAGCTCCGGGGTCTCGGTCGGGTCGCCGTCGTCCACGAAGGCCAGGCCCGTGGCCAGCGAGAGCTCCGCGACCGCCTGCGTCACCGCGTCCCGCCCGGCAGCCCCCGCGCCCGGGGCGTCGCGCACCACGTAGTGGATCGGACGGCAGGGGTCGAAGGTGACGGGGTCGCCGTTCGGCAGGGTCCCGAGGAAGGAGTAGTGCGACGGCGACGGCGCGTCGGGCACCGGGACGGCCGGTCGGACCCGGCCGTCGGGCGCAGGCGGCAGCTGGGTGGGTCCGGTCGCGATGCGGAAGCGCGGATCGCCGTGGACGAGGTAGTCGACCCAGCCGGAGACGTGGGGGAGGGCGACCCGTCCGCCGACGAGGAGCATCGTGGCGACGACGGTCGCGGCGACCTTCGGAAGGAAGCCCGGCCCCGAGCGCGTCCGTCGGGACGGGCAGCGCGGTCGTCCTGCCGCGCGACGTCCTCCGCCGCCGGCACGAGCTCGTGGAAGCGCTCCAGGTCCTCGTTCACCGGACCGTCCCACCCGGGCGCGTGACCCCGCCCCCGCTGGGTGCGGCGAGGCGCGACCGACATCCCCCGTTCGACACCCGGACAGGCTAGGTGAGGCCCACGGCGCCCGCTGGGGATCGACGCAGATGCCGACCGGCCGGACGCCCGGCAGCCCGGATCGATACCCCCGCGGGTGTGTGACAGGGTGAAGCGACAGTCATCCCGCACCACCGAGGAGGAGCCCATGACCTACACGCTCGCCGCGTCCGTGGACCAGCCGTTCGACGAGACCCTGGCCGCGACCCGCGCCGCGCTCGCCGACCAGGGCTTCGGCGTCCTCACCGAGATCGACCTCGCCGCGACGCTCAAGGAGAAGATCGACGTCGACATCCCGCCGCAGGTGATCCTCGGCGCGTGCCGGCCGCCGCTCGCCCACGCGGCGACGCAGGCCGAGCCGTCCATCGGCGTGCTCCTGCCGTGCAACGTCGTCGTCCGGGCGGGGGAGGGCGGCACGACGCTCGTCGAGGCGATGGACCCCGAGGCCATGGTCACCGTCACCGGCAACGCCGCACTCCAGGACGTGGCGAACGACGCCGGACGGCGGCTGCGCGCCGCGCTGGACGCCGTCGCCGTCGCCCGCTGACCCGCTGACCCCGGCAGATCCGATGCCGGGGCGTCGCCCCTTCGCAGGCACGAAGCGGCCCCGGCCGGGGGATCCGACCGGGGCCTCGTGCCGCGATGAGGGGTGGCGACGTCGCGGCGTCCTGGGGGTCAGGCGTGGGCGGGAACCCGCTCGGCCGTGTGGGCCGGGCCTGCCTGGACCGTGGTGGCGTGACGCAGGCCGAGGAGGCCGAGGAGCAGCATCACGGCCGCGCCGACGAAGGCGGCGATGGCGGCCCACATCGCGATGGCGCCGAGGGTGCCGAACGCGTAGGCGTTGAGGAGCATGCCGCGCAGGGTGGTGCCCATGAACAGCGTCTGGCGGAGCTGGCCGAGGTCCTGGGTGGCCTGCGCGGTGGGGTCGGCCTTGAGGGCGGCCATGTACTCACCGGAGACCTGCGAGTAGGTCTTGCCGGCGGACGACTCGTCCATGTGCGCCTGGATGTAGTAGTCGGCGTACGCCTTGGCCTGGGCGCCCGTGGTGAGCTCCTGGCCTTCGTACTGCATGAGGTTGTCCTTCATCTCCGGCGTCGTGAGCGCGGCGGCGACGGGCATCGTGATCTGCTGCGATGCGAGCTGGTCGTGCACGTTCGACGTCGCGAAGGACGACGCCCACACGAGGAGGCCGCCGGCGACCAGCAGCACCCCCGCCAGGGCGAGTCCGGTCCAGGAGACGAGCTTGTCGATGAGGGGTCGCATGTGGTGTTCCTGTCCTTGAGAGGGGCTCGTGTGGTGGCGGTCCCTCAGGTGGTGGTCTGACGTCTCCGACACTACTACTACGAGATGTAGTAAATGACCGATTCCGAGTCTGGTGCGTCACACCGGACGACCTGCGGGTCAGGAGGGGGGCTGCGCGCCGCGGCTGAGGACGGCCAGGGTGACATCGCGAAGGTCGGCGGCCACCCAGTCCCGTGGGCCGCGCGGCCCCGGCCAGCCGTGGACGGTGGCCGCCCAGTCCTCGGGGATGCCGTCGACGCCTGCCGTGGCGCCGAGGAGCCCGCCGGCGATCGCGGCGACCGTGTCGGTGTCGTCGCCCACCCGGACCGCCGCCTGGAGCCCGTCGACCACGGGGGGCGCACCCGCGGCCTCCGCCGCGCCACCCCGTGCCGACCGGATGGCGGCGACCGCTGCCTGCAGTGCGGTGACGGTGAACCCGTTGGGCCGGAACCGCATGGAGGGAGTGGCCGGGTCGAGGGCGGCATCCAGCCAGGCACGCCACGTGTCCCGGCGGCCGGGCGCGAGGAGGTCGAGGCCGGCATCCACCCGCAGCTCGCCGGTGACGACGGCCAGCCGCACCGCCTCCGACCACAGGACGCACGACTCGGCGGCCAGCGGGTCGTGGTGGGTCAGCGCGGCGACCGCCGTGGCCGAGGCCGCGACCTGCTCGCGGTCCTCCAGCGCGGTGAGGGCCACGACCGCCGTGCGCATCAGGGCCCCGTTGCCGGCGCTGCGACCGGTGCGTTCGTGCACGCTGCGCGAGGCCTCGCGCAGCCGGTCCGCCGGGCGACCCGTCAGCCCGGACGCCAGGCCGAGCACGGCGCGGGTCTGCGTGCCGACGTCCGGTGGGTCCTCGGCGAACCACTCCTCGAACAGGGTGGCGACGTCGTCCAGCGGGCCGGCGGCGGTCAGGTCGGCCCCGGTGGCCGCGACCCGGGCGATGCAGAGGGCCATCTGCGTGTCGTCGCTCCACTCGCCGGGGGCGTAGCCGCCGAGGCCGCCGCCGAGCATCTCGGCGCGCTCCCCGAGGGGTCTGGCGCCGAACTCGTAGGGCACCCCGAGGGCGTCCCCACACGCCTGGCCGAGCAGCACCCCGAGGGCCCGTCGGGTCGGGGCGTCGAGGGTCGTTCCGCTCACATGCACGACGCTACCCCGCAGGTCATCGGGCGTCCGGACAGGCGCGGTCAACCGTTCGGAGGAGGCAAACGACCCGCTCGGTAAAGGCAACTGCCGACCTTCGTAAAGTGTTGGTCAAGAGTCTTCCGAACCCGTTTTCGCGCACTAGTTTTCGTAGTGCAGCAGGGAGGAGTCGGAGGAGTCAGGTGAGCGCCACAATGAGCACTGGGACGGGCGGAAGCGTCCGCGTCTCGAGCCCGGGTTTCCGGGCGACGTTCGCCCCGAAGGTCGCTCTCGCGACCGTCGAGGCCGGCACCGTGGGTGTGTCGGGTGCGTCGGTCTCCGGCCGCCTGTCCGCGGCGGCGCACATCGCGCAGGCCGCCTCCGTCGAGCGCCCCATCACCCGGCTCACCTCGGCTCATGCCCCGGCGGCGAAGGCGGCCCTCGCCGAGTCCATCCTGGACGCCGAGGACGCCCTCACCTCCGTCCACCGGGCGTGGTTCGCGCCGGCCCAGCGGCCGGCGACCCCGGCCCCTCCGCGGGTCGACGAGACGACCATCCGGACGCGGCACGCCGAGGCCGCCCTCCGCGGCGTGCCGTGGTTCGACCTCCCGAACCGCCGTCGGGCCGCCAAGGCGGCGAACCGTCGGGCCGGGACCGACATCGACGTCGCCCGTCGCGCCGCCCAGGAGCGGGTGCAGGCCGAGGAGCGCCGCATCGACTCCTGGTGGTCCGCCCTGCTGGCCAACGACCCCCAGACCGTCACCGAGTACGTCAACGGGGTGTTCGCCGCCGACTCCGACAGCCGCGCCACCGCCCTCGGGGCGCACGGCAGCTGTGTCGAGGTCGCGCTCCTCGCCCCGGGCGAGCACGTCCTCCCCTCGGAGGAGGTGCGGATGGCCGCCGACGGGTCGCTGACGATCCGTCGCGCGTCGGCGGCGCACCGGGCCGAGCTCTACCGGCAGCACGTCGCCGGCCTCGTCGTCGCCACCGCGCGGCGGGCGCTGTCCGCGTCGCCGGGTGCCGTGTCCGTCAAGGTGCACGTCCTCCGGTCCACCTCCTCGGGGCCCTTCGACGACGTCTGCCTCCTCGCCGTCGCCGAGCTGACCCGGAGCGACCTCCACCGCGCGGACTTCCAGATGGACGCCGTCTCGCTCCTGGAGCGCTTCGGTCGTGGCGTGCGCCTCGGGACCCCCGGTGGGGAGTCCGCCATGGTGCCGCTCCCGCTGGAGAGCGTCCCCGGGCTGGCCGACCGCCTCGAGCAGGTCTGCGGCGACGTGCGCCGCGCCTCCGCGTAACGCCCACGATGCGGTTCACGGCGCCACCCACCTGGCCACCCATGCCCGAGGGGTGGTTCCCGGACCCCGGATGGACCCCTGAACCCGACTGGCCCGCGGCCCCGCGCGGATGGAGCTTCTGGGCCAACGACTACGGCGTGCCCGTCCCCGGGCCCGCCGGCTTCTACGGCAGCAAACCGCAGCTGCTCACCGGGCACGGCATCATGCTGGCGCTCGCCACCGGGCTCCTGGGCCTGTACGTCGGTGCGGGTGGGGGCGCCGCCGCCACCCCCCAGGAACAGACCCCGGCACGGACGGTCGTGACCGTGCCGGGGTCCGCCCCGGCCGTGGCCGACCCGCTCGTCATCCCCACGCCGTCGAAGTAGCGACCTCGTCCGCACCCGTCGCGCCGTGGCGTCGGGGGCGAGGCATACCGTGAGGGACATGGACTTCCGATACCTCGGCAACAGCGGACTCAAGATCTCAGAGATCACCTACGGCAACTGGCTCACCCACGGCTCCCAGGTCGAGAACGAGGCGGCCGCGGCCTGCGTGCGCGCCGCCCTCGACAACGGCATCAGCACCTTCGACACCGCCGACGTCTACGCCAACACCAAGGCGGAGACGGTGCTCGGCGAGGCGCTCAAGGGCGAGCGGCGCGAGAGCCTGGAGATCTTCACGAAGGTCTACTGGCCCACGGGCCCGGGCGGCAAGAACGACACCGGCCTGTCCCGCAAGCACATCATGGAGTCGATCAACGGGTCCCTGACGCGGCTGCAGACCGACTACGTCGACCTCTACCAGGCGCACCGGTACGACACCGAGACCCCGCTCGAGGAGACGATGCAGGCGTTCGCCGACGTCGTGCGGCAGGGCAAGGCGCTCTACATCGGGGTCAGCGAGTGGACGGCCGACCAGATCCGCGCCGGCCACGCGCTCGCGAAGGACCTCGGCATCCAGCTCATCTCGAGCCAGCCGCAGTACTCGATGCTGTGGCGGGTCATCGAGGACGAGGTCGTGCCGGCGAGCGAGGAGCTCGGCATCAGCCAGATCGTGTGGAGCCCCATCGCGCAGGGCATCCTCACCGGCAAGTACAAGCCGGGCGAGGCCCCGCCGGCCGGGTCGCGCGCCACCGACGAGAAGGGTGGCGCCGACATGATCAAGCGGTTCATGAACGACGACCTGCTCGGGCGCGTCCAGAAGCTGCAGCCGATCGCGGACGAGGCGGGGCTGACGATGGCCCAGCTCGCCATCGCGTGGGTGCTCCAGAACGACAACGTCGCGGCCGCACTCGTCGGGGCGTCCCGGCCGGAGCAGGTCGAGAGCAACGTCAAGGCCGCCGGGGTCACGCTCGAGGCGTCGGCGATGGCGGCGATCGACGAGGCGCTCGGCGACGTCGTCGTCCGTGACCCGGGGATGACCGCGGAGACGGCTCCGAAGACGCGGGTCGCCTGAGCCACGGGCTGTGTCGCAGCGATCGCGGCCGCCGTCCCGGAGGGGAGGGCGGCCGCGGTCGTGTGCGGTGGGCTGGACTGCTCCGTGGGTCAGGCCGACCGGAGGGCGCTGACCGCGGCGCGCACGGCGTCCGGCATCGAGGTCGGGGCGTGCCCGATGAGCCGCTCCAGGTCGCCGGAGGTCACCTCGAGGTCGCCGCGGGCGATGCCGCGGTCGGAGTCGGCGAGGACTCCTGCGTAGGCCTCGGGAAGGCCCGCCGAGACGAGGACGGCGGCGAGCTCGGCCTCGGGGAGGTCGCGGTAGGCGACATCGCGGCCCGAGGCGTCGGCGACGGCCGCCGCGAGCTCGGTGAGGGTGAAGGCAGAGCCGCCGAGCTCGTACGTGGTGCCACCGTGCTCGTCGGCGTCGAGGAGGACGGTCGCGGCGGCCTCGGCATAGTCGGCGCGGGTGGCGGCGCTGACCCGGCCATCCGCCGCGGCGCCGAGCAGCGCCCCGTGCTCGAGCCAGGTGGGTACCTGCGGCGTGTAGTTCTCGAGGTACCAGGCGTTGCGGAGGAGGACCCAGGGGAGCCCGGAGTCGCGGATGACCTGCTCGGTGGCCGCGTGCTCGGCGGCGAGCTGCATCGTCGACGTGTCGGCGTGGGCGATGCTGGTGTACGCGAGGAGCCCGACGCCGGCCGTGGTCGCAGCCTCGACGACGGTGGTGTGCTGGGGAAGCCGCTGGCCGATCTCGCTGCCGGAGACGAGCAGGACGCGGTCGGCCCCGTCGAACGCGGCGCGGAGGGCGGTGGTGTCGGTGTAGTCGGCGGCCATCGTGCGGACGCCACGCTCGGCGAGGTCGGCGATCCTCGACACGTCGCGCCCGGTGGCGACGATGTCGGAGGGGGCGGTGCCGCGGCGGAGCAGGGACTCGACGACGAGTCGGCCGAGCTGGCCGGTGGCGCCGGTGACGACGAGGGTCATGGTGGGGTCCTCTCGGGGGTGGTGTCTGTCGTCCGGCTCAACAGGGTGGCCGCCCGTCCACTTCCTCCTGGGAAGTACGCACTTTCGGGTAAGGTACGCACGTGAGGGTGAGTGACGAGGTCAGCGGCCTGCGGCGTGTGTATCCGGATGGTGTCATCCCGGCCGGGTGCCCGAGCCGGGTCGTCCTCGACCACGTCACGAGCAAGTGGGGGCTGCTCGTGCTCGTGTCGCTGACCGACGGCGCGCTGCGCTGGAGCGAGCTGCGGCGTCGGGCGGAGGGTGTGAGCGAGAAGATGCTGGCGCAGACCCTGCGGACGCTGGAGGCCGACGGCTTCGTGCACCGCGAGGCGTTCCCCGTCATCCCGCCGAAGGTCGAGTACAGCCTGACGCCGATGGGCTCGGAGCTGGCAGGCCACCTGGTGCCGCTCCTCGGGTGGGTGGCTGAACGCGCCGACGAGATCGTCAACCGCTCGTCCTGAGGCTCGTGCGCTCGGTGTGGTCAGCGTGGCGGTCGTGGCGGGGGCTGTGGACAACTCGGGTGGCGAAGTCGGGGGATTTGGTTACCTTGAGGCGTGCTGGGGGTCGCCGAGGGGGCGGCCGGGAAGGGATCCATGGCGCGGTCGGTGCGGTCGGTGGGGCGTTCGCTGGGGGCGGGGCTGCTCGTTCTCGTCGTGGTCTCTGGGTGCGACGCGTCCGGTGACCCGGAGGTCACGGCCAGCCCGTCGGCGTCGTCGGCGAGCCCGTCGGCCAGTCCGAGCCCCTCGCCCAGCCCGTCTGCTTCGTCGTCCGGCCCCGAGGTGCCCGCTGCCGCGCGAGCACACACGACGCCGGCGCCGAAGCTTTCGTCAAGTTCTTCTTCGAGCAGGTCAACGTCGCCTGGACGACACCCCAGGTCGGGCTGATCGCGGCCAACAGTACGAGTGACTGCAAGTTCTGCAATACGACGGAAACGCAGGCCCAGTGGTTGGTTGATCATTCCCAGAGGTATGATCGACCCCCGGTCGAAGTGCTTGACATGGGCGCTATCGCGGGGGCTCCGAAGGGGCAGATCTACTTGACCGGAACCCTCCGCCAGAACGCCACCCAGATCATCGATGACTCTGGAGCCGTGACGAGTACTGACGCACAGAAGGTGCTGCCTCGCAACATCGCCCTCAGATGGTCCGATGGGCGTTGGCGCATGTTTGCGGTGGAGAAGACGTCGTGAGGCGCTGGCTAGGCCCGGCACTCCTGATCGGAGCGCTCGCTGCCGGTGCGCCTGCTGCGGCGGCCGAGCCGGTTCAGCCTCCCGACGTCGACATCGATTCCAGCGCTACTGAGGGGGGCACAGACATCGCGCTGGTGGCGGCAGACACCCTCCGCGAATGGACTGCGCGAGACAGGGCGGCTTCTGGGACAGGTCCTTGGTATGAGTACCGCTCGGTCTCCCCGTGCAATGGTTTTCCTGATCGTCCGGGGTCCGACATTCTGTGCGGCAGGGCGGCCGCTATGTGCATCGGTAATGCAGGAGATGGTCCTGCAGTTGCAATCTATTCACGCGAGGTTGACAGCGACGGAGCGCCAGTGGTCGGAGCCTCGGGCGAGTGGCTACCCCGCGGGGTGACCTGCTTCCCCGAATTGGTCCCCGGCGCCCGAAACGTCCTCACCATGGCCATGATCAAGGACGCGTTCCACGACACCGACTTCACGCTGCCGACTGTCAACATCCAGCCCGAGGGCGACGTCACCCTCGTCAACCTCCCGACCTACTTCGAGGTGAAGTTCCCCGAGGCCGGCTTCGGACCCGGCGAGGTCGACCAGCCCGACCCGGCACGCCTGCTCGGCTACCGGATCGAGGTGCGCCCCCGGCTGAAGTCCGTGACGTACCACCTGGGGGAGCGGACGGTCGGCCCGACCACCGACCTCGGCGGGCCGTACCCCAGCGGCTCGGTCGTCCAGACCTACACCCGGCCCGGTGAGCACCAGGTGCGCGTCGACATCGTCTACACCGGCCAGTTCCGCGTCGGCGGCAGCGGCTGGATCGACATCCCGGGCGAGGTCGACCTGCAGGGCACACCCGTGACCCTCACCGTGCGTGAGGCGAAGTCCCGGCTCTACACGAGCTGACAAGCAGCAGCTGCCCTCGCCGGACGTGGCTGCAAACCCCTGCCCCGCGACGGTGAGCGGCCGGTGGCGGGACGCACTCCACCCCCGGCCGCTCGACCGCACCCAGGCCTCAGGCGAAGAGCTTCGCCGCCGTCGTCAGCGTCTGGAAGACGCCGTAGGCGAGCAGCAGGAGCACCACGCCCCACGACAGGTACACCCGCAGCGAACCACCCCGTGCCGGCGTCCCCTCGGACTCACACCACTGAGCGAGAGTAGGCAGGTCAGGGCCCCTACAGGCGTTCCGTGACCGACGAGCTGGTGCGTTGTCACGGTGCGGCTCTCAGGGATCTCGCATGGCCGTCCACAGGCGCCGTGGGCGCGCCACGTCGTCCACAGGCTCCGGCCCCTCGCGGTGTGGCTCGGGCGAGGTGTCGGTGCTGGTGCCTAGGGTTGTCGCAGACGGCAGCCGGGGTGCTGCCGGTGGAGCCGCGACGAGGCGAGGAGGTGCCCGGTGGAGGTCCAGCACGCGATCGCGATGGGGCGCCGGCTGGTGCGCGAGCACGGCCTGGACGGATGGTCCGTCGTCGTCGACCGGGCGAAGACGCGGGCCGGGGTGTGCCGCTTCGCCCGCCGGCAGATCGGCATCAGCGGCCCGCTCACCGCGCTGCACTCCGAGGACGAGGTGCGCGACACCCTGCTCCACGAGATCGCCCACGCACTCGTCGGCCCCGACCACGGCCACGACGAGGTGTGGCGCTCCACGGCCGTCCGGATCGGCTGCTCGGGGGAGCGGTGCGTCCCCGCGGACTCCCCGCGCGTCCCGGGCGACTGGGTCGGCCGCTGCCCCGCCGGGCACGAGCGGATGCGGTACCGCGCACCGACCCGGCTCATGTCGTGCGGACGCTGTTCGCGCACCTTCGACACCGACCACCTCTTCTCCTGGACGTACCGGGGTGGCCCGGCGCCCCTCCCGCCGTCCTACGCGTCCGAGCTCGCCGCCCTCCGGCGCTCGGCGATGGCCGCCGTCGCTCCGCTCCGACCGCTGCGCCTCGGTGCCCTCGTCGAGGTGGCGGCCGGGCCGCTGGCAGGCCGCACCGGCGAGGTCGAGCTCGTCGGCGCGCTCCGGTGCCAGGTCCGGGTGGGGGAGGACCTCCTCAGCCTGCCGCTCGACGCCGTCCGTGCCACCGGCGACGGGGACGCCGCGTGACCACGGTCACCGCCCTCGTCACCCCCGGGGCGTGACCGGGCACCCCCCGACCCCCGACAATGGCCGACGTGGACGAGCAGGGCATCGAAGGCACGACGCGGGTCGCTGACCCCACGAGCGGGAGCTACGCCGACTGGCAGCCGCCCGAGGAGGGTCTCGACCGGGCGCTCGTGCTCGCCGGCGGCGGCGCCACCGGCATCGCCTGGGAGGCCGGCATCATCATCGGCCTGCGCGACGAGGGCATCGACCTCAGGGACGCCGACACCGTCATCGGCACCTCCGCCGGCTCGATGGTCGCTGCCCACCTGCGCCTCGGCACCGACGAGGGAGACGCCTACGCGCGGATCCGCGAGGGCGCCCCGCTCGCGAGCTACGGCCGCCTCGGACCCTCCGACGCCGGTCGCTACGTCCGCGCCCAGCTGTCCCGCGACCCCCGCGGCGGCCGCGCCGTCGTCGGCCGGGCCGCGCTCGGGGCCGAGACCCCCACCGAGGAGGAGTGGCTCGACACGGTCGCGCTGGGCCTCGCCGGCAAGCCCTGGCCCCGGGGCCGTCTGCTCATCACCGCCGTCGACGCCGAGACCGGCACCTCCGTCGTGTTCGACGGCTCCGGGGGCTTCCCGCTCGAACGGGCCGTCGCGGCGAGCTGCGCCGTGCCCGGCGTCTTCCCGGCGGTCGAGGTGGGGGGCCGGCGCTACGTCGACGGCGGCCTGCGCACCATCGCGAACGCCGACCTCGCGGCCGGCCACCGCCGCGTGCTCGTCCTCTCGCCCTACCCCGTCGGCCCGCACCTGCGCGACCTGCCGCGGATGCAGCTGCGCGCGCTGCGGCCCGCGAGCCGGACCTTCCTCGTCGTCCCGGACGCGAAGGACCTCTGGGCGATGGGCGCCAACCCGCTCGACACGACGCGCGGCGCCGACACCTTCGAGGCGGCCCGTGCCCACGGACGCCGCATCGCCCCGCGCGTCGCCGAGGTCTGGACGGGCTGACGCGGTCCCGCCCGGCGCGCACTGGCTGCCCGGGCATGCCGAATCGGCCGGGAGCGGCCTCGTCGAATAGGGTCACCGGGACGAAGGAGGTCCCTCACGATGACGACCCAGCAGACCCCGCTCGACACCGGCGCCCACATCGCCCTCACCGAGCGCTACGCCGCCCACAACTACCACCCGCTGCCCGTCGTGCTCAGCCACGGCGAGGGGGCCTGGGTCACCGACGTCGAGGGCAAGCGCTACCTCGACTGCCTCGCCGGCTACTCGGCGCTGAACTTCGGCCACGGCCACCCCCGGCTGCTCGCCCGGGCGCACGCCCAGCTCGACCGGCTCACCCTCACCAGCCGCGCGTTCCTCAACGACCAGCTCGGCCCGTTCGCGGAGGCGCTCGCGGAGCTCACCGGCATGGACATGGTCCTGCCGATGAACACCGGCGCCGAGGCCGTCGAGACCGCCCTCAAGGTCGCCCGCAAGTGGGGCTACCGCGTCAAGGGTGTGACCGAGGACGCGGCGAACATCGTCGTCATGGAGGGCAACTTCCACGGCCGCACCACCACCATCGTCAGCTTCTCCGACGACAAGATCGCCCGCGACGAGTACGGCCCCTACACCCCCGGCTTCCGCACCGTCCGCTACGGCGACGCCGAGGCCCTGCGTGCCGCGGTCGACGACGACACCGTGGCCGTGCTGCTCGAGCCGATCCAGGGCGAGGGCGGGGTCGTCATCCCGCCGGAGGGCTACCTGCGCGACGTCCGCGCCATCTGCGACGAGGCCGGCGTCCTCATGATCGCCGACGAGGTCCAGTCCGGCCTCGCGCGCACCGGTCGTACCTTCGCCTGCGAGTTCGAGGACGTCCACCCCGACGTCTACGTCCTCGGCAAGGCGCTCGGCGGCGGTCTCTACCCCGTCTCGGCCATCGCCGCGAACCACGCGGTCCTCGACGTCATCACCCCCGGCTCGCACGGCTCGACCTTCGGCGGCAACCCGCTCGCGGCGGCCATCGGCCACGAGGTCGTGACGATGCTCGCCGAGGGCGAGTTCCAGGCCCGCGCCGCGCGGCTCGGTGCGCTCCTCGAGGAGGGGCTGCGCCCGCTCGTCGGCAACGGGCTCGACGCCATCCGCGTGCGTGGCCTGTGGGCCGGGCTCGACGTCACGCCCGGCGGTCCCACCGGTCGCGAGCTCTGCGGGCGGCTGCTCGAGCGCGGAGTGCTCGCCAAGGACACCCACGGGTCGACGATCCGTCTCGCGCCGCCGATCGTCATCACCGAGGACGAGGTCCGGATGCTCGTCGAGACCGTCACCGCCTCGCTCGGCTGAGCCGCCCCGCGGTCGCTCCCGGCGTCAGCCGCCGGGAGCGACCTGCGAGGCGCGCAGCGCGTTCTGCACGATGGCGTCGACGATCTCGGGCCGCCGGGCGCGCGGCAGGTCGTGGCCCATGTCCGGGAACATGAGCAGCCGCGACCCGGGCACGGCCTGCGCCGTCGCGATGCCACCGCTCGGCACGACGAGGCGGTCGGCGAGCCCGTGGATGACCAGGGTCGGGACCCGCACGTCGCGCAGCTGCTCGGTGCGGTCCGGGCTCTCGAGGATGGCGAGCAGCTGGCGCACCGTGCCGATCGGGCTGACGCTGCGGCGCACCGCCGAACGCACCATCTCGGTCATCTCGGCCTCGTCGAAGAGCGGACCGGCGATGCGGCGCCAGCCCTCGACGCCGAGACGGACCGCGTCCTCCTCGTCGCTCGGGCGGGGGGTGGTGAGCGAGAGCGCCATCGAGGGGAGCAGGCGCGGGGAGACGCGCCCGCTGCGCCGGCTGCCCGTGTTCGACATGATCGAGGTGAGGCTGAGCACCCGCTCCGGGTGGTCGATGACCAGCTCCTGGGCGATCATCCCGCCCATCGAGGCGCCGACGACGTGCGCCGCCCCGACGTCGAGGTGGTCCAGGAGGGCGCGGGCGTCCTCGGCGAGGTCGGTGAGGAGGTAGTCGGCCCCGCCGGAGCCCGGGCGCAGGAACGAGCGGACCACGGCCGAGCGGGCCGGGGCCGGGCCGTCCGTGAAGCTCGAGAGCCCGACGTCGCGGTTGTCGTGCCGGATCACCCGGAAGCCGCGGTCGACGAGGCCCGAGACGAGGTCGGCCGGCCATCCCACGAGCTGGGTCCCCAGGCCCATGACGAGGAGCATCGGCTCGCCGTCCTCGGGCCCGTCGACCTCGTAGGCGATCTCCACGTCCCCGAGCTGCGCCGTAGCCATGAGCGCAGTGTCGCACCCCACCGGCGCGGCCGTGCCCCCGCCCCGTCGGGCGGACCGGGCGGCGGGCGGAGCGGGTGCCGCGTCTAGCATGGCCGCGTGATCGCTGCGCTGACCTACGTCGTGGTGGGCCTGTCCGTGGTCCTCTGCGTCGGCGCGATCTGGTACGCCGCCCGCGACCGCCTCATCGACGACCGCGTCCTGGCCGTCGTCGTCCTCCTCGAGGTCGGGCTCCTCGTGCTGCTCGTCGGCGGGCTCGTGGGGATGGGCCACATCGCCGACTCCGCGGAGCGCGCGACCTTCGTCGCCTACCTCGTGAGCCTGCCGGTCATCCCCGTCGGCACGGCGTTCCTCGCCATCAAGGAGAAGTCGCGCTGGGCCATGGGCTCGATCGCGGTCGGTGCCTTCGCCGTGGGCGTGATGAGCGCCCGCCTGCTGCAGATCTGGATGTCCCATGGCTGAGCCCCCCTCGTCCGACGGCGCTGCCGACGGGGACGGCGCCCGCCGCCGCGCCCTGGGCGGGCCCGGAGTCCTCCTCGTCGTCGTCTACGGCGTGCTGGCCCTCGCGGCGACCGGGCGCTCGGTGCTGCAGATCAGCGAGTACTTCTCGCGCGCCCCTCTGGCCTACGTGCTCTCGGCCGTGGCCGCCGTCGTCTACGTCCTCGCGACGTGGTGCCTGGCGCGCGGCGGTGCGTGGGTCCGCGTCGGGATCGTCGCGTGCGCGGTCGAGCTGGTCGGCGTCCTCGTCGTCGGAGCCGCCTCCCTGCTGGTGCCGTCGGCCTTCCCCGACAAGACCGTGTGGTCGCACTTCGGTCAGGGCTACGGGCTCGTGCCGCTCGTCCTGCCGGTGCTCGGGCTGCTGTGGTTCCGGCGCGTCGAGCGCGCGGCGGCCACGGCCCCGGCCGGCGTGTCCACGAAGTGACACATTCGTCGGTTCGTGTCCGCGGGCCGGCCGGGGAGAGGAGCCGCGTCAGGTGGTGGCGGGCTCGAGGACGAGCACGGGGATGAGCCGGTCGGTCTTGGTCTGGTACTCCGCGTACGGCGGGTAGGCGGCGACGCAGCGCTCCCACCACCGGGCACGCTCCTCGCCGGTGACCTCCCGGGCGACCGCCGCCCACGACCGGTCGTCGTCCTGGAGCGTGATCGCCGGGTCGGCCTGGAGGTTCGCGTACCACTGCGGGTGGTCCGGAGCGCCGCCCTTGCTCGCGACGGCCGCGTAGACGCCGTCGTGCTCGACCCGCATGAGCGGGACCTTCCGGGTGGCGCCCGTCTTCGCGCCCCGCATCGTCAGCATGACGACGGGGCGGTCCATGACGGACACGGCGCGCGTGGTGCCCGCCGCCTCGATCTGCTCGACCTGCTCGCGGACCCAGTCGCTGGGGCTCGGCACGTAGTCGCTCACGGTCTCTCCTTCGGATGAACGGGTGGTCACGGGGTGCAACTCACTTGTCGCTCGAGGCCTTCCACAGGTTGATCCCGGCGTCGACGGCGTGCTTGTCGATCTTGGCGAGCTCCTCCTGCGTGAACCTCAGGTTCTTCACCGCGTCGAGGCTGTTGTCGAGCTGCTCGACCGACGAGGCGCCGATGAGCACCGACGTCACGCGCGTGTCGCGCAGCGCCCAGGCGAGGGCCATCTGCGCGAGGGACTGCCCGCGGGCCTTCGCCATCCGGTCGAGCGCTCGCACGTGCTTGAGCGAGGCGTCGGTGAGCAGGCCCGGGTCGAGCGACTTCCCCTGTGCCGCACGGGAACCCTCGGGGATGCCCTTGAGGTACTTGTTCGTGAGCATCCCCTGGGCCAGCGGTGAGAACGCGATGCAGCCGGTGCCGGTCTCGCCGAGGACGTCGAGCAGGTCCTCCTCGACCCAGCGGTTGAGCATCGAGTACGACGGCTGGTGGATGAGCAGCGGCGTCCCCATCTCGCGGAGGATGTCGACGGCCTCGCGGGTGCGGACCCCGGAGTAGGAGGAGATGCCGACGTAGAGGGCCTTGCCTGCGCGGACGAGCGAGTCGAGCGCGCCGAGGGTCTCCTCGAGCGGGGTCGTCTCGTCGAAGCGGTGGCTGTAGAAGATGTCGACGTAGTCCAGGCCCATCCGCTGCAGCGACTGGTCGCAGCTCGCGACGAGGTACTTCCGGGAGCCGCCGCCCTGGCCGTACGGGCCGGGCCACATGTCGTAGCCGGCCTTGCTGCTGATGACGAGCTCGTCGCGGTAGGGCCGGAAGTCGCGCGCGAAGATCGTCCCGAAGTTGCGCTCGGCGCTGCCGTAGGGCGGGCCGTAGTTGTTCGCGAGGTCGAAGTGGGTGACGCCGCGGTCGAACGCGCGGCGCAGCGTCGCCTGCTGGCGATCCAGCGGCACGTCGTCGCCGAAGTTGTGCCAGAGGCCGAGCGAGATGGCCGGCAGGTCCAGGCCGGAGCTGCCGACCCGGCGGTAGGGCATCCCGGCGCGGTAGCGGCCAGGGGCCGCCTTGTACTCGTCAGCGTGGAAGGTCATGGCCGCCATCCTTCCCGACTTCTTGCGGATCACCCACGTTCGGGGCCGGCGAACCGCGGCCCCGAGGTGGGTGATCCGCAAGAAGTCCGGGCAGGGAGGGAGTGGGGGAGCTGGGGAGGGGCGGGCGCGAGGGAGTGAGGGAGCTGGGGAGGGGCGGGCCCGGGGGAGTTCGCAGGGTGAGACGGGGCAGGCGCGAGGTGGCCGGCGTCCCGCATCATGGGGGGAGGTCATGAGTGCCAGCGCCAAGCCCCGGCTCGCTGGCCGGCAACCCTCCTCCGCGGTGGGGTGCCCCGGGTGAGGACCTGGCGTGCGGCGCCTGCCGCTCGCAAGCGCGGGAGACCCCCCGGTACCCCCGCCGTGCACACGTCCGCGTGCGCCGGCCTCGCCGTCGGCGCACCACGAGTCAGGAGCCAGACGATGACCGACCCGTCCCAGTGGGGATTCGAGACCCGGCAGGTCCACGCCGGCCAGCAGCCCGACAGCGCCACCGGCGCCCGGGCGCTGCCGATCTACCAGACGACCTCCTACGTCTTCAACGACACCGCGCACGCCGAGAACCTGTTCGCGCTCAAGGAGTTCGGCAACATCTACACGCGCATCATGAACCCGACCCAGGACGCGGTCGAGCAGCGCATCGCCGCGCTCGAGGGGGGTGTCGCGGCCCTGCTCGTCTCGTCGGGCCAGGCCGCCACGACCCTCGGTCTGCTCAACGTCGCCGAGGCGGGCGACCACATCGTCTCCAGCGCCGCGCTCTACGGCGGCACCGTCAACCTGCTCAAGTACACGTTCGCCAAGCTCGGTGTCGAGGTCACCTTCGTCGAGGACCACACCGACCCCGAGGCGTGGCGGGCCGCGGTGCGCCCCAACACCAAGGCCTTCTTCGGCGAGACGATCGCCAACCCGAAGGCGGAGCTGCTCGACATCGAGGCGGTGGCGGCGGTCGCCCACGAGGTCGGCGTGCCGCTCGTCGTCGACAACACGATCGCGACCCCGTACCTGCTGCGGCCGCTCGAGTGGGGCGCCGACGTCGTCATCCACTCGGCGACCAAGTACCTCGGCGGGCACGGCACCTCGATCGCCGGCGTCATCGTCGACGGCGGCACCTTCGACTACACGAAGGACCCCGAGCGCTACCCGAACTACAACACGCCCGACGAGAGCTACCACGGGCTGCGCTACGGGCCCGACCTCGGCGTGGGCAGCCCGTTCGGCGCGAACCTCTCGTACATCCTCAAGGCGCGGGTCCAGCTGCTGCGCGACCTCGGCTCGGCGATCAGCCCGTTCAACGCCTTCCTCATCGCGCAGGGGCTGGAGACCCTCAGCCTGCGCGTCGAACGGCACATCGAGAACACCCGCCGGGTCGCCGCGCACCTCGAGGCGCACCCGCAGGTCGAGTCGGTGCGGTGGGCCTCGCTCGACAGCAGCCCGGGCAAGGCGCTCGCCGACAAGTACACGCCGCAGGGTGCCGGTGCCGTGCTCGCCTTCGAGATCCGCGGCGGCATCGCGGCCGGTCGCGCGTTCGTCGAGGGGCTCAGCCTCCACAGCCACGTCGCGAACATCGGCGACGTCCGCTCGCTCGCCATCCACCCCGCGTCGACCACGCACAGCCAGGGCGGGGACGCGGACCGGCTCGCCGCCGGCGTGACGCCGGGACTGGTCCGGCTCGCGGTGGGCATCGAGACGATCGAGGACATCCTCGCCGACCTCGACGCCGGGTTCGCCGCGGCGCAGGGCTCGGGTGCGACGAGCGACGCACCGGAGCTCGTGGGGTCCAGCGCCGGCTGACGCTCCGCGAGAGCCCACCCCGGCGCCCCGGGTCGCTACGGTCGAGGGATGGACGAGAGCCTGACCGAGACCCTGCTGCACCTCGAGCGCCGGGGGTGGGACTCCCTGTGCGACGGCACCGGCGCCGACGTCTACGGCGCGCTGATGACCGAGGACGGCGTGATGGTCCTCGCGAACGGGATGGTGATGACGCGTGAGGACGTCGTCGCCTCCCTCGCCGAGGCGCCGACCTGGGACGACTACTCGGTCGAGGACGTGAGGGTGGTCGGGGTCGGCGACGGCGCCGCCTCCCTCGTGTACCGCGGGACCGCCCGCCGGGAGGGGCAGGACCCCTTCACCGGGGCGATGACGAGCACGTACGTGCGCACTCCGGACGGGTGGCGGCTGGCGGTCTACACACAGACGCCCGGCTGATCCCGGACGCACTCGGGACCGCCGGCGCCCTGTGGATAACCCCGGGGGCCGGTCGTCGGCGCGGCCTAGCGTGGCCGCATGACGACGTACCGGGTCGACGCCGAGACGGTCCTGCAGGTCGGGGCCGCCCTCGTCGACGTCGCCGAGGGCCTGGCGACGATGGGTGACCCGCACGCCGACCGGTGGGCGTTCGGCCCGGGCCGCACCGGGCCCGCGGTCGAGGAGCTCCTCGGGGGGTGGCGGCACACCCGGCTGCAGCTGGCCGGGGCGCTGGCGGAGCTCGGCGAGGCGGCCGCGGAGGCGGGCGGCGCCTACCTCGACACCGAGGCCGGCCTCTCGCACCGGATGGGAGGGGGGCCGACGTGATGGCGCCGCCGGCACCCCCGCCGGTGCCGGGCTCCGCGGTCGCGATCCGGGCCGTGGCCGACGCGGTCGAGGCGAGCGGGCTGCGCCTGGCGGACGCCGCGTCCACGCTCGTCCGGCTCCGCGACGGCGCGGTGTGGGACGGCCCGGCGGGCGAGGCGTTCGGAGCCCGCATCGCCGCCGCGCCGAGCGTGCTCGACCGCGCCGCGCGCCGGTTCCTCGGGGCGGCCCGCCCGCTGCGCACCTTCGCGACGGTGCACGAGGAGGAGCAGGCCGCCGCCCAGCAGGCCATCACCGAGCTGACCGACGCCTGGGACGCGTACCTCGTGCTCGAGGACCGCGCCGCGGCGCTCCTCGGGTCGGGCCTCACCGAGTCGGCCCCGGAGCTGCTCGCCGTGCGGCACGCGCAGCAGGACGAGATGGCCACGGTGGCCCGGGCCGAGGCACGCCACCGCGCGGCGGTGGACCGCCTCGAGGCGGCGGACGCCCGGTGCGCCGGCGTGCTCGCCGCGCTCGCCGACGACGACATCTCCGACACGGCCCTCTACCGGGGGGTGCGGACCCTCAGCAGCGTCGGGCACGGCGTCGGGTACGGCGCGATGGTCCCGGCGCGGGTCGCGCCCGAGCTCGCGGTCGTCGGGGTGGTCGGGGACACCGTCGGCACGGTCGCCGACGGTGCGCTGCTCCTCGGCTACGACGAGGGCAGCTGGCGCGACGTCGCGGTGGGGGCCGGGTCCTCGCTCCTCGGGGCCGGGGGGAGGACCCTCCGGAACGGCGCGAAGGTCGGCGCGGTGGTGCGGGCCGACGGCACCGTCGTGGCGACCGCGATGACGCGGCAGGAGCGGCTGCTCGCCGGCGCCGTGAAGACCGCCCGCGACCGGGTGGGCGCCGCGCGGGCCCGCTTCGGTGTCCCGCCGGAGCGGGGGACACCGAGCGCGCTCGTCGGGGGTCCGCCCGCGGCGCCGAGCGGGTCGGTGCTGCGACGCGCGGCCGGGTCGGCCCGGGCCGGGCTCCGCAGCCGGGTGGTGTCCGCGACGACCGAGCTGCGGCTCGTGGGCGCGGGTGGCCGGGAGACCCGGCGGATGTACGCGGCGGGCGTCGGGCTCGAGGCGGCTTCGCACGCCGCGCCCCGGGTGGTGCCCGACGACACCCGGCCGGTGCCGGCCCGACCGGTCACCCTCCGGGCACCGGACCGCCCGGCGTCGGGTGCGGGGCCGGAGGCGTGGTGAGCGCGACCTATCCTGTCGGCCATGCCCGACCGCCCCGCCGACGCCCTCGACCCGGCGGAGCTGCGGTACCCGGAGCAGCTCCCGGTCGTGGCCCGCCGTGACGACATCCTGGCTGCGATCCGCGACCACCAGGTCGTCGTCGTCGCGGGGGAGACCGGCTCGGGCAAGACGACCCAGATCCCCAAGATGTGCCTCGAGCTCGGCCGTGGCGGCGGGGGTGCGCAGATCGGGCACACCCAGCCGCGGCGCATCGCGGCCCGGTCGGTCGCGGAGCGGATCGCCGAGGAGATGGGGGTCGAGCTCGGCGGCCTCGTCGGCTACCAGGTGCGCTTCGGCGACCACAGCGGCGACGCCACCCGGGTCAAGGTGATGACCGACGGCATCCTGCTCAGCGAGATGCAGCGCGACCGCGAGCTGCGCCGCTACGACACGATCATCATCGACGAGGCCCACGAGCGGTCCCTCAACATCGACTTCATCCTCGGCTACCTCAAGCAGCTCCTGCCGCGGCGGCCCGACCTCAAGGTCGTCATCACCTCGGCGACCATCGACCCGGCGCGGTTCGCCCACCACTTCGGCACCGACGAGCGGGGCGCGGTGGTGCGCGAGGTGCCGGTGCTCGAGGTGTCCGGCCGCACCTACCCGGTCGAGATGCGCTACCGGCCGCTCGTCGAGCTCGACGCCGACGGCCGGCACGTCGTCGAGGAGCGCGACCAGACGGCCGGCGTCGTGGAGGCCGTGGAGGAGCTGTGGACCGAGGCACCGCCGAGCCCCGAGGCCACCGACATCCTCGTGTTCTTCAGCGGCGAGCGAGAGATCCGCGACGCCGCCGAGGCCCTCGAGGCGCGCCGCTTCCCGAACACCGAGGTGCTGCCGCTGTTCGCCCGGCTCTCGGCGGCCGAGCAGCACCGCGTCTTCCGGCGGGGGAGCGGGCGGCGGATCGTCCTCGCGACGAACGTCGCCGAGACCTCGCTCACCGTGCCCGGCATCGGCTACGTCGTCGACACCGGCACCGCCCGCATCTCGCGGTACAGCCAGCGCACCAAGGTGCAGCGCCTGCCCATCGAGCCGGTGAGCCGCGCCAGCGCCGCGCAGCGTGCCGGCCGGTGCGGACGGGTGGCGCCGGGTGTCTGCATCCGGCTCTACTCCGAGGAGGACCACGAGGCGCGGCCGGAGTTCACCGAGCCGGAGATCCAGCGGACCTCGCTCGCCTCGGTCATCCTCCAGATGACCTCGCTCGGCCTCGGCGACGTCGCGCGCTTCCCGTTCGTCGACCCGCCGGACGCCCGGCAGGTCGCCGACGGCGTCCGCCTCCTCGAGGAGCTCGGCGCCTTCTCCGCCGAGGAGCGCGGGCCGGGTCGTCACCGGGGCCGCGCCCGCCGGCTCACCGCCACGGGCAAGACCCTGGCTCGGATGCCGCTCGACCCGCGGCTCGCGCGGATGGTCGTCGAGGCCGGCCGGCTCGGCTGCACGCGCGAGGTGCTCGTCCTCGTCGCCGCGCTCTCGATCCAGGACCCCCGGGAGCGCCCGGCCGACAAGGAGGCCCAGGCCGCGCAGAGCCATGCGCGCTTCAAGGACGAGCACTCCGACTTCGCCTCCCTCCTCACCCTCTGGCGCTACCTCAAGCAGCAGCAGAAGGACCTCTCCGGCAGCGCGTTCCGCCGGATGTGCAAGAACGAGTACCTGCACTACCTGCGCATCCGCGAGTGGCAGGACCTGCACGCCCAGCTGCGGCGGGCCACCCGGTCCTCGCGGATCGACCCCGAGCTCGCGACGGCCGCCCGCGACGCCGAACCCGACTGGGACACCATCCACCGCGCCCTGCTCGCCGGGCTGCTCTCGCACGTCGGGGTCCGGGACCAGGTCAAGCGCGAGTACCTCGGGGCCCGCGGCGCGCGGTTCGGCATCAACCCGGGTTCGACCCTGTTCCGCAAGAAGCCCGAGTACGTGATGGCCGGTGAGCTCGTCGAGACGTCCCGACTCTGGGCGCGCACCGTCGCGACGATCCAGCCGGAGTGGGCCGAGGAGGCCGGGGCGCACGTCGTGGCCCGCACCGTCAGCGAGCCACGGTGGAGCAAGAAGGCGGGGGCGGCCGTGGCGACCGAGCGGGTCACCCTCTACGGCGTCCCGCTCGTCACCGACCGCACCGTCCAGTACGCCCGCATCGACCCGGAGGCCGCGCGCGAGATCTTCGTCCGCTCCGCCCTCGTCGAGGGGGACTGGGACCCGCGGCACGACTTCTGGGCCCTCAACCAGCGCACCCTCGCCCGGGTCGCCGAGCTCGAGGAGCGGGCCCGCCGGCGCGACATCGTCGTCGACGACGACGTGGTGTTCGCCTTCTACGACAGCCGGATCCCTCCGGACGTCGTGTCGGAGCGACACTTCGACCGGTGGTGGCGCGGGGAGCGCCGGCGCCGCCCCGACCTGCTGACGCTCACCGAGGACGACCTGATGTCCGACGCCGGTGACGCGGTGTCGGCAACCGACTACCCGCGCACCTGGCACCAGGGTGACCTCGAGCTCGACGTCACCTACCAGTTCGCCCCGGGGCAGGCCGCCGACGGCGTGACCGTGCACGTCCCCGTCGCGGTGCTCAACCGGGTCACGTCCGCGGGCTTCGACTGGCAGGTCCCGGGGCTGCGCGACGACCTCGCCGTCGCGCTCATCCGCTCGCTCCCGAAGGCGACCCGCCGGCACTTCGTCCCCGCGCCGGACCACGCGATGGCGGCGCTGCGGGACGCCGATCCGTCACGGGGGTCGATGACCGCGGAGCTGGCGCGCGTCCTCCACGAGCGCACCGGGATCCGCATCGACCCGGGGGAGTGGGACCTCGCCCGCGTCCCAGACCACCTGCGCGTCACGTTCAGCGTCGAGCGGCCGGGCGGGCGCGTCGTCGCCGCCGGCAAGGACCTCGAGGCGCTGCGTGAGCAGGCCGGCGGAGCGGTGCGCGAGGGGATGTCGCGCGCCGGCGCCTCGATCGAACGCTCGGGGCTCACGACGTGGGACGTCGGCACCGTGCCCGAGACCTTCGAGGGGCGCGCCGGGGGACAGGTGGTGCGGGGCCACCCGGCGCTCGTCGACGAGGGCGCGTCGGTCGCGCTGCGGGTGCTCCCGGATGCCGGGTCCGCGGCGGCCGCGCACCGGGCCGGCGTCCGGCGGCTGCTGCTGCTCGCGACGACGGCTCCGTGGAAGCGGGTGCTCGCGCGGCTGACCAACGCCCAGAAGCTCGCCCTCGCCGACAACCCGCACGGGTCGGTCCCGGCGCTGCTCCAGGACTGCCTCGACGCGGCGGTCGACGCCATCGTCGCCGAGCACGTCACCGGCCCGGTGCGCACCCCCGAGGACTTCGAGGCGGCGCTCGCGGCCGTGCGGACGCACTCGGTGGCGCGGGTGCTCGGCGTCATCGAGGCGGTCGAGCCGGTGCTCGTCCTCGCCGCCGGTGTGCGCCGCACCCTGGGCTCCCTCGAGGGCGGGGCGGCGGCGGCCTCCACCGCGGCCGCCCGGGCCGACGTGCGGGCGCAGCTCGAGGGGCTGGTGCGCCCGGGGTTCGTGGCGGCCACCGGGGTCGCCCGGCTGCGCGACCTCCAGCGGTACCTGCGGGCCGCCCAGCACCGCCTCGAGCGGGCGGCGACCAACCCCCGCGAGCCGGTCCTGCAGGAGCAGGTCGACGCCGTCGAGACGGCCTACGCCGACCTGCTCGACGGCCTCCCGGCGGTGCGCCGCCTCTCGCCGGAGGTCACCGACATCGCGTGGATGGTCGAGGAGCTGCGGGTGAGCCTCTTCGCGCAGTCCCTCGGGACGAGCGGGCCGGTGTCCGAGAAGCGGGTGCGGCGGGCCATCGCCGCGGCGGCCGGGGCATCCTGAGGGCGCACCCCGGGAATCCGTCGTCGCACCCGGACGTTCCACCTCCACGAGCACCAGCGTGAAAGGCTCCTCCTGTGCAGAACCCGTCAGACCTCTACCGCCTCGAGACCGACGTCGACGCCTCGCGTCCCGGCGTCCTCCTCGTGCTGCTCGGAGCGTTCATCGACGCCGGGCAGCTCCAGGAGACCCTCGGGACCCACCTGCTGGAGACCGGGGACCCCGAGGTCGTCGCCTCCTTCGACCTCGACCAGCTCCTCGACCACCGCGGCCGCCGCCCGACGATGGTGTTCGACACGAACCGCTATGCGGAGTACGAGGACCCCTCGATGCTCCTGCACCGGCTCACCGACCGCGACGGCCAGACGTACTACCTGCTGACCGGCCCGGAGCCGGACTTCCAGTGGGAGCGCGTCATCGAGGCGGTGCGCGAGCTGGTCGACCTCCTCGGCATCACGCTCGTCGTGACGACGCACGGCATCCCGATGGGCGTGCCGCACACCCGGCCCGTGGGGATGACCGCCCACGCCACCGACGACACCCTCATCGGCGAGGCCCGCTCGCCGTTCGGCCGCGTCCAGGTGCCCGCCTCGATCGGCGCGCTCCTCGAGCTGCGCTTCGGGGAGATGGGCCGCCAGGCGCTGGGGTTCGCCATCCACGTGCCGCACTACCTCGCGGGCGCCGAGTGGGCCGAGGGGGCGCTGGCCTCGCTCAACGCGATCACCGACGCCACGGGGCTCAACCTGCCGAACGACGACCTCGTGACCCGGGCGCGCGTCAACCAGCAGGCCATCGAGGCCGAGGTGGCGGGCAGCGACGAGGCGCGGCAGGTCATCAGCGCGCTCGAGCAGCAGTACGACGCGTTCGTCGAGGGCCAGGAGCGGCCGAGCCTGCTCGCGACCGAGACCTCGCAGATCCCCTCCGCCGACGAGCTCGGCGCCGACTTCGAGGACTTCCTGCGCTCCGTCTCCGACGACGACGCCTGACCCCGCGTGCGGGGCCCTGCCGGGGGAGCGGAGGGCCGGCAGGGTCAGTCCTTGGCCTCGGACCAGCGGCGCACGACGGAGGTGTCGGCGACGAAGCGGACCGGCGCCCCGCCGGACCAGCGCCGCGCCGCGTCCTCCAGTGACCCGTCGACCCGGCGCACCGCCTCGGCGGCGTGCTGCTCCGGGACGTGCACGAGCAGCTCGTCGTGCAGGCACAGCACGACGGATGCGTCGAGGTCGCGCACCGAGGCCCGCACCGTGGCCGCCCACGCCTTGAAGAGCTCGGCCGCCGACCCCTGGATCACCGCGTTGCGGGCGAACCGGCCCCGCGCCGCGTCGAGCTCGGGGTCGCTGCCCGGCGGCCGCCCCGCGAGCAGCCGGCCCGTCGGCACCAGCCGCCCCCCGTACGTGCGCAGCGGCTCGGCCCGCCGCCCCGAGGCGTAGGCCCGGTCGAGCAGCCCCATCGCCACCGGGTAGGCGGCCTCGAGCCCCTTGAGCGCCTCGCCGGCCGCACCGCTGCGCTGGCCGTACATCGCCGCGAGCACGGCGATCTTCGCGACCGCCCGCTCCGCACCGAGCCGGGAGGCGACGGGTGCGTAGAGGTCGTCGGCCCGGGTCGCCGCGGCGAAGGCGGGGTCGCCGCTCACGACCGCGAGCACCCGCGGCTCGACCTGGCCGAGGTCGGCCCGGACGAGGACGTGGCCCGGGTGCGCCGCCACGCCGGGGCGCAGCGCCGCCGGGAGGTTGTGCAGGCCGTTCTCGGCGGTCATCCGGCCGGCCGCCCCGTCGGAGGCGGTCCAGCGCCCGCGCAGCCGGTCGTCCGGCCCGACGTGGCTGTCGAGCCAGCGGTACCCGTAGGTCGTCGCGATCCGTTCGTCGCGGCGCCACGTGAGGAGCGCGTCGACGACGGGATGGACGTCGCGGTACGCCTCGAGCACCCACTTGCGGGTGTTCGGGACGTCGACGCCCACCGCCGCGAGCAGCTCCTTGACCTGCACCGGGTTGCGCAGGTCGACGGACTCGCGACCCGGGACGTGCCGGAGCACCGTGGCGTCCCGGGCGCGCCGGGCTGCGAGGGTCTCGGAGTCGCCCACCGTCCGGGGCCCTGCGGCCTGCGCGACGAGCTCCTCGGTGCGGGCGCGGTCCAGCGGCAGGCCGTCGCGCTCCAGCTCGAGGCAGAGCAGCGCCGCGGCGGACTCCGAGGCGACCGTCATCGCCAGCCGGGGTGAGATGCCGGCCGCCTGCTCGAGCTGGCGCCGCGCCACGGTCAGCGCGGCCTCGGCCCAGGGGCGCAGGTGGGCGGGGTCCTCGAGCCAGCGCGCGTGGTCGGCGCGCAGGTGACCCGCCGCGTCGACGAGCTCGTCCGCCGGGGGGAGGTCGGCCGCGCCGACGAGGTCGAACAGGTCGTCGGTCGGGGGTGCGGGCACGGAGGCCGCCGGGAGGCCGTGCGCGGCCGCCCAGGCCAGGGCGGGGGAGGCGTCCCACCCGCCGCGCAGCAGCCGGTGCGCCTCCGCGACGTCCCAGGCCCGTGCCAGGTGCACCCGGCCGGCCACGACGCCACGCGCGCCGGACTCGGCCGACCACCACACCCACCGGGGACGGTGCGCGGCCTCCACCGCCGCGACGTGCCGCAGCAGCTCCTCACCGCTGGCGGTGCGCAGCTCGCCCCGGTGGAGCACGGCCGTGGGCGCGCCGGGACCGCTGCCGACGACGAGCACCCCGACCTCGCCATCCAGCATGGCGCCGAGCGTACGGCGGTGGACCGTCACCCGAGCACTGCGACCGCCGCGCCGCAGGTCAGCGCCCGTGCGTGGCAGGATGGCCGGAGCCGGAGCGCGTGCGGACGCACCCAGGGTCCGCCCCGGCCGACCCGGGAGGACACCGTGGGACTGCTCGACCGAGGCCGCCGCAGCAAGGAGGCCGTGGAGGACGCCCGCTCCGCGCTGGAGCGGGCCACCGACGCCCCCGGCGACGACGGGGTGCTGGGCCGCCAGGCGATCCGCGTCGTCGACCAGATCCTCGACATCGGCATCGACGGCAAGGGCTGGTTCAGCCCCGCGGCCCACGTGGCCGACGCCGCGCTGCGCTCCCACGGCGGGGACCCCGAGAAGGCGGTCGACGCCATCGTCCGCTCGCACACCGTCCAGGCGGGCGCCGAGGGCTTCGTCACCGGTCTCGGTGGCTTCATCACCCTGCCCGTCGCCCTCCCCGCGAACGTCGTCGCGTTCTACGCCCTCGCCACCCGGATGACGGCGGCGATCGCCAGGGTGCGCGGCCACGACATCGACCAGCCGCAGATCCGCGCCGCCGTGCTGCTCACCCTCGTCGGCGCCGACGCCGACGACCTCCTCAAGAAGGCCCAGCTCGCCGCCCCCGTCGGCGGGACGCTGACCAACCTCGCGGCGCAGCGGCTGCCCGGGCCGGCCTCGATGGTCATCAAGAAGGGCGTCTTCTTCAAGCTCGTCTCGAGCACGGGCAAGAGCGTGCTGACCCGGTTCGGCCGCGGCGTGCCGGTCGTCGGCGGGGTCGTCGGCGCCGGCATCGACGCCGTGCTGCTGCGCCGCGTGGCCGTCGACGCCAAGCGCGAGTTCCCGCCGGCCACCGGGCGGATCGGCTCCGCCTGACCCGGTGCGCGTCGCGGGAATCCCCGCGCGCACCCCGACCGTTGAGACAGCGGGACACCCCCGCGAGCCCAGGAGGAAACCATGGCCAGAGCCCGCACCCTGTCGTACGTCGGCGCCCTCGGACGGGCGGTCCGGCTCGCCACGCGCGCCGGCGGACCCTCGCTCGGCGACCGCGCCGTCGCCCTGCCGCGGCTCGTGCGCGCGGTCCGCAGCGGTGAGTACACCGGCACCTCGCTCACGAAGATCGGGCTCGTCGTGGCCGGCGCCGCGTACGTCGTCTCGCCGGTCGACCTGCTGCCGGAGGGGCTGCTCGGCGTCTTCGGCCTCGCCGACGACGCGATGGTCCTCGGCTGGGTCGCGACGACCCTCGTCGAGGAGACCGAGCGCTTCCTCGACTGGGAGGCCGAGCACGGCCGGGGCCCGGGGCAGGAGCCCCCCTCGACCGTGCGCTCCGACGTGGTCTCCTGACCGACCGTCGGGTCTCCTGAGCGACCGTCGTCCACAGGGCGGTCCTCGCGGGTTCGTCGTCCACAGATCCGTGGCCGGGCCTGTTCGTCCGCCCCGCGGCGGGCCAGCGTGGCGGGATGACTCCACACATCAGCCTCCGCGGCCCCGGCGACGTGCTCGCGGTCCTGCCCTACCAGCTCGGCTACCACCCCCGGCGCAGCGTCGTCGTCGTGGCCCTCGAGGACCAGCGGGTCGGGCTCGTCGTCCGCGTCGACCTCCCACCCGCGGGCCGCGAGCCGCTCGTGGCGGCCGCGGTCGTCGGGCCGCTGCGCCGCGAGCGCGTGGCCCGCGTGCTCGTCCTCGGGTACGAGGACGAGCCGGACGAGTGCCTGCCGCTCCTGCTGCGGATCGTCGAGGACCTGGAGTCCGGGGGAGTGGACGTGGTGGAGGTCGACGTCGTCCGGGACGGGCGGCGCTACTCGCCCGTGTGCTCCGAACCCTGCTGCCCGTCCGAGGGCGTCGCCGTCCCCGGGGCGGACGAGGTCCCCGCCGTCGCCGAGCTCGTGGCGCTGGGCCGGGCGCCGCTGGCGGACCGGGAGGCCGTCGACCGCCTCGTCGACCCCGACCCCGTGTGGTCGGCCCACCTGTCGGCCCCGCTCGCCGAGGCGACCCGGGAGCCTCGGCGTCGCCGCCGGGACGCGGTCCGCGCCTGGGCCTCGCTGCTCGACCGGGACCCCGGGCGGGCCCCTGCCGGCGGGGCGCCCCCCGGCCCACCCCGGCTCGTCGCGGACGCGGTCGCCGGGCTGCGTGACATCGCCCTGCGGGACGCCCTCATCGGGTGGCTCGCGCCGTCGGTGCTGCCCCGCGACGCCCTCGACCCGCCCGTCCTCGCCCTCCTCGAGCGCCGGATGCCGCGCTGGGCCGGGATGGGGTCCTGGCAGGCCGGTCCGGCCGGTGACGGGGAGCGCGAGCTGCTCCTGGACCGGCTCGTCGCGCTCTGCCGGTGCGTCCCGGACGACCGGCCGGGGGACGCCGCCGCGGCCTGCTCCGTCGCGGCCCAGGTGGCGTGGTCCACGGGGGACGGCGCCCGGGCCCGGGCCGCGCTCGACCGGGCCCTGCGCCTCGACCCCGGGTACCGCCTCGCGATGCTCCTCGCCCAGGTCGTCGACCACGGGCTGCGGCTCGACAGGGTCCCACCCGGCCGGCGTCTCGGGCGGGCCGGCTGAGACCGCCCGACCTGCGGACAGGGGCCTCGCGCGCCGCGGGCCGGACGGTACGATCTGGGGAGGTCATGAGTCCCAGTGCCAAACCCCGGTTTGCTGGGCGGCAACCCTCCTCGCGGTGGGGTGCCCCGGGTGATGACCCGGCCGCAGCACCCGCTGTGGCAAGCGCGAGTGCCCGAGGAGTCTGCGATGACCGCCACCCCGACCCGGTCGACCGGCGCCGTCTGGCGTCCCGGTGACCCCGTCGGAGACCGCCTCTTCGTCGAGGTCGGCGACCTCCCGCTCGAGCGCGGCGGGGTGCTCCCCGACGTCATGCTCGCGTACGAGACGTGGGGGACGCTCTCGCCCGGGGCCGACAACGCCGTCCTCGTGGAGCACGCCCTCACCGGGGACAGCCACGTCGTCGGGGAGGCCGGCCCGGGACACCCCACCGCCGGGTGGTGGCCGGGCCTCATCGGTCCGGGCGCGCCCCTGGACACCGACCGGTACTTCGTCGTCGCCGCGAACGTCGTGGGCGGCTGCCAGGGGAGCACCGGCCCCTCGTCGGCGGCGCCCGACGGCCGCCCGTGGGGAGGGCGCTTCCCGTTCGTCACCATCCGCGACCACGTCGCCGCGGAGGCCGCCCTCGCGGACGCGCTCGGCATCGAACGCTGGAGTCTCGTGCTCGGCGGCTCGATGGGCGGGATGCGGGCCCTGGAGTGGGCCGCCACCCACCCCCACCGGGTCGAGCGCGCCCTCGTGCTCGCGTCGACCCCGGCCACCACCGCCGACCAGGTGGCGTGGTGCCAGCCGCAGCTGCTCGCGATCCGGCACGACCCGGACTACCAGGACGGCGACTACTACGACACCGGACGGGCCCCGGTCACCGGCCTCGGCATCGCCCGTCGGATCGCCCACACGACCTACCGCCACGAGGGCGAGCTCGACGACCGCTTCGGACGCCGGCCGCGCGCGGGCGAGGACCCGCTCGGCGGTGGCGGCCGGTACGACATCGAGAGCTACCTCGACCACCACGCGACCAAGCTGGCCCGGCGGTTCGACGCCAACAGCTACCTCGTGCTGTCCGAGGCGATGAACAGCCACGACGTCGGGCGCGGGCGGGGCGGCGTCGCCGCGGCCCTGCAGGCGTTCCCCGGCCTGCTCCACGTCGCCGGGGTCACGACGGACCGGCTCTACCCGCTGCGGCTGTCCGAGGAGATCGTCCGGGCCCGCCCCGGGACCGGTCTCTCGGTGCTCGACTCGGCGCACGGCCACGACGGCTTCCTCGTCGAGACCGCGCAGGTCGGCCGTGTGATCGAGGACGTCATCACCACGGAACCACCCGCGGGCTGCGGTACGGTCGGGCGAGACAGCGCCCCACGGCCGAGGAGGACATCGTGACGATCGTCGTAGGCTTCGTGCCGACGAAGGAGGGGCGAGCAGCGCTCGCCCGCGCCGTCGAGGAGGCGAGGGGCCGCGGGAGCCGGCTCGTCGTCATCAACTCCCACCGGGGTGGGCTCGACGACGAGGCCGCCCGGGTCGCGGAGGAGGAGCTCCAGCGGATCACCGACGACATGACCGCCGGCGGCGGGGAGATCGAGGTCCGCCAGCTGGTGCGTGGCAACGAGCCCGCCGAGGACCTCATCGCCGTGGCCAACGAGACCGGTGCCGACCTCATCGTCATCGGGCTGCGCCGTCGCACGCCCGTCGGCAAGCTGATCCTCGGGTCCAACGCGCAGCGGATCCTGCTCGACGCGCCCTGCGCCGTCCTCGCCGTCAAGGGCTGACAGGCCCGCAGCGCGCCTGCGAACAGGGGCGACGAGGTCCCCGCGACCTCCCGGGTGTGCTCCGCGGGGCCGGCGAAAGTTATAATGGTAGTGCGCACCTGGCCGGACGGGCCGAGTCCGAACAGCCGGGTCGCCTCCCCGGACCCCCTCGCCGCACCCGTGACGCCTCGTCGCGGGCCGTGGCCATCCGCGACGAAAGGTAGTCGGTGTCGCCTGTGTCCACGAAGTCCCCTGAGCCGAGTGCACTGCCCCCGGAGTTCTCCCACCAGGCCCTGCAGGCGCTCGTGCGCCAGGGCCGGACGAGCGGGTCGGTGACCGGCGAGCAGGTGGCCGAGGCCATGCGCGCGGCCGACGTCCGCCCGAGCCGGGGCCGTGTCGTGCTCCGTGCACTCGGCGACCAGGACATCGAGGTCCGGCACGACGACACCACCGGTGTCGCCGCCGCCGCCACCCGCACCGCGAAGAAGGCCTCCGCCACCGCGGCGACCAAGGCCCCCGCGACCAAGACCGCGGCCAAGTCCGCCACCAAGCCCGCAGCGAAGAAGGCCCCGGCCAAGAAGGCCGCCGACTCCGACGCCGCGCCGGCCACTGCCGCGAAGAAGACCGCCGCGAAGTCGACGACCACCCGCAAGGCCGCCACCGCGGCCGCGGAGCCGGCGACCCCCACGACGAAGAAGGCCGCCGCCTCGACGCGCGCCGCCGCCAAGAAGGCCGCGGCCAGTGCCCGCGCCGCCGACGAGGACGCCTCCGCCGAGGCCGAGGCGGAGGACGACGCCGACGAGGCCGAGGTCCCGGCCACCGAGGGTGTGCGCGAGGCCAGCCCGAAGACCGGCAAGGACGGCGAGGACAGCGGCGGCTTCGTCATGACCAACGACGACGACGACGCCCCGGCGCAGCAGGTCGTCACCGCGGGTGCCACGGCCGACCCGGTCAAGGACTACCTCAAGCAGATCGGCAAGGTCGCCCTCCTCAACGCCGAGCAGGAGGTCGAGCTCGCCAAGCGCATCGAGGCCGGCCTGTTCGCCGAGGAGATGCTCAACTCCGGCGACAAGATCGACATGAAGCTCAAGCGCGAGCTGTGGTGGATCGCCCAGGACGGCAAGAAGGCCAAGAACCACCTCCTCGAGGCCAACCTCCGGCTCGTCGTGTCGCTCGCGAAGCGCTACACCGGTCGCGGGATGCTCTTCCTCGACCTCATCCAGGAGGGCAACCTCGGCCTGATCCGGGCGGTCGAGAAGTTCGACTACACCAAGGGCTACAAGTTCTCGACGTACGCGACGTGGTGGATCCGCCAGGCCATCACCCGCGCGATGGCCGACCAGGCCCGCACCATCCGCATCCCGGTGCACATGGTCGAGGTCATCAACAAGCTGGCCCGCGTCCAGCGGCAGATGCTCCAGGACCTGGGCCGTGAGCCCACCCCGGAGGAGCTCGCCAAGGAGCTCGACATGACCCCCGAGAAGGTCGTCGAGGTCCAGAAGTACGGCCGGGAGCCCATCTCGCTGCACACCCCGCTCGGCGAGGACGGCGACAGCGAGTTCGGTGACCTCATCGAGGACTCCGAGGCCGTCGTCCCGGCCGACGCCGTGAGCTTCACGCTCCTGCAGGAGCAGCTGCACAGCGTCCTCGACACGCTCTCCGAGCGCGAGGCGGGTGTCGTCTCGATGCGCTTCGGCCTCACCGACGGCCAGCCGAAGACCCTCGACGAGATCGGCAAGGTCTACGGGGTCACCCGTGAGCGGATCCGCCAGATCGAGTCCAAGACGATGAGCAAGCTGCGCCACCCGAGCCGCAGCCAGGCCCTGCGCGACTACCTGGACTGACCGGGCCCGCCCGGCGCGCGGGATCGGGTGCCCGGAACGGGGACGCCCGTACGCTGGGCCGGTGACCCTCATGCTGCAGCCGATGGCACCGGAGCGGGTGCCGGCCTGGATCCAGCGCAGCGCCGACGAGTACGCACGCGATCTCGTCGCGCTCGGGCGGTCGAGCGCGGATGCCCAGCAGGTGGCCGAGGCGGGGATGACGGCGTCGTTCCCGGACGGGCGCCCGCGCCCGGGCCATGCCGTGCTCGACGTGGTCGACGAGACCGGCGCACCCGTCGGCTACCTGTGGGTCGGCCCGGCCGACGGTGACGACCCGGGCGCCTGGTGGGTGTGGGACGTCCTCGTCGACGAGGACCGTCGAGGACGGGGCCACGGCCGCGCGACCATGCTGCTCGCCGAGGACTACGCGACCTCGCACGGTGCGCACACCCTCGGGCTGAGCGTCTTCGGGTTCAACGAGGCGGCCCGCCGCCTGTACGAGTCCCTGGGCTATGCCACCACCACCGTCAAGATGAGCAAGGCGCTGGGACCGACCGGCTGAGCCCGCTGCCACCTCGGGTGCCCAGGCGGTTGCCGGGGCAGCCACCCGGGCACCGGACCCCGCGTGGGTGTCGGCTCAGTCCTCGGGCGGGACGTCGGGGCCCCGGCCGCGCCAGAAGCGCAGCGAGCGACCCAGCCCGCGCCACATCCGCTTGCCCTCCTCGGGGAGCAGCAGTGCGCGGAGCCGGTCGCCGCGGCGGCGCCGGCCCAGGGCCGCCCGCCACACGGTGTCGGCGTCCTCGCGGACGTCGGGCAGCGTCACCCCCGGCCGGGCGTAGCGCGCCTGCTCGAGGGTCGCGACCACCCGCCCGAGGGCGGCGTCCTCGTCGGGGCCGAGGTAGGCGGCCCGCCCGAGGTGCCGCGAGGCCTGCCGGGGGGTGTCACCGTCGCCGGGCACGATCCCGATGTCGCCGAGGCGCAGGATCAGGCTCTGCCACTCGGCCTCGACGCGCTCGGCGTCGTCGCGGGCGCGGCGCCGGGAGCGGCGCCGGGCGAGCCACGCTCCGAGCGGGGTGAGCGCACCGAGGACGAGCACGGCGAGCACGCCGCCGACGGTGGCGAGGTTGCGCCGGACCAGCTCGAGGACCCCGGTGCCGGCGCCGGTCGCCCCGGTGTCCTGCGGGGTGTCGATCGGCACGTCCTGCTCCGGCCGGGCCGAGCCGTCGGTGGTGGCGGAGGCCGAGGGTGCGGCTGTCGGGACCTGCGGGTTCGACGGGTTGCTCGCCTCACGGGTGTACGGCGGCGCGAGGCCGCTGCGGACCCCGGGCGTCGGCTCGAAGCGCACCCACCCCAGCTCGGGGAAGTACAGCTCGGGCCACGCGTGGGCGTCGTTGACGCGGACCACCCGGTCGTCACCGTCGACGGAGCCGGGGAGGAACCCGACGGCCATCCGGGCGGGGATGCCGGCGGCCCGCGAGAGCATGACCATGGCGCTGGAGAACTGCACGCAGTAGCCGCGCTTGGTCTCGAGGAAGCGCAGCAGCGGCTCCTCGGTGCGCTGGCCCGCGGCGGTGTCGTCGACGAGCTCCTCGGAGTACGTGAAGTCCGGGCCGCGGAGGTAGTCCTGGATGCCGGTCGCGATGTCGAGGGGGGCGGCGCCGTCACCGGTGATCTCGCCGAGGAGCGCCCGGACCCGGGACTCCGAGTCGGGGTCCATCGCCAGGTCCGCGGAGTCGGGTGCCCCACCGTCGGGTGTGGACCCGAACTGCCCCGGCTCCGGGCTCAGCTGCTGGTACTCGACGGTGTACTGCCCCACCGGGGCGGTGAGCTCGACCAGCCCGCCGCCGGTGACCCGCCACGACCCCGTGGGGAACGGGGTGCCGAGCGGGTTGTTCGGCATGGCCACCTGGGGGACCCCGATCGAGGTCGAGGACACCTCGATGCGCTCGGTGGTGCGCTTGACGTCCGGGCTCGCGCTGGCGCCCGGCAGCCGTCCGTCGAGGGGGACGAACGCGACGTTCGGCGAGGCCTGCCACCGACCCCGCCGGTAGGTGTCGAGGATGCCGACCCGCAACGGCTCCGGCTCGGCGGAGCTGGTGCGGTAGACGAGCACCGGGTCCGTCGACCGGTCGCCGAGGTCGCGGGCGATGTCGATGCTCGTCGAGAGCCGCACCGCGCCGCCGTTGCCGCGACCGGTGTCGCTGCGGGCGAGGCCGTCCGCGATGAACGTGGTCGGCAGGTGCGGCACGAGGGCGGGGAGGACGACCGCCGAGGCGAGGGCGGTGACGCCGACGACGCGCCCGAGGGTCGCGAACGAGCCGGCGGGGTCGGCGGTGGTCCGGGCGCCCTCCGCGGCCGTCCCGCCCCACGTGCGCAGCGCGCGGACCCCCTGGCGCCCGACCATCGCGAGCCAGGCCAGCGCGGGCGGCACGACGAGCCACGCGGCGAGGCCGGAGCCGGTGTTCGTCGCGGACGAGAGGTACGCGGCGAGCAGCGGGATGCCGGCGACGGCGGGGCTGCGGTAGGTGACGGCGACCGCATCCGTGGCGAGGGCGGTGAGCCCGATGAGGAGGCTCACCGCGAGGGTGGTGCCCCGGTCGGCCGGCGCCGGGGCCGAGTAGGTCGTGACCGTCGTGTAGGCGTCCCCGAGGAGGATCGCGAGGGCGTGACCGGTCTCCGGCGTGGGGACCACACCGCGCCAGAGGTGGCCGCCGCCGTGGGCGAGCGCGGTGCCCTCGAGCAGGGCGAGGAGCTGGCCGGCGACCACGAGCGGCCGGGCCGTCGTCACCGTGCGCAGCAGGGCGCCGGTCGCGGCGACGAGGACGACGAGCAGCAGGCTCGGCCGGACCCAGGCGGACGCGGGCGTGAACAGGTCGGCGAGGGGGAGCGCCACCATGAGCGTCGCGACGGCGGCGAGGACGGTGTCGGCGGGCCGGGCGCGGGTCATCGGGCCCCCACGAGCCCGCTGGACACCACGGCCGTCCAGGCCTCGGCGGGAGCGGTCGAGGCGTCGACGACGGTCGTGAGCCACCCGGAGGCGCGCAGCGTCGCCACCGTCGCGTCGGCCTGCGCCCCGGTGGCCGGCGCGCGCCGCCGTGCCCCGCGGGCGCCGAACGCGCTCGGGTCGACGACGAGGGCGACCCCGCTCGACCCGGGCTGGCGGAGGGCGGCGAGGGTGTGCGCGTCGTCGTCGCCGAGCGGCCCGCCGACGTAGACGACGAGGCCGCCCTGTCCGGTGAGGCCGCTCGCGTCGTGCAGCACCGAGCGGGCGGAGTCCTCGTCGCCGAGCTGCACCCGGGCCAGGGTGTCGAGCGCTCGCTCGACGGTGTCGTCGTGGCGGGTGCCGGTGTCGGTGGACGCGTCGGCGGTGAGCAGGTGGACGGCGTGCGCGCCCTCGACGAGGTGCGCGGTGACCGAGGCCGCGGTCGTCACGCACCACTCGAGCGAGCTCGAGCGCCCGGAGCCGCCGTGGCCGTCGGCCCGCGAGTCGAGGAGCACGACGGCCCGGCGCTTGGCGGGGCGGTCCTCCTGCCGGACCATGAGGTCGCCGGTGCGCGCCGTGGCGGGCCAGTGGATGCGGCGGAGGTCGTCCCCGTCGCGGTACTCGCGGACGGTCTGGTCGTCCTCGCCGTGCAGCGCCACCATGTGCGGGATCGACCCCTCGCTGCCGATCCCGCTGCCGAGCGAGCGCCCGGCCGTGAGCGGGACGACCCGGGGGAGGACGACCACCTCGGCGTCCCCGCTCACCGCGGCACTGCGCAGGGTCAGCCCGAAGGGGTCACGGACCCGCACCCGCAGCGGCCCGACGCGGTGCACGCCCCGGGTGTGCGAGCGCACCGTGTACTGCACCTCCCGCGTCGTGCCGCCCCGCATGGCGGGCAGGACGAACCGCGGCCGGTCGCCGAGCGCGTAGTCGATCGACTCCTCGGCCATGAGGATCGGGGTGGCCGAGGCCTCGGTGTTGCGCACCCGCACCGTGACGAGCGAGCGCTGGTCGATGGCGACCCTGCTGGGGGACAGCTCGCGGGAGACCTCGAGGTGGAGCCCGTGACGACGCACGAGGAGCACCGACAGCGCGGCGAGCGCGAGCAGGAGGATCCCGACCCGGGTCACGTCGCGCTGGCCGAGGAGGACCCCCGCGAGCACGAGCACGGCGCCGGAGCCCACGAACGATGCTCCGCGGGTCGTCAGCGTCCGGCGCAGGGTGAGCACGCGCGGCTCAGCGGGTGGGGGCGGGCACGCGCACCCGCTGGAGCAGGTCGGAGAGCACGTCACCGGTGGTGCGGCGAGCCATCTGCGTCTCGCCGGTGGGGATGAGGCGGTGGGCCAGGACCGGTACCGCGATCTGCTGGACGTCGTCGGGCAGCACGTGGTCACGGCCGGAGAGCGCCGCGTGCGCCCGGGACGCGCGCAGCAGGTGGAGCGTGGCGCGCGGCGAGGCACCCAGCCGCAGCGCCGAGCTCGAGCGGGTGGCTCCGATGAGGTCGACGATGTACTGCCGCACCGCGGGCGACGCGTGGACCGTCCGGACCGCCTCGACCATCGTCTGCACGGTGGCGGCGTCGGTGACCGGCCGCAGCGACTCCAGCGGCGACACGCCGCCGTGCAGCTCGAGCATGTCGAGCTCGGAGCGGGGGGAGGGGTACCCGAGCGAGATGCGGGCCATGAACCGGTCGCGCTGGGCCTCCGGCAGGGGGTAGGTCCCCTCCATCTCGATGGGGTTCTGGGTCGCCATGACGATGAAGGGGCGGGGGAGGACGTAGGTGGTGCCGTCGACCGTGACCTGACCCTCCTCCATGGACTCCAGCAGCGCCGACTGCGTCTTCGGCGAGGCCCGGTTGATCTCGTCGCCGACGACGACGTTCGCGAAGATCGCCCCGGGGCGGAACTCGAAGTCGCGGACGTCCTGGTTGAACACGGAGACGCCGGTGATGTCGCTCGGCAGCAGGTCGGGGGTGAACTGCACCCGGCGCACCGAGGCGTCGAGGCAGCGGGCGAGGGTCTTGGCGAGCAGGGTCTTGCCGACGCCGGGGACGTCCTCGAGCAGCAGGTGCCCCTCGGCGAGCAGCACCGTGATCGCGGTGCGCACGACCGGCTGCTTGCCCTCGATCACCGAGTTCATCGCCGCGGCGAGCTGGCTGGAGACCTGCAGCACCTGGTCGAGGGAGGCCCCGCGGGTGCTCGGGTCCGTCGTCGTACGGGGGTCGTGCTCGCTCACGCGGGTCCCTTCGTCGGTCCGTCTCCCCGCGCAACGCGCGGGCCGTGCGGGGAGTGCCCTCGATCTTGCTACACCGGACGCGGGAGGGGGAGGGGTTCGCCCCGGTCGATCCGCCCGCTGTCGCACCCTCGCCCGCCGGGGGCCGCGCAGGTCCTCCCCACTCCGCTCCACGGCGTGCCCCACCCCGCTCCACGGCGTGCCCCACCCCGCTCCACCGGGGCCGCCGAGGCGCCCGTGAGCACTCGGCCGACCGGTGCACCGCGCTGGAGGCGATGCGCTCCGCGGATCTTCCCCCACTTTGCACCACCGCTCTGACCTGCAGGAATCAGACACCATTTGCGGTATTTCGCCCGAAAGGGCCTCCTGTGGTGCACTGGGTGGAGTAAAGTGGGGAACAACGGAGGCAGAGGGAGCCGCCGGACGGGTCGAGGAGGTGCGGTGTGGACGAGTTCCTCGGCACCCACACGCCCCGGCTCGACGAGAAGGGCCGCCTCTTCCTCCCCGCCCGGTTCCGCGGGGCACTGGCGGACGGGCTCGTCGTGACCCGTGGTCAGGAGGGGTGCCTCTACGTGTTCCCCACCTCGGAGTTCCACCGCATCTCCCAGGAGATGCAGTCCGTGTCCGGTTCGACGAAGGGGGTGCGCGACTTCATCCGCGTCTTCCGCGCCAGCGCTCACCCCGACACCCCGGACAAGCAGGGCCGCGTCACGATCCCCGCCGCGCTGCGCACGTACGCCGGGCTCGACAAGGACTGCACGGTCATCGGCAACGGCGGCCGCCTCGAGGTCTGGGACACCGCCCGCTGGAGCGAGTACCTCGACCAGGTGATGCCCGCCTACTCGGCGTACTCCGCCGGGACCGAGGAGGTGGTCCCCGGGCTCTGAGCCGCCGACCGACGACCCACCCGCCCGCGCACCACCCCGCCGCACCCACGAGTACCGACCAGCCACGACCGACCCGACCGCCGGCCTCCAGCCGACCCGACACCCGACGCGACTTCCCCCGCGCCGGGCGCGGATCGGATGGGGACCCGCAGCCGGGTCGCCCCGCACCACGACCCCCGCACCCGCACCGCACCAGGACCCCGGACGACCCGGAAGGAGTGAGATGACCAGCAGAGGCGACGCCGGCTCGCGCCACGTCCCCGTGCTCCTCGACCGGGTCGTCGAGCTCCTGGCCCCGGCGCTCGAGGCCGACGGCAGCGTGTACGTCGACGCGACCCTCGGGATGGGCGGGCACGCCGAGGCGGTCCTCACCCGGTGCCCCGGAGCACGCGTCATCGGCCTCGACCGCGACCTCGACGCCATCGCCCTCGCCGAGGAGCGGCTGGCACCGTTCGGTGACCGCTTCACCGCCGTCCACGCGGTCTTCGACGAGGTGGGCGAGGTGCTCGAGCGGCTCGCGGGCGGCACCGCGCGCGGCATCTTCTTCGACCTCGGGGTCTCCTCCCTCCAGCTCGACGAGGCCGACCGCGGGTTCGCCTACCGCCACGACGCACCGCTCGACATGCGGATGGACCAGAGCGCCGGGACGACCGCCGCCGAGGTCCTCAACACCTACACGCACGGCGACCTCGCCCGCATCCTCAAGACCTACGGCGAGGAGCGGTTCGCCGGCCGGGTGGCCTCGGCCATCGTGCGCGAGCGCGAGAAGGCGCCGTTCACGACATCCGCCCGGCTCGTCGAGGTCGTGCGCGGCGCGGTCCCGGCGGCGTCCCAGCGCACCGGGGGCCACCCCGCGAAGCGCACCTTCCAGGCGCTGCGCATCGAGGTCAACGCCGAGCTCGCGGTGTGGGAGCGCGCCGTCGTGGCCGCGATCGACGCGCTGGCCCCCGGGGGGCGCCTCGTCGTCCTCTCCTACCACTCCCTCGAGGACCGCATCACGAAGCAGGCCCTCGCCCACGGGGCGCACAGCCGGACGCCGCCGGGCATGCCCGTCGAGCTCCCCGAGCACGCGCCCTACCTGCGGCTGCTCACCCGCGGCGCGGAGGTCCCCTCCGAGTCCGAGCAGCAGCTGAACCCCAGGTCCGCCTCGGCCCGGCTCCGGGCCGCGGAACGTCTCTCGCCGATCGGAGTCACCGCATGAGCCAGCACGCCACGGCACGGCCCCAGGCCCGCCCGTCGGGGCGTCGCGCCACGTCGCCGACGCCTCGCCGGCTGCGCGTCGTCGCGCCGCCCGTCGCCGAGGGCAACGGGGTGTTCCTCGCGCTCTGCGTGGCGCTCGTGCTCGGCGGCTTCGTGGGGGTGCTCGTCCTCAACACCGCCATGGCCAAGGGCTCGTACACGATGCGGGACCTCCAGCACCGCTCCGACGAGCTCTCGGACACCCGTGACGACCTGCAGCACGCGCTCGACGCGGTCTCCGGGCCGGGGCCGCTGGCGAGCCAGGCGCGGGCGCTCGGGATGGTCCCGGCCGAGACCCCGGCCTTCCTCCGGCTCTCCGACGGCAAGGTCGTCGGCGTGGCGCAGAAGGCACGTGCGGACGAGACCTTTAGCGTGGTCACCGAGTCCTCGTCCCCCCCGCGCGCGGCCTCCGCAGCGCCCTCCACCACCGCAACCAGCCGCTGACGACCGCGAGGACGCCGTACCCGTGACCCCCCCGAAGACGCCGCCGAAGGGCACCCGTCCGCGTCGTCCCGCGCCGCGTCCCGCCGCCAAGACCGCGCGCCCCGCCGCGCGTCCCGCCGCCAAGACCGCGCGCCCCGCCGCGGGTGCCGCCCGCACCGCGCCTCGCCGCCGGCCGACCCCGGCGACCCGGGGCGCCTCCGGCGGAGGCCGCCGCCCCGCGGCCCGGAAGCGCACCGACGAGCCGGGTCCCAGCCCGCGCCGCCGGATGCGGGCCCTGACGATGGCGACGATCTTCATCCTCAGCGTGTTCGGGGCCCAGCTCGTGCGCATCCAGGGGCTCGACGCGACCGCCGTCGCCGCGGAGGCCGAGAGCAAGCGGGTCACCGCGCAGATCATCCCGGCGATGCGTGGCCAGATCGTCTCGGCCGACGGGACCGTGCTCGCCTCGAGCGTCGTCCGCGAGGTCGTCGTCGCCGACCAGCAGGCGGTGTGCACGTTCCGCACCCAGAAGAACACGTGCCAGCCCGAGACCTCCGCGGCGGCCGTGCAGCAGGCGGCCGAGAAGCTCTCGCCGCTGCTCGGCACCCCCGTCAGCGAGCTCGTCACCGAGCTCACGGGCACCAGCCGCTACCGCATCCTCAGCAAGGACGTCACGCCCCTCACGTGGAACAAGATCGCGGCGCTCGGCATCCCGGGCATCGCGCGGGACCGCCGCGAGACACGGTCCGAGCGGACCTACCCGCAGGGCTCGACCACCGCAGCGCTCGTCGGCTACGTCACGGACGACGGCACCCCCGGCGGCGGCGTCGAGCTGATGGCCGACGACCAGCTCCAGGGGACGCCCGGCAAGCAGACCTACGAGCAGGGCCAGGACGGCACCGCGATCCCCGCGGGCGAGAGCAGCACGACGCCCGCCGTCGACGGCCGCGACGTGCACCTGACGATCAACGCCTCCCTCCAGTGGTACGCGCAGAACGCGCTCGCCCAGCGGATCAAGGAGACCAAGGCCAAGGCCGGCACCGTCGTCATCATGGACGCCCGGTCCGGTGACCTGCTGAGCGTCGCGTCGTACCCGACGTTCAACCCGAACACCGACGTCGGGAAGAAGGGCGCCCAGCTCGACAACAAGGCCTTCTCCGACGTCTTCGAGCCCGGCTCGACCGCGAAGATCATGACGATGGCGGCCGCCCTCGAGGAGGGCACCGTCACCCCGTCGACGCCGGTCGTCATCCCCAACCGGCTCCCGCGCTACGACGAGCGCTTCAAGGACAGCCACGAGCACGCCACCGAGTACCGCACCGTCGCCGGGACGCTCGCCGAGTCGAGCAACATCGGCACGATCCTCGTGTCCGAGACGCTCAAGAGCTCGACCCTCGAGAGCTACTTCCGCAAGTTCGGGCTCGGCGCGAAGTCCGGCGTGGGCTACCCCGGCGAGTCGGGCGGCATCCTCCCGAAGTCCTCGACGTGGAGCGGCACCAAGCGCGCCACCGTCGCCTTCGGGCAGGGGATCTCGGTCACCGCGATCCAGGCCGCCTCGGTCTTCCAGACGATCGCCAACGGCGGCGTCCGGGTGACCCCTCGGCTCGTCGACAGCGTCACCGAGGCCGACGGTACCGAGCGCGACATGCCGGCCTCCACCGGGAAGCGGGTCGTCACCGAGCAGACCGCCTCGGACGTCAGCAAGATGCTCGAGGGCGTCGTGAGCCCGGAGGGCACGGCCTCGGAGGCCCAGATCCCCGGGTACCGGATCGCGGGCAAGACGGGCACCGCCGACTACTACGACGACCGGCTGGGGAGGTACAGCGGCCAGACGGCGAGCTTCATCGGCTACGCCCCGGCCGACGACCCGCAGATCGTCGTCGCGGTCATCGTCCAGAAGCCCACCTACCCGTACTTCGGCGGCTACGTCGCCGGCCCGGTCTTCAAGGACGTCACGACGTACGCGCTCCAGGAGCTGAAGATCCCCCCGACCGGCAAGAAGCCGCAGCACCTGAGCCTCGAGGTCACCCAGAAGGAAGCGCTGTCCGACCCCACCGTGCTGCGTGACGGCAAGAAGCAGACCAAGCGGTAGGGTCGTGCGGATGGTTTCTCCCCGACCGACCGCGCTGCGCCGCACCCCGCTCCGCGAGGTCTCGGCGCTCACCGGGGCACCCGAACCCGCCGCCGACCCGGACGTCACGGGCGTCACCCTCGACTCCCGGGCGGTGCGCCCGGGCGACCTCTACGCGGCCCTGCCGGGTGCGCGGGCCCACGGCGCCGACTTCGCGGCGCAGGCCGCGTCGGCCGGTGCGGTCGCGCTGCTCACGGACGCCGCCGGTCGCGACCGGATGGCCGCGGCCGGGGTCGACCTCCCCGTCGTCCTCGTCGAGGCCCCGCGGTCCGTGCTCGGCGCGGTGGCGGCCCGGGTCTACGGCACCGAGGACCTCCCGCTGCGGCTCATCGGCATCACCGGGACGAACGGCAAGACGACGACGGCCTACCTCGTGCAGTCCGCCCTCACGGCGCTCGGGCAGCGGGTCGGGCTCATCGGCACGGTCGAGACCCGGTTCGGGGACGAGCGGGTCGACAGCGTCCGCACCACCCCGGAGGCCCCCGACCTGCACGCCCTGCTGGCGCTCATGGCCGAGCGCGGGCTCGGGACCTGCGTCATGGAGGTCTCCAGCCACGCCCTGGCCCAGCACCGCGTCGACGGCGTCGTGTACGACGTCGCGCTGTTCACCAACCTCAGCCAGGACCACCTCGACTTCCACGCCGACATGGACGACTACTTCGCGGCCAAGGCCTCGCTCTTCACCACCGCCCGGTCCCGCCGCGGCCTCGTCTGCACCGACGACGCCTGGGGCCGCCGGCTCCTCGAGCAGGCCGAGGTGCCCGTGCAGTCGCTGGCCACCGGTGGGGGCGGGGACTGGGACGTCGTGCCCGACGAGGCCGACCCCGCGGCCTTCCGCCTCACCGGCCCGGAGGGGGTCGACCTCGCGCTGAGGTCGAGCCTGCCGGGCGACTTCAACGTGACGAACACCGCCATGGCCGCCGCGGCGCTGGTCCTCGCAGGGGAGGACCCCGACGAGGTCGGCGCCGCCGTGCTGGCGGACCCCCACGTCCCGGGCCGGATGGAGCGGGTCACCGTCGAGGGCGGCTCGGCCCTGCCGCGCGCCGTCGTCGACTACGCCCACACGCCCGACGCCATCGGGGCGGCGCTGCGGGCGCTGCGCCCCACGACGCCCGGCACCCTGGTCTGCGTCACCGGCGCCGGCGGCGACCGTGACCGCGACAAGCGCCGGGCGATGGGGCAGGCGGCCGCGGGTGTGGCCGACCTCGTCGTCGTCACCGACGACAACCCCCGCTCGGAGGACCCAGCGGCCATCCGCGACGCCGTCCTCGACGGGGTGGAGGCGGTGCGCGCCACGGGCCGCGAGGTGGCGGTCAGGGTCGTCGGCGACCGGCGGAGCGCGATCCGCGAGGCCGTCGAGGCCGTGCGCGCCGAGGGCCCCGCCGCCACCGTCGCGCTCGTCGGCAAGGGGCACGAGACGGGGCAGGACGTCGGGGGAGTGGTGCACGCCTTCGACGACCGCGACGAGCTGCGCGCGGCCCTGCGGCTCGCCGCCGGGGCGGTGGCCCCGTGATTCCCATGACCCTCGCGGACGTGGCCCTGGCCACCGGCGGGCGCCTCGCCGGCGTCACCGAGGCCGCGGCCACGACCGTCCTCGTCGACGGACCCGTCGTCACGGACTCCCGCGAGGCCGGGCCGGGCGGCCTCTACGTGGCCCGGGTCGGCGAGCACGCCGACGGCCACGACTTCGCCGCGGCCGCCGTCGACGGCGGGTGCGTCGCCGCCCTGACGACCCGGCCGCTCGAGGGCCTGCCGTGCGTCGTCGTCCCGGACACGCAGGATGCCTTCGCCGCCCTCGCCCGGGCGGTCCTCGAGCGCCTCCCCGGCATCGCGGTCGTCGGCATCACCGGCAGCTCGGGCAAGACGAGCACCAAGGACCTCCTCGGCGCGGTGCTCGCCACCGCGGGCCCCACCGTCGCGCCCGTCGGCTCCTACAACTCCGAGGTGGGCGTGCCGCTCACCGTGTGCCGGGTGCGCCCGGACACCCGCTTCCTCGTCGTCGAGATGGGCGCCCGCGGCGTCGGGCACATCCGCTACCTCGCCGAGATGGCCCCGCCCCGGGTGGGGGTGGTCCTCAACGTCGGGACCGCCCACGTCGGCGAGTTCGGGTCGCGCGAGGCGATCGCCCGCGCCAAGTCCGAGCTCCCCGCGGCGGTGCCCGCGGACGGGCTCGCCGTGCTCAACGCGGACGACCCCGCGGTGCGCGCGATGGCCGAGGTCACCAGCGCCCGGGTCGTCCTCGTCGGGGAGGCGGCCGACGCCGGCGTGCGGGCCGCCGACGTCTCGCTCGACGCCTCCGGTCGCCCCACCTTCACCCTCACCACGACGTCGGGCTCCGCCGAGGTGTCCCTCGGCCTCGTCGGCCGCCACCACGTGGCCAACGCCCTCGCCGTCGCGGCCGTCGCGCTCGAGCTCGGGCTCACCCTCGAGGACACCGCCGCGGCGCTGACCGCCGCCCGGCCGGCCAGCCGCTGGCGGATGGAGGTCACCGAGCGTCCCGACGGCATCACCGTCGTCAACGACGCCTACAACGCCAACCCCGACTCGATGCGCGCAGCGCTCTCCGCGCTCGAGCAGCTGGGGGAGGGGCGGCGCACCTGGGCCGTCCTCGGGACGATGCTCGAGCTCGGTGACGAGTCCGCGACACTGCACGCCGAGGTCGGCTCCGCGGCCGTGCGCCACGGCGTCGACGAGCTCGTCGTCGTCGGGGAGGCCGCACGCCCCCTCGCCACCGGGGCGGTCGACGCCCTCGCCGGGTCCGGCGCGACCCGTGTGCGCACGGTCGCGGACGCCGAGGCGGCGGAGGCGCTGCTGCGCGCGGAGCTCCGGCGCGGCGACGTGGCCCTGTTCAAGTCCAGCCGGGACGCGGGGCTACGGTTGCTCGGAGACCGACTCGCCACGACCCCCGAGGAGCACCAGACGTGAAGGCCGTGCTCATCGCCGCCGTCGTCTCGCTCGTCCTGGCGCTGTTCGGCACCCCCGGCTTCCTCCGGTTCCTCGTCAAGCGCGGCTACGGCCAGTTCATCCGCGACGACGGGCCCACCTCGCACCACACGAAGCGCGGCACGCCCACGATGGGCGGCGCCGTCATCGTGCTGTCCTCGCTCGTCGCCTACGCCGTCGCCCACCTCGTGACGATGCAGGGGCCCTCGGTCAGCGGGCTGCTCGTCCTCTTTCTCATGGCCGGGATGGGCATCGTCGGCTTCCTCGACGACTACATCAAGATCAGCAAGCAGCGCAGCCTCGGCCTCCGGTCCCGGGAGAAGCTCGCGGGGCAGACCCTCGTGGCGGTCGTGTTCGCCGTCCTCGCACTCCAGTTCCCCAACGACTCCTTCCGGACCCCGGGGTCGACCTTCATCTCGTTCGTCCGCGACACCCCGGTCAACCTCGCGTTCGCCGGCACGGTGGTGGGCGTCATCCTCTTCGTGATCTGGGCCAACGTCATCGTGGCGGGCACCTCGAACGGCGTGAACCTCACCGACGGCCTCGACGGCCTCGCGACCGGCGCCTCGGTCATGGTCTTCGCGTCGTACGTGCTCATCAGCATCTGGCAGTTCAACCAGAACTGCCAGTGGAACCCGGGCACCAAGTGCTACGAGGTGCGCGACCCCCACGACCTCGCGATCGTCGCCGCCGCGGGGATGGGCGCCTGCTTCGGCTTCCTCTGGTGGAACGCGTCGCCGGCCAAGATCTTCATGGGGGACACCGGGTCCCTCGCGCTCGGCGGGGCCCTCGCCGGCCTGGCGATCCTCACCCGCACCGAGCTGCTCGTCGTCATCCTCGGCGGGCTCTTCGTGACGATCACCCTCTCGGTGATCATCCAGGTCGCCTCGTTCAAGACCACCGGCAAACGGGTGTTCAAGATGGCACCGCTGCAGCACCACTTCGAGCTCATGGGGTGGCAGGAGGTGACGATCGTCATCCGGTTCTGGATCGTCGCCGGGCTGTTCGTCGCGCTCGGGCTGGGGCTGTTCTACGCCGAGTGGGTCGTGGGCGCCGGATGAGCACCGGGTCCGCACGCACCGACGCGCTGACCCACCGCGACGCCGACTGGGCGGGGCTGCGCGTCCTCGTCGCCGGGCTCGGTGTCAGCGGGTTCGCGGCCGCCGACGCGCTCCTCGACCGCGGCGCGGTCGTCACCGTCGTCGACGGTGCCGAGCCGGCCGAGGGGTCCGAGATGTCCGAGCGGGCCCGCATCCTCGACATCCTCGGGGCGGGCCTGCGGTACGGGCCGGACGCCGTGTCGGCACTGCCCGTCGAGCCGGTCGACCTCGTCGTCACCTCGCCGGGCTGGCGGCCCGACCAGCCGCTGCTCGTCGCGGCGGCGGATGCCGGCGTGCCGGTGTGGGGCGAGGTCGAGCTCGCGTGGCGGATGCGCCCGCGCGAGGGGGCGGCGCCGTGGCTCACCGTCACCGGCACCAACGGCAAGACGACGACGGTGCAGATGCTCACCGCGATGCTGCGCGCCGCCGGGCTGCGGGCGTGCAGCGCCGGGAACGTCGGCACCCCCGTGCTCGAGGCGGTCCTGGACCCCCGGCCCTACGACGTCATCGCCGTCGAGCTCTCGAGCTTCCAGCTGCACTGGTCCGAGTCCCTCGCGCCGCGCGCCTCGGTCTGCCTCAACATCGCCCCCGACCACGTCGACTGGCACGGCTCGCTCGAGGAGTACGCCCGCGCCAAGGGCCGGGTGTACCGGGGCACCGAGGTCGCCTGCGTCTACAACGCGGACGACGCCCGCACGCTGCGACTCGTCGAGGACGCGGACGTCCAGGAGGGCTGCCGCGCCGTGGGGTTCACCCTCGGCGTCCCGGGTCTCTCCGAGCTCGGTGTCGTCGAGGACGTCCTCGCCGACCGCGCCTTCGTCGCCGAACGGCGCACCGCCGCCGCCGAGCTCGGCACGCTCGAGGACCTGCGCCCCGGCCCCGACGCGCCGCCGCCGGCGCCCCACCTCGTCGCCAACGCCCTCGCGGCGGCCGCGCTGGCCCGCGCCCACGGGGTGCCGCCGGCCGCGGTCCGCCAGGGGCTGCGCGACTTCGTCCCCGAACCGCACCGCATCGCCGACCTCGGCACGGTGCGCGGGGTCCGCTGGGTCGACGACTCCAAGGCGACCAACCCGCACGCCGCGCAGGCCAGCCTCGCCGCGTACGAGCACGTCGTCTGGGTGGCCGGCGGCCTGCTCAAGGGCGCCGACGTCGAGGAGCTCGTGGCCGCCGCCGCCGGCCGGCTGCGGGGCGTCGTCCTCGTCGGTCGTGACCGTTCGGTCATTTCCGAGGCGCTGGCCCGACACGCGCCGGATGTCCCGGTCGTCGACGTCGACCGTACCGACACTGGAGCCATGGACGCCGTGGTGGCCCACGCCCTCGACCTCGCCCTGCCGGGCGACGTCGTGCTGCTCGCCCCCGCCGCCGCGTCGATGGACATGTTCGCGAACTACGGTGCGCGCGGCGACGCCTTCTCAGCGGCGGTGCGTCGGCTCACCGACGAGGGGTAGCCCGTGACCAGCGCGACCGCGCCCGCCCGAGCCCGGGAGCCACGCGGCGGGTCCTCCCGGGTGCGGTCCTGGACCGCACGGTTCGACTCGCCGGTGACGACGTACTACCTGCTGCTCTCCCTCACCGCCGCCCTCGTGGCGATCGGCCTCATCATGGTGCTCTCGGCGAGCGCGATCGTCTCGCTCGACAAGACCCGTTCGGCGTACACGATCTTCACGACGCAGGCGGTCTACGCCGCCATCGGAGCGGTCGCGCTCGTCATCGCGTCCCGGGTCCCCGTCACCGGCTGGAAGCGCCTCGCGATCCCGGTGCTCGTCGCGGCGGTCGGGCTCCAGCTGCTCGTCCTCACCCCGCTGGGGATCTCGGTGAACGGCAACCGCAACTGGATCCGGCTGGGCCCGGTGAGCGTCCAGCCGTCCGAGATCATCAAGGTCGGCCTGATCCTCGCCGGTGGTGTCGTCCTCACGAAGAAGCGGCGGCACCTGCGCTCCCTCGGCCACGTCCTCGTCCCGTACCTCGTCCCGATCGCGGCCGTCGCCGTGGGGTCGGTCGTCCTCGGGCACGACCTCGGTACCGTCATGGTGCTCGGCGCCATCGTGGCGGGCGTGCTCTTCGCGGCCGGGATCCCGGTGCGCTGGTTCGCCATCGCCGGTGTGCCGTTCGTCGGCATGGTCGTCGCGTTCGTCATCACGAGCCCGAACCGGCTGGGCCGCTTCGACGTCTGGCTCGGCCGCGACACCAACGAGTACGGGGCCGCGCGGCAGCCGATCCACGGGCGCTACGCCCTCGCCGACGGCGGCTGGCTGGGCCTGGGCCTGGGCCAGAGCCGGGAGAAGTGGGGGCTGCTCTCCGAGCCGCACAACGACTTCATCTTCGCGATCATCGGCGAGGAGCTCGGCCTGCCCGGAACGCTCGCGATCCTCCTGCTCTTCGCCGGCCTCGCCCTGGCCTGCTACCGCCTCGTGAGCCGGACGGACGACTTCTTCGTCCGCGTCGTCACGGCCGGGGTCATGACGTGGATCGTCGTGCAGGCCGCCGTGAACATCGGCGCGGTCATCGGCCTGCTCCCGGTCATCGGCGTCCCGCTCCCGCTCGTGTCCTCCGGCGGGTCCTCGCTCATCATGACGATGGCCGCGCTCGGCATCCTCCTGTCCTTCGCGCGGCACGAGCCCGGGTGCGCCGAGGCGCTGTCCGCGCGTCCCTCCTCGCTGCGCCGCTCGCTGTCCGTGGTGTCCGGCGCCGTCCGCACCCGCAAGGGCCGGTCGTGACCGCGGTCGGTCCGCGGTCGGTCCTGCTCGCCGGTGGCGGCACGGCGGGGCACGTCTCGCCCCTGCTGGCCCTCGCCGACTGCCTCCGTCGCCGCGACCCCGACGTGCGCCTCACCGCGCTCGGCACGGCGGAGGGCCTCGAGTCGCGCCTCGTGCCTGCCCGCGGCTACCCGCTCCTGGAGGTGCCCCGCGTGCCGTTCCCCCGGCGCCCCACGGCCGACGCGCTGCGCCTGCCCGGCAGCCTGCGTCGAGCCGTCGCGGCCGCCGAGACGGCGATCGAGTCGACGGAGGCCGAGGTCGTCGTCGGGTTCGGCGGGTTCGTCTCCTCGCCGGCCTACCTCGCGGCGCGCCGGCGCCGCGTCCCCGTCGTCGTGCACGAGCAGAACGCCCGCCCCGGGCTCGCCAACCGGCTCGGGGCCCGGATCGCCGCCGAGGTGGCGGTCACCTTCCCGGGCACGCGGCTGCGCGGGGCGACCGTCACCGGGATGCCGCTGCGGCACGAGATCGCGACCCTCGACCGCGCGGCGCACCGCGCCGAGGCGAGGGCGCACTTCGGGCTCGGCGACGGCCCGACCCTCCTCGTCACCGGTGGCTCGCTCGGTGCGGCCCGGCTCAACGGCGCCTTCGCCGAGGCCGTCGGCGCGCTCTCGGCGGCCGGGGTCCAGGTGCTCCACGTCGCGGGCACGGGGAAGGAGTTCGACCCCGGCGAGCTGCCGGGTGCCCCGTACCTCGTCCTGCCCTACTGCGACCGCATGGACCTCGCCTACGCGGCCGCCGACCTCGTCGTCGCCCGGGCCGGCGCCAACACCGTCTGCGAGCTGACGGCGGTCGGGCTGCCCGCGGTCTACGTCCCGCTCCCCGTCGGCAACGGCGAACAGCGGCTCAACGCCGAGCACGTGGTCGAGGCCGGGGGAGGGCTCCTCGTCGACGACGCCGCCGTCGATGCCGCGTGGGTCCGCGACACCGTCGTGCCCCTGGCCCTGGACACCGCACGCCTCGAGGCGATGTCGGCCGCCGCGGCCTCGGTGGGCACGCGCGACGGCGACGAGCTGCTCGCCGACCTCGTCGTCCGTGCGGCGGGGGGTCGCTGAGCCGTGCCCGTCACCAACCCGAGGTTCGACCTCGGCGCCGAGGTCCCGTCGTGGGACGCCCTCGGCGCGGTCCACCTCGTCGCCATCGGCGGTGCGGGCATGTCGGCCGTCGCCCGGCTGCTGCTCGCCCGCGGCGTGCGGGTCAGTGGGTCCGACGCGGCGGACGGCCCGGTCCTCGAGGCGCTGCGCACCGCCGGCGCCCGGGTGCACCTCGGCCACGACCCCGCGCACCTCGACGACGTCGACACCGTCGTCGTCAGCTCCGCCGTCCGCGAGGACAACCCCGAGCTCGCCGCGGCCCGTGCGGGTGGGCTCCGTGTGCTCCACCGGTCGCAGGCGCTCGCTGCGCTCCTCGCGGGCAGCCGCGCGGTCGCCGTGGCGGGGGCCAACGGCAAGACGAGCACGACGGCGATGCTCGTCGTCGCGCTCACCGAGGCCGGCGCGGACCCGTCGTACGCGTGTGGGGGAGAGGTCGCCCAGCTGGGCACCAACGCCGCGCTCGGCCGCGGGGACGCCTTCGTCGTCGAGGCCGACGAGAGCGACGGCACCTTCGTCGTCTACCGGCCCGAGATCGGGGTCGTCACGACCGTCCAGCCCGACCACCTCGACTTCTACGGCACGGCCGAGGCGGTCGTCGACGCGTACACCGAGTTCGCCGCGACGATCGCGCCGGGCGGCCTGCTCGTGGCCAGCGACGACGACCCGGGGTCGCGGGCCCTCGCGGCCGCCGAGCGCGCCCGGGGCCGCCGGGTCGTGACGTTCGGCGCGGGCGAGGACGCCGACCTGCGGCTCGGCCCGACCACCGCGGCCGGCCTCGGCACGCGCACCGACCTCACCCACGACGGCACCAGCCGCGAGCTCGTCCTCGCCGTCCCCGGCGCCCACAACGTCGCGAACGCCGCCGCCGCGTACCTCGCCGGGGTCGTCGGGCTCGGCGCGGACCCGGACGCCGTCCTGCGCGGCCTGGCCGGCTTCACCGGCGCCCGTCGCCGGTTCGAGGTGCGCGGCGAGGTCGGTGGCGTCACGGTCGTCGACGACTACGCCCACAACCCGGCCAAGGTCGCAGCGGTGGTCTCCACGGCCGCGGGGGTGGTGGCACGCGCCGGGCGCGGGCGCGTCCTCGTCGTCTTCCAGCCGCACCTGTACAGCCGTACCCGCGACTTCGCCGAGGCGTTCGCCGAGGCGCTGGCGCCCGCCGACCACGTCGTCCTGCTCGACGTCTACGGGGCGCGCGAGGCGCCGGTTCCCGGGGTCACCTCCGCACTCATCGGGGACCCCCTCGTCGAGCTGCCCGGCGTGCGACGGGTCGACGTCGGGCTCGGCCGCGACGCCGCGGTCACCACCCTCGCCACCTCCGCGGGGCCCGGTGACCTCGTCCTCACCGTCGGGGCCGGGGACGTCACGGCGCTCGGGGCGCCGCTGCTCGAGGCACTCGCCGCCCGGGTGGGGGAGGCACCGTGAGCCACACCGCCACCCGCAGCCCTCGGTCCCACGGCCTGGACTCGTCGGCCTCCCGCTTCCGTGAGCGGGCGCTGGCCCGGCGCCGCCGGCCCTGGCGCAGCGTCCTGTCCGTCGTGCTCGCCCTCGCGCTGGTCGGCGGTGCCGGCTGGGTGCTCGGGTGGACGGGGCTCCTGGGCGTCCACGACGTCGAGGTCGTCGGCGTCCCGACGGCGGAGGGCGCGGCCGTCCGCGAGCTCGTCGACGTCGCCCCCGGGACCCCGCTCGTGCGCGTCGACACCGCCGCGGTCGAGCGCGCCGTCCGGACGCGGGTCACGGTCGCCGAGGTGTCCGTCCGCCGCTCGTGGCCACGCACCCTCGTCGTCGACGTCGTGCCCCGTGTCGCGGCGATCGTCGTGAAGAACCCTCAGGGTGCACTGGAGGTCGTGGACGCGACCGGGGTGTCCTTCGGGCGCGTCACGAAGGCCCCGAAGGGCGTCCCCGTCGTCACGGCCACCGGCAGCCGGTCGATGACCCCCGAGGCGCTCCAGGCCGCCCTCGCGCTGCTGCGCGACCTGCCCCGCGACCTCTCGAAGGACGTCTCGGCGGTCACCGTGAGCAGCGCCGACCTCGTGACCTTCACGCTCCCCGGCCACACCGTCGTCTGGGGCGGGGAGGACGACGGCGAGCTCAAGACCCGCGTGCTGCGGGCGCTGCTCACGACCAAGGCCAAGGTCATCGATGTCAGTGCGCCCGACACCCCCGTGACCCGCTGACAGGGGAGTGACGGGAGTGATCGGTGGGGCGCGTGTGACGCTGCACCCCGACCGTGGGAGGATTTCGACGCGGGGATGTCGCGACACGCCCCGCCGTAGTTGTGCAGGACCCCTGCGACGGACGTAGCGTCGTCCCCATCGCACCGTGACCCAACCGTGACCGTCAACCTGAGGTTGATGGTTTGAGCGGCCCACCGAACGCCGTGACCCGAAGTGGAAGGCCCATCGCCGTGGCAGCACCCCAGAACTACCTGGCCGTCATCAAGGTCGTCGGCATCGGCGGCGGCGGTGTCAATGCCATCAACCGGATGATCGAGGTCGGCCTCAAGGGCGTCGAGTTCATCGCGGTCAACACCGACGCGCAGGCCCTCCTCATGAGCGACGCCGACGTCAAGCTCGACGTCGGCCGCGAGCTGACCCGCGGCCTCGGCGCCGGCGCCGACCCCGAGGTCGGCCAGAAGGCCGCCGAGGACCACGCCGAGGAGATCGAGGAGGTCCTCAAGGGGGCCGACATGGTCTTCGTCACCGCCGGCGAGGGTGGTGGCACCGGCACCGGTGGCGCCCCGGTCGTCGCACGCATCGCCAAGGGCCTGGGCGCCCTGACCATCGGCGTGGTCACCCGGCCGTTCACCTTCGAGGGCCGCCGCCGCGCCAACCAGGCGGAGTCGGGCATCGCGGACCTGCGCGAGGAGGTCGACACCCTCATCGTCATCCCGAACGACCGGCTGCTCTCGATCAGCGACCGCGGCGTCTCCATGCTCGACGCGTTCCGCAGCGCCGACCAGGTGCTGCTGTCGGGTGTCCAGGGCATCACCGACCTCATCACGACCCCCGGCCTGATCAACCTCGACTTCGCCGACGTCAAGTCGGTGATGCAGGGGGCCGGCTCGGCGCTCATGGGCATCGGCTCGGCCCGCGGCGAGGACCGCGCCGTCCAGGCCGCCGAGCTCGCGATCTCGAGCCCGCTCCTCGAGGCGAGCATCGACGGCGCCCACGGCGTGCTGCTCTCCATCCAGGGCGGCAGCGACCTCGGCCTCTTCGAGATCAACGAGGCGGCCCGGCTCGTCCAGGAGGCCGCCCACCCGGAGGCCAACATCATCTTCGGCGCCGTCATCGACGACGCGCTCGGCGACGAGGTGCGGGTCACCGTCATCGCCGCGGGCTTCGACGGCGGGGCCCCGGCGCGCCGCGCCGACGACCGCGCGCTCGGCACCATCCAGGGGCGCCCGGTCCCGCCGGCCGTCGCGCCGCCGGCATCCGTGCCCTCGACGCCGGCCGCGCCGCCGAGCCCCGGTGCCGCTCCGGCCGTCGGCCACGACGCCCCGGCGCCCGTGGCGCCGCCCGCGCCGGCACCCACCCCGGTCCACGACAGCACGCGGGCCGCGGCGGAGCGCTCCGAGGGCGCACCCGCCGACGACGAGCGCGCGGTGCGCACCGAGCGCGAGTCGACCCCCACCGAGCCGGCTCGCACCCAGCCGCCGCGCACGGTGACCTTCGACGAGAACGACGACCTCGACGTCCCCGACTTCCTCAAGTAGGAGTGGGCAGGGCGCAGCAGCCGCGGACGGGGGCGGGCCGGGAGACCGGTCCGCCCCCGTCCGCGTCTACCGTGGGTCCCGTGTTCACCTGGGACGAGACGGCCGGCGGCGGACGACGGGCCCTCACCGGGCGCGCCGGCGGGGTCAGCGCGGGGCCGTGGGCGGGGCTCAACCTCGGGCTGCACGTCGACGACGACCCGGCCGACGTCGCCGAGAACCGGCGCCGGCTGGCCGCCGCGGTCGGCCGGCCCCTGGTCTGGATGCACCAGTGCCACGGGGCCGAGGTCGCGGTCGTCGATGCCGTTCCCGAGGTCGCGCCGCAGTGCGACGCCCTCGTGACGACCTCACCCGACCTCGCCCTGGCCGTGCTCGTCGCCGACTGCGTCCCCGTGCTGCTGGCGAGCCCTGAGGGGGTCGTGGCGGCCGTGCACGCCGGACGTCCCGGCCTGGTCGCGGGGGTGGTGCCCGCGGCCGTCGCGACCATGCGCGACCTGGGGGCGCGCACCGTCGACGCCGTCGTCGGACCCTCGGTGTGCGGTCGCTGCTACGAGGTGCCGGCCGCGATGCGCGACGCCGCGGCGTCGGTCGAGCCGGTGAGCGCGACGGTGTCGTGGACGGGCACGCCCGCCATCGACGTCGCGGGCGGTGTCGTCGCCCAGCTGCACGCGCTCGACGTGCCGGTCACGTGGGTCCCCGGCTGCACCCGCGAGAGCGCCGACCTGTACTCGTACCGGGCCTCCGGCACCACGGGGCGCTTCGCGGGCGTCGTCGCGAGGGCGTCGTGAGCGGGCGGCGCGACGACCTGGCCGCCCGCCTCGCGGCCGTGCAGGACCGGGTGGAGGCGGCACGGCAGGCCGCCGGGCGCACCGACGCGGTGACGCTCGTCGCGGTCACCAAGTTCTTCCCGGCGAGCGACGTCGACCTCCTCGCCGAGCTCGGGGTCACCGACATCGGCGAGAACCGCGACCAGGAGGCGGCGGCCAAGGTCGCCGAGCTCCGGCGCCGGGACGCGCTCACCGTCCACTTCATCGGCCAGCTCCAGACGAACAAGGCCGCCTCCGTCGTGCGCTACGCCGATGTCCTGCACTCCCTCGACCGCCCGAAGCTGGCCCGCGCCCTCGACCGCGCGGCCGGCACCGAGGGGCGCCCCCTCGACGTCCTCGTCCAGGTCGGCCTCGACGCCTCCGGCGGCCGCGGCGGCGTGGCCCCCGAGGACCTGCTCGCGCTGTGCGACGTCGTCGCGGCCACGGAGCACCTGCGGCTGCGCGGGCTGATGGCCGTCGCCCCGCTCGGGGAGCCGGCGCGGCCGGCCTTCGCCCGGCTGCGCGGGCTCGCGGAGCGGGTGCGCGAGGACCACCCGGGGGCCCGGTGGCTGTCCGCGGGGATGAGTGCCGACCTCGAGGACGCGGTGGCCGAAGGTGCGACACACCTGCGTGTCGGATCGGCAATCCTCGGAACTCGACCGTCACACCGGTAACTTCAGTCACGAAGAACGGCCGCGAGAGGCGGGGCCGACGACCGAGGAGCACGTGATGGCTGGCGCGCTGCGCAAGACGATGGTCTACCTGGGCCTCGCCGAGGACCAGGGCCACTACGACGACGAGTACTACGACGGCTACGACGAGCCCGAGGTCGAGGAGCGCAGCGAGCACCGCGGGGCCGAGGTCACGCCGCTGCCGACCCGGCGCCCCGTGGCCGAGGTCGTCCGCAGCCACGACGCGGCGAGCGTCTCGCGGATCACGACGATCCACCCGCGGACGTACAACGAGGCCAAGACGATCGGCGAGAACTTCCGCGACGGCGTCCCGGTCATCATGAACCTCACCGACATGAGCGACTCCGACGCCAAGCGTCTCGTCGACTTCGCCGCCGGCCTCGTCTTCGGCCTCCACGGCTCGATCGAGCGGGTGACCTCCAAGGTCTTCCTCCTCTCGCCCGAGACGGTCGAGGTCAACGCCGAGGAGGGCCCGGTGGCCGTCACCGGTCGCGGGGTCTTCAACCAGAGCTGACGCCGGACCCGTCCCGGGCCCTCCCGGGTCGATGGGTCACACTCGTGCCATGCTGCCCGCCGCTCTCGCCACCGTCTTCGCCGTCCTGGCCTTCGTCGTCTTCCTGTACCTCGTCGTGCTCATCGGCCGGGTGGTCTTCGACTGGATCCGGATCTTCGCGCGCGAGTGGCGTCCGCGTGGGCCGGTGCTCCTCGTCGCCGAGCCGGTCTACACGCTCACCGAGCCGCCGCTGCGGGCGCTGCGCAAGGTGATCCCGCCGCTGAGGCTCGGGGGCGTGTCGATCGACCTGTCGTTCATGGTCCTCTTCTTCGGCGTGATCATCCTCTACTCGGTCCTCTCCGCGCTGGGGAGCTGAGCACCGCTCCGGGCCGTCCATCGGACCACTTCCGATGACACCTGTCACGTGGGCCCCGGGATCGCGTAGGCTGTCGGATCGGACCACCGGCACCGCGATGCCGCGTCACCGACGGTCCGGTTCCGTGACCCCACCGGCCACCAGGAGTTGCACATGGCTCTCTCGCCCGAGGACGTCCTCAACAAGACGTTCACCCAGACCCAGTTCCGTCGTGGCTACGACGAGCGCGAGGTCGACGACTTCCTCGACGACATCGTCGCCGAGATGCGCCGGATCACCAAGGAGAGCGACGACCTCCGCGGCGAGCTCTCGACGTGCCGGGAGGGCAAGGGCCTGGCCCCGGCCTTCACCCGTTCCGACGTCGACGCGACCGCGAAGGACCTCGAGGAGCTCCGCTCCAAGAACGCGACCCTCGCGGCCCGTGTCTCCGAGCTCGAGGGCACCCGCAGCGAGCTCGCCGCGAAGCTCGGTGAGTACGAGGGCTCCAGCGGTGACGGCGAGGCGCGTGCGGCCGAGCTCCAGGGCAACCTCACCGAGCTCCAGGGCACGCTGACCCAGCTCGAGCAGCGCACGAGCGAGCTCGAGCAGCTCCTCCAGCAGCGCGACGCCGAGATCGAGGCCCTCCGGGGGGCCAGCGGTGACGTCGACTCCCGGCTCGCGGACGCCGAGCGTCGGGCGGGGGAGTTCGAGAACCACGCGACGCAGGTCGAGCGCCACGCCGCGACCCTCGAGGAGCGCGTCCGCGAGCTCGAGGCCGAGGCGGAGGCCGCCCGCCAGCAGGCCGCCACCGCGGCGGCCGAGCGTGACGACCACGCCGCGGCCCTCGTCGCCGCCCGCGACGAGCAGGGCTCCGCCGTCGACGAGCGGGTGTCGATCCTCGAGACCCGTCTCGAGGAGGCCCGCCACGACGCCGACGAGCGGGTCGGTGCTGCCGAGCAGCGCGCCCAGGAGGCCGAGCAGCGCGCGCAGGACGCGGAGCAGCGCGCTCAGGAGGCCGAGCAGCGCGCGGCCGCCGTGCCCGCCGCGGACCAGGGGCAGGGCGACGCCGGTCTCGGGGCCGCCGCCCTCGCCGGTGCCGGCGGCGGCGCCAGCGCGGCCGGGGTCATCGCCCTGGCGCAGCGCCTCCACGACGAGCACGTCGCCGCGGGTGAGAGCAAGCGCGACGAGCTGTTCTCCGAGGGTCAGCGCAAGCACGACGAGCTGCTCGGGACCGCCCAGCGCAAGCACGACGAGCTGGTCTCCACCGGGCAGGCCCGGCACGACGAGCTGGTCTCCACCGGGCAGGCCCAGCACGACGAGCTCATCTCGACGGCGACCGCCCAGCGGGACGAGATGATCAGCACGGCCACCGCCCAGCGGGACGAGATGATCGGTACCGCCACCACCCAGCGCGACGAGATGATCACCGAGGCCCGTGAGCGGTCCACGGGGATGGTCGCGGAGGCCCAGCAGAAGAAGGCCTCGATCCTCGAGGAGCTCGGCCGTGAGCGCGGCCTGCTCGAGCGCAAGATCGAGTCCCTGCGTGGCTTCGAGCGCGACTACCGGGCCCGTCTGCACGACTACATCCAGGCCCAGCTCGCCGACCTCAAGAACGTCACGGGCGAGGACGAGGAGGCCCCCGCGGAGGGCGCGGCCCAGCCGCAGCACGAGCCGCAGGGCTGACCAGCACGAGCGACGAAGGGCCCGGGAACTTCCCGGGCCCTTCGTCGTTGGGAGGAGATGCACAGGCCCTCGCCGCGTTTCGCGCGTTGAGCAGGCCTGTGGCACCACGTATCCTCCTCGCACCGGGCAGGCCGTACGGGCCCGTCCAGCCCCGGAAAGGGTTCTCGTCATGGTGGTGAAGCGGGCGTTGTCCGCCGCGAAGAAGACGACCTCGAGTGCGGCCGCGAAGGCGCGCACGGTGGTCTCGCGAGGCGGGTCGGGCACGGCGACGAGCTCCGCGACCACGGCTGCGGCGGCGAAGAAGGCCGGGGCCACGACGGCTCCGGCGAAGAAGGCGGCACCGACGAAGACGGCTGCCGCGAAGAAGGCGGCGCCGGCGAAGAAGGCTGCCGCGAAGAAGGCTGCCGCGAAGAAGGCGGCTCCCGCCACGAAGGCGGCTCCGGCGAAGAAGGCGCCCGCGAAGAAGGCGCCCGCGAAGAAGGCTCCGGCCACCAAGGCCGCACCGGCGAAGAAGGCGCCCGCGAAGAAGGCGCACCGGCGAAGAAGGCTCCGGCCACGAAGGCCGCACCGGCGAAGAAGGCGCCCGCGAAGAAGGCTGCCGCGAAGAAGGCTCCGGCCACGAAGGCCGCGCCGGCGACGAAGGCACCGGCGAAGAAGGCTGCCGCGAAGGCCGCGCCGGCGACGAAGGCACCGGCGAAGAAGGCTGCCGCGAAGAAGGCGGCTGCCACGAAGGCGCCCGCGAAGTCCTCGACCCGTCGCTCGGCCCGCCCCGCGGCCCTGCCCGTCCGCGAGGACGAGTCACCGTGGACCGCGGCCGAGCTCCGCGAGGTCCGCGGTGAGCTCGAGCGCGACGTCGCCCAGCTGCGCGAGGAGCTCGAGCACGCCGAGTCCGACCTCGTCGACCTGATGCGAGACTCCGGCGACGGAGCCGGCGACGACCAGGCCGACGCGGGGGCCAAGACCTACGAGCGCGAGCAGGAGATCTCCCTGGCGAACAACGCCCGGGAGATGCTGGAGCAGACCGAGCACGCCCTCGAGCGCCTCGAGGACGGCTCGTACGGCACCTGCGAGTCCTGCGGCCACCCGATCGGCAAGATGCGGCTCCAGGCCGCTCCTCGTGCGACCCTGTGCATGCCATGCAAGACGAAGCAGGAGCGCCGCTGACGGCGACAGAGCCCACCCCGACCCCATCGCCCGAGACCTCCCGGGAGGGGCGGCGGGGTCTGCGCACCCTCCTCGTGGCCATCGCCGCCGTCGTCCTCGTCCTCGACCAGGCGACCAAGGCGTGGGCCCTTGCCGGCCTGACCCCCGGCCAGCCGGTCGACCTGCTGGGTTCGGCGATCCGCCTCAACCTCATCCGCAACCCCGGCGCGGCGTTCTCCCTCGGCGACGGCTCGACGTGGGTCCTCACCCTCGTCTCGCTCGTCATCCTCGGGTGGGTCGTGGCCGGCGCCCGCAAGGTCGGCAACCGGCCGTGGGCGCTCGCCCTCGGGCTCCTGCTCGGCGGTGCCGTCGGCAACCTCGTCGACCGGCTCGTGCGCGAGCCGGGCCCCGGCCGGGGGCACGTCGTCGACTTCATCGACTACTTCGGGTTCTTCGTCGGCAACGTCGCCGACATCGCGATCGTCGTCGCGGCGGGGGTCGTCATGCTCCTCGCCTCCCGCGGCACCTCGCTGAGCCGCCCGCTCCACCGCCCCGAGCACGCCGATGAGTGACCAGCGCACCGTCCTCGTGCCCGACGGGCTCGAGGGCGAACGGGTCGACGCCGCCATCGCCCGGCTCTTCGGGCTCTCGCGGACCCGGGCGGCCGACCTGGCCGCCGCAGGCGAGGTGAGCGTCAACGCGAGCAGCGTCGGCAAGAGCCACCGGGTCAGCGCGGGGGACCTCCTCGAGGTCGCGCTGCCGAGCGGGCCGGCCGTGACCCTCGAGGTCGTGGCCGAGCCGGTGCCGGGGATGTCGGTGGTCCACGACGACGACGACATCGTCGTCGTCGACAAGCCGGTCGGTGTCGCCGCACACCCGAGCGTCGGCTGGAGCGGTCCCAACGTGCTCTCCGGGCTCAAGGCGGCCGGCTACCGGATCTCGACGAGCGGCGCGAGCGAGCGGCAGGGCATCGTGTCCCGGCTCGACGTCGGCACGAGCGGGCTCATGGTCGTCTGCAAGAGCGAGCGCGGCTACTCGGTGCTCAAGCGAGCCTTCAAGGAGCGTCGGGTCGAGAAGACGTACCACGCACTCGTCCAGGGCCTGCCGGACCCGCTCGTCGGCACCATCGACGCCCCGATCGGCCGCCACCCCGGCCACGACTACAAGTTCGCGGTCATGGACTCCGGCAAGCACGCCGTGACCCACTACGAGCTGCTCGAGGCCTTCCGCCACGCGAGCCTGCTCGAGATCCGCCTGGAGACCGGGCGCACGCACCAGATCCGGGTGCACATGGCGGCCGTGCGCCACCCCTGCGTCGGCGACCCCACGTACGGCGCCGACCCCACGCTGGCGAAGCGGCTCGGGCTCGAGCGACAGTGGCTGCACGCCGTCGGGCTGGGCTTCGAGCACCCCGGGTCGGGGGAGTGGGTCACCTTCGAGAGCTCCTACCCGCAGGACCTCCGGGACGCCCTCGACCGGCTCTGAGCCGGGTCCGCACGACACGACCCCCGACACGCCGAGGGGTGTCCCCGGGGCGACCTAGGATGGTCGGCGATGTCCACCCCGTCCGCCCCGAACCCCGCCCCGACGTCCCGTGCGAAGGGCTCGGACTCGTTCGTCCACCTCCACGTCCACACCGAGTACTCGATGCTCGACGGCGCGGCCCGCATCGGCGACCTGTTCCAGCGTGCCGCGGAGCTGGGCATGCCGGCGCTGGCCACGACCGACCACGGCTACGTGTTCGGGGCCTACGAGTTCTGGAAGAAGTCCCAGGGCACGGGGGTCAAGCCGATCATCGGCGTCGAGGCCTACGTCACGCCGGGCACGCACCGCACCGACAAGACCCGCGTCAAGTGGGGCGACGAGCGCACGCGGCCCGGCGACGACGTCTCGGGCTCGGGTGCCTACACCCACATGACGCTGCTCGCCCGCGACAACACCGGCCTGCACAACCTGTTCCGGATGGACAGCCAGGCCTCGCTCGACCAGGTCTACGCGAAGTGGCCGCGCGTCGACCGCGAGCTGCTCGACCAGTACGGCAAGGGCCTCATCGCCACCACCGGGTGCCCGTCCGGTGAGATCCAGACCCGCATCCGGCTCGGGCAGTACGACCTCGCCAAGCAGGCCGCCTCCGACCTGCGCGACATCTTCGGCGCCGAGAACTTCTTCTGCGAGCTGATGGACCACGGCCTCGACATCGAGCGCCGCGTCCAGAAGGACCTGCTGCGCATCGCCCGCGAGCTCGACCTGCCGCTCGTCGCGACGAACGACCTCCACTACACGAGCCCCGAGGACGCCAAGGCCCACGGCGCCCTGCTCTGCGTGCAGTCCGGCTCGACGATGATGGACCCGGGCCGGTTCAAGTTCGACGCCGACGACTTCTACCTCAAGTCGGCCGAGGAGATGCGCCACACCTGGCGCGAGCTCCCCGAGGCCTGCGACAACACCCTGCTCATCGCCGAGATGTGCGACATCTCGTTCACCGAGGGCGAGGGCCGGTACATGCCGCGCTTCCCCTGCCCGCCGGGGGAGAACGAGGAGAGCTGGTTCGTCAAGGAGGTCCAGAAGGGCCTGCACGATCGCTTCCCCGAGGGCATCCCCGACTACGCCCAGCGGCAGGCGGAGTTCGAGACGAACGTCATCGTCTCCAAGGGGTACCCCGGCTACTTCCTCGTCGTCGCCGACTTCATCACCTGGGCCAAGGAGAACGGCATCCGGGTGGGTCCGGGCCGTGGCTCGGGTGCAGGGTCGATGTGCGCGTACGCCATGAAGATCACCGACCTCGACCCCGTCCCGCACGGCCTGATCTTCGAGCGGTTCCTCAACCCCGAGCGCATGTCGATGCCCGACTTCGACGTCGACTTCGACGAGCGCCGGCGGGGCGAGGTCATCCGGTACGTCACGGAGAAGTACGGCTCGGAGCGGGTCGCGCAGATCGTCACGTACGGCACGATCAAGGCCAAGCAGGCCGTCAAGGACTCCGCCCGCGTCATGGGCCACCCGTTCGCCGTCGGCGAGCAGCTGACCAAGGCGATGCCCCCGGACGTCATGGGCAAGGGCGTGCCCCTCTCCGGCATCTACGACCCCGAGCACCCCCGCTACGGCGAGGGCAAGGAGTTCCGCGACCTCGTCGCCCAGGAGCAGCACCTCCAGGAGGTCGTCGAGACCGCCAAGGGGCTCGAGGGGCTCAAGCGGCAGTGGGGCGTCCACGCGGCCGGCGTCATCATGTCGAGCGAGCCGCTCATCGACGTCATCCCGATCATGCGCCGCCTCCAGGACGGCCAGGTCATCACGCAGTTCGACTACCCGAGCTGCGAGTCGCTCGGCCTGGTCAAGATGGACTTCCTCGGCCTGCGCAACCTCACGATCCTCGACGACGCCATCGCCAACGTCACGGCCAACCGCGGTGAGGACATCGACCTCGACGCGCTGTCCAAGGACATGACCGACAAGGCCACCTACGACCTGCTCGGCCGGGGCGACACCCTGGGGGTGTTCCAGCTCGACGGCGGCGGCATGCGCACGCTGCTCAAGCTGATGCAGCCGGACAACTTCGAGGACATCTCCGCGGCCCTCGCGCTCTACCGGCCCGGCCCGATGGGCGTCAACGCGCACACGAACTTCGCGCTGCGCAAGAACGGCAAGCAGGAGATCGTCCCGCTCGACCCCCAGCTCAAGGGCAAGCTCCAGCCCGAGATGGTCGAGGCGCTCGAGCCGATCCTCGGCACGACCTACGGCCTGGTGATCTACCAGGAGCAGGTCATGGAGATCGCGCAGAAGCTCGCCGGGTACAGCCTCGGCACCGCCGACCTGCTCCGCCGGGCCATGGGCAAGAAGAAGAAGGAGGTCCTCGACGCCGAGTACGTCCCCTTCTCGGACGGGATGAAGGCGCAGGGCTTCAACGAGGCCTCGGTCGCTGCGCTGTGGGGCGTCCTCGTGCCGTTCTCGGACTACGCCTTCAACAAGGCGCACACGGCCGCCTACGGCCTCGTGTCGTACTGGACGGCCTACCTCAAGGCGAACTACCCGGCCGAGTACATGGCGGCCCTGCTGACGAGCGTCGGCGACGACAAGGACAAGTCGGCCCTCTACCTCGGCGAGTGCCGGCGGATGGGCATCAAGGTGCTGCCCCCCGACGTCAACGACTCCGTCGGGCAGTTCGCCGCGGTCGGCACCGACATCCGGTTCGGCCTGCACGCGATCCGCAACGTCGGCCACAACGTCGTCGAGGGGATCATCCGGGCCCGCGAGGAGAAGGGCCGGTTCACCTCCTTCCGCGACTTCATGGCCAAGGTGCCGGCGGTCGTCTGCAACAAGCGCACCATCGAGTCGCTCATCAAGGGCGGCGCCTTCGACGGGCTCGCCGAGACCCGGATGGGCCTGGTGCGCATCCACGAGGAGTACGTCGACGCCTTCGTCGCGGTGAAGCGGCAGGAGGCGATCGGGCAGGACAGCCTGTTCGGGGCCTTCGGCGACGACTCCGCCGGGGGCAGCGGCGGCGACCTCATGGGCCTGAGCACCGTGCCGGGTGTCGAGTGGGACAAGCAGACCCTGCTCTCCTTCGAGCGCGAGATGCTCGGCCTCTACGTCTCGGACCACCCCCTCTTCGGGGTCGAGCACGTCCTGACCCAGCACGCCGACACCCAGATCGCGGCCCTGACCGGCGACGAGAGCGGCCGGCCGGAGGGGTCGATGGTCACCATCGCGGGCCTCATCACGGGCCTGGCGATCAAGCGCACGAAGAAGGGCGACCTCTGGGCCATCGCGACGGTCGAGGACCTCGCCGGCTCGATCGAGTGCCTGTTCTTCCCGAGCACGTACATGACGGTCGCCGGGATGCTCCAGCAGGACCAGATCGCCGTGGTGCGGGGCAAGCTCAACCGCCGTGACGACTCGGTGTCGATCTACGCCCAGGAGCTGACCCTCCCGGACGTCTCCGAGGGGCCGCGCGGCCCGGTCGTGGTGACGATGGAGACGGTGCGGGCCACGACCCAGCGGATCGAGGAGCTCAAGGGAGTCCTCACCAACCACCCCGGGACCACCGAGGTCCACCTGCGGCTGCTCAAGCCGGGGCGCGCGGTCGAGATCCGGCTCGACCCCGCCTTCCGGGTCACCGCCGACGAGGCGCTCTTCGGCGACCTCAAGGTGCTCCTCGGCCCCCGGTGCCTCTCCTGAGCGTCGCGGTGCCCACCGGCCGATGACGTTCCGGTGACAACCGGGTGCGGCGGGAGGATCGCCGCGCCCGGGGGGTGTCCTCGCGGCGGGCTTTCTCCTAGGGTCGACCCGACGTGCCCGCCCGGACAGGGGACGGGTGCGCACCGAACCAGGAGAGAACACACGATGAGATCGACTCGACGACGCGCCCTCGGCGCCGGTGTCGCCGCCGCCACCCTCGCCGCGTTCGTGGCGGCCTCGCCCGCCGCGGTGGCCGGTGGACACGACGACGACCGCGGCCACGGCAGGGGCCACGGGCACGACCACGGCCACGGGCACGACCGCGGCCACGGGCACGACCACGGCCACGGCCACGGCCACGGCTCCAGCCAGAGCATCCAGCTGCTGTCCTTCAACGACTACCACGGCCACCTCGAGGCCACCGACGGGCCGCTGGCGGCCACGCTCGACCCGTCCGGGACCCCGGTCGGCGGTGCGGAGCACCTCGCGACCGCGCTCAAGCAGCTCCGCAAGACCGCGCCCAAGGGCCGCTCGCTCACCGTGGCCGCCGGTGACCTCATCGGTGGTTCGACCTTCCTCTCCGGTCTCTTCCACGACGAGCCCTCGGTCGAGACGCTCAACGCGATGGACCTCGCCGTGAGCAGCGTCGGCAACCACGAGTTCGACGAGGGCACCGCCGAGCTGCTGCGCATGCAGAAGGGCGGCTGCCACCCCGTCGACGGCTGCTACTTCAAGAACGACCCGTACTCCGGGGCCGACTTCCAGTGGCTGGCCGCGAACGTCGTCAAGAAGTCGAACGGCAAGACCCTCCTGCCCGGTACCTCGGTCAAGAAGATCGACGGCATGAAGGTCGGCTTCATCGGGATGACCCTCGAGGCCACCCCCACCCTCGTCGACCCGGCCGGCGTCGCGAGCGTCGACTTCAAGGACGAGGTCGAGACGGCCAACCAGCAGGCGAAGCTGCTGCGCAAGAAGGGCGTGAAGTCGATCGTCGTCCTCCTCCACGAGGGCGGCTACCAGAGCGGCACCTACGACCAGTGCGTCGGCATCTCCGGCCCGATCGCGACCATCGCCGAGCAGATGAGCCCCGAGATCGACGCCCTGATCACCGGGCACACCCACCAGCCCTACGTGTGCTCGATCCCCGACCCGGCCGGCAAGCCGCGTCTCGTGACGAGCGCCGCGTCCTTCGGACAGGTGGTCACCGAGACCACCCTCGTCATCGACCGTCGCACCGGTGACGTCGACCGGGCCCGGACCACGGCCACGAACCACCTGGTCGACCGCGCCCTCTACCCGGCCGACCCGAAGCAGACGAAGATCCTCGCGAAGTGGCAGGCCATCGCCGGCCCGCTCGCCGCGCAGGTCGTCGGCAGCAACGCCGAGGACATCACGGGCGACTCCAACGGTGACCGCGGCATCGAGACGCCGATGGGCGACCTCGTCGCGGACGCCATCCTCTGGGGCACCCAGGCTCCCGCGAACGGCGGTGCGCAGATCTCGTTCATGAACATCGGCGGGGTCCGGGCGAGCCTGCTCAGTGCCCCGAAGTACGCCGAGGGCACGGGTGAGATCACCTACGCCGAGGCCTACGACGTCGCACCGTTCGGCAACCTGCTCGTCTCGATGGACCTCACCGGGGCGCAGATCCGCACGATCCTCGAGCAGCAGTACCAGCCGGTCGCCGCACGCGGCAGCCGCCCGATGCTGGCGCTCGGTGTCTCCGAGGGCTTCTCGTACCAGTGGGACGCCACGCAGCCGCAGGGCTCGCGGGTCGTCCCGGGGTCGATGACCCTCGACGGGACGGCGATCGACCCGGCCGGCACCTACCGGGTGTCGACGCTCAACTTCCTCGCCAACGGCGGTGACCTGTTCACCGGGTTCTCCGCCGGCACCAACGTGCTCGGTGGCGCGGAGGACCTCGCGAACCTCGTCGCGTACTTCCGGGCCAACCCGGGCCTGACGGCTCCGGCCGACCGGGTCTCCGGTCTCTGACCGGTCCCGCCCCGACGAGGGCCGCACCCCACCGGGGTGCGGCCCTCGCCGCGTCCCGGCGCCCGCATAGGGTGGCCGCATGCCGAGCCACACCCCACCCACCGCCCCGCAGCGACCGCACGTGCGCGAGCACCACGGGGAGCGCATCGAGGACCCGTACGCCTGGATGAAGGACCTCGAGGACCCCGAGCTCCTCGGGTACCTGTCGGCCGAGAACACCTACGCCGAGGAGCGCACGGCGCACCTGGCGGGCCTGCGGGGGACGTTGTTCGACGAGATCCGCGCCCGGGTGCAGGAGGACGACCTCTCGGTGCCGGTGGCGAGCGGTCCGTGGTGGTACTTCAGCCGCACCGCCGAGGGCCGGCAGTACGCCACCCACGTCCGGGCCCCCCGGGCCGAGGGCGATGCCCGTCCGGACCCCGAGGGTGCCCTCGTCCCCGGCGAGCAGGTCGTCCTCGACGGCAACGTCGAGGCCGGGGACTCCGAGTTCTTCTCGCTCGGTGCGCTGACCGTGAGCTCGGACCACCGGCTCGTCGCGTTCGCCGTCGACACCGCGGGCGACGAGCGCTTCGCCCTCACCGTGCGCGACGTCGCGAGCGGCGAGGTCCTCGACACCTCGCTCACGGGCATCGGCTACGGCTGCGAGTTCAGCCGCGACGGGGCGTTCGTCTTCTACACCCGGCTCGACGACGCCTGGCGCCCCCACCAGCTGTGGCGGCACCGCGTCGGCGGGGACCCGGCGCAGGACGTCCTCGTCCACCAGGAGGACGACGAGCGGTTCTGGATGGGGGTCAGCAGCAGCCGTGACGAGCGCTGGCTGCTCCTCGGGCTGGGCTCGAAGACGACCTCGGAGGTCCGGATGCTGGCCTCGGACGACCCGGAGGGGGAGTGGCGCGTCGTGGCGCCCCGGCGGGACGGCATCGAGTACGACGTCGAGCCGACCACCGACCGGCTCCTCGTCGTCCACAACACCGTGAGCCCCGACTCCGACCTCGCCTGGGCGCCCCTGGACGCCACGAGCCACGAGCAGTGGGTCCCGCTGCTCGCGTCGGGCGAGGGTGAGCGCTTCGTCGGGGTCGACGCCTTCGACGCCGCCAGCGTGCTCTCGCTGCGCACCGGCGGCCTCACCGCGCTGCGGGTGCTGCCCCGTGACGTCGCCTCGGTGTCCGGGCACGGCACGCCGTGGGACGTCGTCGTCGACCAGCCGGTCCACTCGATCGGGCTCGGCGACAACCCCGAGCCGGACCAGGAGAGCATCCAGGTCGTCGTCGAGTCGTGGACGACACCGCGCACCGTGCTCGACGTCGACCTCGCGACGCGGGGTCGCACCGAGCTGAAGCGGCAGCCGGTCCTCGGGGGCTTCGACGCGGCCGACTACGTCGAGTCCCGCGAGTGGGTCGAGGTCGCCGACGGCGCGCGGGTGCCGGTCTCCGTCGTCCGTCGCCGGGGCGTGGAGCCGGGCGGGTCGAACCCGGGGCTGCTCACCGCGTACGGCGCGTACGAGATCTCGTCCGACCCCTACTTCTCGGTGGCCCGGCTCGGGCTCCTCGACCGCGGGGTGGTCTTCGCGGTCGCCCACGTCCGAGGCGGCGGGGAGATGGGTCGGCGCTGGTACGACGAGGGCAAGCTGCTCGCCAAGGCGAGCACGTTCTCCGACACCGTCGCCGTCGCGGCCCACCTCGTCGACTCGGGCTGGGTGGCCCCCGACCGGCTCGGCCTCGAGGGCGGGTCGGCCGGCGGGCTGCTCGTCGGCGCGGTGCTCAACCTCGCACCCGAGCGCTTCCGCGTCGCGCACGCCGCGGTCCCCTTCGTCGACGCCCTCACGACGATCCTCCAGCCGGAGCTGCCGCTCACGGTGGGGGAGTGGGAGGAGTGGGGCAACCCGCTCGAGGACCCCGCCGTGTACGCGGCCATGCGCGGCTACACCCCGTACGAGAACATCCGGGCCACCGGGTACCCGGCGATCCTCGCGACGAGCAGCCTGCACGACACCCGCGTGTACGTCACCGAGCCCGCGAAGTGGGTCGCCCGCCTCCGCGACACCGTGACGAACGACCCGGCCACCCACCCGGTCCTCCTGCGCACCGAGCTGTCCGCGGGGCACGGCGGTCGCAGCGGCCGGTACGCCGCGTGGGAGCAGGTGGCCTGGGAGTGGGCGTTCGTCCTCGACCAGCTCGGCGCCACCACGCGGCTCGACGCGGGGGCGGTCAGCGGCTGACGAGCACCGGGCAGGCGCTGCGCCCGACGAGGCGCAGCGCGGTCGAGCCCACGTGCAGGCCCTCGAAACCGCCGGTGCCCCGGCTCCCGACGACGACGAGGCTCGCGCCCTCGCTGCGTTCGCTCAGGGCCTTCAGGGGGTCCTCGCGCAGCACCTGCACCTCGACCTTGGTGTCCGGGTGCTCGGGCCGCATCCCGGCCACCACGTCGTCGACGAGGCGTTCGAGCCCGGCGACGTAGTCCTCCCAGCTCGAGGCGCTCGCGAGGGTCGGGTCGGTGGCCGCACGCGGCTGCCACGCGTGCACCACCTCGACCGACCCGCCGAGGACGGTCGCCTCCCGCACCGCGGTGCGCAGGGCCGCGAGGGACTGCTCCGAGCCGTCGACCCCCACGACGACCCGGCTCCCCGGGGCGGGGGTGGAGGGGGAGGCGTGGCCGACGACGAGGACGGGGCAGCGTGCGTGGGTGAGCACCTGCATCGCGACCGCGCCCATGCTCGTGAGGCTGAGGACGCCGTGGCCGGTGACCCCGACGACGACGAGGGCGGCGGTGTGCGAGGACGCGATGAGCGCGTGGCTCGCGTAGCCGTCGTGCAGGCCGCTGGTGACGGTGAGGTCGGGATGGGCGGCATGGGCACGCGCGGCGGCGTTCTGGAGCAGCCGGCGGCCGTGCTCGGTGACGACGGACCGGTCGGCGAGGGCGCCGAACCCGAGCATCGGGAGGTCCGGCGCGAAGGCGTGGAGCACGTGCAGGGTCATCCCGCGGGTGCTCGCGAAGTGGGCGGCCTGGACGACCGCCGCCTGGGAGGGCGGCGACCCGTCGACTCCGACGACGACACGGGGTTGGTTCATCGACCTATCCGTCCTTCCGGTGGTGCGGGACCCGGCGGCGGGCCCGCCCGGGGCGGAAGGCGGTTGACGAGTCCGTCGTCGTGCGGGCCGGTCGGGCCCGTACCCTGACGCTCCCACCCTCGGCCCGTGGAGGCAAGGACCGAGGTCACAGTGCGCCGGGGCGCACGTCGTAGGGTGCCCGTCATGACCCTCCTCGCCCTCGACTGGGACGATGCCGCGGCCGACGGCCACGGTGCGCTCCGCCTCCTCGACCAGACCCTCCTGCCCGGCCGCACCGAGCACCGCGTCGTCCGGCGCGTCGACGACCTCGTCGAGGCCATCCTCGCGCTCGCGGTCCGCGGCGCGCCGGCCCTCGGGGTGGCCGGGGCGATGGGCGTCGTGGTGGCGATGGACGAGGCCGCCCGCGAGGGCTGGGACTCCGAGCAGCTCGACGCGCAGATCGACCGGGTCCGAGCGGCCCGGCCGACGGCGGTCAACCTCGCCTGGGGTGTGGACCAGGTCCGGCCGCTCGTACCGCAGGGCCGGGAGGTGGTCCTGGCGGCCGCGCGACGGCTGGCGGCCGAGGACGAGGCGGCGAACCGCGAGCTCTCGCGGCTCGCCGCCGACTGGCTGCTCGCGCGCATCGACCGGCCCGCCCTGCGGGTCCTCACCCACTGCAACGCCGGGGTGCTCGCGACCTCGGCGTGGGGGACGGCGCTCGGGGTGGTCCGCGAGCTGCAGGCCCGCGGACGGCTCGAGTTCGTCTACGCCGACGAGACGCGGCCGTTGCTCCAGGGCTCGCGGCTCACCGCCTACGAGCTGGCCGGTGAGGGCATCCCGCACGCGGTCCAGGTCGACGGGGCCGCCGCGTCGACCATCCTGCGCGGCCTCGTGGACTGCGCCGTCGTCGGCGCCGACCGCATCGCCGCGAACGGCGACGTCGCGAACAAGGTGGGGACGCTCGGGGTGGGGCTGGCCTGTCGCGAGGCGGGGATCCCCCTGCTCGTCGCGGCGCCGTGGTCGACGGTCGACCTCGCGATGGCGGACGGCTCGGGCATCGAGATCGAGGAACGCCCCGGCGAGGAGGTCACGGTCTTCGCGGGGCGACGGACCGCGCCGGAGGAGACCCGGGGGTTCAACCCGGCCTTCGACGTCACGCCCGCCCGCTTCGTCACGGCGCTCGCCACCGAGCGGGGCGTCCTCGAGCCGGCGGTGGGGCACGGGCCGGGATCGGCACCCTCGATCTGAAGTCCAGGGCTTCAGATACAGATAATGAAGGTATGATCTTCAGATGGACGGTCTGAAGGCTGATGCTTCACTGTGCGTCGTCATCGGCGACATCGTCGCCTCCCGGGCGGCGGAGGACCGGCGCGCCGTCCACGACGCCGTGACCGGGGCCCTGGCGGACACCGACCGGGTCGTGCCGTCGGTCCGCGGCCTCGCCGTGACGATCGGGGACGAGTTCCAGGGCGCCTACGCCACGCTCGGGGAGGCGCTCGACGCCGCCCTGAGGGTGCGCCTGCTGCTGCTCCCGGACGTCGACGTGCGGGTCGGGGTCGGACGCGGCACGGCAAGCGTCCTCGACCCCCGGCAGGGCGTCGAGGACGGGCCGGCCTGGTGGGTGGCCCGGGACGCGGTCGATGCGGTCGAGGCCGACGCGGAGCGCGCGGCGACCCGGCTGGCGCGGACGGCGTTCCGCGACGCCGACGGCCCCTCGCCGCAGGTCGACGCGGTCAACGCCGCGCTGCTCTGTCGGGACCATCTGGTTGGCTCTCTCTCGGACCGTTCGCTCCGACTCCTGAGAGGTCGCATGGACCCCGACACCACCCAGGCCGAGCTCGCCGAGCGCGAGGGCATCAGTGCCTCCGCCGTGTCGCAGCGGGTGCGGGTCGACGGCATCGGCGCCGTGCTCGCCGCCCACGAGCTCCTCCGGCGGCTCCCGTGACCTGGCTCGGGGTCTGGCTCCTCGGGGTCGGGCTCACCGACCTCGTCCGCGCGAGCGCCCGGCCCGGGGTCGCGCGGTGGGCTCCCTGGTGCGGTGTCGCGGCGATCGCCGTCCTCGGGCCGGTCGCCGGGCTGCTGGGGGCGGTCGACCTGGTCGTGGCCCTCGGCGCGGTGCTCGCCCTCGTCCTCTGGGTCCGCTGGTCGGACCAGGCGCTGCGCACGGGGACCGGCCACGGCCCGGCGCTCGCGGCACTGGCGGCCGGGGCGGTCTGGCTCGTCGGGCTCTCCGGCTGGGCGTCGGACCCGGGCGGCCTCCTCCTGCGCTGGCTGCGCTGGGCCGACCTCCCCACGGTGGGTGCCACCGCCGACCCCGGTCAGGTGCTCCTCGTCACCGGGCTGCTGCTCGCCAACCTGGCCACCGGCAACGTCATCGTGCGGCTGGTCCTCGTGAGCGTCGGTGCGCTGCGCCCGGTCCTGCCCACCGTGGTCGAGGCCACCCCCGAACCCGCCGAGCAGCTGCGCGGCGGGCGGCTGCTCGGGCCGATGGAGCGCGTCCTGATCATCGGGCTCGGGCTCGCCGGTCAGCTGACCGCCGCCGGGCTCGTCATCGCCGCGAAAGGGCTCATCCGGTTCCCCGAGCTGCAGAGCAAGCGCAGCGACCGTGAGTCGGTCGACGGCGCGGGCATCGACGAGGTGACGGAGTACTTCCTCGTCGGGTCGTTCGTCTCGTGGCTCGTCGCGCTCGGGAGCCTCTTCCTGACCCGCTGACCGGTCGCGGCCCGCTCAGACGTCGATGATGCGGTCGCGCCACTGCTCCGGGAAGTCCGCCGTGGTGTCCCCGGCGACGAGGAGGCGGTAGGTCATCGTCGCGGCCTCCTCGAGGTTGAGGGCGCGGCGCAGGGCCATCGAGACGGTGTCCCCGAGGGCCGAGCAGCCGTGGTGGGCGAGGACCACGGCGTCGTGCGTGCGTGCCTCCTCGGCGGCGGCGTCGGCGAGCTCCCGGCTCCCCGAGGGGATGAAGGGCACCCGGCCGGCGCTCCCGAGGTAGTACCGGTGGTCCAGCGTCGTGAACCGGATCGGCGCACCGAGCATGTCGACGAGCAGGACGTGCTGGGGGTGGAGGTGGACGATCGCGGCGACGTCCGGTCGCACCTCGTAGGTGCGCTGATGGAGCCGCCACTCCCCGGAGGGCCTCGCCCCGCCGGCGACCTGTTCGCCGGCGGGGGTCAGCTCGGCGAAGTCGTCGTGGGTCAGCCGGTCCAGCCAGGTCCCCGTCCCGGTGACGAGGAAGCGGTCGGTGCCCGGGACGCGGGCGGAGAGGTTGCCGCCGCTCGCCTGGACCAGTCCCCGCTCGACGAGGTGGCGGCCGGCGCCGGCGAGCTGGTCGAGGATCTCGGTGTGGTCGGTGCTCACGCACCGATCATCGCGCACCAGGTGCGTCCGGCGGTGCGACGGCGCCGCACCCCGCAGGGCACGGCGCCGTCCGGGGCGAGCGTCGGTCAGGCGCTGACGGGCTCGCTCGCCGTGTCGTTCGCCTCGCCGGAGATGACCCGCTGGCCGCCGGTGTGGCTGATCGAGATCTTGCGCGGCCTGGCCTCCTCGGCGACCGGGATGGTCAGGGTGAGGACGCCGTCGGCGTAGTCGGCCTCGATGCGGTCGGGGGCGACGCCGTAGCCGAGGGTCAGCTGGCGGGCGAAGGTGCCCGCCGGGCGCTCGTGGGAGAGCCACTGGACGTCGCTCTCGGACTGCTCCCGGCGCTCCGCGCGGATCGTCAGGGTGCGGTCCTCCACGTCGACGTCGATGCTGCTCGGGTCGACCCCGGGCAGGTCCACCTTCGCGACGAACGTCTCGCCGGTGCGGTAGAGGTCCATCGGCATCGCCGTCGACGCCGGGGTGCGGAGCGTGCCGGCGAGCATGCGGTCGAGGTCGCGGAACGGGTCGAAGGTCGTGGCCATGGTTCATGTCCTCCGTGGTGCGGGGGCGGGGTCTCCGCCCGGGTGGTGTGCATGAGTGACAACGACTCAAGTTTGCGACGTGTTCCCTGCTCAGGTCAAGCACTCAGACGTGGTCCCGCCACGTGTGTCGCGGCGCGTACCCGAGGACGCGTCGGGCCTTGTCGATGCCCAGGAGTGTCTCGTGCTCGCCGAGCTCCTTGGTCACCGGGACGTCGGGGTACACCTGCGCCATGAGGCTCGCGCTGGAGCGGCTCATCACGGTGTCCGCGTTGGCGATGACGAAGACCTCGGCGCCCGGCACGTCGTGGGCCAGCGCGCGCTCCACGGCCTGGGCGCCGTCCCGGGCGTCGATGTAGCCCCAGAGGTTCCACCGGCGGGCCTGCGGGTCGGCGTCGAAGGAGGGGAACTCCGCGTAGTCCTCGACGTCCATGACGTTGGAGAACCGGAGGCCGACCGCGACCAGCTCGGGCTGCCAGCGGGCGAAGTGGCGCGCCATCTCCTCCTCCAGGGCCTTGTTGAGGGAGTACGTCGACTCCGGGCGGGGGGCGTACTCCTCGTCGACCGGGGCGTACGGCGGTGGGGTGTCGAAGGGCAGGCCGAGGACGGTCTCGCTCGAGGCCCACACCACCCGGTGGATCCCGGCGGCCCGGCACGCCGCGAACACGTTGTAGGTCGCCGCCGAGTTGTTCGCGTAGGTCGCGGCGTTCGTCGTCATCCCGGGCGCCGGGATGGCGGCGAGGTGGACGACGGCATCCACCGGAGCGTGCTCGTCGGTGCCGCCGGTGAGCAGCTCGACGACCTGTCCGTAGTCGGTGAGGTCGGCGACGACGAGCTCGCCGTCGGCCTCGCGGGGGTCGCCGCCCGCGCGGTCGGTGGCCAGGACGTCGACCCCGACCTCCCGGAGGTGGCGCACGACGGCGCGGCCGAGCTTGCCGTGGGCGCCGGTGACGGCGACCCGACGAGGGGTGGTGGGCGTGGTGGATGCGGTCATGGACCCATCCTCACGCGCCGCGGCCCCTGTCAGGGCGTGAGGATGACCTTCGTCGCGCGCCGCTCGTCCATCGCCGCGTAGGCCTCGGCGACGTCCTCGAGGGGGAGGGTGAGGTCGAAGACGCGTCCCGGGTCGATGCTCCGGTCCCAGACCCGCGCCATGAGGTCGGGGAGGTAGGCGCGCACCGGCGCCAGGCCGCCCCGAAGACCCACGTTGCGCCAGAACATGTGCTCCTGCGGGATGTCGGTGACGTGGGGGACGCCGACCCACCCCACCATGCCGCCCGGTCGGGTCGAGCGCAGCGCCTGGATGACGGAGTCCTGCGTCCCGACGCACTCCAGCACCGCGTCGGCGCCCATACCGCCGGTGAGCTCCATGACGCGCTCGACGCCCTCGTCCCCACGCTCGGCGACGATGTCGGAGGCGCCGAACTCCTCGGCGATCGCCTGGCGGTCCGCGTGCCGGCTCATCGCGATGACCCGCTCCGCGCCGAGCTCGACGGCGGCGAGCACGCCGGAGAGGCCGACGGCTCCGTCGCCCACGACGACGACCGTGCTGCCCGGGCCGACGTCGGCGCACACGGCCGCGTGCCACCCGGTGCACAGGACGTCGGAGAGCGACAGCAGGCCCGGGACCAGGTCGTCCGAGGGCATCTCGGGCGTCGCGAGCAGGGTGCCGTCGGCGTTCTGCACGCGGACCAGCTCCGCCTGGCAACCGTCGTACCCCGTGCCGTTCTGGCAGTTGGCGTGGACGCCGGCGCGGCACAGCGGGCAGGTGTTGTCACTCGTGAGGAACCCGCCGACGACGAACTGCCCGGGGCGCACGGTGGTGACGTCGGCGCCCACGGCCTCGACGACCCCGACGTACTCGTGCCCCATCGGTGTGGGCCGGGTGACCTCCGAGACACCCCGGTAGCGCCAGAGGTCCGAACCGCACACGCAGGTGGCGACGGTCCGCACGACGGCATCGGTCGGCGCGATGACCGCCGCGTCGGGTCGCTCCTCGAGCCGGACGTCGCGGGTGCCGTGGATCATGGTGCCGCGCATGGGGCGCTCCTTCGGAGGGGACGGACGTGCGGTGGTGCGCGCGTGTGCGAGCCCACTCCAGCACACCGGGGGACGATGTGGTGCAGCCGGTGCGTAGGGTCGTGGCGACCGCGACGAGAGGAGATCCGGTGGCGTACTTCGACCGCCTCGGCGAGACCCGTTTCCGCGCGACCGAGCGGACCGGCGGAGCGTGGCGGGAGGACGAGCAGCACATCGCGCCGGCGCTCGGCCTGCTGGCCCATGTCGTCGAGCGCGACCACGCCGCCCGTCGCGACGAGCCGCTCGTGGTCACCCGGCTGTCCTACGACATCCTCGGCACGGTGCCGGTCGCCGAGGTGGAGACCACCGTGCGTGTGCTGCGGCCGGGGCGGACCATCGAGCTCGTCGAGGCGTCGATGGAGTACGGCGGGCGGACGGTCGTCACGGTGCGCGCGTGGCTGCTCGAGCCGCGCCCCACCGAGCCGCTCGCCGGCACCGCGCTGCCGTCGATCCCCGCGCCCGGGGACCTCCCGGTGTGGACCCCGAGCGAGGTCTGGCCGGGTGGCTTCATCCGGTCCGTCGAGCTGCGGCGCCACCTCGAGGAGCCGGGGCGCGGCTGGTTCTGGGTGCGCACCGACGTGCCGCTCGTGGCGGACGAGCCGGTGTCGCCGACCGCTCGCCTGGCCGGTCTCCTCGACATCGCGAACGGGATGACGGTGCGCGCCGACCCCGCGGACGTGCACTTCCCGAACGTCGACCTCACGGCCCACCTGCTCCGGGTCCCGGTGGGGGAGTGGCTCGGGGTCGACACCTCGGTGACGTTCGGGGACAACGGGATCGGGTTGACGAGCAGCCGACTCCACGATGCCGACGGTCCGCTGGGCACACTCGCCCAGAGCCTCACCGTGCGGCCGCGCTGAGGTCCGCAGCGGCGTGGTGACGCCTCCGGGGCGGGGTCCGCTCAGTGGGCGCCGGTGAGGTGGCCCGCCAGGCGTTCCCGTCGGGCCACGCTCGCGTCGTTGAGGCCGGTGAACGTCACGGCCTTGCCCTTGGCGGCGTACTTGGTCTCGATCGCGTCGAGCGTGGCGACGGTCGAGGCATCCCAGATGTGCGACTGGGACATGTCGATCACGACGTTCTGGGGGTCGCCGACGTAGTCGAACTGGGTGACGAGGTCGTTGCTCGAGGCGAAGAAGAGCTCTCCGACGACCGCATAGACGCGGGTGTCCGCGTCAGGGTGGTCGACGTCGACGACGCGGGTGAAGTGCGCGACGCGTCGGGCGAACATGACCATGGCGATGAGGACCCCGACGACGACGCCGATGGCGAGGTTCTCGGTGGCCACGACGACCACCACGGTGGTGACCATCACGGCCGTCTCGCTCTTGGGCATCCGGCGCAGGGTGGCGGGCCGGATGCTGTGCCAGTCCATGGTGCCGACCGAGACCATGACCATCACCGCGACGAGGGCGGCCATCGGGATGACGGCGACCACGCCACCGAGCCCCACGACGAGGACGAGCAGGAACACGCCGGCGAGGAAGGTGGAGATCCGGGTGCGCGCGCCGGAGGCCTTGACGTTGATCATCGTCTGGCCGATCATCGCGCAGCCACCCATCCCGCCGAAGAAGCCGGTGATGACGTTCGCGACCCCCTGGCCCCAGGACTCGCGGGTCTTGTCGGAGTGGGTGTCGGTGACGTCGTCGACGAGCTTGGCCGTCATCAAGGACTCCATCAGCCCGACCAGGGCCATGGCGACGGCGTACGGCCCGACGATCGAGAGCGTGTCGAGGCTGAACGGGACGTTCGGGACGAACAGGCCGGGGAGGCTCTCCGGGAGGCGGCCCTCGTCGCCGACCGTGGGCACGGCGAGCGCGAAGCCGACGGTGACGGCCGTCAGCCCGGTGATGGCGACGAGGGGTGCCGGCACCGCTGCCGTCAGCCTCGGGAACAGCACCATGACGAGGATGCCGACGGCGACGAGCGGGTAGACGACCCACGGCACACCGACGAGGTGGGGGACCTGGGAGAGGAAGATGAGGATGGCGAGCGCGTTGACGAAGCCGACCATCACCGACCGCGGGATGAACCGCATGAGCTGGGCGACGCCGAGCAGGCCGAGCGCGACCTGGATGAGCCCTCCGAGGATGACGGTGGCGATGAAGTAGTCCATTCCGTACTGCCGCACCACGGGGGCGATGACGAGCGCGATGGCCCCGGTCGCGGCCGAGATCATCGCGGGCCGGCCACCGAGGAAGGCGATGCTGACGGCCATCGTGAAGGAGGCGAAGAGGCCGACGCGGGGGTCGACGCCGGCGATGACCGAGAACGCGATGGCCTCGGGGATCAGTGCCAGGGCGACGACGAGGCCGGCCAGCACCTCGGTCCGGAGTCGGCGAGGTGACGTGAGGGCAGCGCGGACCGAGGTGGCGTCACGCTCGTGGGGGAAGCGTTCGGGGAGGAGGTGGGCGTCGTCGAGCACAGGTGTCTCAGGCATGGAAGTGTCTCCGGGTGGTGGGGCCCGCGCGGCGCGGGTCGGTGGCTCCCGGACGGCGTCGGCCGGGTACGGGGGTTGCTGGTGTGGTCAGCCGAGTGGCTTGTGCAGCTCGCGCGCGAAGCGCTCGGCACTGCGGAGCCGGCGACGCAGGTCGGCCAGCGTGGCGTCGGCCAGGGCCTGGTAGTGGTCGAGCCTCGCGAGCACCGTGGTGCGGGTGCGTTCCGACAGGCGCGCGCCGGCCAGCGTCTCCCGGAGCTCGACGATCTCGCGCATCTCCTCGAGGGTGAACCCGAGCGGCTTCATCTGCTTCACGAGGAGGAGCCTGCGCACCGCGTCCTCGCCGTACAGGCGGAAGCCGCCCTGGGTCCGGGGGGACTCCGGGAGGAGTCCGACCTCCTCGTAGTGGCGGATGGTGCGCAGGCTCAGGCCCGTGCGTTCGGCGACGTCGCCGATCTGCATCGACGCGTCGGTCGAGGAAGCGGTGGAAGCGCTCACGCGTGGTGCCTTCGGTGGTGGGGGATGCGATAGGCCGACAACTCTACCCTCTGGTGAGGGTTGCGCGAAACGACGTGAGAGGCCGGCGTCTCCTCCTACTCTCACGTCAGGGTAGATTGTGCGGGACACGAAAGGAGTCCGATGGCGAAGTACGACATCGAGCACGTGCACCGCCTCCGGGAGCCGTCGTGACCGGGGGTGGCGACCAGGAGCCGCGCCGGACGTTCGCGGTCATCAGTCATCCTGACGCCGGGAAGTCCACGCTCACCGAGGCCCTGGCCCTGCACGCGCGCCTCGTGTCCGAGGCCGGGGCGGTCCACGGCAAGGCGGGGCGCCGGGGCACCATCTCGGACTGGATGGCGATGGAGCGCACCCGCGGTATCTCCGTGTCCAGCACGGCCCTGCGCTTCGAGTACGCCGGGCACGTGCTCAACCTCGTGGACACCCCGGGCCACGCGGACTTCTCCGAGGACACCTACCGCGCGTTGTCGGCGGTGGACCTGGCCGTCATGCTCGTCGACGCCGGAAAGGGCCTCGAGCCGCAGACCCTCAAGCTCTTCCGCGTCTGCCGGCGCTACGGCCTGCCGGTGGTGACCGTCGTCAACAAGTGGGACCGCCCCGGCCTGGACCCGCTCGCACTGCTCGACGCCGTCCGGGACCAGATCGGGATGGTGCCCACGCCCGTCACCTGGCCCGTCGGTGCGGCCGAGCGCTTCGCCGGCGTGCACGACCGGATGACCGGGCAGGTCCACCTCTACACCCGCACCGCCGGTGGTGCGACGCGAGCGCCCGAGCGGGTCGTCGGAGCGGACGCGGTGCCGGCCGAGCTCGGTGACCTGTGGGCCGAGTCCCTCGACGGCAGTGCGTTGCTCGACGCCGAAGGGCTCCACCACGACCCCGAGGGGTTCCTCGCCGGACGGACCACCCCGGTGGTCTTCATCTCGGCCCTCCTCAACTTCGGTGTGGCGCACCTCCTGGACCTCCTGACCTCCCTGGCCCCGGGTCCTCGGCCGCGTCAGGACATCGCGGGCGTGGCGCGACCTCTGCACTCGCCCTTCAGCGCCCAGGTCTTCAAGGTCCAGTCCGGGATGGATCCCGCACACCGTGACCGCATGGCGTTCGCGCGGGTCTGCTCCGGGCGCTTCGAGCGGGGGGTGCAGGTCGTCAACGCCCGGACGGGCCGGCTGCTCACCACCAAGCACTCCCAGACCGTCACGGGCCGGGAGCGGCAGGGGGTCGAGGAGGCCTACCCGGGCGACGTCGTCGGTCTGGTCAACGCCGGCGACCTCATCGTCGGGGACAGCCTCTACGTCGAGGAGCCGGTCACCTTCCCGGCCGTCCCGCGGTTCGAGCCGGAGCACTTCGTGGTGGCCCGGCCACGCGACGTCTCGAAGCACAAGCAGTTCCGCAGCGCGGTCCGCAGCCTCGACGAGGAGGGCGCGGTGCAGGTGCTGCGCGCGGACGAGCACGGGGACCAGGCGCCGGTCCTGGCTGCCGTGGGTCCTCTGCAGTTCGAGGTCGTCGCCGAGCGTGCGCGCAGTGAGTACCGCTGCCCGGTCGACCTCCAGCCGCTGCCCTACACGATCGCCCATCCGGTCGACGAGGCCGGCGCGGCGCTCCTGGCGGGGGAGGGCGGCGTGCGGGTGATGCGACGGACGGACGGGCAGCTGCTGGCCCTCATCACCGACCGTTGGCGGCTCAAGGCCCTCGTGCGGCGGCATCCACGGCTCGCTCCCGACGACCTCGCGACCAGCAGCACCCTCACGTAAGGGTAGGATCGCCAGGTCGCCCACGGGCCCGTCCAGGGCCGGACCGCATCCGTCTCTCGAGGACACCGTGACCAGCCCTGCCATGCCTTCGTCCTGCGACGAGCAGACCCCGTCCCCGCCGGTCCCGCGTCGGGGCCGGATGGGCGCCGCCTTCTGGTTCGTCGTGGGCAGCGGCGCCGCGACCCTCATCGCCACGGCACCCGGACAGACCGCCGGTGTCTCGGCCTTCATCGACCCGATGATCGCCGGGCTGGGGATCGAGCGCCCCGCCATCTCGACGGCCTATCTCGTGGGCACGCTCTTCGGCGCCGCCGTGCTCCCCCTCATCGGCCGCGCGGTCGACCGTTTCGGGGCCCTGCGCAGTACGGCCGTCATCGCCGTGTTCTACCTCGCAGCGGTCTTCGGGATGAGCCGGGTCACCGGAGTGGCCAGCCTGACCCTGGGTTTCATGGGCCTGCGGTCGATGGGGCAGGGCGCCCTCGGTCTGGTCGCCGTCACGGTCGTCTCGCGACAGGCCGCGCCGAGGGTGCGTGGACGCGCCCTGGGACTCGTCGCGGCCATCGGCGGCGCGGGGATGTCCTTGGCTCCCATCGGCATCGACGCAGCCGTCGAACACGTGGGATGGCGCAGCGCCTGGCAGCTCAGCGCGGTGGCCGTGCTGCTCCTCATCGTCCCGGTGCTCGTCGTCACCGGCCGGCGCCGGTCCGTGGTGGTCCGGGATGCTGGCGGGGCGGAGGCGATGCACCACGACGAGCCCAGCCTCACCGCAGCCGACGCAGTGCGCGAGCCCTGGTTCTGGGTGCTGGCCACCTCGGTGGGGCTCTCCGGCATGCTCATCACCGCGGTCACCTTCCACCAGTTCGACCTGCTCGGCCGCCAAGGACTGAGCAGCGCGCAGGTCGCAGCATCGTTCCTCCCCAACGCGATCGCGGCGCTCATCGCCACCCTGCTCGCCGGCCACCTCGTCGACCGCTGCGCGCCGCGCGTCCTCGTCGCCTCCGGGATGGTCCTGCACACCCTCGGCTTCTCGTTGGCCCTCACCGCCGGTGCCGGGTGGACGGTCGTGCTGTACGCGGTCGCCGTCGGAGCGGCCGGTGGGTTCCTGCGCACGGTCGAGGCCGCGACCCTGGTCTCGCTGTTCGGTCCGGCACACCTCGGCTCGCTCCGCGGCATCGTCTCGGCCGTCGCGGTCGGCGGCACCGCCCTCGGGCCGGTGGCCTACTCACTTGTCGAGACGAGCGCCGGCAGCTATGTGCCGGCGCTCGTCACCAGTGCCGTCCTGCCCCTCGGGGTGGGCGCCTGGGCGCTGCGCGCCCGCCGCCCGGCGCGCCTCCCGGCCCGCTCGGACCGCTGACGCGCCGCGTCAGGTCATCGGCCGCGGCCGAACATCCGGTCCATGGGAACCACGCCCTCGCTGGTCTCGCCGGCGTGACCGAGGTAGTCCAGACCCCAGTTCTTCTCGATGGTGGTGAGCAGCGAGTAGTGGTTGTACGGCGTGCTGTCGACGACGTGGCGCGGGCCGCTGCCGGTGACGACGATCGCCGGGATCTTGCCACCGCCGTAGGTGCCACCCGGCCAGTCCGCCGAGACGCGCGGGTCGTGCGCCGCCACGTACGGGCTGCCGCAGCATCCGTCGGCCGACTCCCAGCCGCCGGTCTCCTCGGTGCCGGTGTAGTCGTTCTCGTCGGTGACGATGACGATGGCGGACTTCTTGGTCCACGCCCGGCTGTGCATGATCGTCGTCACGGCGCCCTTGACGAAGGCATCGGCCTTCTGCTTGAGGGAGGCGTCGTTGGCGTCGTCCTTGGTCGACCCGTAGGGGCAGGGGGTCTCGGGATGGCCGTCGACGGCCGTGTAGACGCCGCCGTGCATGTCGTTGCACTGGTTCGGCGAGATCCAGACGAACTGTGGCGCGGACCGCCCGTTGAGGTCACTGCCGAGGGCGGAGTAGTCCTTGACCTTGGCCATCTCGGACGGGCTGTCCTTCACGCTGTCGAAGAGGACGAAGGGGTTGTGCTTCTTGGCGTAGAGCTTCGTGGAGTCGTCGGGCCAGTACCGGTCGAGCTTGTTCGCGGGGAGGTCCTCCATGTAGGCCCCCCACGGGATGTGGGCGCTGGTCAGCTGCTGGGCGAGGTTCGGTCGGTCGAGGTTGACGACGTTCTCGTCCTCGTCGTCCTGGATGCCGAAGTTGTCGCCGGCCACCGCGGCGATGTAGTTCGGCATCGACGGGTGCGTCACCCCGTAGTAGTTCGTCGCCGTCGCGTAGTGGTCGGCGAGCGAGTTCAGGTACGGGGCGTTGGGGTCGCCGATGACACTCGACTGCGAGTGGTTCTCGAGCATGATCACGTACAGGTGGTCGAACGTCGCGCCGTGGGAGTGGTCGTCGTGGCGGTGTTCGCCATCGTGACCACCGTGACCGGTGGCGAGTGCGGGGGCAGCGGCGAGACCGAGCGTCGCGACGGCTGCCGCGAGCACGGTGGGGGTGAGTCGGCGCATTCGGGTTCCTCCTGCTCCAGGCGGGTGGTGGGACGGCCGGGACGCTACGCCTGAACGGAGGTCTCCGGCGCTCTGGTGCAGGCGCGATCGTGGGCGGCGGGCGGCTCCTCTCAGCGAGCTCTTACCGGTGCGCTCGGCCAGGCCCGCAGGACGGCCCCGGTCGGGTCGCGGTCGTCCGCGGACGCGACGACGCCCCCGCCGGGGAGCTCCGGGGGAGTCCCTGGCGGGGGCGTCGCGACACTGCAGGTCAGGGTCGTATCGACCCGGCCGCTCAGATGTCGAAGTACATCTCGAACTCGTGCGGGTGCGGGCGGAAGCGGATCGGGTCCACCTCGTTCTTGCGCTTGAACTCGATCCACGTGGCGATGAGGTCCTCGGTGAAGACGTCGCCCTCGAGGAGGAACTCGTGGTCGGCCTCGAGCGCGTCGAGGACGGCCGGCAGCGAGCCCGGCACCTGCTCGATGGCGTCGTGCTCCTCCGGGGGGAGCTCGTAGAGGTCCTTGTCGACCGGCTCCGGGGGCTCGATGCGGTTCTTGATGCCGTCGAGGCCCGCCATGAGCTGCGCCGCGAAGCACAGGTACGGGTTGGACGAGGGGTCCGGGATGCGGAACTCGATGCGCTTGGCCTTGGGGCTGTCACCGGCGATCGGGATGCGCACGCAGGCGGAGCGGTTGCGAGCCGAGTACACGAGGTTGACGGGCGCCTCGTAGCCGGGAACCAGGCGGTGGTAGCTGTTCACCGTCGGGTTCGTGAAGGCGAGCAGCGCCGGGGCGTGCCGGAGGAGACCGCCGATGTACCAGCGGGCGAGGTCCGAGAGGCCGCCGTAGCCGCGCTCGTCGTAGAAGAGCGGCTCGCCGTTCTTCCAGAGCGACTGGTGGGTGTGCATGCCCGAGCCGTTGTCGCCGAAGATCGGCTTCGGCATGAAGGTGGCGGTCTTGCCCTCCTCCCACACCGTGTTCTTGACGACGTACTTGAACTTCATCATGTCGTCGCCGGAGCCCAGCAGCGTGGTGAAGCGGTAGTTGATCTCCTGCTGGCCGGCGGTGCCCACCTCGTGGTGGCTGCGCTCGACCTGGATGCCGACCTTGGCGAGGTTGAGGCAGATCTTGTCGCGGGTGTCGGCGAAGTGGTCGACCGGCGGCACGGGGAAGTACCCGCCCTTGTAGCGCGTCTTGTAGCCGCGGTTGCCACCCTCCTCGGCGCGCCCGGTGTTCCAGGCGGCCTCGACGGAGTCGATGTAGTAGTAGCTCGCGTTGGCCTTGGTCTCGAAGCGCACGTCGTCGAAGACGTAGAACTCGGCCTCGGCGCCGAAGTACGCGGTGTCGGCGATGCCCGTGGACTCGAGGTAGGCCTCGGCCTTGGCGGCGATGTTGCGCGGGTCGCGGCTGTAGGGCTCACCGGTGAAGGGGTCGACGATGCTGAAGTTCATGATCAGCGTCTTCTCGACACGGAAGGGGTCGACGTAGGCCGTCGTCGGGTCCGGGATGAGCTTCATGTCGGACTCGTGGATGGCCTGGAAGCCGCGGATCGAGGATCCGTCGAACATCTGGCCGTTGATGAAGAAGTCCTTGTCGACCGTCTGCGCCGGCACGTTGAAGTGCTGCATGACGCCGGGAAGGTCGCAGAACCGGATGTCGACGAACTTGATGTCCTCGGATTCGATGAAGGCGAGGACCTCGTCAGCGGAGCTGAACACTGTGTTGAACCTCCTGGTTCGGTGCAGGGGCTATGGGAGCCAGCCCTGATGGCGTTGCCGACGACGCTAGGGCGGCGCGGTTTCCCGACCGTGACCCGGATGTTTCGCCGACGTAACGCACGCCACCGTATCAACGGGTGGGATGGGGCGCCCGAGGCGTGGACCCGGGTGAGACGCGGCAGGTGGGGGCCCCGATCCGGCGGTCAGAACGGCGGCCGGTCGGGCGGGTCCGTGCCTCGTCGGCGTGCTCGTGCGCGGTGGTGGGGGAGGGCCATGACCAGGTGTCGCGGGGTGAGGTCGTGGGTGTCGGTGCGGCAGGCGGGGCGGGGTCGGGGGGCGCCGAGGTGGTGTTCGTGCCGGTGTTCGAGGGTGCTGTGGGGTGCGTCGGGGAGGGTGAGGCAGGGGATGCCCGCGGGGCTGGTCGTGTTCGGGGTGGGCGGTGCTGGTGGGGAGCTGGATCTGGTGGAGGTGGTCGACGGGGTGGGTGGTGCGGGTGCGGCCGAGGGGTCGGTCCAGGTCATCGAGCGCGTTGTCGTGGAGGGTGGCGGTCCAGCCGGGGCGTTGCTTGACGCGGTGGTGGCGCCGGCAGAGGCAGGCCAGGTTGGTGGCGGTGGTGGGTCCGGCGGGCCAGGGGGTGACGTGGTCGAGGTCGCAGAAGCGGGCGGCGACGTGGCAGCCGGGGAACCGGCACCGCCCGTCCCGGGCCCGGACCAGGGCGGCGAGTCTCTTGCCGGGCCGGTACGCGCCGGTCGCCAGCGACTCGCCCTCGTCGAGGAGGGCGCCGGTGACCGGGTCGCACGCCACGACCCGGGCTCGTCCGGCCTGCGCGAGCCAGCCCCGGTCGACCAGGACCGGCTCGGCGCTGCCGGGCGCGGCGACCTCGACGAGACCGTCATCCGGCCCGGCCGCTGCTGCGGGCACGGTGAGGACGACCTGGACGTCGACGGTCGCCTGCCCGGTGACGAGGTCGGTGAGGGCCTTGGCGCGGGCCCGGTCGATGCGTTCGCAGGTGCCGTCGGTGACGTACCGCTGCGCGAGCTCGTCGATCGCGGCCCATGCCCGGCAGGCCTCCTCGGAGGGGAACGTCCCGAGCCAGGTGTCGACGCCGGGCTCGTCGACCCACCGCCGCAGGCTCGACTCCGACCGGGCACGCTGTGCGCGCTGGCGCAGCAGGTCCGGGCTGATCCGCGCCAGCAGTCGGCGGGCCCGGCGGCGGAGGCGGGCGGAGTCCTCGAGGCCGAACCACCCCTCCAACGACGCCACCACCGTGGCCGCGACCTCGGGCGGGCACTCCTCCAGCTCCGCCGCGACGACCTGCGCCCGGTACGCGTCCAGCACGCCCGACGCCATCGCCGCGTGCAACCCCCCGAGCCCGGTGCACGACTCCGTGCCGTCGGGGCCGTCGGCCGCGGTCCGCAGCGCGTGCCGGACCCGGCGTTCCGCGGCGACCGCCGTCAGGCCCAGCACCCCCGAGAGGACCGCCGGCGCGTCCAGCGCCCCGTGCCCGAGCGGCTGGTGCACCTCGATGAGGGTGCCGTCCTCACACCACTGCGGCTCGACCGCGGCCAGCCGCACGATCGCCGCGTCCTGCGCTGCCGTCGCCTCGTTCACCAGGGACTGGAGCTCACCGGCCACCGCCGCCCACTCCTCCCGCGACCCGCGGACCTCGCTCGGTTCCGCGACCGAGGACAGGGCACTACGGGCGACACGCACCGCGTCCAGCACGTCCTGCGGACCGACCGTGGTGACCATGGGCTCCCCCTCCCCTCGTACCCACGATCCTACCCGCGACCACCCACTCGCACAAGTGTTCGAACACACCAATTCGGCTGAGCAGCAGAGGATCTGGACCTCGCGAAGGGGGGTGCGAGACGCCGCGCGTCCCCGGGGCGACTGTGGTCGCAGGCCCACCGTGACCTAGGCTGGCAGCGTGTCGACGACCCCGCCGGCGGGAGACGCCTCCGTGAGCCCGCCGAACGCCTCCCTCCTGCGCCGTCTCGGCGCGTTCGTCATCGACTGGGTGCTCAGCGCGCTCGTCACGTTCAACCTCCTCCCGTTCGACCTGGTCCTCGAGGAGGGGAAGCGGCCGCCGATGCTCCTCGGGGCGCCGACGAGCTCCTGGGCCGCTCTCGGCGTCTTCTTCGTCCTCAACGTGGCTCTCGTCTCGCTCGCCGGGTCGACGGTGGGGCACCGGCTGCTCGGGCTGCAGGTCTGGCAGGTCCGCCCCGGCCCCTTCCCGCTGCAGGTGGTCCTCCGGTCGGCGCTGGCCTGCCTCGTGCTCCCGGCGGTCTTCTCCGCCGGCGACGGGCGCGGCCTGCACGACCTCGCGGCCGGCACCCGCATCGTCCGCGTGGGCGCAGGCGCCGCACGCGCCGACGCCTCGCGCGCCTGACCCGGACGTGACGCACGAGACACTTCCCGGGCTGGCGCATCTACTACAGAGTGTAGGAGTATGGGTCCCAGCCGGGAGGACCCCGGGAGAACCAGGTAGGAGCTCGCGTCATGACCACCACCCAGACACCCGCCACCACCAGCTCGGACCGGCAGGGCGGCCACGGCCGCTTCGTCCGCCTCGCCGGCTGGATCGTCGCCCTCGTCGGAGCCGCCATGCTCATCGGAGGCGGCACCACCTGGGTGATCGTCCAGGGCCAGCTCTCGAACGAGAACATCACCGTCGCCGAGGACGCCCGCTGGTTCGCCGGCGCCGACGTCAACGGGCCGCTCACCGCCTACGCGGAGGCCGACATCATCAACCACCACGCCCTCGAGGCATCGGGCAACAAGACCTACGCCCAGCTCGACCGTGAGGACCCGGTCCGCGCGACCGTCATGAACGCCTCGTTCCTGCGGTCCTCCCTGTTCACCTCGGTCCTCGCCTTCGGCGTCAGCCTCATGGCGATGGGTCTCGGAGTCACCCAGATGCTGCTCGGCTTCGCGATGACCCGGCTGGCACCGGCCCGCGCCTGAGCGCAGACCGGCCCTGCCGCCACAGACGCCACGGCCCCCGTCCAGACCGGACGGGGGCCGTGGCACGTCGTGCCGGGGTCACTTGCCCCGCATCGCCCGGCGGTCCATCCGCGCCCGGGTCGGGTCGACGCCCTTGGGGATCGGGGGCTTGAGGCCACCGAGGGACGTGAGCCGCTTGTTGACGACCGACACCTCGGCCTTCGTGAGCACCGGCTTCATCCGGGTCAGCTTGCCGGAGAGCTTGCGCACGGGCACCTGGCCGTCGTCGTCACCGAGGGTCCAGAGGTGCACCGGGACGCCCGGGGCGACCCGGGAGACCTTCTTCTCCTCCTGCTTGAGGAGCTTGGTGACCTTGCCCGCCGGGCCCTCACCGATGAGGACGACACCGGGCCGGCCGAGCGCGCGGAAGACCATCGCGGCGCCCGCGAGGTCCTGGGCGCGGGTGCCGCGGGCACCCTCCATCGCCACGGGCTCCTGCGCGGTGTACCAGCCGCGCTTGCCCATCCCGGAGAGGGCGGCGCCGGCCGCGCCGACCTGGCCGTCGAGCGCCTTGTACATCGCCGAGTTGCCGCGGCGGTTCATGACGACGGTCGCGGCGAGCGCGGCGGTCGGGAGCGCGATGATGATGGAGTAGATGAGCCAGCCGCCGCCGATCACGGCGCCGATGGCGATGATGACCGCGGCCGCTCCCAGCGCCGAGCCGAGCATCCACCACCCGAGCTTCGGGTCGAGCGACTTGATCGCGCGGTAGGCCTGGCGGATCTCGGCGATCCGGCCCTGCTTCTTCTCGGGTGTCTCGGACACGGGCGGCGCTGCTCCTGGTCGGGGGTGTGCGGGGCCCCTCGGGGTCGCGGGGGCGTCCCTCAGGATACGGGTCGCTGAGCCCGGGCCACCAACGACGCCGCTTCCTGGCGTGCGGGGTCGTTCGCGGCCTCGGCCAGGTGGGACAGGTGCTCGGGGACGGGACGGCCCCAGCGGCGCATCGCGGTGGCCCAGAGCCGCCCGGCGCGGTAGGAGCTGCGCACGAGGGGGCCGGCCATGACGCCCTTGAACCCGATGTCCTGCGCGACCTCGCTCCAGTGGACGAACTCCTCGGGCTTGACCCAGCGGTCGATCGGGTGGTGCAGGGGGGAGGGGCGCAGGTACTGGGTGATGGTGAGGATGTCGCAGCCGGCCTCGTGGAGGTCGCGGATGGCCTCCTCGACCTCGTGGTCCTCCTCGCCCATCCCGAGGATGAGGTTGGACTTGGTGACGAGCCCGGCCTCGCGGGCCATCGACAGGACCGCGAGGGACTTCTCGTAGGTGAACGCGGGCCGGATGCGCCGGAAGATGCGGGGCACGGTCTCGAGGTTGTGCGCGAAGACCTCGGGGCGGGCGTCGAAGACCTGCTGGACCAGCTCGGGCCTGGCGCCGAAGTCGGGCGGGAGGATCTCGACCCCGGTGTTCGGGTTGAGGGCGTGGATCTGGCGGATCGTCTCGGCGTACAGGCCCGCGGCGCCGTCGGGGCGGTCGTCGCGCGCGACGCCGGTGACGGTGGCGTAGCGCAGCTCCATGGCGCGGACGGACTCGGCGACCTTGCGCGGCTCGTCGAGGTCGAGCGGCTGCGGGCGACCGGTGGCGATGTCGCAGAAGTCGCAGCGCCGGGTGCAGGTGTCGCCCCCGATGAGGAAGGTGGCCTCGCGGTCCTCCCAGCACTCGAAGATGTTGGGGCACGCCGCTTCCTGGCAGACGGTGTGCAGGCCCTGGCCCTTGACCATCGAGTGGATCTGGGTGTACTCCGGGCCCATGCGGGCGGTGGTGCGGATCCACTCCGGCTTGCGCTCGATCGGGGTCTCGGCGTTGCGCGCCTCGACCCGGAGCATCCGGCGTCCCTCGGGTGCGACAGTCACGCCGACCAGCCTACGCTCCGGGGTCGACGGTCCCGAGGTGCGGGCTCAGCCGAGGACGTCGGCCAGGTGCTTCTCGGCGTAGGGCAGCACGTCCTGGACGGTGACGGTGCGCCCCGCCTCCCGCGAGATCGTCGAGACGCCCGCGTCGGCGATGCCGCACGGGATGATCGCGTCGGCCCAGCCGAGGTCGGCGTCGCAGTTGAGCGCGAAGCCGTGCATCGTCACCCGCCGGCTGACCCGGACGCCGATGGCCCCGAGCTTGCGGTCCGGGCCCCGGTGGTCGGCGAGCACCCACACGCCGCTGCGGCCCTCGACGCGCACCGTCTCGACGCCGAACTCGCGGGTCACGCGCATCATGACCTCCTCGAGCCGCCGGACGTGCGCGACGACGTCGATCGGGACCTCGGGAAGCCGCACGATCGGGTACCCGACGAGCTGCCCCGGGCCGTGCCAGGTGATCTTCCCGCCGCGGTCGACGTCGATGACGGGGGTGCCGTCCACCGGTCGCTCGTGCGGCTCGGTGCGCTTCCCGGCGGTGTAGACGGCCGCGTGCTCGAGGAGGAGCGTGGTGGCCCCGAGCGTGCCGTCGACGACCTGGGTGTGCACCTCGCGCTGGGTCGCCCAGCCCTCCTCGTAGTCGACGAGGTCGGGGGCGAAACCGAGGTGGACGAAGCGCATGCCGCCCACGGTAGTCCCGCCCCGGCGTCGAAGGTGGTGCCGACCCCTCGCGCGGGGTCCCTAGGCTGTGCGCATGAGCCACGCGCCGCAGCACCCCGACGCGACGACCACCCGGACCACCGACGCGGCCCGTCGGCCCCGGAAGGTGCTGCTGGCCGCGGTCCTCGTCCTCCTCGCGTGGCTCGTCGTCGGTGGGCTCGGGGGCGCGGCGCAGGGGAAGCTCTCGGGCGTCCAGTCCAACGACAACGCGACGTTCCTCCCGCAGAACGCCGAGTCCACCCTCGTCAGCGAGGCCGTCGCGACGTTCAGCGACAGCACGGAGCTGCCCTACCTGGTCGTCGTCGAGCGGACCGACGGGGGAGCGCTCACCGCCGACGACCTCGCCGCGCTCCAGCAGTTCGCCGACGGCGTCCCCGGCCTCGCGCTCCCCGCGCTCGGCAGCGGGAAGACCCTGGGCGACTACCTCGTCCAGGGGCGTCCGATCACCCCGGTCCCGGCCCAGGACGGCCAGGCCGCCCTCGTCTCGGTGCCGCTCGACGGGGCCACGGGGACCGAGGCGGCCGGCGACACCACTCCCCTCGCCGAGGGTGCGGACGCGCTCCGGGAGGACATCGACCGCACGCTCGCCCCGGCCGGCCTCACGGCGTACGTCGGGGGGCCGGGCGGCCTCATCGCCGACTTCTCGGCCGCCTTCGCCGGCATCGACGGCATCCTCCTCGGTGTCGCGCTCCTCGTCGTCCTCGTCATCCTGCTCATCGTCTACCGCAGCCCGATCCTCCCGTTCGCGGTGCTGCTCAGCGCGGTCTTCGGCCTGTCGGCCGCCTCGCTCGTCGTCTACCAGCTGGCGAGCAACGACGTCATCACGCTCTCGGGCCAGTCGCAGGGCATCCTCTTCATCCTCGTCGTCGGTGCCTCGACCGACTACGCCCTGCTGCTCGTCAGCCGGTTCAAGGAGGCGCTGCACGACGAGGCGAGCTCGTGGGTGGCGCTCAAGCAGGCGTGGCGCGGTGCGGTCGAGCCGATCGGCGCGTCGGCCGCGACCGTCATCCTCGGCCTGCTCTGCCTCCTGCTCGCCGAGCTCCAGAGCACCTCGGGCCTGGGCCCGGTCGGCGCCCTGGGCATCGCCGGTGCCCTGCTGGCCTCGCTGACCTTCCTCCCGGCCGTGCTGCTGCTCTTCGGGCGCAAGGTCTTCTGGCCGTTCGCGCCGAAGATCGACCACCAGCACGCCGAGGACGTCGTGGGCTCCACGACGGGCATCTGGGGTCGGGTCGCGAACCTCGTGGGCACCCACCCCCGCCGCACCTGGGCGCTCACCCTCGTCGGACTGCTTGCGGCGGCCGCGTTCGTCCCGACCTTCAAGGCGAGCGGCGCGACGATCGAGGAGACCTTCCTCACCGACGTCGACTCGATCACCGCGCAGAAGATCATCACCGAGCACTTCGCCGCAGGCGCGGCCCAGCCGCTCCAGGTGGTGGTCCCCGAGGCCGAGTCCCAGGCGGCGCTCGACCTCGTGACCCGGGACCCGGGCATCGAGAGCGCCTACCTCGGCCTCGTCCCGCCGCAGCCGGGCGCGGACCCGGTCCCGCCGAAGGTCGTCGACGGCAGGGTCCTCCTCCAGGCGACGACCCAGGACGCCGCCGACAGCCAGGGCGCCGAGGACACCGTGCGCCGGCTGCGCGCGGACCTGGACGCCGTGAGCCCCGACGCGCTCGTCGGTGGCAACGCGGCGACGAACCTCGACGTCCTCGACGCGAGCTCGCGCGACCTCAAGGTCATCGTCCCGACGATCCTCGTCGTGATCTTCTTCGTCCTCGCCCTGCTGCTCCGGTCCCTGCTCGCGCCGCTCGTCCTCGTCGTCGCGAACGTCGTGTCGTTCGGTGCGACGATCGGGATCTCGGCACTCGTCTTCGACCACGTCCTCGGCTTCTCGGGAGGTGATCCCGCGATCCCGCTCTACGGCTTCGTCTTCCTCGTCGCCCTCGGCATCGACTACTCGATCTTCCTCATGACCCGGGTCCGCGAGGAGTCGCTGGTCCGCGGGACCCGCACGGGCGTGCTCGTGGGGCTCGCCGTGACCGGCGGGGTGATCACGAGCGCGGGCATCGTCCTCGCTGCCACCTTCTCGGCCCTCGCCGTGCTGCCGATCACCTTCCTCGTGCAGATCGCGTTCATCGTCGGGTTCGGCGTCCTGCTCGACACCTTCGTCGTCCGCTCCCTCCTGGTGCCCGCCCTCGTCCACGACATCGGGCCGCGGGTCTGGTGGCCGGCCCGGCTCGTCGCGGACGGTGGCCACTCCGGGCCGGGCCGCCACGCGGCGGGTGTGCACCCGCCCGCGGACGAGACCGACGCCGAGGTCGGCACCGCGTCCTAGGCTGACGCGCATGACACGCGCCGCCATCGCCGGGTACGGGTTCGCCGGGCGCGACATCCACGCGCCGCGCCTGCTGGAGGCGGGTGTCGAGGTCGCCGCCGTCTCGACGGCGAGCCCCGAGCGCGCCGCCGCCGCCCGCGCGGACCTCCCGGGGGTCCGGGTCGTGCCCGGGCTCGCCGAGCTGCTCGCCGTCCCCGACGTCGACGTCGTCGTCCTCGCCACCCCGACCGGCGGGCACGCCGAGCAGGTGCGGGCTGTCGTCGACGCCGGCCGGCCGTGCGTCGTCGACAAGCCGCTCGCCGTGGACGCACCGTCCGCGGCCGCGGTCGTCCGCTACGCCGAACGGGCCGGGGTGCCGCTCACCGTCTTCCAGAACCGCCGCTACGACCCGGAGCAGGCCACCGTGGCGCGGGTCGTCGCCGACGGCCTCGTGGGCGAGCCGTTCCGCTACGAGATGCGCTGGGAGCGGTGGCGGCCGGTGCCCAAGGACCGCTGGCGCGAGAACCTCCCGGCGGCCGAGGGCGGCGGGCTGCTCCTCGACCTGCACAGCCACCTCGTCGACGCCGCCGTCCAGCTCTTCGGACCCGTCGAGTCGGTCGTCGCCACCCTGGCCGCCCGCACGACGGTCGCCGAGGACGACGCCTTCCTCCTGTGCCGCCACGCCGGTGGCGTCGAGTCCCACCTCGGCGCCTCCTCGGTGGCGGCCGCCCCCGGCCCCCGGGTCCGGCTGCTCGGCACCGAGGGCGCCTACGTCCTCGCCGACTTCGAGGGCGAGCCGCACCTCTGGTCGGGTCAGGCCGATGCCGACGCCGCGCACAGCGGGTGGCTGTACCGCGGGCAGGAGCGGGAGCCCGTCGTGCGCGCCGCGAGCAGCCAGGCCGACCTCTACCGGGTGGTGGCGCGAGCCCTGGCGGCACCGGAGCCGCAGGCCGCGATGCCCGTCGACCCGTGGGACGCCGTGCACACCCTCGCGGTGATCGACGCCGCCCGGGTCTCGGCCCGTGAGCAGCGGGTGGTCCGCGTGGAGACCCCCGCGCGCTGACCCGTCAGGGCGTGGCGAGGCGGCGCGGCTCGACCCGCTCCTCGCGCACCGCGTCGCCGTCCCGGGTGACGACGTAGGCCCCCTTGCCGTCCTGCTCGGCCACCGCCTCGACGAGCTCGGTCCCGCGGTAGACGAGGCCGACCCCGTCGTCGGTGCAGTGCGTCTCGGGCAGCGTCCCGTTCCCGACGAGCTCGTGGACGAGCGGGCGGCGCCGTTCCTCGGAGTCGTAGTGCACCCCGCTGGCGTACGGGAGCAGCCCGAGGCCGTTCGTGACGGCCCGCAGCTCGGGCCCGAAGGAGTCGGTGGTGCCGCCGAGGTACCAGCAGATCGAGCCGGCCGAGACCCCGGAGAGGACGACCCCGGCCTCCCACGCGGCCCGCATCGCCGGACGCAGGTCGTGGACGTCCCAGACGGCCAGGAGGTTGGCGACCGAGCCGCCGTTCACCCAGACCACGTCCTCTCCGAGCAGGTGGCCCGGGACGTCGTCGAGGTTCGGCATCGGGAAGAGGTCGAGGACGGTGACGTCGAACCCGGCGACCCGCCCGGCCTCCCGGGCCTCGTGGGAGAACCAGCGGGGGTCTCCCGAGGCGGTGCCGACGAACGTGACGCGCGGGCGCCGACCGTGCGCACCGGAGAGGTCGACGGCGTGGTGGACGAGGGCGTCGAACTCCAGCCGGGTGCGGCGACCCGGGCGGTAGCCCCCGGAGGTGGCGAGGATCGTGGGGTGGTCGGTCGTCACCCGCGCCAGCCTACGACGGGCCCTGTGGAAAACCCCGCGGCGGTCGGGCCGGTCTCGGGCACGGTGGGGGGATGGAGACGACCAGCCCCCCGGAGGTCCCCGGGGTCGAGCTCGGGGCCCTGCTCGGCCGGGGCGGCGTCAGCGAGGTGTGGGAGGGCGTCCTGCTCGCGCAGGGGCGCCGGGTCGCCGTCAAGGTCGCCGGTGGGGACGCGGAGGCGGCCGAGGCGGCGCTGCGCGAGGCCGCGGTCTCCTCGCGCGTCGCGGCCGAGCACCTCCTCGCGGTGGAGTCGTGCATCCCGCTCGCCGACGGGCGGCTGGCGCTGGTCATGCCGCTGCTGCGCGGGGGGAGCCTCGCGGCCCTGGTCCGGGCCCGGGGTCACCTCTCGCCCGGTGAGGTGGTCACCGTCCTCGCCCCGCTGGCCGGCGCCCTCGGGCGGCTGCACGCCGCGGGGGTGGTCCACGGGGACGTGTCCGCGGGCAACGTCCTCCTCGACCTCCAGGGCCGGCCCGTCCTGGCCGACCTCGGGGTGGGCCGGGTGCTCGGCGAGGCTCCGGCCGCCGTCTGGGGCACCCCGGGCCACGTCGCACCCGAGGTGCTGCTCGGCGCCGACCCGTCTCCGGCGTCCGACGTCTACGCGATCGGCGCCCTCGGCTGGCTGTGCCTCGCCGGGGAGGTGGCGGGGGCGCCCGGGCTGAGGCCGTCGCTCACCGAGGTGTGTCGCGCCGGCACCGGGTCGCAGGGCCTCGTCGAGGCGGTCGAGGCGGCCGTCGACCCCCGCGCCGAGGTGCGTCCCTCCGCCGACGAGCTGGCCTGCCTGCTCTTCGCCGCCGCGGAACCCGAGCCCCTGCACCTCGTCGCCGGGTCCGACGAGGTCAGCGCGGTCACCTACCGCCTGCGGGCGGCGGCCGGGCGACCTCCCACGGCCGGCGAGCCCGGGGCGCGCACCCCGGTGGGGCGGCACCGCAACCGGGCACCGGTGCCGAGGGCGCCGCGATGGCCCGGCGGACGGTCGGGGCGGGCCGCCACCGGCCTCGTCGGTGGCGTCGTCGTTCTCGCCGTCGCCGGGGTCACGGTGGCGGCGGCCCTGCGGGACGAGCCGGCCCGGGCCGTCGGGGCACCGTCGCCTGCCACGGTCGCCGCGTCCGCCGGCCCGACCGCCCCTGCGACCGCGACCCCGTCCGTCACGCCCTCGGCCGACCCTCGGCTCGACCCGGCCGCGCCCCGGGCCGCTCCGGTGCGCCTCCTCACCGTGCTCGCCGACGCCCGCGCCCGCGCCTACCGGGAGGCCGACCTCCGGCACCTGGCGGCAGCCGACGCCCCGGGAGGAGCCCTCGAGGCGCGCGACACCGCGGCGGTGCAGCGGCTGCGGTCGGCCGGGCTGAGGTACGAGGGGATCGGCTACACCGTGGCGGACGTGCGCACGGTCAGCACCGACGGGCGGGTCGCCGTCCTGCGGGCACGGATCGGCACGAGCGCCTACCGGGTCACGGGTGCCGCGGCGCCGACCCCCGCCGTCCCCGGCGAGGGCGTGGTCGTCGAGCTCGTGCGCACACCGCAGGGGTGGCGGGTCCGCGAGGTCCGTCCGGGATGACGCGCCGGCTCGGGGGAGGGCCGGCGCTCAGCCGACGAGCCAGCGCACGGCAGTGTCCAGGTCGCCGTGGGTGTACGTGTAGCCGCTCTCCCGCAGGACGTCCCCGACGATGCGCTGGCTGCCGAGGATCTCGCCCGCGAACTCCCCGACGACCAGCCGCAGGGCGGGGGAGGGCGCGGGCAGCAGCGCCGGGCGGTGCAGTGCCCGGCCCAGGGCTGCGGCGATGTCCTTCTGCCGCGCCGGAGCGGGTCCGACGACGTTGACCGGCCCGGTCACCTCCGGGTGGTCGAGCAGGTGCAGCAGGGCGCCGACCTCGTCGACGAGGGTGATCCACGGCCAGTACTGCCGTCCCCAGCCGAGCGGGCCCGCGAGACCGAGGCGGCCCAGGCGCAGCAGCGGCTCCATCGCGCCGCCGTCGGGGGACATGACGATGCCGGTCCGCGCGAACGCCACCGAGGCGCCCGCGTCGATCGCCGGTGCCGCCGAGGCCTCCCAGGCGAGGACGACGTCGGCGAGGAAGCCGGTGCCCGCGGGGTTGTCCTCCGTGAGCTCCTCGTCGCCGCGGTCGCCGTAGAAGCCCACGGCCGACCCGGAGACGAGCCGGACCGGGTGGTCGGCGCCGGCCACGGCGGTGGCGACGGCGGTCGTGCCGTCGGTGCGCGAGGCGAGGATCTCGTGTTTGTACGAGGGCGTCCAGCGCCGGTCGCCGACGCCCGCCCCGGCGAGGTGCACGACGCCGTCGACGCCGTCGAGGGCCCGGGGGTCCAGGGTGCGGCTGGCGGGGTCCCAGCGGACCTCGTCCGGTGCCGACGGGGCCCGCCGGACGAACCGCACCACCTCGTCGCCACGCTCACGGAGCGCGGCGACGAGGGCGGTGCCGATCAGCCCGGAGGACCCGGTGACGGCGATACGGGGCACGGGGTGGACCGTCAGAGGCCGAGGTCGGCCTCGAACGCGCCTTCCTCGAGCCGCTGCTTCATCGTGGACAGGAAGCGGGCGGCGTCCGCGCCGTCGACGATCCGGTGGTCGTAGGAGAGCGCCAGGTAGACCATCGAGCGGATCGCGATCGTCTCGCCGCCGTCCTCGCCGTTGACGACGACCGGGCGGCGCACGACCGCACCGGTGCCGAGGATGCCCACCTGCGGCTGGTTGATGATCGGGGTGTCGAACAGCGCACCCCGGGACCCGGTGTTGGTGATCGTGAAGGTCCCGCCGGCGAGGTCGTCCGGCATGATCTTGTTGCTGCGCGTGCGCTCCGCGACGTCGGCGATGCCGCGCGCGAGCCCCGCGAGGTTGAGGTCGCCGGCGTTCTTGAGGACCGGGACGATGAGCCCCTTCTCGGTGTCGACGGCCATGCCGAGGTTCTCGGTCCCGTGGTAGGTCACCTCGTCGCCCTCGATGCTCGCGTTGACCATCGGGTGCGCCTTGAGCGCCTCGACGGCGGCGAGCGCGAAGAACGGCAGGTAGCTGAGCTTGGTGCCCTCCCGCTTCGCGAAGTCGGCCTTGGCGCGGTCACGCAGCCGCGAGATGCGGGTGACGTCGACCTCGACGACCGTCGTCAGCTGCGCCGAGACCTGGAGGGACTCGACCATGCGGCGGGCGATCGTCTTGCGCAGGCGCGACATCGGCTGGGTCGTGCCGCGCTTGCTCGTGTCGACCGGGGCGACGGTGCTCGGCGCCGACGACGCGGCCGGTGCGGACGCGGCGGGGGCCGGTGCCTGCGGCTGCTGCGGCTCGGGCTCCGGGGCCTTCTGGGCCTCGGCCGCGGCGAGCACGTCCTGCTTGCGGATGCGACCGCCGATGCCGCTGCCGGTGATCGAGGAGAGGTCGATCCCGTGGTCGGCGGCGAGCTTGCGGACGAGCGGCGTGACGTAGGCGCTCGCGTCGGAGTCGGAGGACCCGGAGTCGGAGGACCCGGAGTCGGAGGACCCGGAGTCGGACGCCGCGGGGGCGTCGTCGGCCGAGGCGGCGGCGGCGTCGGGCTTCTCCTGCGGGGGCGCCTCCTGCGCGGGGGCGGCCTCCTCCTTCGGGGGCTCCGGCTGCTCGTCGGCGGGCTCGGCGGGCTGCTCGGGCTCCGGCTCCTTCTCGGGCTCCGGCTCGGGCTGCTTCTCCTCCTGCGCCGCCGGCTGCTCGGCCGGGGCGGAGGACCCGCCACCACCGGAACCGCCGATGACCGCGAGGTCGGCGCCGACCGGGACGGTGTCGTCCTCCTGGACGAGGATCTTCGTCAGGGTGCCCGCCGCGGGGGAGGGGATCTCGGTGTCCACCTTGTCGGTGGAGACCTCGAGCAGCGGCTCGTCGACGGCGACCTCGTCGCCCTCGGACTTCAGCCACCGGGTGATGGTGCCCTCGGTGACGGACTCGCCGAGCGCCGGCATCGTGACGGTCGTGCCGTCGCCGGAGCCACCGGACCCGCCGGAACCCTCCGAGCCGCCGGTGTCACCGGAGGACTCCGGAGCCGGGGCGTCGTCGCCGGACTGCGGCTCGGCCGGCTCCTGGCCACCCTCGTCACCGGCCTCGGCGACGGAGCCGGAGTCGGCGGGGTCCTCGACCTCGTCGGCCGGACCGTCCGCGTCGGAGCCTTCGGAGTCGGAGCCTTCGGAGTCGGAGCCCTCGGAACCGCCGTCGGAGGACGCCTGCTCACCACCGGAGCCGCCACCGTCGGACGGCGCGCCGTCACCGATGACCGCGAGGTCGGCGCCCACCGGCACGGTGTCGTCCTCCTCGACGAGGATCTCCTGGAGCGTCCCGGCGACGGGGGAGGGGATCTCGGTGTCGACCTTGTCGGTCGAGACCTCGAGCAGCGGCTCGTCGACCGCGACCTCGTCGCCGACACTCTTCAACCACCGCGTGACGGTCCCCTCGGTGACGGACTCGCCGAGTGCGGGCATCTGTACACGTTCGGACATCAGTGGTGCTCTCCTTCGTGGGCGGTGGCGGTCATCACTCTAGTTGTGCGCGTGGAGCGGCTTGCCGGCAAGTGCCAGGTGGGCCTCCCCGAGCGCCTCGTTCTGGGTCGGGTGGGCGTGGACGTGGGCGGCGACGTCCTCGGGATGGGCCTCCCAGCCGACGATGAGCTGGGCCTCGCCCACCTGCTCACCCATCCGGGACCCCACCATGTGGACCCCCACGACCGGGCCGTCGGTGACGCGCACGAGCTTGACGAAGCCCTGCGTGCCGAGGATCTGGCTCTTGCCGTTGCCCCCGAGGTTGTACTCGAGCGTCTCGACCGCGTCGCCGTGGAGCTCGCGGGCCTGCTCCTCGGTGAGCCCGACGGAGGCGACCTCGGGGTCGCAGTAGGTGACCCGCGGGATGCTGCTCTCGACGAGCGGAGCGGGGTCCAGGCCGGCGATCGACTCCGCGACCGCGATGCCCTGGGCGAAGCCGCGGTGGGCCAGCTGCAGCCCGGGGACGATGTCGCCGACCGCCCACACGCCGTCGACGGAGGTGCGGCACCGGTCGTCGGTGACGACGAACCCGCGGTCGAGCCGCACGCCGGCCTCCTCGTAGCCGAGGCCGTCGGTGACCGGTCCGCGGCCGACGGCGACGAGCAGCAGGTCGGCGACGAGCTCCTCGCCGCCCTCGAGGCGCACGGTGACGGCGTCCGCACCGTCGGCGGCCGACTCGAACCGGGCCCCGGTGCGCACCGTGATGCCGCGCTTGCGGAAGGCGCGCTCCAGCGCGGTGCTGGACGCGGGGTCCTCGGCCGCGACGAGCCGGGGGAGGGCCTCGACGACCGTGACCTCGGCGCCGAAGGACCGCATGACGGAAGCGAACTCGACCCCGATGACGCCGCCCCCCAGCACGACGACGCGCCCCGGGACCTCCTTCAGCCCCAGGGCCTGGTCGCTCGTCATGACCCGGCCGCCGACCTCGAGGCCGGGCAGCGTGCGCGCGAAGGACCCGGTGGCGAGGACGACGTGGCGACCGACGAGGCGACGGTCACCGACGACGACCGTGTGGGCGTCCTCGAGCCGGCCCGCGCCCTCGACGTACTCGACCTTCCGCGACCGCACGAGCCCCTGGAGGCCCTTGTGCAGGCGGGCGACGACGCCCTCGCGGTAGCGCGTGACGGCCGGCAGGTCGATTCCGTCGAAGGTCGCGCGGACCCCGAACCGCTCCGCCTCGCGCGTCGCGTCGGCGACCTCGGCCGCGTGGAGCAGGGCCTTGGTGGGGATGCAGCCCCGGTGCAGGCAGGTGCCGCCGAGCAGGTCCTTCTCGACGAGCGCGACGGTGAGGCCGAGCTCGGCGGCGCGGAGGGCGCAGGCATACCCTCCGCTCCCTCCTCCGAGGACGACGACGTCGTGGGTGGGTTCGGCGGTGGCCGGCATCCGGTGCTGCTCCCTCTCGCGGTGGCGGGTCGGTGGCCGGGCGTCGTCGTGGGTGGGCGGCGCCGGGGCTGCCCCGCATCCTGTCACTCCCGGCGGCGCGGCACGAGGCCACGACGCGCGGTGGACGCCCGGGGCGCGCAGGTCCACCCCGTATCGTGTGCCCATGGCGTGGTGGAGACGCGGCCGTCGCCGGGAGGCAGCGCCGCACGACGGCAGCGACCTCCCGAGCGCCCGGGCGCACCTGGAGGAGTTCGTCCGCACCCGCCGCGGCGTGGAGGCCTACGTCGAGCCGGCCACCCACGTCACCGCCACGACGGTCATCCTCATCGCCCACGACGGCGAGTGGACCCGGCGCGCCCTCCCGTCCCGCCCGCAGGCCTTCGAGGTCGCGCGCGGGCTCGACGTCCCCGTCTACGACGTCAACCTCACCGGGTACCCGGCGCGGATGCGGGCGTGGACCGCGCGGCAGCGCCGCGGCGGGGCCTGACCCGAAAACGCTGGCCCCGGCGTCGTCGGCGTGCGACGGTGTGCACACGCACCGACGACGGAAGGACCCGCGATGTCACGCAAGGACCGGCCCAGGGCCGCGGTCGACGACGAGGTCAAGGCGAGGTTCCGTGCGGCGCTGGACGCGAAGACGTCGCGCTCCGGCACCGACGCCGACGGCCAGTCGGAGCACGGCAAGGTCGACCACGCCCACGGCCCGGAGACCAGCGCCAGGCAGCAGATGTTCCGCCGCAAGAGCGGCTGAGCACCGGACGACGGACGGCGGGCACCCCGAAGAGGGGTGCCCGCCGTCCGTCGTGTGCGGCGCGGGTCAGCGCGCGGGGTACCGCTCGATGAGCGAGACGAGGGTGGAGACGCCGAAGCCGGTGCCGCCCTTGGGGGTGCGGCCGCGGGGCGCGGCCGAGTTGAACGCCGGCCCCGCGATGTCGACGTGCGCCCACGGGATGCCCTCGCCGACGAACTCCTGGAGGAACAGGCCGGCGGTGAGCATCCCGCCGTCGCGGTCGCCCTTGTGCGCGATGTCGGCGGTGGGGGTGTCGAGCTTGGCCCGCAGGGCGGCGGGCAGCGGCATCGGCCACGCCCCCTCGCCGGCGGACTCGGCGGCGGCGACGACCGTGGAGCGGAAGGCGTCGTCGTTGGCCATGACGCCGGCGATGTCGTTGCCCAGGGCGACCTGCTGGGCTCCGGTCAGGGTCGCGATGTCGACGATCCAGTCGGGGGTCTTCTCGCTCGCCAGGCAGATGCCGTCGCCGAGCACCATCCGCCCCTCGGCGTCGGTGTCGAGGATCTCGACGCTCGTGCCGTCGCGCATGACGACGACGTCGCTCGGGCGCTGCGCCGTGCCGCTCGGCATGTTCTCGGCGAGGCAGAGGTAGCCGGTGACGGCGACGGGGACGCCGAGCTCGGCCGCGGCGAGGACCGCGGCGGCCACCGCGGCAGCGCCGGCCATGTCGCACTTCATCGTCACCATGCCGGTGGACGGCTTGATGTTGAGGCCGCCCGAGTCGAACGTGATGCCCTTGCCGACGAGCGCGACCGAGGCCTTGGCCCCGGACGGCGCGTAGGACATGGTGACGATCCGCGGCGGGTTGACCGACCCCTGGCCGACGCCGACGATGCCGCCGAAGCCGCCCTTGGCGAGGGCCTTCTCGTCGAGCACCGAGACGCTGATCTTCGCCGCGGAGTCCGACGTGCGCTTCTTGACGGCCTCCGCGAACGACTGCGGGAAGAGCAGGTTCGGCGGGGTGTTGACGAGGTCGCGCGCCCAGTCGCGGGCCGCCCCGAGCGTCGCGGCGCGGCTCACGGCGTCCTTGACGGCCTTGCCCTGGCCGGAGCCGGAGACGACGGTGACCTTGGGTCCGGCGGACGGCGTCGTGGTCGCACCCCGACCCCGGCGGGCGGCACCGAGCGGCGCCGCCTTGTCGTAGACGTACGTCCCGGCCCACGCGCCGTCGGCGACGGCCGAGACGCTCGGGGCGTCGGGGGTCGGGAGGGCGAGCGCCACGGTCTTCTTGCCGCGCACGGTGCGCAGCGCGGCGGCGGCGGCCTCGCGCAGGACGGTGTGCTCGAAGGCCGTGCGGCGGTTGGTCCCCTCGCCGAGGCCGGTGACGACGACCGAGGTCGCCTTGACGCCGGGCACGGCCACGACGCGGTGGACCTCCTCGGCCTTGCCGGTGGCCTCGAGGTCCGCGAGGACCGCCTGGAGGTGGACGACGGCCTTGCGGGGGAGGCCGTGACCGGCGGCGAGGTCGGCGGTCCCGTCTCCCCGGACGGAACCGACGACGAGGGCGTCGACGGGCAGGTCTGCGGAGGTCTTGGTCGTCACGGTCAGAGATGTCATGTCGGCAGACTATCCGGGGCGGTGAGCCGCCCCGGAGGGCGCGGTAACGTGCCCACCATGACCGACCTCCTGCACTCGCCGCTCCACGACCGGCACGTGGCCCTCGGGGCCAAGATGGCCGACTTCGGCGGCTGGTCGATGCCCATCGAGTACCCCGGCGGTGGCGTCGTCGCCGAGCACACCGCGGTCCGCGAGCGCGTCGGCCTCTTCGACGTCTCGCACCTCGGCAAGGCCCGGGTGAGCGGCCCCGGCGCCGCCGACTTCGTCAACGCCTGCCTCACCAACGACCTGCGGCGGATCGGCCCCGGCCAGGCGCAGTACACGATGTGCTGCACCGAGACCGGCGGGGTCGTCGACGACCTCATCCAGTACCTGCGCTCCGACGAGGACGTCTTCCTCATCCCCAACGCCGCCAACACCGCGCGCGTCGTCGAGATGCTCGCGGCCGCCGCGCCGGAGGGTGTCGTCGTCGAGGACCTCCACCGGGAGTACGGGGTCCTCGCCGTCCAGGGCCCGCGCTCGGACGAGGTGCTGGCCCGGCTCGGCCTGCCCGTCGACCACGACTACATGAGCTTCGTCGAGACCGTCTGGGAGGGGCTCCCGGTCATCGTCTGCCGCACCGGCTACACGGGGGAGCGGGGCTACGAGATCGTCCCGGCCTGGGACGTCGCCGGCTCGGTCTGGGACGCCCTCGCCGAGGCGGTCTCGGCCGAGGGCGGCCTGCCCGCCGGGCTCGGCGCCCGCGACACGCTGCGCACCGAGATGGGCTACCCGCTCCACGGCAACGACCTCTCGCTCGACATCACCCCGGTGATGGCCGGGGCGGCCTGGGCGGTCGGCTGGGACAAGGAGTCGTTCTGGGGCAAGGACGCCCTCGCGGCCGAGCGCGCGGCCAAGGAGACCCGCCTCATGCGCGGCCTCGTCGTGACCGGCCGTGGCATCCCGCGCTCCCACTGCGAGGTGCGGGACGCCTCGGGAGCGGTCGTCGGGGAGGTCACCTCCGGCACCTTCTCGCCCACCCGCAAGCAGGGGGTCGCGCTCGCGCTGCTCGACCGGTCGGTCACGCTCGGCGACGAGGTCGTCGTCGACGTCCGCGGCCGGGACCTCGCGGCCACCGTCACCAAGCCGCCGTTCGTCGAGGCGGGGGTGCGCTCGTCGTGAGCGAGCAGTGGACCTGGACCTACGCGGACGCCGACGGCGCCCCGGTCACCGGCGACCCCACGACCGAGAGCCCGTTCCCCACGCAGTCCGACGCCGAGAGCTGGTTCGGCGAGGTGTGGCACGAGCTCGCCGACGCCGGGGTGGCCAGCGTCACCCTGCACCGGGACGGCGCCGTCGTCTACGGGCCGATGAGCCTGGAGGCGGCCCCCTGACCCTCGACTCCTGACGGACCCGAACCGACGAACGTGACGGTTCGTGTCCGCCCGGGAGAGGGCCGGGGGTGTACACGAACCGACGACTGTGACGGTTCGTGTCCGCCCGGTCCGGCCTCGGCTCGACGGTGGCGCGACCGTGGGCCCGGCGCGATGATGGACGCCGACGGGCTCCCGCCCGGGTGAGGAGGGCAGCCGGTGTCCGAGGCCCCGGACGAGCCCGACCCCGGGCCGGACCTCGCCCCCGCGCAGGTCCGGCAGGCCTTCCGTGCCTCGCTGCCGTCGTGGTGGCTGGTGCTGGTCGGGATGTGGCTCTCCCTCGTCGCGGTCGCGCTCATCGTCCTCGCCCAGCTCGACGGGCTGGTCGGCCAGCGGGCCGAGGCGGGCCGGACCTTCTCGCTCACGGCGATGACCTCCGTCGGGGCCCTCGTCGACCGGGCCGGCACCCTCGCGGCGTGGCGCACCCTGGCCGACCTCGCGGCCCAGCCCGACGGACCGGGCCGGTGGGTGGCCCTCTACGCGTGGTCCGACCTCGGGTTCGCGGTGCTCTACGGCGTCGGGCTCGGTGCCCTGCTGCTGCGTCCGGTGCTGCGCTGGCGGCGGGGCCACTGGTGGTTCCTGCTGGCGTTCTCCGGGCTCGTCGTCGGCGCCGTCTCGGACGTCTCCGAGTCCCACGGGCTGCTCGCCCTCGCCGCCGGCGACCCGCGCCCGGCCGACCTCCACGTCGCCTCCCTCGTCAAGTGGTCCGGGCTCGGCGTCGCCCTCCTCGCCGGGCTCCTCGGCCGCCGGCAGCTCGGTGACCACCCTCGGGGCGCGGCGGCCCGCACGCCGTACGGCCCGGCCGACCTCAGCGCGCCGGCGGGCCCGGTGGGCCGCACGCTCCGGGCGCTCTACACCCACCGGTTCTCGCTGCTCGTCGTCGTCCCGTTCGCGGTCCTCGGGCTCGCGTCGGGCACCGACATCCTCGACCAGCTCCCCGACGTGCAGCGGCAGTGGGTCGACGACCGGCCCGGCCTCCGGCTCGCCGTCGCGGGCACGCTCACCGCGGTCGTCGCCGTCGTGGTCGTGGTCGTCGGCCGGCTGCGCAGCCACCACGTCGCGATGCGGGTGCTCGAGCGGTCCGCGCCCTACCGCCGGCCCGCGCTGCTGCCGTGGTTCGTCACCGCGGGCGTCATCGTCGGGGGCGGGCTCGCGTCCTGGCCCCTGCTCGGGCGGTGGGAGGTCATCAGCCCGCGGTTCGCGATCGCGGTGGGCGTCCCGCTCCTCATCTGGCTGGCCTCGCTCGTCCTGCGGCTGCTGCACCGCGGGGCCGAGCCCCCGTGGAGCCCCTACCGCCGGCCGGTCACCGCTGCCCAGGCGCGGACGACGCAGACGGTGGGCGACGTCGTCGGCGTCCTCGCGGTCGTCATCCCGGGGCTCGGCCTGGTCCGTGCGTTCGCCGCTCCCGTGGCCCTCGGCGACGGCGGGTGGAACGTGGCGCTGCTCGCCGTCGGCGTCGGGGTCGGGGTCCTCGGGTGGCCGGTCGCGCGCCTCGTCGGTGTGGTCGTGGGAGCCCGGAGCCCGGCGACGAGGCTCACCGCACTGACCCCGGGGCTCGTCCTCGACGCCACCGCCCAGCGACGCAGCCGGCGCAACGGCTGGATCCTGCTCGTCGTCGGCATCGCCCTCTTCGTGGTGATCGGGCTCTTCCCCCGAGTCCTCGTGGAGCGGGTGGGCGTCATCGAGCTGGTGCTCCTCGCCGTCACGGCGATCGCCCTGCCCCTGGGGGCCACCTTGATCCTGCTCCAGGGCGGTGGCGCTCCTGACGTGCTGTCGCGTTCCGGCACACCGGTGCTCGCGACCGCGCCGGTGACCACCCTCATCGTCCTCACGGCGGTCGCGGTCGGCCTCACGGGGAGCGACGCCCGCGTCCACGGCCTCCGGGCCCTCGACGCCGCCCCACCCGGGAGCTCGCCGGCCGAGCGGACCACCCTCGCCGAGCGGCTCACGGCCCTCACCGGGTCCGGCTGCGACACCCCGCTCCCGGGGGAGGAGGGCCTGCGGGTGCGGCCGGTGTTCCTCCTCGCCGCCGAGGGTGGCGGCATCCGCGCGGCGGCGTGGACGGCCCTGGGTGCCGACGCGCTCGACGCGGCGGGCGGCCGGTGCGCCGAGGCCCTCATGTCGTCGGGGGCCAGCGGTGGCGCGGTGGGGCTCACGGTCGCCTCGGTCTCGTCCGGGCCGGGGGAGGCCTTCGCCGGGGTGGAGCGGATGGCCGGGCCGGACGCCCTCGGGGTGGCGGTCTCGGGGCTCATCGTCCGCGACCCGCTCCGGTCGGTGACGGGGGTCCCGTTCCCCACGTGGGGCGAGCCCGGCTGGGTGGACCGCGCCGGGCTGATGGAGCGGGAGTGGGAGCAGGCCGTGCCGGCCCTGGCCGACCCCTACCTCGGGCGACCGGTGGGCGTGACCGGAGCGCTCGTCCTCAACTCCACCTCCGTCGCCACCCACTGCCGCACCCTGCTCAGCCAGGTGGCCCTCGACCCGGCCCCCGACCCGCGCAACTGCCAGACCCCGACCGCGCCGCCGGACAGCATCGACCTGCTCCCGACGCTGCGCCGGGGCTGCACCTCGACCGTCCCGACGCTGCGGGCGAGCACCGTGGCCCTCCTCGCCTCGCGGTTCCCCTACGTCACGCCGTCCGGGGTCGTGGCGACCGGGTGCACCGACGGCGGGAGCGACCCACGCACCCAACAGGTCGTCGACGGTGGCTACGCGGACAACGACGGCCTCGGCACGGTCGTCGACCTCGCGGGCCAGTGGGTGCCCGCACTGCGCGCGCACAACGAGGAGGTGCTCGCCGGAGAGGCCACCGGACCACTCCTCGCACCCGTCCTCGTGTACCTCGACAACGGGTCCGGCAGCGACCTCGAGCTCGACCCCGCGGGCAAGACCAACGAGGTGCTCGTCCCGCTGCTCACGAAGGGCGCCGCGACGGCCGCGCTGTCCTCCACCGACACCCAGCTGCACCGCGCGCTGGAGGCGTTCTCGACCTCGCGCGTCCTCGGGTGCGCCGGAAGCGAGGAGGCGGCGGTGTGCGACGCCGTCGACGCGTGGCGCGGCCCGGCCGTCAAGGTCTTCTACCAGCCGACCCGGCCCTCGATCGCCGCACCGCTCGGTTGGGTCCTGTCGGACGAGTCGCTGCAGACCCTGCGCTGCGCCCGTGACGACCAGGTGGTCCCGGCCGGCCTGCCGCGACTGTCCGCGGACGGCTGCGCGGGAGAGACGGCGGTCGACCCCGAGGGCGTCGTCACCGGCGGTGGGTCACCCGCCGGGTGTGCGGACGTCGCCGGCCGGGACGACTCACCGCTCGCCGGCAAGGGGTACGGGACGATGCGGTCCGCCTTGTGCCTGGCGCGGGAGGCGCTCGCCGCGACGCCCGCGGGCACCGGCTGACGGGCCGGGCGGGCCCCTCAGGAGGGGTACTGCCCCCGGTTCACCTGCGGCTTGGGCTGGCGCGAGCGGCGCATCTGGAACACGCGCATCACGGCGTACGAGAGGGTGCCCCGCGGGATCGCGTCGGCGCCGAACTTCTCGGTGAGCCGCCCCTTGAGGCCGCGCCACATGAGCACGGTGTCGATGACGACGGCGAGGACCGAGCCCCACGTGAGCACGATGCTGATCGTGAAGATCGTCTGCTGGCGGACGAGGGAGAGGGCGAGCACGACGAACATGATGGGCAGGAGGAACTCGCCGAGGTTGCGGCGGGCGTCGACGTAGTCGCGCGTGTAGCGGCGCACCGGGCCCTTGTCACGCGGGGGGAGGCCGGCCTCGTCGCCGGTCGCGAGCGCGTGGCGGGTCCTCGCGACCTGCTCGCGGCGCTTCTGCCGCTCGATCTGGCGGGCCTGCTTGCGGTCGGCGACCACGAGCGGCTGGCGCCGGGCGGCCTCGCGGTCGCGCCGCTTGGGCGTCGGGCGGTTCTTGGCGCCCTCCCGCTGGGGGTGCGCCTCCTCCGCGGTGGCCTGGTCACTCGACTTGCTACGTCCGAACACGGAGCCAACTCTAGGTGGTCGCGCGAGGTCGGTCGTCGAGGCCCGGGAGCGGCCGCCCCGCGTCGGCCCGCCGGTGGGTAGGGTCGGTGGGCGTGACCGACGTGCTCCCTGACGACCAGACCAGCTCACTGCGCGACCGTGTCCGCGGGCTCATGCCCGGGGTGCGGGCCGACCTCGAGGCGCTGACCCGCATCCCCTCCGTCTCGCTCTCCGCCTTCGACCAGTCCCACGTCGAGGCCAGTGCCGAGGCCACCGCGGCCCTGCTGCGCGCCGAGGGCCTCGAGGTCGAGATCGTCCGCGAGGGCGGGCGCCCCGCGGTCATCGGCCACCGCCCCGGCCCGCCCGGCTCGCGCACCGTGATGCTCTACGCCCACCACGACGTCCAGCCGCCCGGTGACGACGCGCTCTGGGACAGCCCGCCGTTCGAGCCGACCGAGCGCGACGGCCGGCTCTACGGCCGGGGTGCCGCCGACGACAAGGCCGGCGTGATGGCCCACGTCGCCGCGCTCCGCGCCCACGGCGACGACCTCCCCGTCGGCGTCACGGTGTTCGTCGAGGGTGAGGAGGAGATCGGCTCGGACTCGCTGCCGACGATCCTCGAGCGGCACGGGGAGCGACTGCGCGCCGACGCGATCGTGCTCGCCGACAGCCAGAACTGGGACGTGGGGGAGCCGGCGCTCACGACGACGCTGCGCGGGATGATCCGGGTCGTCCTCACCGTCACGACCCTCGACCACGGCATCCACTCGGGGATGTTCGGCGGCGCCGTACCGGACGCCATCACCGCGCTCGTGCGCCTCCTCGCGACGATGCACGACGACGCCGGCGACGTCGCGGTCGCCGGGCTGGACGCCGGCGAGGCCTCGGACCTCGACTACCCCGAGGAGCGGCTGCGGGCCGAGTCCGGGCTGCTCGACGGTGTCGAGGTCATCGGCAGCGGGACCCTGCTGTCCCGGCTGTGGACCCGGCCGGCGATCACGACGATCGGCCTCGACGCCCCGACCATCGAGCGGTCCTCGAACACCCTCGTGCCCTCGGCCCGCGCCAAGATCTCGATGCGCCTGGCGCCGCAGCAGGACGACCTCGCGGCGTTCGAGCTGCTGCGGACCCACCTGCTCGAGCACGCCCCGTGGGGCGCGAAGGTCGAGGTCGAGCTCGAGGAGCGGGGCCTGGGCTTCGCGGCCGACGCCGACGGTCCCGTCTACGACCAGGCCCGGGCGGCGTTCGCCGACGCGTGGGGCACCGAGCCCGTCGACATCGGGGTGGGCGGGTCCATCCCCTTCGTCGCGGCCTTCGCGGAGCGCTTCCCCGACGCGGCGATCCTCGTGACCGGCGTCGAGGACCCCGACACCCGGGCCCACGGCGCCAACGAGTCCCTCCACCTCGAGGAGTTCGAGCGGGTGTGCCTCGCCGAGGCCCTCCTCCTCGCCCGCCTCGGCGCCCTGCCCCGCTGACCACCGACCCGCCGAGACAGGACCCACCGATGGCCCAGGGCAGCTACGTCGAGGACGACTTCCAGCGCGACACGAACTACCTCGAGGACCGGGTCACGACCGCAGGCACCGGTGAGGGGGAGTGGCCGGTCGAGGCCGGCCGGTACCGCCTCGTCGTCGCCCGCGCCTGCCCCTGGGCCAACCGGGCGATCATCGTCCGGCGGCTGCTGGGGCTCGAGGACGCCCTCTCGATGGGCATCTGCGGGCCCACCCACGACGCCGACTCGTGGACCTTCGACCTCGACCCCGGCGGGGTCGACCCGGTGCTCGGCGTCCCGCGCCTCAAGGACGCCTACGAGGCCCGCGTCGCCGGCTACCCGCGCGGCATCACGGTGCCGGCGCTCGTCGAGGTCGCGAGCGGGAAGGTCGTGACGAACGCGTTCGCGCAGCTCACCCTGGACCTGTCGACCCAGTGGCGCGCGCACCACCGCGACGGGGCGCCCGACCTCTACCCGGAGCCGCTGCGCGACGAGATGGACGAGGTGATGCAGCGGGTCTACACCGAGGTCAACAACGGCGTGTACCGCTGCGGGTTCGCCGGGACGCAGGCGTCCTACGACGCGGCGTACGACCGGCTCTGGACCGCGCTCGACTGGCTCGAGGAGCGGCTCGCCGACCGGCGCTACCTCATGGGCGAGACCATCACCGAGGCCGACGTCCGGCTCTTCACGACGCTGGCCCGCTTCGACCCCGTCTACCACGGGCACTTCAAGTGCAACCGGAGCCGGCTCGCCGAGATGCCGGTCCTGTGGGCCTACGCCCGCGACCTCTTCCAGACGCCGGGGTTCGGCGACACGACGGACTTCGCCCACATCAAGAGCCACTACTACGAGGTCCACCGCGACATCAACCCCACCGGGATCGTGCCGGGGGGTCCCGACCTCGCGGGATGGGGCACGCCCCACGGCCGGGAGGTCCTCGGTGGGCGCCCGTTCGGTGACGGCACCCCGCCCGGCCCGCCACCGGAGGGGGAGCGGGTCGACCCCGCCCACAACCCGCACGTGGGGCCGGACGGCCTCGTCCACCCCTGACGTCGTCGCGGCTCCGGCGCGGACACGATTGGGGTCGGCGCCGGGCCCGCCGCTAGGATCGCAGGGCTGCGCTCGTGATCCCTCGCTGACGCGCGCCCCCGACCTCCCGTCCTGCACGCCGTCGTGCCGGGCCGGCCCCGACCCACCGGGGCGACCACCGCACCGACCCCGGAGTACCCCGTGTCACGACCCGCCCCCCTCGCCGCGACGACCGAGTTCACCCCCTTCCCCCACGAGGAGGAGACCACCTCGGTCCGCTCGGCCCTGCGCTCCCCGCGCAAGCTGCGCACCGAGGTCCTCGCCGGCCTCGTCGTCGCCCTCGCGCTGATCCCCGAGGCGATCTCGTTCTCGATCATCGCCGGCGTCGACCCCCGGGTCGGCCTCTTCGCGTCGTTCACGATGGCGGTGTCCATCGCGTTCCTCGGCGGCCGCCCCGCGATGATCTCGGCGGCGACCGGAGCCATCGCGCTCGTCATCGCGCCCGTGGTCCGCGAGTACGGCCTCGACTACCTCCTCGCGACGGTCATCCTCGGCGGCCTCATCCAGGTCGCCCTGGCACTGCTCGGCGTGGCCCGCCTCATGCGCTTCGTGCCGCGCTCGGTGATGGTCGGCTTCGTCAACTCGCTGGCGATCCTCATCTTCCTCGCGCAGGTACCGCACCTCGTCGGCGTCCCGTGGATGGTCTACGTCCTCGTCGCGGCGGCCCTCGTCGTCATCGTCCTGCTGCCGCGGCTCACGACGGCGGTGCCCGCGCCGCTCGTGGCGATCGTCGGTCTCACCCTCGTGACCGTGGCCGTGTCCCTCGCGGTCCCGACCGTCGGCGACGAGGGCGCGCTGCCGGACAGCCTCCCCGGCTTCGTCCTGCCGGACGTGCCCTTCACGATGGAGACGCTGCGGATCATCGGCCCCTACGCCCTCGGCATGGCGTTCGTCGGGCTCATGGAGTCGCTGATGACGGCCAAGCTCGTCGACGAGATCACCGACACCCACTCGAGCAAGACCCGCGAGTCCTGGGGCCAGGGCGCCGCGAACGTCATCACCGGCTTCTTCGGCGGGATGGGTGGCTGCGCGATGATCGGCCAGACGATGATCAACGTCAAGGCCTCGGGCGCCCGGACCCGGATCTCGACCTTCCTCGCCGGCGTCTTCCTCCTCGTGCTCGTCGTCGTCCTCGGTGACGTCGTCGGGCTCATCCCGATGGCCGCCCTCGTCGCGGTGATGATCATGGTCTCGGTCGGCACCTTCGACTGGCACAGCATCCAGCCCAGGACGCTGCGCCGGATGCCCAAGAGCGAGACCGGCGTGATGATCGTGACCGTCGCGGTCGTCGTGCTCACCTCCAACCTCGCCATCGGCGTCGCCGTCGGGGTGCTCTCCGCGATGGTGATGTTCGCCCGCCGGGTCGCCCACCTGACCCGCGTGGTCGAGGTCCCGACCGACGAGCCGGACACCAAGGTCTACGCCGTCGAGGGCGAGCTGTTCTTCGCCTCGAGCAACGACCTCGTCACCCAGTTCGACTACGTCGGCGACCCGGCACGGGTCGTCGTCGACCTCAGCGCGGCACGGGTCTGGGACGCCTCGAGCGTCGCGGCCCTCGACGCCGTCGTCACCCGCTACGCGAGCAAGGGCAAGACCGCCGAGGTCATCGGCCTCGAGGGGCACAGCCTGGACCGGCACGACCGGCTCGCCGGGCACCTCGGCGGCGGCCACTGACCCCTCCGGTCCCGCCTCCCGAACTCCCCGCTTCCGGACCTCCCCGCCGGCGGGGTCAGTCCGTGTGGGTCTCGCCGGGGAGAGCGAGCATCCGGTCGAGGGCGACCCGCGCGTGGTGCGAGGTGTCCGGGTCGACGCGGATGGCGTTGACCACCCGTCCGGCGACGAGCGACTCCAGTGCCCACACGAGGTGCGGCAGGTCGATCCGGTTCATGGTCGAGCAGTAGCAGACGTTCTTCTCGAGGAAGACGATCCGCTGCTCCGGGAACTGCGCGGCCAGGCGCCGCACGAGGTTGAGCTCGGTGCCCACGGCCCACGCCGTCCCGGGCGGTGCCGCGGCGACGGTCTGGATGATCTTCTCGGTCGAGCCCACCTCGTCGGCGAGCTCGACGACCTCGTGGCGGCACTCGGGGTGGACGATGACCTTGACGTCGGGGATCTCGCGGCGGGCGGCCTCGACGGCCTCGACGGAGAACCGGCCGTGCACGGAGCAGTGGCCGCGCCAGAGGATCATCGTCGCGTCCCGCAGCTGCTCCGGGGTCAGCCCGCCCATCGGGCGGTGCGGGTCCCAGACGACGCAGTCCTCGAGGGCGCCACCGAGGTCGCGGGCATAGGTGTTGCGGCCGAGGTGCTGGTCGGGCAGGAAGAGCACCTTGCCGCCCTCGCCCGCCTGCTCCAGAGCCCAGGTGAGCGCGGTCTTCGCGTTGGAGGACGTGCAGATGGTGCCGCCGTGCCGGCCGGTGAAGGCCTTGATGGCGGCGGAGGAGTTCATGTAGGTGACCGGCACGGTGGAGCCGGCGACCCCGGCCTCGACGAGCTCGTCCCAGCACTCCTCGACCTGGTCGATCGCGGCCATGTCGGCCATCGAGCAGCCCGCGGCGAGGTCCGGGAGGACGACCGTCTGGGTGTCGGCCGTGAGGATGTCGGCGGACTCGGCCATGAAGTGGACGCCGCAGAACACGACGTACTCGGCGTCCGGCCGGGCCGCGGCCTCCTTCGCGAGCTTGAAGGAGTCGCCCGTGACGTCGGCGAACTCGATGACCTCGTCGCGCTGGTAGTGGTGGCCGAGGATGAAGGCGCGGTCGCCGAGCGCGGCCCGGGCGGCCCGGGCGCGCTCGACCAGGCCGGGGTCCGAGGGGGCCGGGAGGTCGCCGGGACACTCGACACCCCGCTCGCTCTCGAGGTCGCGGCCCTGCCCGAGGACGAGCAGGGGGAGGGGGGCGTGCTGGGGCGTGCCGGTCGTGGTCGTCACCCTCCGATCCTAGGTGCTCACCCCATCGTCCTCTGCCCGTCGATCGACTCCCGGATGATGTCGGCGTGCCCCGAGTGCTGCACGTCGACAAGCCACGCCCGACCACCGACACCGGAGGGGCCCCGCGGCAGCGGGCCCGATACCCTCGGCGTCGTGCGCGTGCTGATCGCCCCCGACACCTTCGGGTCGACCCTCGGCGCCACCCAGACGGCCGCCGCGATGGCCCAGGGCTGGGCCGACGGCGCCCCCCACGACGACCTCCGGGTGCTGCCGCTCTCCGACGGTGGTCCGGGGTTCCTCGACGTGCTCGAGCGCGCCCTCGGGGGGACGACCGTCGCGGTGACCGTGAGCGACCCCCTCGGCCGCGAGGTCCCCGGCGCGGTGCTGGTCGTCGACGAGGGCGGACGCCGCACGGCCTACGTCGAGGCCGCCCAGGCGACGGGGCTGCACCTGCTCGGAGCCGACGAGCGGGACCCCGGCCTCACGAGCACGTGGGGCGTCGGGGCGCTCCTGGAGACCGCCCTCGCGGAGGGGGCACGGCGCATCGTCGTCGGGGTCGGCGGCGGCTCGACGAACGACGCGGGCGCCGGGATGCTGGCCGCCCTCGGTGCGGGGCCGGCCCCGGCCCTGGCCCGTGGGGGCCTGGCGCTGCGGGACGCCCCGGCGGACGCGCTCGCCGGGCTCCCGGCCGTCCTCGACCGCTACGCGGAGGTCGAGCTCGTCCTCGCGACCGACGAGACGACCCCGCTCCTCGGGCTCTCGGGCGCGAGCGCCGTCGAGGCACCGCGCAAGGGCGCCTCGGCCGAGCAGGCGCAGGCCCTCGAGTACGCCCTCGGCCACTTCACCGACCTGCTCGCCCGGTCCCTCCCGCAGCCGCCGCTCGACCTGCTGAGCGGCGCCCCGCGGCGCCTCGACCGAGAGCTCGGCGCCGGAGCCGCCGGCGGGCTCGGGTTCGCGCTCCTCGCCCTCGGGGCGCGGCAGGTCGGCGCGGTCGGCGAGGTGCTGCGCGTCACCGCCTTCGACGTCGCGGTCGCCGGGAGCGACCTCGTCGTCACGGCCACCGACCGCCTCGACTGGACCTCGCTGCGCGGCTCGGTGGTCTCCGGGGTCGCCGAGGCCGCGACGGCCGCGGCCCGCCCGGTCGTCGTCGTCGCGGGGGAGGTCCTCGTCGGGCGCCGCGAGACGATGACGACCGGCCTCGCCGGCTGCTACGCCGTCGCGGACCAGCCGCACGAGGTCGAGGCGATGGTCGCCGACCCCGTGGCGACGCTGCGGAGCCGCACCGCCCGGGTCGCGCGGACCTGGTCGCCGGGGCGCTGACGCCCGCCTGACCTCCCGTGGCCCCGGGAGTCGGTGCGGCGACGTATCCTGAAGGAGTCCGGGAACACCGGAGGCCCGCCACGGGTTGCACCCCCAGACCGGGCCGCCCGCCACCTCCACGACAGCACCGAGGAGTCCTCTCCATGAGCGACCAGCTCCAGACCACCGAGGCCACCACCGAGGTCGCGACGCACGGCGTCGTCCTCACCGACGTGGCCGCCGGCAAGGTCGCGTCCCTGCTCGCGCAGGAGGGTCGCGACGACCTCCGCCTGCGCGTCGGCGTCCAGCCCGGCGGATGCTCGGGCCTGATCTACCAGCTCTACTTCGACGAGCGCACCCTCGACGGTGACCTCGTCCGCGACTTCGACGGTGTCGAGGTCGTCGTCGACCGGATGAGCTCCCCGTACCTCGAGGGCGCGACCATCGACTTCTCGGACACCATCGAGAAGCAGGGCTTCACCATCGACAACCCCAACGCGGGCAGCTCCTGCGCCTGCGGCGACAGCTTCGGCTGATCCACCCGGACGGGCCCGGGCCACACCACGTGGCCCGGGCCCGTCCGCGTGTCCGGGGGCGGGTAGGTTGCTCGGGTGCAGATCGCCGTCACCGGGTCCATCGCGACCGACCACCTCATGACCTTCAAGGGCCGCTTCGCCGACTCCCTCGTCGTCGAGCAGCTCGACAAGATCTCGGTGAGCTTCCTCGCCGACCAGCTCGACATCCGGCGGGGTGGCATCGCGGGCAACATCTGCTTCGGGATGGCGGTCCTCGGGGCGCGCCCGATCCTCATCGGCGCCGCCGGGGAGGACTTCGCGGACTACCGGTCCTGGCTGACCCGCCACGGCGTCGTCACCGACCACGTCCACGTCTCCGACACCCAGCACACGGCCCGGTTCGTCTGCACCACCGACGACGACATGGCCCAGATCGCCACCTTCTACGCGGGGGCGATGTCCGAGGCCCGGATGATCGAGCTCGGCCCGATCCACGACCGGTGGGGCCTGGACCTCGTGCTCATCGGTGCCGACGACCCGGAGGCGATGCTGCGGCACACCGACGAGTGCCGGAGCCGGGGCATCCCGTTCGTCGCCGACCCGTCCCAGCAGCTGGCGTTCGCCGACGGCCCCTTCATCCGCAAGCTCGTCGACGGCGCCGACTACCTCATCACCAACGAGTACGAGTCGCACCTCACCTCGACCAAGACCGGCTGGAGCCAGGAGGAGATCGACGACCGCGTCACGACGCGCGTCATCACCCTCGGCAAGCAGGGCGCCGAGATCCGCACCCGCGGCGAGGCGCCGATCCACGTCCCGGTCGCCGGCGAGGTCGAGCGGGTGGACCCCACCGGGGTCGGCGACGCGTTCCGGGCCGGCTTCCTCGTCGGGCTCGCCGGCGGGCTCGGGCACGAGCGCTGCGCCCAGATCGGGTCGGTCCTCGCCGCCCACGTCCTGGAGACGGTCGGCACGCAGGAGTACGTCGTCGGTCGCGCCGCCTTCCTCGAGCGGTTCTCCACCGCCTACGGCGCGGACGCGGCGGCCGAGATCGCCCCGCTCGTGCGGTGCGCCCGGGACTGACGCGGGCGACCGTGGTCTTCCCTCCCGTCGACCCGCCACCGACCCCCTGGCTCCTCGACGCCGCCCGGGCGACCCCCGGTGACGACCTCGTCGCCGCCGGGGCCGACCTCGAGCCGGGCACCCTCCTGGAGGCCTACCGGCTCGGGCTCTTCCCGATGGGCCTGGGGCGGCACGGGCACGGGACCATCGGCTGGTGGTCGCCGGACCCGCGCGGGGTCATCCCGCCCGAGTCGCTGCGGGTGCGCCGCTCCCTCCGCAAGGCCATGGCCCGCTTCGAGGTCCGCGTCGACACCGCGTTCGCCGAGGTCGTCGACGCGTGCGCCGACCCCTCGCGCGAGGGCCGCTGGATCACGACCGAGGTGGCGGACGCCTACACGCGCCTCCACGAGCTGGGCTGGGCCCACAGCGTCGAGACCTGGCAGGACGGCGAGCTCGTCGGTGGCCTCTACGGCGTCTCGGTCGGCGGCCTGTTCGCGGGGGAGTCGATGTTCCACCGGGCCCGGGACGCCTCCAAGGTGGCCCTCGTCGCGCTGGTGCGGCGCTTCACCGCCGACGGCGACCCGCGGCGGGTCGTCGACGTCCAGTGGGCCACCGACCACCTGCGCCGGCTCGGGGCGCAGGAGTGGCCGCGCGAGGAGTACCTGCGGCGGCTCGCCGTCGCGCTCGAGGCCCCTCAGGTGGACCTCGCGTCGGTGGTCGAGCCACCCCCGACGAGCACGGTGTAGCGGGTCCACCCGCCCTCGTCCTCCAGGGTCACGGCGTGCCCGCGCATTCGGGCCCACGCCGGGACGTCGGAGCGGGCGGCGACGTCGTCGGCGAGCAGGACGACGGTCGCACCGGGGGAGAGGTCGCGGGCCACCCGCGCGACCCGGATGACCGGCACCGGGCACCGGGTGCCGCGCGCGTCGAGGACCTCGGGCCGGGAGGGCGTCGGGTCGCTCACAGGCCCTCGGTCCCCATCCGGTGGCGCACGGCCGTGACGGCGTCGCCCAGCTCCGCGCACAGCCGACCGACGTCGTCCGCCCGCCCGGGGGAGACCGAGGCCAGGGGGAGGACGATCCGCACGTTCCCGTGGGTGAGCACGCCCATCGCCGCGAGCACGTGGCTCGGCCGGAGCGCGCTCGAGGTGCAGGCCGAGCCGGAGGCCACGGCGAGCCCCCGGCGGGCCAGCTCGTCGACGAGGGCCTCGCCGTCGGCGAGGAGCACGCTGAAGGTCACCACGTGGGGGAGCCGGTCGTCGGGGTCTCCGAGGACCTCGACGTCCGGCACCCCGGCGGCGGCCGCGCGCACCTGCTCGACGAGGACGCGTGCGGCGCGCGCGTCGTCGGCCGCCGCGGCCTCGCTCTGGCGCCAGGCCTCGGCGGCGGCGAGGACGACGGGGACCCAGGGGGCCGCGAGGGCGCGCCCCTGCTCGGCCTCCCGCCGCGGCCCGGGGAGCGACCAGCGCGTCCCGGCGCGCACGCCGAGCAGCCCGAGGGGCGGGCCGCCGAACGAGGCGGCATCCGCGACGACGACCGACCCGAGGGGGCCGAGGGGGTCGCGGCCGAGCGACGCGGTGGCGTCGAGGAGCAGCGGGACCCCCGCCTCCCGGGCCGCCGCGTCGACCGCGGCGACCGGCTGGCGGGTCCCCACCTCCCCGTTCGCCGTCTGGAGCACGGCAGCCGCGACGTCCGGCGCGCCCAGCGCCGTCGCGAAGGACTCCGGGTCGACCCGGCCCACCCGGTCCACCGGCAGCGGGTGCGCGTCCGGTCCCGCGGACAGGAGCAGCACGGACCGTTCCGCGCCCGCCAGGACCACCCGCGCACCGACCCGGCGGCGGGCGTGCCGCAGCCCCTCCAGCCCGACGGCCAGGGCGTCCTCCGCACTGGCGTGGACCGACAGCTCGCCCGGCCGGACGCCGAGCGCCCCGGCGAGCACGTCCCGGGCGGTGTCGAGCAGCCCGCGGGCCGCCCGGCCCGGGGCGTGCAGCCGGGTGGGGTCCGCCCACGCCGCGTCGACGGCCGCGTGGAGGGTCCCGGCGGCGAGGGGGTGCACCGGGCCGCGGGAGGCGTCGAGGACACCCCGCGCGGGGGGCTCCGGAGAAGCTTCAACAGTGGTGTGCGCCACGGCTCGACGGTAGCCCCCCTGCATGCCCGGATCGGAGGGGGTGCAGTAGGGTTTGCTGCGATCGTCCACTCGTCCCGACACGAAGGGTGCAGCGGTGCGCCAGCACGACCTCTCCACGCCCCGTCGCCCCGGTCGCCGGCTCGGCACCCGGGCCCTCCTCGGCGCGCTGGCCCTGAGCACCCTCGGTGGGTGCGCCAGCGGCGAGCTGCGCGGCAACGCGTCCACCGGCTGGCTGCCACCGGCCGTCACCGAGGGTGGCGACCGCGTCACGACCCTGTGGATCGGCGCCTGGATCACCCTCATCGGGGTGGGCCTGCTCGTCATCGGCCTCATCGTCTGGTGCGTCGTCGCGTACCGCCGCCACCAGGACGACACCGAGCTCCCCGTGCAGCTCCGGTACAACATCCCGATCGAGATCCTCTACACGGTCGTCCCGATGCTCATGGTCGTCGTGTTCTTCTACTACACGGCGCGTGACGAGTCGGCCCTCGTCGACACCTCGACGAAGCCCGACGTCACCGTCAACGTCATCGGCAAGCAGTGGAGCTGGGACTTCAACTACCTCGAGGACGACGTGCACGAGGTCGGCACCCAGGCGATCCTCACGGGTGAGCCGGGCGCGGAGGAGACCATCCCCACGCTGTACCTCCCCGTCGACGAGCGGGTCGAGTTCGTCCTCACCTCGCGCGACGTCATCCACTCGTTCTGGATCCCCGCGTTCCTCCAGAAGATGGACATGGTCCCGGGCCGGGTCAACCGGTTCCAGGTCGTGCCGACGCAGGAGGGCCAGTTCAAGGGCAAGTGCGCCGAGCTGTGCGGCGCCTACCACTCCCAGATGCTGTTCAACGTCAAGGTCGTCTCCCGCCAGGAGTACGACCAGCACATGGCCGACCTGCGGGCGGCCGACCAGACCGGCCTGCTCAACAACACGCTCAACCGGGCGGAACTGATGAACGGCCAGAACGTCCAGCCCGGCGGAGGGAACTGATGAGCGCCGCGACCGACACGACGATGCTGCGTGAGGCGGCTGCTGCGCCGGCGCGCAGCAAGCGCCTCGCCCCCGGGGCCACGGTCGTGAAGTGGATGACGACGACCGACCACAAGGTCATCGGCAACCTCTACTTCATCACCTCGTTCATCTGGTTCCTCCTCGGTGGCGTCATGGCCCTGGTCATCCGCGCCGAGCTCGCGGAGCCGGGGCTGCAGATCGTCGACAACCCGAACCAGTACAACCAGCTGTTCACGATGCACGGCACGATCATGCTGCTGCTCTTCGCGACGCCGTTGTTCGCCGGGTTCGCCAACGCGCTGATGCCGCTGCAGATCGGGGCGCCGGACGTCTCGTTCCCGCGGCTCAACATGTTCGCCTACTGGCTCTACCTCTTCGGCGGCCTCATCGCCGGCGCGGGGTTCCTCACCCCGAACGGTGCCGCGGCCTTCGGCTGGTTCGCCTACGCCCCGCTCTCGGACGCCACCTACAGCCCCGGCGTCGGTGGTGACCTCTGGGTCTTCGGCCTCGCGCTGGCCGGCTTCGGCACCATCCTCGGTGCGGTCAACTTCATCACCACGATCCTCACGATGCGTGCGCCCGGCATGACGATGTTCCGGATGCCGATGTTCACGTGGACGGTGCTCGTCACCTCGATCCTCGTGCTCATCGCGTTCCCGGCCCTCGCGGCGGCGCTGTTCGCCCTCGGCGCGGACCGGCGGTTCGGGGCCCAGATCTTCGCTCCAGAGAGCGGTGGGGCGCTGCTCTGGCAGCACCTGTTCTGGTTCTTCGGCCACCCCGAGGTCTACATCATCGCGCTGCCGTTCTTCGGGATCATCTCCGAGATCCTCCCGGTGTTCTCGCGCAAGCCGATCTTCGGCTACAAGACCCTCGTCTACGCGACGATCGCCATCGCGGCCCTCTCGGTCAGCGTCTGGGCCCACCACATGTACGTCACCGGCCAGGTGCTGCTGCCGTTCTTCGCGATCATGACGATGCTCATCGCGGTCCCGACCGGTGTGAAGTTCTTCAACTGGATCGGCACGATGTGGGGCGGCAAGCTCGAGTTCGCGACGCCCCTGTACTGGGCGCTCGGCTTCCTCGTCACCTTCCTCTTCGGCGGCCTGACGGGTGTCATCCTCGCGAGCCCGGCGCTGGACTTCCAGCTCTCCGACAGCTACTTCGTCGTCGCCCACTTCCACTACGTGGTCTTCGGCACCGTCGTGTTCGCGATGTTCGCCGGCTTCTACTTCTGGTGGCCCAAGCTCACCGGGCGGATGCTCGACGAGAAGCTCGGCAAGATCCACTTCTGGATGCTCTTCATCGGCTTCCACACGACCTTCTTCGTGCAGCACCTCCTCGGCGTGCAGGGCATGCCCCGGCGCTATGCCGACTACCTGCCCGAGGACGGCTTCGCCCTGGGCAACCAGATCTCGACGGCCGGGGCGTTCCTGCTCGGGCTCTCGATGATCCCGTTCTTCTACAACGTGTGGAAGACCTGGAAGACGGCGCCGCTCGTCGAGACCGACGACCCCTGGGGCTACGGTGCCTCGCTCGAGTGGGCCACCTCGTGCCCGCCGCCGCGGCACAACTTCGACCGGATCCCGCGGATCCGCTCGGAGCGTCCGGCCTTCGACCTGCACCACCCAGAGGCCGCACCGGGTGGCATGCCCGACGCCGCGCACACCAAGGACAGCTCGCTCGTCTCGGCACTCGGCCCCGCCGACCTCGACGACGCGGCGTTCGTCGAGGAGACCGACACCACGACCGACGGAGGGCGCTGAACGATGCGGGCGATGGAACGGATCGGTCTGATCGTCGGGGTCTTCGGCTTCGTGGTGTCGGCCATCTACTGGTACTGGACCTCGACGACCGAGCTCGGGGTCGAGTGGGTCGGCGCCCTGGCGCTCCTGCTCGCCGGGCTGCTCGGCTTCATGATCGCCTGGTACCTCTGGATGACGCGCCGCAAGCTCGAGCGCGACCCCTCGGACGACCCGCTCGGCGACATCGACGAGATCCAGGGCGAGTACGGCTTCTTCAGCCCGCACAGCTGGCAGCCGCTCTTCCTCGGGGCCGCGGCGGCCACGTGCTTCCTCGGGCTGGCCGTCGGGTGGTGGCTCTTCATCATCGGCGCCTTCTTCGCCGTCCCGGCACTGGTCGGCTGGACGTTCGAGTACTGGAAGGGCCAGAACGCCCTCTGACCCGCGGCCCGGCCGCGCTGCGCCGGGGTGGGCGTCAGCCCCAGCCGAGCTCGTGGAGCGCGGCGTCGTCGATGCCGAAGTGGTGGGCGATCTCGTGCACCACGGTCACGGCGATCTCGTCGGTCAGCTCCTCGAGGTCCGCACACATCCGGGTCAGCGGGCCGCGGAAGAGCACGATGCGGTCGGGGAGCCCGCCGCCGCCCCACGGGTCACCGCGCTCGGTGAGCGGCACCCCGTCGTAGAACCCGAGCAGGTCGCGGTCGTCGGCCGGGGGTTCGTCCTCGACGAGGAAGACGACGTTGTCGAGCATCGCCATCAGCTCCTCGGGGACCTCGTCGAGGGCGTCCTCCACGATCGCGTCGAAGGCGGCGCCGTCGATCGGCTCCACGGGCTGCCTCAGCTCCTCGGGGCGCGCAGGACGGGCAGGTGGAGGCTCTGCAGCGGGACGCCGTTCCACGTGGCCTCGGCGCGACCCTCGGCGCAGCGCAGCTCCAGGGCGTGCGGGGTCTGCGTGGCGACCACCCGGGCCTCCCAGGCCCCCTCGGGGGTCCAGCCGCCGGTCGCGACCCACGGGTCGTCCTCCGTGGCCGCGGGCCACGTGCCCTCGCCGCAAGGGACCTCGAGGCGGCCGTGGTCGTCCTCGACGACGAGGGTCCACCCGGCGCCGGCGCGGCGGACCTCGACCGCACGCAGGCCCGGCAGCTCCTCGGTGGGCTCGTGCGCGAACCGCCACGGGCCCGCTCCGGGCGCGGGGCCCTGCGAGGTGGGCGCCGGGAGGGCGCGGCTCGCCAAGTGGTCGGTGAGCGCCCGGTGCGCGGCGTCGTCGGCGGGGAGTGCGTCCGCGGCGAGGGCCGGGAGCAGCTCCTCCCAGACCGCGTCGAGGGTCTCCTGGGTGCGTTCGGTGCACGAGGTGAGCGCGACGACGAGGTCCTGGCCGGGCACGACGACGGCGAACTGCCCGTACGCCCCGTCCGCGCGCACCGCGTCGTGGCGGCAGCGCCACATCTGGTAGCCGTAGCCCTGCTGCCAGTCGGCGGTCTCGGGGTGGTGCGCGGTGTCGGTGTGGAGGGTGGTCATCCGGTCCGACCAGCCCGTGGGCAGCACCGGGCGGCCCTGCCACGTGCCACCGCGCAGCACCAGCTCGCCGAGCCGGGCGAGGGCCTCCGTCCTCACGTGCAGGCCGGAGTAGCCGAGGTCGAGACCACCCTCGGAGGTCCACGCGGCGTCGTCGATGCCCAGCGGGTCGAGCAGGCGCGGGCGGAGGTAGTCGAGCAGGCGTTCCCCGCTGCGCTGCTGGACGGCCAGCGCCGCCAGGAGGGTGGCGCCGTTGTGGTAGACGAACCAGCCGGGCTCCTCCTCCGGCTCCTGCGCGAGGAAGGTGGCCGGGAAGGACGCGGGCGGGCTGGCACGCCACACGAGCGTGTCGGCCCGGTGGCCCGTGCGCATCGCGAGGAGGTCGTGCACCGTCAGCGCCCGGGCACGGGGGCCGGCCGCGTGCGCCGCGTCGGGGAAGAGGTCGACGACGCGGTCCTCGAGGCGCAGCAGCCCCTCGTCGACGGCGAACCCCACGGCGCAGGCGGTGAAGGTCTTGCTCACCGAGTAGACGAGCTGCACTCCGTCGGGCCGGTAGGGCGCCCACGAGGCCTCGGCGACGACGTGCCCGTGGCGCAGGACGGTCAGGCCGTGCGGCTCGAGGCCCGGCTCCTCCCACCGGCGGACCATCGCGAGCACCGCGGCTGAGGGCACGCCCTGCGCCTCGGGCGTGCTGCGGGGCAGGGCGTGGCGCCCGGGCGTGAGGTCCTCGATCAGTGCCGGTCGGCCGTCTGGGTGGACTCGATCTCCTGCGCGGACTCCGGCGCCTCGATCGCCTCGGTCTCCTCGCCGTGGTGGTGGGCCGCGGCGAGCTCGGCCGGCGTGACCGGGTTGACCGCGTCGGCGTAGTAGAAGCGGGACAGGGCCGCGCGGGCGCGGTCCTTGCGGGCCGTCGGGCGGGCCACACCGTGCTCGTCGACCTGGGGCTCGAGCTGGAGCGGTGCGACGGCCTCGTGCTGCACGAGCAGCCACTGGTCCTCGGGCACCTGGGGCTCGTGGCGCTCGAAGAACCGGCCGTCCGGCGTGCGGATGATCGTCCCGGACTCGCGGCCGTGGAGCACGGTCTCGCGGTCCCGCCGCTGGAGCGACAGGCAGGTCCGCTTGGTCACCCAGAACACGATCGGGGGCAGGACGAAGAGCCCGATCCGGAAGAACCACGTGATGTCGTTGATCGAGAGCCCCAGCTTGATCGCCATGATGTCGTTGCCCGCGGCGAACATGAAGACCGTGTAGGCGGTGATCCCGGCCATCCCGATCGCGGTCCGGACGGGGGCGTTGCGGGGGCGCTGGAGGATGTGGTGCTCGCGCTCGTCACGGGTGATCCACCGCTCGACGAACGGGTAGACCCCGAGCACGGTGTACACGAGCGGGAGCAGGACGAGGGCGCCGAGCGCGATGTTCAGCGACAGGGTGAAGCCCCAGAAGTGGAACTCCAGCCACCCCGGCAGCAGTCGGAGCGCGCCGTCGGCGAAGCCCATGTACCAGTCCGGCTGCGACCCGGCGGTGACGGGGGAGGGGTCGTACGGACCGTAGCCCCAGATCGGGTTGATCTGGACGAGTGCCGAGATGAGGGCGATGACACCGAAGACGATGAAGAAGAAGCCACCGGCCTTCGCCGCGTACACCGGCATCACGGGGTAGCCGACGACGTTGTCGTTGGTGCGTCCCGGGCCGGGGAACTGGGTGTGCTTCTGCAGGAAGACCAGACCGATGTGCGCCGTGAAGAGCCCGATGAGGATGGCGGGGATGAGCAGCACGTGCGCCGAGTACAGGCGCGGGATGATCATCTCACCGGGGAACGGCCCACCGAAGATCCCGTAGACGAGGTAGGAGCCGATCACCGGGGCGGTCTGGACGAACCCGGCCATGGCGCGGATGCCGGTGCCGGAGAGCAGGTCGTCGGGCAGGGAGTAGCCGGCGAACCCCTCGATGATGGACAGGAGGGCGAGGATCGAACCGAAGACCCAGTTGAGCTCGCGCGGCTTGCGGAAGGCGCCGGTGAAGAACACCCGGAACATGTGCACCACGACGGCCACGGTGAACATCAGCGCGGCCCAGTGGTGGATCTGGCGGATGATCAGACCGCCCTTGATGTCGAAGCTGATGTTGAGCGTCGACGCGTACGCCTCCGACATCTCCACGCCCCGCAGCGGGACGTAGGAGCCGTCGTAGACGATGTGCCCGGCGCTCGGGACGTACCAGAAGGTGAGGAAGGTCCCGGTGAGCAGGCAGATGATCATCGAGTACATCGCGATCTCGCCGAGCATGAACGACCAGTGGTCGGGGAAGACCTTCTTCATGAGGTAGCGCACCGGCTTGGCCGCGCCGGTACGGTCGTCGACCCAGCCGGCGAGCCCACCGACGGTGCGGGCGGCGGCGGACGGCGGCGCCTCGTGGACGGGGTCGCCGTCGCGCAGCGCGTCCGCAGGACGTGCGGTGGACGTGCTCATCAGCCACGCTCCCAGAAGCTCGGGCCGACCGCCTCGCGGAACGGCTGGGCGGAGACGAGGTAGCCCTCGTCGTCGACGGTGATCTTCAATTGTGGCAGTGGACGCTTCGCGGGACCGAAGATGACCTTGCAGTCCTGGGTCACGTCGAAGGTTGACTGGTGGCACGGGCAGAGCAGGTGGTGGGTCTGCTGCTCGTAGAGGCCCACCGGGCAGCCGACGTGGGTGCAGATCTTCGAGTAGGCGACGATGCCCTGGTAACCCCAGTCGAGCTCCTTCTGGGAGGTGATCTGGGCCGGGTCGAGGCGCATGAGGAGCACCGCGGCCTTGGCCTTCTCCTCGAGGAGGTTCTCGGCCCCACCCTCGTGGGTCTTCGGGTCGGGGAGCAGCCCCTCGGGCATGATGTGGACGACCGACCCGATCGTGACGTCGGAGGCCTTGATCGGGAGGTTCTCGGGGTCCCTCATGAGCCGCATGGGCTTGAACTCGGGGATCTCGCCGGGGCCGCTGGGGCCGCCGTTCCACCAGGTGAGCGACAGGCTCTTGCGCGGCATGGGCCCGAGGGACCCGCCGACCTGGAGGACGAGGGGGAGGGCGAAGAGGCCGAGCGCCCCACCGAGCGTGTACTTGACCAGCGGGCGGCGGGTGATCTGGGCGTCGGCGCCGCCCTCCTTGAGGATCTCGACGACCGCGGAGCGGTCGGCGTCGGCGGCCCGCAGCGGGTGCCGCTCCTCGACCTGCTCCTCGTCGGGCATGAGGGTCTTGGCCCAGTGGACCGCGCCGAACCCGATGCCGAGCAGGCTCATCGCCAGGGCGACCCCGAGCCCGGCGTTCGTGGCGCTGGTCTCGCCGACGCCCGGCACGAACACGGTCTGGTTCACGTCGAGCGCGAAGTACAGGACGATGAACAGCAGCGTGCCGAGGATGGAGATGCCGAAGAGGGTGGCGACCTGCTTCTCGGCGCGCCGGGCGGCCGAGTCGTCGAGGTCGGCCATCCGCGGCACGTGGTGGGGGAGCCCGGGGTTGGTGAAGCGCTCCGGGATGCCGCCCTCACCGACGACGTGGCCGCCGTCGAGGCGCACGGCCGTGCCGTGACCCTCGCTCGCGGTCACCTCGGTGCCGTGGGTGGGGGAGTCCTGCTCGTTCATCGGTGTACCGATCTGTCGTCGACGGAAGGGGACGGAGGGCTAGGCGGCCTTGGAGCCGAGCCAGACGGCGCAGCCGACGAGGATGCCGAGGCCGAAGACCCACGCGAAGAGCCCCTCGGTGACCGGCCCGAGGGAGCCGAGCGTCATACCGCCCGGGTTCTCCTGCTGGTCGATCGTGTTGAGGAAGGCGATGATGTCGCGCTTGTTCTCGGGGGTGACGTTGGCGTCGTTGAAGACGGGCATGCTCTGCGGGCCCGAGACCATCGCCTCGTAGACGTGCTTGCCGGAGACGTCGCGCAGCGAGGGCGCGTACTTGCCCCGCGTCAGGGCGCCGCCGGAGCCGGCGAAGTTGTGGCACATCGCGCAGTTCACGCGGAAGAGCTCGCCGCCGAGGGCGGGGTCACCCATCGCGGGGTCGACGGCCTCCTCGCTCGGGACGCTCGGGCCGGGGGCCAGCGAGGCGACGTAGGCGCCCATCGCGGCGATCTCCTCATCGGAGAACTTCACGCTGTCGGAGCGCGCGGCCTGGACGCCGGGCTGGGTCATCGGCATGCGACCGGTGCCGACCTGGAAGTCGACGGCCGCGGCACCGACCCCCGCGAGCGGCGGGCCCGCGATCTGGTCGCCGTTGCCGGTGGAGCGGCCCTCGGCGTTGAGGCCGTGGCACGAGGCGCAGTTGGCGCGGAAGAGCGCCTTGCCCTCGGCGACCGACTGGGCCGGCAGGGCCTGGGTCGTCGCGTCGGCGGGCTCGGGGGCGACGGCGGTGTAGACCGCGCCCGTGAGGAACAGGCCGAGCATGAGGAGGACGGCGATCGCCGCCGGGTGCCGGCGGCGGGCTGCCAGTGCGTTCACAGTGCTTCCTGTCGTCTGCTGCGGTTCGAGTCGGCGTGCGGGAGAACTTACTTCAGGACGTAGATCATGAGGAACAGGGCGATCCAGACGACGTCGACGAAGTGCCAGTAGTAGGACGTGACGACCGCACCGGTGGCCTGGGCGTGGGTGTACCGGCGCGTGGTGAAGGTGCGCCCGAGGATGAGGAGGAAGGCGATGAGCCCGCCGGTGACGTGCATGCCGTGGAAGCCGGTGGCGAGGTAGAAGATCGACCCGTAGGAGTCGGACGACAGCGTGACGCCCTCGGTGACGAGCGTCCCGTACTCGAACACCTGGCCGGCGATGAAGATCGCGCCGAAGAGGTAGGTGAGGACGTACCACTCGCGCATGCCCCAGGCGCTGACGCGCGTGAGCTTCGTGCCGGCCGGTCGGGACACGACACCGCGCTCGGCCTGGAGGACGCCGAGCTGGCACCAGACCGACGACACCACGAGGATCAGGGTGTTGACCGCCGCGAAGGGGACGTTGAGCAGGGCTGCGTGGTCGGTCCACAGGTCGGGCAGGTGACCGCGGAGCGTGAAGTACATCGCGAACAGCGCCGCGAAGAACATCAGCTCGCTGGAGAGCCACACCATGGTGCCGACCGCGACCATGTTCGGACGCGTCGCGGGGCCCGAACCCGGGATCGACGGGACCGGTCCCGCGTGCTTGACCGAAGCTGCTGCAGTAGTCGCCACGCACCGCATTATGCCGACATCCCGTGCCGCGTGCCGAGCCGACCCCCCGAAAGGCTCGACAGCGCCTCCCCACGGCGTGTCCCGCCCGGTGAGCGGGCGCGTCCGAGCGGACGGCGGTGCCTCGCTACGATGCCTCCATGACCGATTCGCACGCTGCCGCGGGCCAGGCCACGTCGTCGTCCTCGGACGGCATCCACCGGGTCCGGGTGCTCCTCTACAGCGACGACATCACGACCCGCGACGCCGTGCGCGCCGCGGCCGGTCGTCGGCCCGCCCGCGACGTCGAGGTGGCGTCGTGGCACGAGTGCGCCACCGCGGAGGCGGTCATCGAGGCGATGGACGCCGGCGGGGTCGACGTCGTCGTCCTCGACGGCGAGGCCACCCCGGTCGGCGGGCTCGGGCTGTGCCGGCAGCTGAAGAACGAGATCTTCCGCTGCCCGCCCGTCCTCGTGCTCACCGGGCGCCCCCAGGACGCCTGGCTGGCCGGCTGGTCGCTCGCCGACGACGCCGTCCCGCACCCGCTCGACCCGATCGCGGTCGCCGAGGGCATCGCGCGCCTCGCCCGCGAGCGGGTCACCGTCGGCTGACCCGCGTGTCCACCCCGGCGTCCGGCGCCCCCAGCTGGCCGGACCTGCTCTCGGCCCTGCTGCGCGGTGAGGACCTCACCACCGACACCGCCCGCTGGGCGATGGACCAGACGATGCGTGGCGAGGCCTCGGCGGTGCAGCTCGCCGGCTTCCTCGTCGCGCTGCGGGCCAAGGGCGAGACGGTCGAGGAGCTCCGCGGCCTCGCCGACATGATGCTCGAGCACGCCCACCGGATCGAGGTCCCCGGCCCGAGCACCGACATCGTCGGCACCGGCGGGGACCGGATGCACTCGGTGAACATCTCGACGATGGCCTCGGTCGTCATCGCCTCGACGGGTCTGCGGGTCGTCAAGCACGGCAACCGGGCGGCGTCCTCGTCGTCGGGGTCCGCCGACGTCCTCGAGGAGCTGGGCGTCGACCTCACCCTGGCTCCGGAGCAGGTGGCCGAGGTCGCCGACCGGGTCGGGATCACCTTCTGCTTCGCCGCGGCGTTCCATCCGTCGATGCGGCACGCGGCGGCCGCTCGCTCGGGCCTCGGCGTCGGGACGGTGTTCAACGCGCTCGGCCCGCTGACCAACCCCGGGCAGCCCACCTACGCCGCGGTCGGGGTCGCGGACGCCCGCATCGCCCCGCTGATGGCCGGGGTCTTCGCCGGTCGGGGACGGGCGGCGGCGGTCTTCCGCGGTGACGACGGCCTCGACGAGCTGACGCTCGCGACGACCTCGACCGTGTGGTGGGTGCGCGAGGGCGAGGTCACCGAGCTCTCCGTCGCCCCGGGTGACGTCGGCCTGGCGGAGGCGTCCGTCGAGGCGCTGCGCGGTGGGGACGCCGCGTTCAACGCCGAGGTGGCCCGGCGCACCTTCGCGGGGGAGCGCGGCCCGGTGCGGGACGCGGTCGTCCTCAACGCGGGGATGGCGCTGGCCGTGGCCGCCGGCCTCGGGGGCGCCCCCACCCGCGAGGCGCTCGTCGCGGCGCTCCGGGCCGGCGTGCGCCGGGCCGAGGAGGCGATCGACGCCGGGTCGGCGTCCGCGCTCCTGGGGCGCTGGGTCGCGACGACCCGCGAGCTCGCCGCGCGCTGAGGCCCGAGCGCCCCGGTGGGGGTCAGTCCTCGATGCCGAGGCTGAAGGCCGTCTCGAGGTCGTGCGAGGAGTAGGTGCGGAACGCGATGTGGGTGTTCGTGCCGGTCACGCCGTCGATCTTGTTGAGCCGGTCGGCGATGACGTCGGCGAGCGACTCGTGCTGGCGGACCCGCACCATCGCGACGAGGTCGGCGTCGCCGGCCACCGAGTAGACCTCGGTGACGCCGTCGAGGTCGGCGATCGCCTGGGCGACCTCCGGGATGCGGTCGACGTCGGCGGTGATGAGGACGATGGCGGTGATCACCGGGCCAGCCTAGCCACCGGCGCGGGGTCAGCCGCGGACGAGGCAGAAGGGGTGGCCGGCGGGGTCGAGGTAGACCCGGAAGCCGCCGTTCTCCGACGGCTGGTGGTCGTGGACCCGGGCGCCGGCCGCGAGCACGGCCGGCTCGGCGGCGTCGATGTCCGGCACGGTGAGGTCGAGGTGGAACTGCTGGGGGTGAGCACCTCCGGGCCAGGTGGGGGCGACCCAGTCCTCGATGCGCTGGAAGGCCAGGGTGGTCCGGCCCTGCGGGTTCTCGGGGGAGATGCCCCCGCCGGGCGGGACGAGCGTGGCCCAGTCGGGGTCGGCGGTCGGCTCGAGCTCCCAGCCCAGGACCTGGCCGTAGAAGCGGGCCAGGGCCAGGGCGTCGGGGCAGTCGAGGACGACGAGGTCCAGGAGCGGTGTGGCTGTCATGCGGTGAGGCTAGGACGCGATCCGGACGGTCTGCGTCCGCTTCGCGCGGCAGTCAGCGGACGCCCGCGAACCCTGCCGTGCGCCGCCGGGAGGTCTCGAGCGGTTCGAGCTCCTCGCGGACTGCGGCGGCGCCACCGACCGGGCAGGTCCAGTCGCCGTCGACGTCGACGATCCGCACACCGGGGGCCTCGAGCCAGCGCAGCACCTTCTCGCTCTCCTCGGCGGTCGCGGCGGTGGCCGGGGCCGTGGGGGCGGCGACGACCTCCGCACTGGCCCGCAGCGCCTCGATGTAGGGCATCGGGTCGGCGCCGCGCGGTGAGGTGCTGCTGCCCGCGAGCCGGCCGTGGCGCACGCACACGACCTCCCAGCCGCCGGTGACCGAGCGCCGGGCCGCGACGAGCTCGGGGATGCGGGCGAGCGGGTCGAGCCGCTGGGCCCGGGCGGCGCCCCGGACGAGGGCGACGAGCCGGTCGCGGACGACCTGGGCGTCCTCGAAGCGCTGCGCGGCGGACAGCGTCGCCATCCGCTCCTGGAGCGCGACGAGCAGGTCGCGGGTGCCACCGGAGAGGAGGCGGGCCGCCCGCTCGACGACCTCGGCGTACTCGTCGACGCCCTGGGCGCCGGTGCACGGGGCGCCGCAGCGGCCCATCTCGGCGAGCGCGCACGCGGCACGGGTGCGCTTGGGGGAGAGCCGCTCGACGCACTGCCGCAGGGGCAGCACCTCGTGGACGGCGGCGACGGCGGCCTCCGCGGCGTGGCGCGACCCGAAGGGCCCCGCGTACCGGGCCCCGTCGGCGGCCACCGTGCGGACGACCGACAGCCGGGGGAACGGCTCGACGGTGAGCTTGACCCACAGCGCCTTCTCGGGGTGCCGGGAGCGCCGGTTGTAGCGCGGCTTGTGCTCGGCGATGAGCCGGAGCTCGCGGACCTCGGCCTCGAGGGTCGTGGCGCACACGACCGGGCTCACCGACTCGGCGAGGCGGACCATCTCGCCCATCCGGCGCCGGTGCTCCGAGGCCGTGAAGTACGAGCGGACCCGGGTGCGGATGGACACCGAGGTGCCCACGTAGAGCACCCGGCCCCGGCCGTCCTTGAAGAGGTAGACGCCCGGTGCGTCGGGGAGCCCGTCGGCGAGGTGGCGCTTGCGGCGGCGCGCGGGGGAGACCCGGGCCGTGTAGTCGAGCAGCTCCTCGAGGGAGTGGACACCGAGGTTGCCGACCCGCTCGATGAGCCCGTGGAGGACGTCGACGGTGGCGCGCGCGTCGTGCAGGGCCCGGTGGTCGGGCGTGGTGGGGGAGCGGAAGAGCCGGGCGAGGGAGGCCAGGCGGTGGTTGGGCACCTCGTCGCGGCGGACCACCTGCCGGGCGAGGTGGACGGTGTCGAGGACGGGGAAGGCCGGCCACTCGTGCTCGGTGCGGGCCGCGGCGGCCTTGAGGAAGGAGACGTCGAACCGGGCGTTGTGGGCGACGAGCACCGAGCCGGCGGCGAACTCGAGGAACGCGGGGAGGGCGGCCTCGATGCGCGGGGCGCCGGCGACCATCGCGTCGGTGATGCCGGTGAGCACGGCGATGAACGCGGGGATCGGGCCACCGGGGTGGACCAGGGTCTGGAACTCGCCGACGACCTCGCCGCCACTGACCTTGACCGCCCCGATCTCGGTGATGCCGCACTCGGCCGGGCTGCCGCCGGTGGTCTCGAGGTCGACGACGACGAACGTGACGCCCGACAGCGGGGTGCCCAGGTCGTCGAACGTGCCCTGGACCATCGTCATGCCCCGAACCGTAGGCCGGGCCGCCGACAGGGCCGCCGAGGCGCGCGGGGGCAGCGGCCCGGCGATGCCGCGCAGGGGGCTGTCGGTGGTCGTCCCTAGCGTCGTGGGCACACCTGGAAAGGGGTGAGCCGCATGACCCGACCCGACGTCATGACCGTCGACTGCACCACGTGCCCCGTGCGCGAGCTGCACTGTGACGACTGCATGGTGCCCGTCCTCCTCACGCTCACCGCGCCGAGCGCGAGGTCCGAGACCTCCCTCGACGCGGAGGAGCGGGCGGTCGTCACCCGCCTCGTCCGTGCCGGGCTCGTCGACGCCGAGACCGCCGCCCGCGCCCGGGCGACCCTCGACCGGGGCGTCGCCGCCCACGAGCGGGGGAGTGCCGTCGGCTGAGCGACGGCACCGACTCGGAGTGCCCGGCGCGCTCCTACGATGAGGCGGTGCCCGGCCCTCCCGCTCCTCGCCCCCGCGGCGCCGCTCGGCTGGGGTGGGTGGCCCTGCTCGTCGCGGGGGCGGTCCTCGGTGGCTGCGGTGCCGGGGCGGCCCAGCCGGGCGGGGGTCCGCCCGCGTCGGCGCCGCGGGTTCGCCGGGCGGTGCGTCCGCCGGGGACACCGCCTCGGCCGTCGACGCCCTGCTGGCCCGGCGGGAGGCCGCCCTGCTCGCCGGCGACACCGAGGCCTACCGCGGCACCGTCGCCGACCCGTCCGCCGCCGGCGGCCGGCGCCAGCTCGAGGCCCTCGCCGCCGCCCGGTCGCTGCGGGTGACCCGGCTCTCGCACGACGTCGTGCCCCCGGTCGAGGACCCCGCCGCCGTCGACGTCACCCTCCGCTACCGGCTCGAGGGCGTCGACCGGGCCGACCGCACGGCCGTCGTCCGGTACGCCGTCGCCGAGGCGGGCGGCCGGTGGGTGGTCCTCGAGGAGTCACCGGCCTCCGGTGCCGCCGCGCCCCCGTGGCTGGCGATGCCCGGGCTGGCCGTGCGCCGCACCGCCCACGCCGTCGTCGCGGGCACCGGTGGGGCCGCGGCCCTCGACGCGGCCGCCCGCACCGTCGACCGCGCACTCCCGGCGCTGCGCACGGCGTGGCCCGGCGCTCCCGAACGATCCCTCGTCCTCGTCCCGGACACCAGCGCCGAGGCCGACGCCCTGCTGGGGCGAGCGGGCGGCACCGTCGGTCTGGTCGGGGCCACGACGGACGGCCCGGTCGGCGCCGACGGCCTCGCCACCGGCGACGAGGTCGTCCTCGACCCGCAGGCCCGCCGCCGGCTGACCGCCGCAGGCCGTGACGTCGTGCTCACCCACGAGCTGGCCCACGTCGCGGTCCGCGCCACCGTGCCCGGGGTCGCGCCGACCTGGCTGTCCGAGGGGTACGCCGACCACGTCGGGTACACCCGTGCCGACGTGCCGGACGCCGCGCTCCTGGCCCCCCTCGTCGGCGCGCTGCGGGAGGGGACCGCCCCCCACGACCTCCCGGACGCCGCGTCGCTCGACCCGGCGCTCGGCGACATCGAGGTCGGCTACCTCGCCGCCTGGCAGGCCGTCGAGCTCGTGGCCGCCGAGCACGGGGAGGACGGGCTGCGCCGGCTGCTCCGCCGGTGCACCGTCGTCGGCGCCGAGGAGGCCGCCGAGCGGGCCTGTGACGCGGCGATGCCCGACGTGCTCGGCACCGACCGCGCCGGGCTCACCCGGGCGTGGCGGCAGCGGCTGGACGACCTCGCCCGGTGACCGCGCCGCGGGCCTCGGGCGAGACGGCGAGCGAGGCGGCGACGAGCACGGCGACGAGCCAGAACTGGTTGTAGAACCCCTGCTTGTTGACGAGGTTCGCGACCGCGAGGACGAGCGCGAGCCAGCGCAGGACCTCCTCGACGGGCGGCTGCCGGCGCCACACGGCCCAGACCGCCGCCGCCACCGCGAGCAGCATCGCCGCACCGGTCACCGCGAACGGCAGCTGCACGCCGTGCTCGTTGAGGAAGTAGAGGTACCAGGTGTTGGCGAACCGGATCGGGTGGAAGGTGAGCAGGGTCGTCACGGTGTCGTCGACGAACGCCGCCGGGTCGGCGAGCAGCCACGGGGCGACGAGGACGCCGGCGAGCCCGCCGGTGGCGAGCGTCCGACGCCACCCGAACGGGGCCCACACGAGGAGTACGGGCGCGAGGAGGGCGAGGTGCTGCTTGCTCGCACACGCCAGCGCCAGCGGCACGACGGCCCACCACGCGTGCCCGCGGCGCACGAGCACCGCCCACCACACGAGGAGGGCGGCCAGGACGGGCTCGGTCCAGGCCTGGTCGACCTGGGTCAGCGTGCCCGGGGCCAGCACGACGACGGCGACGACCGCGGCGCCGCGCAGGACGTCGCCCTCGCGGCCGCCCGCGAGCGCCCAGAGACCCGCGAGCAGGACGAGGGTCCACACGAGCAGGGCCCACCGGACGTCCCCGGCGACCCAGCGGCCGGGCGCGGTGAGGACGGCCATCCACGGGAGGTACGTGAAGTGGTCCTGCACCCCGGGGGACCCAGACCACCGCGCCGTGTAGATGTTGCCCCAGCGGGCCGTGACGTCGGCACCCTGCTGGAGGATCACCCAGACGTCGATCCGCGGCGCCCGGTCGCCGAGGATGGTCACGGCGCCGAGGACCACGTGGGTCACCCCGGCGAGGACGGCCGCGGAGACCGCCGCGCCCCGGGTCCCCCGCAGCAGCAGGGCCGCGCACCCCAGGCCACCCGCGGCGAGGACGACGAGAGCGGTCGCGAGCGCGCCGCCGCGCAGGTAGGAGAAGAGGGGGACGAGCAGGGTCAGCACCACCGACCCCACGAGCAGACCCGGTGCGAGCCACCGGGGCACCGGGACGTGGGTGCGGCGCACCAGCCACACCGCGAGCAGCACCGTGCCGGCGGTGAGGACGAGCACGATCGGCACGCGGAAGCGCACGACGCTCCACTGGGCGACACCGAACCACGCGAGCCACGCGAGGCCGAAGAGCGCCGCCGGGAGCAGCTCGCGGCGGCCGGTGGTGACCTCAGCCACCGTAGAGGGCGTCGACCTCGTCGCCGAAGTCGCGCATCACGACGTTCCGCTTGAGCTTGAGCGACGGGGTGAGGTGACCGGACTCCTCGGTGAAGTCGGCGTCGAGGATGACGAACTTGCGGATCGACTCCGCCTTGGAGACAGCCGTGTTCGCGTCGTCGACGGCGTGCTGGACCTCCGCGATGACCCGCTCGTCGTCCTTGGCCTTCGCGAACGGGACGCCGTCGAGCCCGTGGTTCGCGGCCCACCCCGGGTACATCTCCTCGTCGAGGGTGACCAGGGCGCCGATGAACGGCTGGCCGTCGCCGACGACGATGCACTGGCTGACGAGCGGGTGCGCCCGCAGCCGGTCCTCGAGCACGGCGGGGGCGACGTTCTTGCCACCGGCGGTGACGAGGATCTCCTTCTTGCGCCCGGTGATCCGCAGGTACCCGGCGTCGTCGAGCTCGCCGATGTCGCCGGTGTGGAACCAGCCGTCCCGGACGGCGTCCCGGGTGGCCTGGTCGTTGCCGCGGTAGGTGCGGAAGACGTTGACGCCGCGGATGCAGATCTCGCCGTCGTCCGCGATGCGCACGTCGACCCCCGGCAGCGGCGGGCCGACGGTGCCGATCCGCATGGCGTCCGGGAGGTTGACCGTCGCCGGTGCGGTGGTCTCGGTGAGGCCGTAGCCCTCGAGGATGGAGAGCCCGATGCCGCGGAAGAAGTGGCCGAGCCGGGTGCCGAGCGGGGCGCCGCCGGAGACGGCGTACTGGACCCGGCCCCCCATCGCCTCGCGGAGCTTGGCGTAGACGAGCTTGTCGAAGACGGCGTGCCGCAGCTTGAGGCCGAGCGGAACCGTCCCGGCGTCGAGGGCCTCGGACCACGCGATGGCGGTGGCCGCGGCGCCGGTGAAGATCTTGCCCTTGCCACCGGCCTCGGCCTTGGCCTCCGCGGAGTTGTAGATCTTCTCGAAGACGCGGGGGACCGCGAGGATGAAGGTGGGCCGGAACGACGCGAAGTCGGCCATGAGGGTCTTGAGGTCCGAGGAGTGCCCCATCCGCACCCCGGCCGTGACGGCCAGCACCTCGACGAAGCGCGCGAAGACGTGCGCGAGCGGGAGGAAGAGCAGGGTCGAGGCGCCGTCGGCCCTGACCACCTGGTGGATCTTCTCGGCCGTGTTCTCCGCGAGGGTGAGGAAGTTGCCGTGGGTCAGCTCGACACCCTTCGGGCGACCGGTCGTGCCCGAGGTGTAGATGACGGTGGCCAGCGAGTCGCGGTCGAGTGCGTCGCGGCGGGCGGCGAGCTCGGAGTCCTCGACGTCGTCGCCGTCCTTGCTCAGGGTGTCGATGTCCCCGTGGTCGACGACCCAGGTGTGGGCCAGCCGCGGCAGCCGGTCGCGGCCGCGCTCGACGGCCGCGAGGTGGGCCTCGGTCTCGACGACGACCCCGACGGCGCCGGAGTCCGAGAGGATCCACTCGACCTGGTCGGCCGAGGAGGTCTCGTAGATCGGGACGGGCACCGCGCCCGCGGCCCAGAGCGCGAAGTCGGACAGCGTCCACTCGTAGCGCGTCCGGCACATGATGCCGACGACGTCGCCCGGCGCGATGCCGGCGGCGATGAGGCCCTTGGCCAGCGCCGCCACCTCGCGGGCGAACGTGGCGCTCGTGACGTCGGTCCAGCCGCCGTCGGCCCGGACCGAGAACGCCACCCGGGCAGGGTGCTCCTCCGCGAGGCGGGCGGGGAGGTCACCGAGGGTGCCTTCGCTCGTCGCGGCCAGGACGAGTGGCGTGGACGTCTCGTGCACCGTCGGACTCCTTCGTGTGCAGGGTGGGCAAGCCCCTCAACCTTAGGCCCCGGCGTGCGGGTAGCCTGCGGTGCCATGGCCGACCGCACCCGATCCTCCGTCGACATCGCCGCCGCACCCGGCGAGGTGCTCGACGTCATCGCCGCGTTCGAGGACTACCCCGCGTGGGCCGAGCAGGTCAAGGACTGCACCGTCCTCACCGAGGACGGCGACGGCTGGGCCGACCAGGTGGAGTTCACCCTCGACGCCGGCGCCATCAAGGACCAGTACGTCCTCGAGTACGACTGGGCGGTGGCCGGGGACGGCACCGGGGTCGTCTCGTGGCACCTCGTGCGGGCCTCGCTCCTCAAGGGACTCACCGGCAGCTACACCCTCGAGCAGGTCGGGGCGGGGACGCGGGTCACCTACGACCTCGAGGTCGACCTGACCATCCCGATGCTCGGCATGCTCAAGCGCAAGGCCGAGAAGATGATCATCGACGCCGCGCTCAGCGAGCTGAAGAAGCGCGTCGAGGGCTGAGCGGCACGATGACGGCCGAGGGCTGGCACGACCAGGTGGGGAGCGTGGCCGACGAGGCCGGGCGGCTCCTGGAGAGCCTGCGCCGCGCGGGCCAGGAGGCGGCCCGGTCCGCGGCCACGGCTCCGCCGGGGGCCGAGGGCACGCCACCGGCGGCCGACGCCGCGCCGGGTCCGGGAGCGGCGCCCGGGCACGACGGCGGCCCCGACGGCCCGCCGGCCGGGTTCCACTGCGAGGACCCGGTGTGCCAGTGGTGCCCGGTCTGCCGGGCCTCGGCCTTCGTCAGGCAGCTGAGCCCGGAGACCCTCGGGGGACTCGCGGAGTTCGCCGGCTTCGCGGCCACCGTGCTCGCCGACCTCGCGACGGCCCGGGCACGCGACACGGGCGCGGACCAGAGCCCCGGGACCGACGACGACGGGGAGGTCCCGCGTGGCTGACGGACCGCTCGCCATCGGGGTCGACATCGGCGGCACGAAGGTCGCCGCCGGGGTGGTGGACGCCTCGGGTGCGGTCCTGCGCCGGGCCCGCCGCGACACCCCCGACCGGTCCAAGAGCCCCCGGGTCGTCGAGGACACCATCGTCTCGGCCGTCGAGGAGCTGCTGGGCAGCGGCGACGACGTCGTGGCGGTCGGGATCGGGGCGGCCGGGTTCGTCGCGGCCGACCGGGCGACCGTGGTCTTCGCCCCGCACCTGTCGTGGCGCAACGAGCCCCTGCGCACGGCCCTCGGCACCCGGCTGTCGCTGCCGATCTTCGTCGACAACGACGCCAACGCCGCGGCCTGGGCCGAGCACCGGTTCGGTGCCGGGCGCGGCGAGAGCCACCTCGTGATGGTCAACCTCGGGACCGGCATCGGCGGCGGGATCGTCCTCGACGGACGCGTCTTCCGCGGCCGGTACGGCATCGCGGGGGAGTTCGGCCACATGCAGGTCGTCCCCGACGGCATCCGCTGCGAGTGCGGCAACCGCGGCTGCTGGGAGCAGTACGCCTCGGGCAACGCGCTCGTGCGGGAGGCGCGCTCGCTGATGTCGGCGGGCAGCCCGGTCGTCTCGGACCTCTTCGACCGGGTCGGCGGCGACCCCGACGAGCTGACCGGTCCGCTCGTCACCGAGGCGGCACGCGACGGCGACCCGCTCGCCCGCGAGCTGCTCGGCGAGATCGGCCGCTGGCTCGGGGTCGGTATGGCCGACCTCGCCGCGGCGCTCGACCCCGGCACGTTCGTCGTCGGCGGTGGGGTCAGTGCGGCGGGCGACCTCCTGCTCGACCCCGCGCGTCAGGCCTTCCGCCGCCAGCTGACCGGTCGCGGGTACCGGCCCGAGGCGGTCATCGTCGCCGCGCAGCTCGGCAACGAGGCCGGCCTCGTCGGGGCGGCCGACCTCGCCCGGGTCGGGGCGGCCGACCTCGCGTGGGCCGACGCCGGCGACCGGGCGGAGCGCCGGCCCCCGGCCGAGCCGGCCGCGTCGGCCGGACCCGCCGCCACCTCCTGACCGGGGCGTCGGTGCCGAGCGAGTCGTTCCGGGTGGCGACCTACAACACCCGCGACTTCCTCGACGACCACCGGCTCGCCGCGCGTGTCGTGCGGGCGGTCGACCCCGACGTGCTGTGCCTCCAGGAGGTCCCGCGGCGGCTGCTCGCCCCGTGGCGCCTCCGGCGGTTCGCCGTGGCCTGCGGGATGCGCTGGAGCGGCTCGCAGACAGGGAGCGGGGGCACGACCGTCCTCACGGCGGAGCGGGTCGAGCTCGTCGGAGCCTCCCACCACCGGCTCCCGGTCCGCTGGCCGGACCGCACCCGGGGCTGGGCGCGGGCGCGCGTGCGGCTCCCCGGGGGGCAGGAGGTGACCGCGGTCTCGGTGCACCTCGGCCTGCGCGGGCAGGAGCGGGTGCGGCACGTGCGCGCCGTGCTCGCGGCGCTCGAGGGCGTCGAGCCGCTGCTCGTCGCCGGCGACCTCAACGAGGAGGCCGACGGGCCGGCCTTCCGGCTCGTCGAGCAGCCCGGGCGGCTGGCGGTCGCGGGGCCGCACGCGCCGACCTTCCCGGCCCGGGCTCCCCGACGCCGGCTCGACGTGCTGTTCGCCTCACCCGGCCTGCGCGTGCTGCCGCACCGCGAGGTCGCGCTGCCCGAGGCCGTGTGGGCCCGCGCGAGCGACCACCGCCCGGCGTGGGTCGACCTCGAGGTCGGCTGAGCACCGGCCGCGCGGCGCGTCAGAGGCGCACGCCGTCGTCGTCCTCGTCGCGCTGGTGCGGCTGGCGCAGGACGAGCAGGGCGAACCCGAGCAGCGAGAGGGCGAGCCCCGCGAGGAACCACCGGGTGCTGTGGAACGGGCGTGCCATGGCGACGTACACGAGGCACAGCGGGCCGGCGACGAGCCCGACGACCGCGCCCCAGAAGTGCAGGTCCTCCTGCGGCGGCAGGTCGACCGCCGGGGGCTCGAAGTGCTCGTCGTCGTCGAGCGCGTCGCTCGCCGCGGCGGCGGCCGCCGGGTCGGCGGGGGGCTCGGTCACCCGCCACGACGAGGCGGGCACGACGAGGTCGAGCGGTGAGGGGTTGACCCAGGGCGGACGCGCGGTGGAGGAGGGGTCGCGCTCGGCGGGCCGGTCGGGCTGCTCGCCCTCGGCCTCGTCGGCGGCGTCCGCTGTCTCCTCGCGGTCGTCGCGCCGTGCGGGCCGGTCCGCGACCTCCGGGTCGGAGGGGTCGGCGGGGTCGGTGGTCCCGGCGGGAGCGTCCTGCCAGGCGGCGACGATGGAGGCGAAGCGCGCGTCGACGTCACGCTCGTCCATCTCGCCGGGTCGGTCGCTCACGGTGGCTCCTCGTGTCGGGTCGGCCGGGACGATCTTCGCACGGGCCGCTGGGTGGGCGCCGGGTCGTGGGACGACTTCCCCGGCGACGAGGGCAACGCCGCGGGGGTGCACTAGGCTTCCCGGCACACGCGCAGAAGGGTGGTCCGGGTGTTCTACTGGGTGCTGAAGACGGTCGTCCTCGGGCCGGTCCTCCGCCTCCTGTTCCGGCCGTGGGTCGAGGGTGAGGAGCACATCCCCGAGGAGGGCGCCGCGATCTTCGCGAGCAACCACCTCTCCTTCTCGGACTCCATCTTCCTGCCGCTGCTCGTGCCCCGGCGGATGACCTTCCTCGCGAAGTCCGACTACTTCACCGGCGTCGGCCTCAAGGGCCGGCTCACGGCCGCGTTCTTCAAGGGTGTCGGCCAGCTCCCCATCGACCGCTCCGGCGGGCGGGCCAGCGAGGCCGCGCTCAGCTCGGGCCTGCGCGTCCTGGGCCGCGGCGAGCTGCTCGGCCTCTACCCCGAGGGCACCCGCAGCCCCGACGGCCGGCTCTACAAGGGCCGCACCGGGGTGGCCCGGATGGCGCTCGAGGCCGGCGTCCCCGTCATCCCGGTCGCGATGATCAACACCGACAAGGCGCAGCCGACCGGCAAGAAGATCCCCACGCTCGTGCGCATCGGGGTCCGCATCGGCGAGCCGCTCGACTTCTCCCGCTACGAGGGCATGGAGGGCGACCGCTTCGTCCTGCGCTCGATCACCGACGAGATCATGTACGCGCTCATGGAGCTGTCCGGCCAGGAGTACGTCGACATGTACGCCACCGCGATGAAGGAGCGCATCGCCCGCGAGAAGAAGAACCGGGCCAAGGAGGTCGCCGAGGCCGCCGTCCCGGGCCGGGCCGTGAGCGAGCTCGAGGACGCCCTCGACGACCAGGGCCTCGACGACGACCGCGAGTCCGGCGCCCGGCGCGACGGCGCCGACCCGGAGCGGCGCGCGAGCTGAGCGGCGACGTGGGTGTCCTCGCGGCGCGCTCGCCGCGCACGGGTCGGCGCGAGCCGGTCGTCGTCGAGGCCTTCCACCGCGGGCTCGACGTCTTCCGGCCGATCGCCGTCGTCTACGCGGCGCTGCTCACGTGGCTCCGGCACGACGAGATGGTGCGGCCCTGGGCGGCGGTGGTCACCCTCGCCGTGATGGGCGGGTGGTCGCTCGGGCTGCTCGTGTACCGCCGACGCAGCCGACGGGTCGTCGTCGCCGAGGTCGTCATCGCGGTCGGCGCCATCCTCATGACACCGCTGGCCGACGGCGCGGCCGCCGTCGCGGCCGGCCAGTACACCCTGCCCACCGTGTGGGCCGCGGGGTCGGTGGCCGGTGCCGCCGTCGTCGCCGGTGCCCGGGGCGGGCTCCTCGCGGCCGGGGCCGTCGCCGTCGCCGACCTCGTCGAGATCGCGGGCCGGCCCACCCAGGGCACGGTGCACAACATCGTCATCCTCGTCCTCCTCGGGGGTCTCATCGGGCTGGCCGTCGACCTCGCCCGGTCCGGGCTCGAGCGCGAGGAGCAGGTCCTGCTCGAGCGCGAGCGGCTGCGTGAGCGTGAGCGGATCGCCCGGGTCGTCCACGACGGCGTGCTGCAGACCCTCGCCTACGTGCACCGGCGCGGCATCGAGCTCGGCGGGGAGGCCGAGGAGCTCGCGACGCTCGCCGCCGACCAGGAGCGCGCGCTGCGGCGGTTCGTCTCCGGTGCCGGGGCGCCCGGCGATGCCGTCGACCTGCACGGGGCCGAGGGGGCGGAGGTCGACCTGCGGGTGTCGGCCACCGCCCACGAGCGGCCCGGCGTCACCGTCTCGGTCCCTGCGGACCCGCTCCTCGTCGACCCCCAGGTCGCCCGCGAGCTCGGTGCGGCCCTGGCCGCCGTCCTCGACAACGTCGCCCGGCACGCGGGGGAGGGTGCCCGGGCGTGGGTCCTCCTCGAGGGCGACGCGACGGGGGTCGAGCTCACGGTGCGCGACGACGGGGTCGGGGCCGACCCCGTCGAGCTGCAGGCGGCGGCCGGGCGCGGGCGGATGGGCGTCAGCTCCTCCATCCGCGGGCGGGTCGAGGACCTCGGCGGTTCCGCCACGTGGACGACCCGCCCGGGGGCAGGATGCACCGTGCGCATCACCGTCCCGCGCCGACCCCAGGAGCGAGCATGACCGACGACGCGAGCACACCGGCCGCGCCGGGCACGTCGTCCCCGCGCGTCCTCGTCGCCGACGACCACCCGCTGTGGCTCGGGGCCCTCGAGCGCGACCTCGTCGCCCGCGGGGTGGAGGTCGTCGGCACCGCGAGCGACGGGCCGGCGGCCGTGCGTCGTACCCGCGCCACCCGCCCCGACGTCCTCGTCCTCGACCTCAACCTGCCGGGGATGCGCGGCGACGAGGTGTGCCGGGCGCTCGGCGACCTCCCGACGCGCGTGCTCATCCTCTCGGCGAGCGGCGAGCAGCGGGACGTCCTGGCCGCGATCAAGGCGGGCGCCAGCGGCTACCTCGTGAAGTCGGCGTCCCCCGCCGAGATCCTCGAGGCCGTGCTCGCGACCGGACGCGGCGAGGCGGTGTTCACACCGGGGCTGGCCGGCCTCGTCCTCGGGGAGTTCCGCCGGCTGCGCAGCGAGCCCGAGGTGCCCGAGGAGGAGGCCGGGCGGGAGCGGCCCATCCCCGAGCTCACGGCACGCGAGACCGAGGTGCTGCGGCTCGTCGCGACGGGGATGACGAGCAGGGAGATCGCCGCCCAGCTCGTCCTGAGCCACCGCACCGTCCAGAACCACGTGCAGAACACCCTCGGCAAGCTGCACCTGCACAACCGGGTCGAGCTCGTCCGGTTCGCGCTGGCGCACGGCCTCGAGGACGAGGCGGCGCCACCGGCCTGAGCGGCGGCCATCCGGGATGCGGGCCCCGTGTCCCCCGCGGCGGGCACCCACCTACCATTGACGCTCGTGAGCACGACCACCTCGCCCGACCCCCTCCAGCGGCTCGCCGCCGGTGCCGACCTGCCGGCTGCCCAGCAGCCGAAGTGGCCCGACCCCGCCGCCCTCGAGACGGCGGTGGGCACGCTCGCGACCTATCCGCCGCTCGTCTTCGCCGGCGAGTGCGACGTGCTCAAGGAGCGGATGGCCGCGGTGTCCCGTGGCGAGGCGTTCGTCCTCCAGGGGGGCGACTGCGCCGAGACCTTCGTCTCCGCCACGGCCGACAACATCCGCGACCGGGTCAAGACGATCCTCCAGATGGCGGCCGTGCTCACGTACGGCGCGTCCATGCCGGTCGTCAAGGTCGGCCGGATGGCGGGGCAGTACGCCAAGCCGCGCTCCAGCGACGACGAGACCCGCGAGGACGTCACGCTCCCGGCGTACCGGGGCGACATGGTCAACGACTACGAGTTCACGCCCGAGGCACGCCGCCCCGACCCCGACCGGCTGGTCCGCGGGTACCACGCGAGCAGCGCCACGCTGAACCTCGTGCGCGCCTTCACGACCGGCGGCTTCGCCGACCTGCGGCACGTGCACGACTGGAACAAGGGCTTCGTCACGAACTCCGCCAACGCGCGCTACGAGCGGCTGGCGCGGGACATCGACAAGGCGATGCGCTTCATGCAGGCCTGCGGCGCCGACTTCGAGGCGATGAAGTCGACCGAGTTCTTCTCGGCGCACGAGGCGCTGCTCCTGGACTACGAACGGCCGATGACCCGCGTCGACTCGCGCACCGGCGACCTCTACGACACCTCGGGGCACTTCATCTGGGTGGGGGAGCGCACCCGCGACCTCGACGGCGCGCACATCGACTTCGTGTCGCGCGTGCGGAACCCGGTGGGGGTCAAGGTCTCCGCGACCGCCGACGTCGACGACCTGCTCCGGATGATCGACGTCATCGACCCCCAGCGCGAGCCCGGCCGGCTGACCTTCATCACCCGGATGGGCGCCGGGAACGTCCGTGAGGCGCTGCCGGGCATCGTCGAGAAGGTCACCGCCTCCGGTGCGCTCGTCACCTGGGTGTGCGACCCCATGCACGGCAACACCTTCTCGTCGGCGTCCGGGTTCAAGACCCGCGACTTCGAGGACGTCGTCGACGAGGTGCGCGGCTTCTTCGAGGTGCACCAGGGCCTGGGCACGCACCCGGGCGGCATCCACGTCGAGCTGACGGGCAACGACGTCACCGAGTGCATCGGGGGGTCGGAGAAGATCCTCGACGCCGACCTCGGCACGCGCTACGAGTCGGTGTGCGACCCACGGCTCAACCACCAGCAGAGCCTCGAGCTGGCGTTCCTCGTCGCCGAGATGCTCTCGCAGGACTGACGACGGTGCCCGAGATCATCGCGGACCTGTTGTCCGACACCCTGACCCGCCCGACCCCTGCGATGCGCGAGGCGATGGCGCGCGCGGACGTCGGTGACGACGTGTTCGGCGAGGACCCCACCGTCCGCGCCCTCGAGGAGCGGGTCGCCGGGCTGCTCGGCCACGAGGCGGGGCTGTTCACCCCGACCGGGTCGATGGCCAACCAGCTCGGGCTGCGGCTGCACGTGGCCCCCGGCCGCGAGATGGTCGCGGACCAGCAGGCGCACGTCGTGCGTGCCGAGCTCGGTGCCGCGGCGGCCTTCTCGGGCATCACGAGCCGGACCTGGCCGAGCGTGCGGGGTCTGCTCGACCCCGCCGGTCCGATGTCGCTCGTGACGACCGGGGTCGGCCCGTACCAGGTCGAGACCTCGCTCGTCGTCGTCGAGAACACGCACAACTTCGGCGGTGGCACGGTCCAGCCGCTCGAGGCCATCCGCGAGGTGCGTTCTGCCACCAGCGCGGTCGGCGTCGCGATGCACCTCGACGGGGCGCGGCTGTGGAACGCTCATGTCGCCTCCGGGGTGGGGCTGGGCGAGTACGGCGCCGAGTTCGACACCGTCTCGGTGTGCCTGTCCAAGGGGCTCGGTGCCCCGGTGGGGTCGGTGCTCGTCGGCTCGGCGGACGCGATGGCCGAGGCGCGCATCTGGCGCAAGCGCTACGGCGGCGGGATGCGGCAGGTCGGCATCCTCGCGGCGGCCGGGCTGCACGCGCTCGACCACCACGTCGAGCGGCTCGCCGACGACCACGCCCGGGCCCGCCGGTTCGCCGACGCCTGCGCCGAGGTGGCCCCGGCGGTGGTCGATGCCGGCACGGTCGAGACCAACATCGTCGTCCTCGACGTCGGTGCCGTGGGCCTGACCGCCGCCGCCTTCGTCGAGACGCTGCTGGCCCGCGGGGTGCGCACGTACGCGGTCGGCCCGGCGGCGGTGCGCCTCGTGTGGCACCTCGACGTCGACGACGCCGGCACCGACGCGGCGATCTCCGCCGCGACCTCGGCCCTCACCTCCCGCTGACCTCCGGACGTCCTCGCGACCGGCCGACCGGGCTCAGACGTCGTGGTGGAGGGCCTCGACCGGTGGGTCCTCGGCGGCCGTCGCACCCGAGCGCCGGCGCCGGGAGAACACGCCGCGCAGCTCGACGAGGTACATCGAGGCGATGACGAGGGCACCTCCGAGCAGCAGCCGCACCGTCAGCGACTCCCCGCCGAGCAGCACCGCGAAGAACGCCGCGAAGACCGGCTCCATCGCCATGACGATGGCGGCCCGGGTGGCCGTGAGGTGGGCCTGGGCCCAGGTCTGGGCCCACAGCGCCCCGGCCCCGGCGACGAGGGCCATGTAGAGCAGCGAGGCCCACTGCCCGCCTCCGGACGGCAGGGTCACGCCACCGGGCACCGCTGCGACGGCTGCCACGAGCGCGATGACGCCGGCCTGGACGGTCGCGAGTCCGACCGCAGCCGAGGGCGTCGACCAGCGCCCGAGCACGATGATGTGGCCCGCGTACAGCACCGCCGAGGCGAGCGTGACGCCCTCCCCGAACCCGACGGAGATCCCCTTCAGCGACAGCACGGCCAGCCCGGCCGTCGTGAGCAGCACCGCCACCCACGTCACGGCGTCGATCCGGTCGCGCAGCAGCAGCGCGCCGAGCAGCGGGGTGAGCACGACGTAGGTGCCCGTGACGAAGCCGGACACCGAGGCGTCGGTGTGCTGGAGCCCGACCGTCTGGAGCAGCTGGGCGAGCCCGTAGAGCACCCCGAGGCCCACCCCGAGCCGCAGGTCGGCGCGGGAGAGGGCGAGGGTCTGGCGCCGGAAGACCGCGAACATCACGACCGCGGCGATCGCGAACCGGACGGTGAGGAAGTCCGCGGGCGGCACCGTCTCCACGAGGTCGCGGATGAGGAAGAACGTCGACCCCCACACGGCGGTCACGAGCAGGAGGAGCAGGGTCGCCACGCGGGCGAGCCGGAGGGGTTCGGTCACCGTCGGGTCACACGATCGTGACGGTGACGGTGCTGCCCTTGGGTGCCTGGCCCTTCTCGGGGTCCTGGAAACGCACGGTGCCGAAGATGCCGCCGAGCGCCCGCTCGACCTTGACCTGGAACCCGGCGCCCTCGAGGATCGTGCGCGCCTCCCCGACCTGCTTCCCGATGACGTTCGGGACGTCGACCATCACCGGACCCTTGGAGACGACGAGGGTCACCGTGTCGCCGCGGAACAACGTGCCGTCGCGGGGGTCCTGGCTGATGACGTCGCCCGTGGCGACGGTGTCGCTGTTCTCCTGCGTCGAGGCGTCGACCTTCAGGCCGAGGTCCGTGAGGGCCTTCGTCGCGTCGTCGGCCTTCTTGCCCGTGTAGTCCGGCACCTCGACGGGCTCGCGGCCCTTCGAGACGACGAGGGCGACCTTCGCGTCGCGCTTGAGGCTCGTGCCGACCTTCGGGTCGAGCGAGACGACCTGCCCCTCGGGGACCTTCTCGTCGAAGGCCTCGGTGACCTTGCCGAGGGCGAGGTTCGTCGCGGCGAGCTGCCGCTTGGCCTCGGCGAGCGTGGAGCCGACGAGGTCCGGCACGGCGTAGCGCTCGGGACCCTTCGAGACCGTGAGGACGACCTCGGACCCTCGCCGGACGGTCGCGCCGACGGCCGGGTCGACCGCCACGACGGTGCCGGCGGCGACGTCCTCGGAGAACGCCTCCGAGACCGTGGGGTCGAGGTGTGCCGCCTGCAGGGCGGAGACCGCCTGGTCCTGCGGCCGGTCGAGCACCGACGGGACGGTGGCCGTGGCACCCGGGCCGAGGAAGAAGAACCAGGCGGTCACGGCCGCCAGGAGCATCGAGGCGAACGCCGCCGGCCACCAGTTGCGGCCGCGCCGGCCCCCCGCGACGACGACGCCCTCGAGGGGGCCCTCGGGCAGGCTGATCGCGGTGGTCCGGGCGTGGTCGCCGTCGCGCGCACCGGCGGGCGCGACGGCCGAGCGGTCGCGGACCGGGAGGGCCGCCGTGGCGGTGGGGACGTTCGCCGCGGCCGTGGCCGCCGGGCCGTCCGGGCGTGCGTCGAGGGCGGTGGGGGACAGGCTGGCCCGGGTGCGACGCAGGAGGGCGAGGAAGTCGCCGGCGTCGGTGGGCCGCTCGTCGGGGTCGCGGGCCGTGGCCACGGCGACGAGGTCGTCGAGCGACGGCGGGAGGCCGGCGACGCGCTCCGACGGCACGGGGACCCCACCGTGCACGTGCTGGTAGGCCACGTGGATCGGGGTCTCGCCGGTGAACGCCTTGGTGCCGGTGAGCATCTCGAAGAGCATCAGCCCGGCGGCGTACACGTCGGAGCGGGCGTCGGCGACGCCGCGCTCGACCTGTTCGGGGGAGAGGTAGGCGACGGTGCCGAGGAGCACCCCGGACGAGCTCGTCATCGTCTGGCTGGAGACCGCCCGGGCCAGCCCGAAGTCGGCCACCTTGACCGTGCCGTTGTCGTTGATGATGACGTTCTCGGGCTTGACGTCGCGGTGGATCAGCCCCTTGGCGTGGGCCTCGGCGAGCGCCTGGAGGACCGCCTCGAGGACGTCGAGGGCGGCTCGCGGCGAGAGCGTCCCCTCGTCACGCAGCACCTCGCGCAGGGTGAGGCCCGGGACGTACTCCATCGCGAGGAAGACCTCGCCGTCGTCCTCGCCCTGGTCGTAGACCGCGACGACGTTCGGGTGGGAGAGCGAGGCCGCCGAGCGGGCCTCGCGCCGGAACCGGGTGACGAACGTCTCGTCGTGGACGAGGTGGGGGCGCATCACCTTGAGGGCGACCTCGCGGTCGAGCCGCTCGTCGACGGCGAGGTACACCGTCGCCATCCCGCCGTCGGCGACGCGCGACAGCACGCGGTAGCGGCCGTCGAGGGTGCGCCCGATGAGCGCGTCGCCGGTGGATGACACTGTTGGAGTGTACGTAGTCACGCCCCTGCCCCCGTCGTCCGCCCGGCGCGTCACATGGTGGCGCGGAGGCGCATGATCGAGCGCACGTAGGCCGTGGTGTCGGTGTACATGCCGCGCTGCTGCACCGAGGCCAGGCCCTGGTAGTAGCCGGCCACGGCCTGTTCGGTGCTCGAGGTGGCGCGCCCGAGGGCACGGAGCATCACGACGCCCGCGGTGATGTTGTCGCGCGTGTCGAGCAGGTCGAGGCGGCGCCCGACGAGCGAGGAGGCCCAGTCGCCCCCGGAGGGGATGACCTGCATGACGCCGACCGCGTTGGCGGGGGAGACCGCGCGCTGGTTCCAGCCGGACTCCATGTAGCCGACGGCGAGCGCGAGCTTCGGGTCGACGCCGTGCCGGCGTGCCGTCTCGATGATGATCGCCTTGGTCTCGGTGCGGCTCGGCACCGAGCGCTTCGCGAGGGCGTCGTGGTTCGTGCGGGCGGCGGAGACGACGCTGCTCGGGTACTTCACGCCGTTGAAGGTGTCGGAGACCGCGTGGGCCGCCGAGACCGGGATGCGCACGGTCTGCCCGATGCGCAGCAGGGCGCTGCTCGAGATGCCGCTGGCGCGCGCGATGTCGCCGACCGTGGAGTCGTAGCGGGCCGCGATGCCGCTCAGCGTCTCGCCGGAGCGGACGGTGTGGGTGCGGCTCGCCGGGGTGGTGGAGCGCTTGGCGGTGGACGTGGCGCTCGGGCTCGCGACCGCCGCCGACCCGCGGACGACGACCGTGTCACCGGGGTGGATCAGGCTCGTCGCGGACAGCCGGTTCGCCTTGAGCAGGCTCGCGAGGGGCACGCGGTAGCGGGCGGCGATACCGCTCATCGTCTCGCCGCTGCGCACGACGTGGACCCTGCTCGCGGAGGCCGGGGCGGCGGCGACGACCGAGGCCGCCGTGGCGGGGACGCTCAGCCGGTCGCCGGGGTGGATCAGGCCCGGCGTGCGCACGTGGTTGCGCGTCACGAGGGTGCCGACGGTCGTGCGGTGGCGCACCGCGATGGCGTCGAGGGTGTCACCGTCCTTGACGGTGTACGTGGTCCACCCGTGGGGTGCGGTGCTCGTGGACGCGACGACGGAGGTCACGTGCTCGAGCGGGGCGGTGGCGGGCGGTGGTGCGGCGGCGACCATGACGCGGGTCCTTAGGCCTCGGAGACGGGTGTGTCGTGCGAGACGACTGTGACGTGTGGGGCATACGGTAGCGGAGTGGCGCGTGGTGCGCGCGGCTTGCGACGATTCGGGCTGCGTCCCGGTGCCCGTGCTGTGGCACGCTGGCGACGTGAGTGACTCCGCACAGACCCCCCGCGACCTCGAGAGCCTGGTCCCGGCCTGGCTCACCGTGCCCGACCTCGCCGAGCGGCTCGGCCTGCGGCTGTCCGACGCCCGCACCCTCCTCGAGGACCGCGAGCTCCTCGCGGTGCGCGTCGGGGAGCGCCAGGTGCTCTCCGTCCCCGCGGGCTTCCTCGACGACGACGGCCCGATCCCCGCGCTCCGCGGCACCTTCACCGTGCTCGCCGACGGCGGCATGCGCGACGACGAGATCGTCCGCTGGCTGCACACTCCCGACGAGACGCTCCCCGTCCCCGGGACCCCCCTGGACGCCATCCGCGCCGGCTTCAAGACCGAGGTCCGGCGCCGCGCGATGGAGGAGGCGTTCTGAGCCCGCGCCGCCGCCCGGCGGGGGGCGGGCGATGAGCGCCGCCCCCGCCTGGGTCGAGCACGCCGTGTGGTGGCGGGTCTACCCGCTCGGTGCGGTCGGCGCGGTCCCCGAGCCGGCGTCCGGGCCGGCGGTGCCCGGTGAGCACCGGCTGCTGCGCCTCGTGCCCTGGCTCGACCACGTCGTGGCGCTCGGGGCCAACGGCGTCGCCCTCGGGCCGGTGTTCGCCTCCGAGCACCACGGCTACGACACCCTCGACCACCTCCGCCTCGACCCGCGGCTCGGCGAGGAGGCCGACCTCGACCGCCTCCTCGCGCAGGCCCACGAGCGCGGGCTGCGGGTCCAGCTCGACGGGGTGTTCAACCACGTCGGGCGCGGCCACCCCCTCGTGGCCGAGGCGCTGCGCGAGGGGCCGGGGTCCGAGTCCGCCCGGCTGCTGCGCACCGAGACCGACGCCGACGGCGGCCTGCGCCTCGGCACCTTCGAGGGCCACGACGCGCTCGTCGCCCTCGACCACGACGCCCCCGAGGTGGCCGACCTCGTCGTCCGCGTCATGCGGCACTGGCTCGACCGGGGCGTCGACTCGTGGCGCCTCGACGCCGCGTACGCCGTCCCGACGGAGTTCTGGGCCCGGGTGCTGCCCGAGGTCCGGCGCACCCACCCGGACGCCTGGTTCGAGGCCGAGGTCATCCACGGCGACTACCCGGCGTTCGTCCACGACAGCACCGCCGACACCGTGACGCAGTACGAGCTGTGGAAGGCGGTGTGGTCCAGCCTCGAGGACGCCAACTTCCACGAGCTCGACCACGCCCTCGGCCGGCACGACGACCTCCTCGACACCTTCGTCCCCACGACGTTCGTCGGCAACCACGACGTCACCCGCATCGCGAGCAAGGTCACCGACGCGCGGCACCACCCCCACGCCGTCGTACTGCTCGCCGTGCTCGGGGGGACCCCGGCCGTCTACGCCGGCGACGAGCTGGGCCTGCGCGGCGTCAAGGAGGAGCGGGCAGGGGGCGACGACGCCGTCCGCCCCGAGCTGCCGGCCGACCCCACGGCCGTGCCGGGCGCCGACGGGGCGGTCTTCGCCCTCCACCAGGAGCTCATCGGGCTGCGGCGCCGCCACCCGTGGCTGCACCGGGCCCGCTCGAGTGCGGTGTCGCTGACCAACACCCAGTACGTCCTCGACGTCACGGCGGACGGGCACGCGCTGCGGGTCGGGCTCAACCTCGACGACGAGCCGCTCGCGCTGGACACCACCGGGCTGCTCGCCGCCGACGCGGCGACCCGGGCGCGCGGCGGGGACGTCGCGCCGCACGGCTGGGCGGTGCTCGAGCGGTAGCCCCGAGGGGTCAGGCCGAGCGGGCCGTCGCGGTCGTCACGAGGTCGTCGAGGACGCTCCGGGCCTGCGGCTCGAGGCCGGGGGCCCCGCCGAGCGCGGCGCGGGCCGAGGCCGCCAGGCGGTCGATCTCGTCCTCGATGACGGTGACCGCGCCGGACCCGGTGATGATCCCGCGGAGCTCGGTGACGTCGTCCCCGCCGAGGTCGGCGCGCCCGACGAGGTGCTCGACCCGGTCGCGTCCACCGGCGTCGGCGCCGGCGAGCGCGTGGGCCAGCAGCACGGTGCGCTTGCCCTCGCGCAGGTCGTCGCCGGCCGGCTTGCCCGTCTCGTCGGGGTCGCCGAAGACGCCGAGCAGGTCGTCGCGCAGCTGGAAGGCCCGACCGAGGTCGAGGCCGTACCGGGAGAGCGCGTCGAGGCCGGCGGCGTCGAGGCCGCCGACGGTGGCCCCGATGAGCAGCGGGTGCTCGACGGTGTACTTCGCGCTCTTGTAGCGGATGACGCGGCCGGCGCGGGCGACCCGCTCGTCGTCGGCCAGGCCCTGCCACGGGCGCATCGACTCGACGACGTCGAGGAACTGTCCGGCCATCAGCTGGGTGCGCATCCGGTCGAAGACGGCGCGGCCCCGGGCGAGGTCGTCGGCGGGCAGGCCGCAGGTCGCGTAGACCTCGTCGGTCCAGGTGAGGCAGAGGTTGCCGGCGAGCACCGCACCGGCGAGCCCGAACCGCTCGTCGTCGCCGGACCAGCCGCGGTCGACGTGCCGGGTCGCGAGCGCGCGGTGGGCGGCCGGCATCCCGCGGCGGGTGTCGGAGTCGTCCATCACGTCGTCGTGGATCAGCGCGGCGGCCTGGAAGAGCTCCATCGCGCTCGCGAGCCGGACGAGGGCCTCGGAGTCGGGGAGTCCGGCGGCCCGCGCACCCCAGTAGAGGAAGGCCGCCCGGAGCCGCTTGCCGCCGCGGAGCAGGTCGCCGACGGCGTGGAGCAGGTCCTCGACGTCGGGGCCGAGCTCGGCGAGCACCTCGGCCTGGCCGGCGAGCTCGGCGTCGAGGACGGCCTGCACCCGGCGCCGCAGGTCGGCGGTGTCGAGCACGCTGGTCACGGGGGGCTCCTGGCGGGGCGCGGGGGTGGTCGGATGGTGGCGCCCCCGAGCCTACGGTGTGGCCGCTCGCGTACCCTCGCCGCCATGGGCCACTACGGCGGAGGTGGGCGCCCCGAGCACCTCGTGGCGTCCATCCCGGCACGCCTCCGGGAGCCCCGGCCGTCGGTGAGCTTCGAGTTCTTCCCGCCGAAGGACGACGCCTCCGAGGCCGCGCTCTGGGACGCCGTGCGCCGGCTCGAACGGGTCCGGCCGGCCTTCGTCTCGGTCACCTACGGGGCGGGGGGGACCACCCAGGACCGCACCGTCCGGGTCACGGCGCGGATCGCCGACGAGACCTCGCTCACCCCGCTCGCCCACCTCACCTGCGTCGGCGCCTCGGTGCGCCAGCTGCGCCAGGTCGTCGGCCACTACGCCGCGTCGGGGGTGCGCAACATCCTCGCGCTGCGGGGCGACCCGCCGGGGAACGTCCGGGGCGAGTGGACCGCCCACCCCGAGGGGCTCGACCACGCCGAGGACCTCGTCCGGCTGGTCCGGGGGCTCGGGGACTTCACGGTCGGCGTCGCGGCCTTCCCCGACGTCCACCCCGACAGCCCCGACCTCGACCACGACGTCGAGGTGCTGGTCCGCAAGGCCGACGCCGGGGCGACCTTCGCGATCACCCAGATGGTCTTCGACGCCGACTCCTACCTGCGGCTGCGCGACCGGGTGGCCGCGCGCCGTGACCTCCCGGTGACGCCCGGGCTCATGCCGGTGACCAACGTGCGCCAGATCCAGCGGATGTCCGAGCTCATGGGCACGCCGCTGCCGCCGCAGCTCGTCGGGCGGCTCGAGGCCGTCAAGGACGACCCGGCGGCGGTGCGCGAGGTGGGCGTGCAGATCGCGGCCGAGCTCGGCCGGCGGATGCTCGACGAGGGTGCACCGGGGCTGCACTTCATCACGATGAACCGCTCCACGGCGACCCTCGAGGTCCACGACGCCCTCGGCCTCTGAACCCCGCCCCGAGCCGGGTGCTACTGGGGGAGGGGGATGCGGCGGGGCCGCTCAGGCGACGTCCATCGGCTGGCCGCCGGTGATCCGGATCAGCTCGTCGTAGGTCGTCGCGAAGACCGCGTGGCTGTGCCCGGCCGCCGCCCAGACGGTGGGGTAGCGGCCGAGCGTGACGTCGACGACGGTGCGCAGCCGCTCGGGGTGCCCGACCGGCGCGACCCCGCCGATCGCCATCCCGGTGTGCGCGCGGACGAACTCGGGGTCGGCCTGCTCGACGCTCACGTACTCGGCGAGGGCGGCGACCTTCGCCGTGTCGACGCGGTGCCCCCCGGACGCGAGCACGAGGAGCGGCTCGATCGTGCCGTCGGCGGTCGTGGCGGCGAAGACGAGGCTGTTGGCGATCTCGGCGGGGGTGACCCCGAGGGCCGCGGCGGCGGCCTTCGCGGTGCGCACGGCACCCGGCAGCTGGCGCAGCTCGGGGCGCACGTGGTGCAGGGCCAGGGTCTCGAGCACGGCGGCGACCCGGCGGTGCGTGGTGAGGTCGCGCTGCGGCGGAGGGCTCTCCGGGGCGACGCCGACGGGCTCGGGCGACATGGAGGGAGCGTAGTGACGCGGCGCCGGGTGTGGGGGAGATGTCCGCGGGAGGGCTGCCGATGTCGCAGGTCCCGCGGGTTCCGCGCATCGGTTGACGGGGGGTCGGGGGTCGGGGTTACAGTGGATGACATCGAACAGGTGTTCGACCAACGTCCCCTCGCGGTCGCCGAGCCGGGGCCCGCGAGGGCCCGCGGTCGGCCCGCCCTGCCCCTCGGAGGTGTGCCATGGTACGTCGGCACGACGACCCGCTCACCGTCACCACGGGGGCCCCGCCCCCGCCGGGCGGGGTGGCCACGGCCGCCGGCGGTGGGCCCGTCGAGGGCCCCGGCGACGCCCCGCACTCGTTCGTCTGGCGGGGCCGCCGGTACACGGTCTGCACCGTCCTCGACGCCTGGCAGGAGCGCCGGCCGTGGTGGCGCGAGGTGGGGGACCACCCGGGGTCCGCCGCCGAGACCGAGCGCCGCGTGTGGCGGGTCGAGGCGCACCCGCCCTCGGGCACCGTCGGGGTCTTCGACCTCGGCCGCGACGACGACCACTGGCTCCTCCTGCGGGCCCACGACTGAGGATGACCAGACCCATGCCCCACGCCGCCACCACCCTCGACCTCCTCGAGCGCTCCCACGACGCCCTGACCTCCGGGTACTCCGCCTCCGTGGCCTCCGCCCGTTACCTCGACGCCTCGCTCGCCGCCCTGCGCGCCGCAGCGGCCCTCGTCGCCTCCCGGCCGGGCCCGCAGGCGCCGGTCGCCGGGCCCCGTGACGTCTGGGTGCTCACCGCGCACACCGCCCCCGAGCTCGCCGAGTGGGCCGAGCGGTTCGCCGCCGTCACCGGGCAGCGGGTCGGGGTCGAGACCGGGCTGGTCCGGGTCAGCGCCCGCGAGGCCGACGACCTGCTCCGCGAGGCCGAGACCTTCGCCGACCTCGTCGCGGCCCGGCTCGGCGTGCCCGTCGCGCAGCCCGCGTCCCGGCGGCTGGTCCCCGTCCGCTCGGCCTGAGGCCCGCCGTGTCCGGCCCGGACGGGTTCGCCCACCTCCACGTCGCCTCGGGGTTCTCGATGCGCTACGGCGCCTCGCAGCCCGAGGACCTCGTCGCGCGCGCCGCCGAGCTCGGCCAGGGCACCCTCGCCCTCACCGACCGCGACGGCCTCTACGGCGCGATCCGCTTCGCGCAGGCCTGCGGCGGCGCCGGGGTCGACCCGGTCCTCGGGGTCGACCTCGCCGTCACCGACCTCCTGCCCGGCCCGCGCCCGCGGCCGACGCGCACCCCGGCCCGCGGCGGCGCGATCGTCGACCCACGCCGCCCGCGCGTCACGGTCCTGGCCCGCGGCCGGTCCGGGGGAGCGGGGCGTGGCGCCGGCTGGGCGGCGCTCTGCCGGCTCGTCACCGGCACCCACCTGCGTGGCGAGCGCGGCACCCCGGTCACCACCCCCGACCTCCTCGCGCAGTGGTCCCGCCACCCCGACCTCGTGCGGGGTGCGGGCGACGCCACCGGCCCGGCCCGGCTCGTCGTCCTCCTCGGCCCGGACTCCGACGTCGGCCGCGCCGTGCTCGCCGGGCACCGCGAGCGCGCCCGCGACCTCCTCGCCCGCTGGCGGGCGCTCCTCCCGCGCGACGGGCTCGCCGTCGAGGTCGTCCTCCACGGCGGCCCCGAGGGCACCCCGGGCTGCCGCTCGCACGCCGCCCGGCTGCTCGGGCTCGCCGACGCCGCCGGGGTCCCGGCCGTGCTCAGCGCCGCGGTCCGGCACGCCGAGCCCGGCCAGGTCCGCACCGTCGACGTCCTCGACGCCGCCCGCCGCCTCGTCGTCCTCGACTCCCGCCACCTCGACCGCGTCACCGACGCCGCCCACCTCGCGGGCACCGGCGCCATGCGCACCCGCGCCCTCGAGGTCACCGCCGGCGACACCGCCCGCGCCGACCGGCTGCTCGTGATGACCGCCCGGCTCGCCGCCGAGTGCGTCCAGCACGCCCGCGACGACCTCGGCATCGGCGCGGTCCACCTGCCCGAGCCGGAGGTCCTCGGCATCGAGGCCGGCACCGACCCGATGGACGTCCTCACCCAGCGCTGCCGAGCCGCCGTCGGCACCCGCTACCCGGGGGCCACCGACGCCGGGCTCGCCGTCGTCCACGACCGGCTCGACGCCGAGCTCACCGTCATCCGCTCGCTCGGCTACCCCACGTACTTCCTCACCGTCGGCGAGGTCACCGACCTCATCCGCGCGCGCGGGGTCCGGGTCGCGGCGCGTGGCTCGGGGGCCGGCAGCCTCGTCAACCACCTCCTCGGCATCAGCGGCGTCGACCCGATCCGGCACCGCCTCCTCATGGAGCGGTTCTGCTCCCCCCTGCGGGCCGAGCTGCCCGACATCGACGTCGACGTCGAGTCCGCCCGCCGCACCGAGATCTACGAGGCGGTCCTCGAGCGCTTCGGCGGCGAGCGGGTCACCTGCGTCTCGATGATGGACACCTACAAGGTGCGGCACGCCGTCCGCGACGTCGGCGCCGCGCTCGGGATGCCCCCGGTCGAGGTCGACGAGATCGCCAAGGCGTTCCCGCACATCCGGGCCAAGGACGCCCGGCACGCGATCGCCGACCTCCCCGAGCTGCGCAGCCGCGGCCTCGACAGCCCCCGGCTCGCGCAGTTCTTCGACCTCGTCGAGGCCCTCGACGGCCTGCCCCGGCACATCGCGCTCCACCCGTGCGGGGTGGTCCTGTCCAACGCGGGGATGCTCGACCGCACCCCCGTCGAGGCGAGCTGGCTCGGCTTCCCGATGAGCCAGTTCGACAAGGACGACGTCGAGACCCTCGGGTTCCTCAAGCTCGACGTCCTCGGCATCCGGATGCAGTCCTCGATGGCGCACGCCGTCGCCGAGGTCGAGCGGGTCACGGGGGAGCGGGTCGACCTCGACGACGAGGCGCAGGTGCCGCTCGAGGACCCCGCCACCTTCGAGCTGATCCGCACCACCCGCACCCTCGGGATGTTCCAGATCGAGAGCCCGGGCCAGCGCGAGCTCGTCGGCAAGCTCGGGCCCACCGCGTTCGACGACCTCATCGTCGACATCTCGCTGTTCCGGCCCGGCCCGGTGAAGTCCGACATGATCACCCCGTTCCTCGAGAGCCGGCACGGCTGGCGCGAGCGGCGCTTCCTCCACCCGAGCCTCGTCCCGGCGCTCGAGGAGACCGAGGGGGTCGTCGTCTTCCACGAGCAGGTGCTGCTCATCGTCGCCGAGACCACCGGGGTGAGCCTCGCCCAGGCCGACGAGGTGCGCCGGAGCATGGGCACGCCCACCGGCCAGGAGGAGGTCGAGGCGTGGTGGCGCCCGGCGGCCGCGGCGCGGGGCTACGCCGCCGAGGACCGCGACCGCATCTGGGAGGTGCTGAAGTCCTTCGCGTCCTTCGGCTTCTGCAAGGCCCACGCGGCGGCGTTCGCGCTGCCGACCTACCACTCGGCCTGGCTCAAGACCCACCACCCGGCGGCCTTCCTCTCCGGCATCCTCACCCACGACCCCGGGATGTACCCGAAGCGCCTGCTCCTCGACGACGCCCGGTCCTTCGGCATCCCCGTCCTCGGCCTCGACGTCAACGCCTCCGGCGACACCTACCGGATCGAGCGGGTCGAGGACGCCGGTGCCGACGCCCCCGCCGGCACCCCCGGGTGGAGGCGCGACCCACAGCCGTACGGCATCCGGCTCTCGCTCGCCGACGTCAAGGGCATCAGCGAGGCCGAGGTCGCCCGGGTCGTCGCCGGGCAGCCCTACTCCGACCTCGGCGACTTCTGGACCCGTGCCCGGGTCAGCCGCCCGGTCACCGAGCGGCTCGTCCTCGCCGGGGCGTTCGACGCCCTCCACGGCACCGCGGCCGGGGGGCTCGGGCGGCGCGGCCGGGTCACCCGGCGCGACCTGCTCCTCCACGTCGCCGAGCTCGACCGCTGGGAGCGCGGCAGCGGCCGGCCCCGCACCAGCCGCCGGAAGGCCCTCCCCGCCTCGGCCGCCCGCGAGGTCGAGGACGCCGGGGTCGACGTCCGGCTCCGGGCGGCGGCCCAGAGCCAGGCCGCCCGGCAGGTGGTCCCCGCGGCGGAGCAGCCCCACCAGCTGACCCTCGACCTCGGCGACCGGCCGCGCCTCGTCGCCGGCACCGGCCTGCCCGAGATGACCGGCCCGGAGCGGGTCCGTGCCGAGCTCGACGTCCTCGGCCTCGACGTCTCGGCCCACGTCATCGCGTTCTACGAGCCCCTGCTCGCCGCGCTCGGGGTCACCCGCAGCCGCGACCTGCTCTCGGCGCGCAGCCGCTCCGAGGTGTGGGTCTCCGGCGTCAAGGTGGCCACCCAGACCCCGCCGGTGCGCTCCGGGCGCCGGGTCGTCTTCCTCACCCTCGACGACGGCACCGGGCCCTCCGACTGCACCTTCTTCGAGGACGTCCAGGGCCCCTACGCCGGGGTCGTCTTCCACTCGTGGATGCTCCTCGTGCGCGGCGTGGTCCGCCGTACCGGCGACCGGGGGGTCTCGATCCGCGCCACCGGGGCCTGGGAGCTCGCCGCGCTGTGGGACGCCTGGCAGCTCGGCGGGCTCGCCGCGGTCCGGGCCGCGGTCGCCGCGGGGGAGGCCGACGCCGTGGCCCGGGCCGAGGCGGCCGAGCACGCGGCCCGCGAGGCCGACACCCGCACCGGGCGCCGGGTCCTCGTCCACGCCTCGGGGTTCCGGCAGTCGCCGTACGCCGACACCCGCCCGCCGGGGGCCGACCCGCGCTCCGGGCGTGGCACCCCGGTGGCGCCCGCCCGCCCCGCGGCGGCGCTCCCGTCGCGCAAGCTGTGGCACGCGAGCCCGGGCAGCTCGGGACACTAGGGTGGGCAGCGCACCAGCCCCGACCCGCCGCCGACGAGGAGACCGACCGTGTCCGAGCACCGTGGCAGCCGCCCCGGCCCCGCGGGCGGCTCGCGGACGACGGCCGTCCAGCGCGTCCTCGACGCCCACGCCGCCCGCCGCGCCGCCGAGCTCGGGCGCCCGCTGCGGGTCCTCGACCTCGGGGGCGGCACCGGCGGCACGGCCGTCCCGCTCGCCGTCGCCGGGCACGACGTCACCGTCGTCGACCCCAGCCCCGACGCCCTCTTCTCGCTGCGCCGCCGGGCCACCGAGAACGGCGCCCTCGAGCGCGTCCGGGCCCTGCAGGGCGACGCCGACACCGTCCGCGACCTCGTCGGCGCCGACGCCGCGTTCGACCTCGTCTGCCTCCACGGCACCCTCGAGGTCGTCGACGACCCCGAGGCCGCGGTCGGCGCGGTCGCGGCCCTGCTCGCCCCCGGCGGCACCTTCTCGCTCGTCGTCGCGCAGCGGCTGCACGCCGTCCTCTCCCGCGCCCTCGCCGGGCAGCTCGACCGCGCCCGGGCCGTCCTCGAGCGCCCGGACGGCCGCTGGGGCGACGACGACCCCGCACCGCGCCGGTTCGACGAGTCCGCCGTCGTGGCGCTCCTCGAGGCCCACGGCCTCACACCGGTCCACGTCCAGGGGGTGCGGGTCCTCACCGACCTCGTCCCCTCGGCCCTGCTCGACTCCGAGGCCGACCGGGCGGCCCTGGCGGCCCTCGAGGAGGCCGTCGCGGCGGCGACCGACCACCCTCTCCTCGGGAGCCTCGGCAGCGCCCTGCACGTCCTCGCGACCCGCGGCTGAGCGCCGGGGGACGGGGCGATGAGCCGGCGCCGGTTCGCCCTGCCCGAGCGGCTCGCCACCGCGCCGCCCGACGACACCGGCTGCACGGTGCTCCACGTCGACATGGACGCCTTCTACGCGTCCGCGACCCTGCTCTCCCACCCCGAGCTCGTCGGCACACCCGTCATCATCGGCGGCGGCACCCGGGGGGTCGTCCTCTCCGCCACGTACGAGGCGCGCCGCTTCGGGGTCGCCTCGGCGATGCCGATGGGCCGCGCCCGGCGGCTGTGCCCGCAGGCCACGGTGCTCCCGCCCCAGCACGACCTCTACGCGACGATCTCGGCCGGGGTGATGGAGACCTTCCGGTCGGTCACCCCCGTCGTCGAGCCGCTCTCCCTCGACGAGGCCTTCCTCGACGTCTCGGGTGCGGTCCGGCGGCTCGGCAGCCCCGCGACGATCGGGCAGCTGCTCCGCGACACCGTCCACGACGAGCAGGGCATCACCTGCTCGGTCGGCGTCGCCCCGAGCAAGTTCGTCGCCAAGCTCGCCTCCACCCTCGCCAAGCCCGACGGCATGGTCGTCGTCCCGCGCGACGAGGTCGTCCCGTTCGTCCAGCAGCTGCCCGTGGCCGCGCTCTGGGGGGTGGGGGACAGGACGGAGGAGGCGCTCGTGCGGCTCGGGCTGCACACGGTCGCCGACATCGCCCACACCCCGGTGGCGACCCTGGTCCGTGGCCTCGGGGAGGCCACCGGCCGCCACCTCCACGAGCTCGCGTGGGGCCGCGACCCCCGTCCGGTCCAGCGCGAGCAGCGCGAGAAGAGCGTCGGCAGCGACGAGACCTTCGAGGCCGACCTCGACGACGCGGTGCTCATCCGCCGCCACCTGCTCGCGCTCAGCGAGCGCACGGCGGCCCGGATGCGGGCCGCCGGCACCACCGGCCGGACCGTCACCCTCAAGGTGAGGTTCAGCGACTTCACGACGATCACCCGGGCCCGCACCCTGCGCGAACCCACCGACAGCGGGCGGACCATCCACGACACCGCCGTGGGGCTGTTCGACGCCCTCGGGCTGCAACGGGCCCGGATCCGGCTCGTCGGGGTCCGCCTCACCGGGCTCACCCCGACCCACCAGGCCCCGATCCAGGGCGTCATCGGGGAGCCGGAGCACGGCTGGCGGGACGCCGACCGGGCGGTCGACCGGGCCCGTGCGCGGTTCGGGTCGGGGGTGGTGCGTCCGGCAAGTCTCATCGAACGTGACACATCCGCTTCCGTGCGGCGAGCTCGCGGCCTATCCTGAGGGTTCAAGGGACAACAGGGGCGTCCGCCGGGCGCCTCGGGCCGACCGCGGGAGGATCAGTGCCCCTCTCAGACCATGAGCAGAAGATGCTCGACCAGCTGGAGCAGGCCCTCGCCGCCGAGGACCCGAAGTTCGCCTCGCAGATGCAGGGCAGCGGCCTCGCCGCGCTGCAGCGGCGGCGGTGGGTCGTCGGTGTCATCGGCGTGCTCGCGGGTCTCGGGCTCGTGCTCGTGGGCATCAACACGACGATGTGGGTCGGTGCCGTCGGCTTCGCGGTGATGGTGGCCGCCGCCGCGTACGCCGTCACCCCGCCCCGCAAGGCCAAGCTGGGGGTCGTCGGCGACACCGGTGAGGTCCAGCCGTCCAAGGGCGGCCGGGGCAAGCGCAAGGGCGGCTCGCTCATCGACCGCCTCGACGAGCGCTGGGAGCGTCGCGAGAACAAGTGGTGAGCGCGCCGCGCCCCATCCCCGCAGCACCCCGGGCTCAGGTGACGAGCAGCCCCACGACGTAGAGCCCGGCCACCCCGAGGGCGGCCGCGAGCTCGATGCCCCACCCCTGGAGGATGGCGACGACGGCGTGCCGCGTCCGCGACCACGCCTCCTCCCGCGAGGCCCCCCGGCCGCTCTCGACGAGCCAGATGCCGAGGACGAACCCGACGACGGCGCCGACGACGGGGATGACGAAGAAGCCGACCACCGCGAGGAGGACGGCCAGGGCCAGGGTGGAGGTGCGCACCCCCTGGCGCTTCATCCGCCGGCCGGGGACGAGGTACTGGAGCACGGCCCCGGTGAGGCCCACGAGGAGCCCCAGGGCGAGCACGACCCACCCGGTGACGCTGTTCTCGGTGAGGGCCCAGACGAGCAGGCCGAGCACGGTGAGCAGCAGTCCGGGCAGGACGGGGACGATGATCCCGACGATCCCGGCGAGGATCAGCAGCGGTGGCAGGACGAGCCAGGTGTCGTCCGCCAGGGCGGACACCTCAGTCGTCGACGACGGCCGGGGACGCCGGCTCGACGAGACGCTCGCTCTCGTCGTGGATCTCGGCCTTGTCGGCGAGGGCGGGGGTGTGCTCACGGCCGTGGTGGGCGCAGAAGAGCAGCTCACCGCCCGCGTGGAGGCGGGCCCGGACGTAGGCCTGGGCGCCACAGCGGTCGCAACGGTCCGCGGTGGTCAGGGTGGGTGCCAGTGCGGCGTTCACGTCGGCCTCCTCGGGGCGCTCGGGGTCCTGCGGGTGGTGCAGGACGACGACCCTGTCGGGGTCGGCGACCTGTGCAACAGTCAAGCACGCCGGATCCTTCCCCGGGTGCAGGGGTCGGAGAACCCGGCGCGTCATCACCGGATCGTGACCTTTCGGCCGACCGGGCCGTGGGCCGGACGGTGCGCCTGTCGAGCGGCGTCGGGAGCCCCGGATACCCTTCCGGACGTGACTGTGACCGCTGCGAAGAAGACCGCGACGAGCAAGTCCGCGTCCGAGTACACCGCCCACCACCTCCAGGTCCTCGAGGGGCTGGAGGCCGTGCGCAAGCGCCCCGGCATGTACATCGGGTCCACCGACTCCCGCGGGCTCATGCACTGCCTCTGGGAGATCATCGACAACGCGGTCGACGAGGCGCTCGGCGGGCACTGCGACCACATCGAGGTCATCCTCCTGGCCGACGGGTCGGTCGAGGTCCGCGACAACGGCCGCGGCGTCCCCGTCGACATCGAGCCGCGCACCGGCCTCACCGGCGTCGAGCTCGTCTACACGCGCCTGCACGCGGGCGGCAAGTTCGGCGGCGGCTCGTACACCGCCTCCGGTGGCCTCCACGGGGTCGGCGCCTCGGTCGTCAACGCCCTCTCCTCGCGCCTCGACGTCGAGGTCGACCGCGCCGGCAAGACGTACGCGATGAGCTTCCGCCGCGGCGAGCCGGGGTCCTTCTCGGACGTCGCCGGCGCCGCCGGCCGCAAGGACCCCGACCACGAGTTCACGCCGTATGTCAGGACCAGCGCCCTCGAGGTCATCGGCAAGGCCCGGCGTGGGGTCACCGGCACCCGGGTGCGCTACTGGGCCGACCGCCAGATCTTCCTCAAGGACGCCGGCTTCGACCTCGACGGCCTGCTCGGCCGGGCCCGGCAGACCTCCTTCCTCGTGCCGGGCCTCACCCTCGTCGTCCGCGACGAGCGGGGTGCGGAGCCGACCGAGGAGGTCTTCCTCCACGACGGCGGCATCTCCGAGTTCTGTGAGTACCTCGCGCCCGACACCGCCGTCACCGACGTGTGGCGGCTCCAGGGCAGCGGCACCTTCACCGAGACCGTCCCCGTGCTCGACGCCAAGGGGCACATGACCCCGACGGAGGTCGAGCGCGAGTGCGGCGTCGACGTCGCCGTGCGCTGGGGCACCGGCTACGACACGACGGTGCGCTCCTTCGTCAACATCATCGCGACGCCCAAGGGCGGCACCCACCTCGCGGGCTTCGACCAGGCGCTGCTCAAGGTGCTGCGCAAGCAGGTCGAGAGCAACGCCCGCCGGCTCAAGGCGGGGACCGACAAGGTCGAGAAGGACGACGCGCTCGCCGGGCTCACGGCGGTCGTCACCGTCCGGCTCGCCGAGCCGCAGTTCGAGGGGCAGACCAAGGAGGTCCTCGGCACCGCGGCGGTGCGCCAGATCGTCGCCAAGGTCGATCGAGACCGAGCTGACGGCGCTGCTCACCTCGACCAAGCGCCCGTACAAGCAGCAGGCGAGCACCCTCCTCGAGAAGGTCGTCGCCGAGATGAAGTCGCGGATCAGCGCGCGGATGCACAAGGAGACCCAGCGCCGGAAGACGGCCCTGGAGTCCTCCTCGCTGCCCGCCAAGCTGGCCGACTGCCGCAGCAGCGACCCCGAGCACACCGAGCTGTTCATCGTCGAGGGCGACAGCGCCCTCGGCACCGCCAAGCTCGCCCGCAGCAGCGACCACCAGGCGCTGCTCCCGATTCGCGGCAAGATCCTCAACGTCCAGAAGGCCTCGGTCACCGACATGCTCGGCAACGCCGAGTGCGCCGCGATCATCCAGGTCATCGGCGCCGGCTCGGGCCGCACCTTCGACCTCGAGTCCGCCCGCTACGGCAAGGTCATCATCATGACCGACGCCGACGTCGACGGTGCCCACATCCGGACCCTGCTGCTCACCCTGTTCTTCCGGTACATGCGCCCCCTCGTCGAGGCCGGCCGGGTCTACGCCGCGGTGCCGCCGCTGCACCGCATCGAGGTGGTGAACCCCGGCAGCAAGGCCAACGAGGTCATCTACACCTACTCCGAGGCCGAGATGCGCCGGACCCTGGCCACCCTCGCGAAGCGGGGGAAGAAGACCAAGCCGCTCCAGCGCTACAAGGGCCTCGGGGAGATGGATGCCGACCAGCTCGCGGAGACCACGATGGACCCGGGCCAGCGCACCCTGCGCAAGGTGACGCTGCACGACATCGAGTCCGCCGGCACCGTGTTCGAGCTGCTCATGGGCGGTGAGGTGGGTCCCCGCAAGGACTTCATCATCGACAGTGCGGGGGCCCTCGACCGCGAACGCATCGACGCCTGACCGGCCGGCGGAGCAGGCGATGGGCGCCGAGGCCGGCGGGCCCGCGGCCCCCGTCGCGGGCGAGGAGAAGACCCCGCTGAAGCGGGCCATCGGCCCCCGGTTGATGCTGCTCTTCATCGTCGGGGACATCCTCGGCACGGGCGTGTACTCGCTCACCGGGAAGATCGCCGCCGAGGTCGGGGGAGCCGCGTGGGCGCCCTTCGTCGTCGCGTTCTCGGTCGCCCTCGTCACGGCGTTCTCCTACCTCGAGCTCGTGACGAAGTACCCGCGGGCCGCCGGGGCGGCGCTGTACGCGCACAAGGCGTTCGGCATCCACCTCGTGACGTTCATCGTGGCCTTCGCGGTGATGTCCTCGGGCATCACGTCGGCGTCCACGGCGAGCAGGGCGTTCGCGGCGAACCTCCTCGACGGCATCGGGCTGGACACGGGCAGCCCCACGCTCGTCCTGCTCGTGGCCCTCGCCTTCGTCCTGCTCGTCGCCGCCGTCAACCTCCGCGGGGTGGGGGAGAGCGTCCGGGCCAACGTCGTGCTCACCTGCGTCGAGCTGTCCGGGCTGCTCCTCGTGGTCCTCGTCGGCGTGTACGCGGCGACCGCGGGAAAGGCCGACTTCTCCCGGGCGGTCGTCTTCGACACCTCCGGCGACAAGAACGTCTTCCTCGCGGTCACCACCGCCACCTCGCTGGCGTTCTTCGCGATGGTGGGCTTCGAGGATGCCGTGAACATGGCCGAGGAGACCCGCGACCCCGTGCGGACCTTCCCGCGGATGATGCTCACCGGGATCGGCGTCACGGGCATGCTCTACGTGCTCGTCGCCGTCTTCGCCGTTGCCCTGGTCCCCGTCGGCGACCTCGGGGAGGGCGACACCCCGCTGACCCAGGTCGTGACCACCGGGCTGCCGGGCTTCCCGGTCGGCGCGGTGATGCCGTTCATCGCGATGTTCGCGGTCGCCAACTCCGCGCTCATCAACATGCTCATGGCGAGCCGGCTGCTCTACGGGCTGGCGTCCCAGGGTGTCCTGCCGGCCGTGCTCGGGCGGGTCCACCCGCGTCGGCAGACCCCATGGGTGGCGATCCTCGTCACGACCGCGATCGCGCTGGGGCTCGTCGTCCTCGTCACGGAGAACAGCGGTGACGCGGTGGCCGCCCTCGGCGGCACGACCGCCCTCCTCCTGCTCGGCGTCTTCACGGTCGTCAACATCGCCGTGCTCGTGCTGCGACGCGACCCGGTCGACCGCGAGCACTTCGTGACCCCCACGGCCCTGCCGGTGGTCGGCGCGGCGGCGTGCTTCTTCCTCACCCTCCCCGTGACCGGTCGCGACCCGGTCGAGTACGCCATCGCGGGGTGGCTGCTCGGCCTCGGTGTGGTGCTCTGGGCCGTGACGTGGCTCGCGAACCGGGCCCTGCGCGGCCGCGGGAGGTTCCGGCGCGACCCCGGGTGACCTCAGGGGCGGTGGCCGGACGGGCTGACCGGGGCGGGCCCGGTCGACTCCCGGCGGACCAGCTCGGTCGGCATGAGGACCACCTCGTCCGAGACCACGTGGCCGTCATCGGCCAGGGCCTGCAGCAGCAGCCGCGCAGCCTCGCGACCCTGGGCCGCGACGTCCTGCCGGACGGTCGTGAGCCCCAGCACCCCGGACAGCACGTAGTCGTCGATCCCGATGATCGAGAGGTCCTCCGGGACCCGGACGCCGAGCCGGCGGGCGCTCTCCTGCACCCCGATCGCCATCTCGTCCGAGGCGGCGACGACGGCGGTGGGGCGGTCGGCCCGGCCGAGCAGCTCGGCGCTGTCGCGGGCGGCGGCCTCGGCGGTCCAGTCCGACCCCAGGATCCACGCCTCGACGACGGGCAGGCCGGCCTCGGCCATCGTCTCGCGGAACGCGCTGAGGCGGTCCTGGGGGGTCTGGACGTGCGCGACGTTCTGCGGCACGTCGCCGATGTAGCCGATCCGCTCGTGCCCCAGCCCGATGAGGTGCTGGACGGCGGTGCGCATCGTCGTGCGGTCGTCGATCCGCACGCACGGACGCCCGGGGACGGGCGACCCGATGGCCACGAGCGGGAGGCCGAGCCGGTCGACGAGCGCGACCTCCTCGAGCTCCATCGGCACGTTGAGGGTGATGACGCCGTCGACCCGCTTCCAGAGCATGTTCTGGGTCAGCGGCAGCCGCTGGTCGTAGCTGTCGTCCTCGAGGTCGAAGAGGATCGCGTGGTGGCCCTGCGACCGCAGCTCCTTCTCGATGGCGCTGACCAGTGTCGCGAAGAACCACCGCGTGAGGAACGGGGCGACGACGGCGACCACCCGGGTGCGGCCCGAGGCGAGCGAGGTCGCGGTCGGGGAGGCGACGTAGTGCAGCTCCTCGGCGACGTCGAGGACGCGTTGCCGGGTCTCGGGGGAGACCCGGTCCAGACCGCGGAGGGCGCGGGAGACCGTGGCGACCGACACCCCGGCCACCCGCGCCACGTCCGTGATCGTGCTGATGACGGCGTCCTTCCGTCCGTCGGGGGCCTCAGCCCTTGAGGCCGCCGGCGAGCAGCCCGCGGACGAAGTACCGCTGCAGCGACAGGAACACGATCGACCGGCACGATGATCGAGATGAACGCCCCGGCCGAGAGCAGGTACCACGCACTCCCTCGGGTCCCCGAGAGCTGCGCGATGGCGACCGTGATCGGCGCGACGTCCCGTGTCCCGCCGAGGAACACCAGCGAGACGAGCAGGTCGTTCCAGACCCACAGGAACTGGAAGATGCCGAACGCCGCGATCGCCGGCGTGAGCAGCGGCAGCAGGATCTTGAAGAAGATCGTCACGTGCCCCGCCCCGTCGACCCGGGCGGCCTCCATCAGCTCACCCGGCAGCTCCCTCATGAAGTTGTGGATGAGGAAGGTGGCCAGGGGCAGCGCGAAGATCGTGTGCGACAGCCACACGCTCCAGTACGACGCCCCGATGCCGAGGGTGTTGACGTAGATGTCGAGCAGCGGGACGAGCGCGACCTGGAGCGGCACGATCTGCAGGGCGAAGACCGCGACGAAGAGCGCGTCCCGTCCGCGGAAGGGCATCCACGCGAAGGCGTAAGCCGCCAGCGATGCGAGGAAGATCGGCAGGATGACCGCCGGCACGGTGATGACGATGGTGTTGATGAAGTACGACCCGAGGCCACCGGAGCCGGTGAGCGCCTGCTTGTAGTTCGACAGGGTGTAGTCGCTCGCGTGGGTGAACGACGTCCACCAGCCGGACTTGTTGATGTCGATCGGCTTGCGGAAGGAGGTGACGAGGAGGCCGATCGTCGGGATCGGTCCAGAGCACGGCGATGACGACGGCGACGAGGCTCGCCCACGGGGACGTGATGGAGGCGGCGGCGTTGCCGGCAGCCGACCTGCGCCGCTTGCGCGGCTCGGTCGTCTTCTCCATGTCCTCCGAGACGTTCTCCGGCATGGCGGTGGGCTCGAGGGTGCTCACGCTCAGGCCTCCTTTCGCATCTGCACGATGTTGTAGGCGACGATCGGGATGACGAGGATGAAGAGCAGCACCGCCAAGGCGGCGCCGAGCCCTCCTGCGTCGTAGACGAACACCTGGTTGTAGAACTCGTTGGCGACGACCGAGGTGTCGAACTGCCCACCGGTCATCGTCCGGACGACGTCGAACACCTTGAGGGTGCCGATGCCGATCGTCGTGATCACGACGACGAGGGCCGAGCGGATGCTCGGGAGGGTGATGAACCGGAACATCTTGAAGCCCATGACGCCGTCGAGCTTGGCGGCCTCGATGATGTCGTCGGGGATCGCCTTGATCGCGGCGGAGAGCACCGTCATCGCGAACCCGGCCTGGATCCAGACCATGACGACGATGAGCATGAAGGTGTTGCGCGGGGCGTCGAGGAGGAACTGCTGGGTGTCGAACCCGATCCCCTTGAGGGCGGCGTTGAGGATGCCGATCTGCGGGCTCGGCGTCGGCTTGTACTGGTAGACGAACTTCCAGATGATGCTCGCGCCGACCATCGAGATGGCCATGGGGAGGAAGATCAGCGCCTTGGCGAAGGCCTCGCCCCGGGCCCGGTCGATGAGGATGGCGTAGAGCAGGCCGATCGCGGTCGCGAGGAGCGGGACGAGGACGACCCAGAGGGCCGTGTTGCGGAGCACCGTGAGGAGCTCGGGCTGGGTGAACATGTCGACGTAGTTCTGCACGGTGTACGCGCCGTCACCGCGACGTGCCCTTGAGGGACTGGTTGATCGTGAGGATCGCGGGGTACAGCAGCCCCACCGCCAGCAGGAAGACCGCCGGGAAGACGAACAGGGCTCCCTGCATCTTCTCGCCCCGCCGGCCCTTGAAGAGCGAGGCGAGGAAGAGGATCAGGCCGAAGATCGCGCCGAAGACCAGGATCGCGAAGAACATCAGGAAGAACTTGCCCCAGATGCTCTCTGCACGGAGCAGGGGATCCGGGATGGCGGCTACCACGCCGCCGAGCGTGCTGGACACCATTGTCTCGACCTCCGGGGGTGTCGCGGGGAGAAGAGGAGACGGGGTGGGGCGGAGCTGGTCCGCCCCACCCCGTCTCGGTGGGCCTAGGTCAGGACTTCGGCCAGGACTGCTCGATGTAGTCGAGGGTCGCCTTGTCGTCCTTGCCGGTGATCCAGTCGGTCATGCCCTTCCAGAACGTGCCCGAACCGACCGCACCCGGCATGAGGTCCGAACCGTCGAAGCGGAACGTGGCGCTCTTGTCGGTCAGCTGCTCGGCCGACAGCTTGTCGATCGGGTTCGTCAGCAGTGACGCGTCGGCGTTCTTGTTCGCCGTCACGCAGCCACCGGAGCCACAGGTCTTGGCCCGCTCGTTGGCCCACTCGACCGAGGAGAGGTAGGTCTGGAAGGCCTTGACCTCGGGACGGTCGGCGAAGGCGGCGACGAACTCGCCACCACCGAGGACCGGGTGGGTGCTCGCGTCGACGGCCGGCAGGTAGAAGGCCCAGATGTCGCCGTCCTCGGCGACGTTGGTGCCCTCGGGCCAGTTGGCCGCGTAGAACGACGCCTGGCGGTGCATGAAGCAGGAGCCGTCGAGGATCGGCAGACCCGGCGTCCTGGAACGCGGTCGAGGCGATGGTCTTGACGTTGCCGAGGCCACCGTTGACGTACTTGTCGTTCTTGAGGATGGCACCGACCTTGGCCAGCGCGTCCGCGACCGCGGGGTCGTTGAACGGGATCTCGTGGTTGACCCACTTGTCGTAGGTCTCCGGGCCGGCGGTGCGCAGGAGCACGTCCTCGAGCCAGTCGGTGGCCGGCCAGCCGGTGGCGTTACCGGACTCGATGCCCGCACACCACGGCTTGGAGTCCGGGTTGTCGGCGGCGATCTTGTCGGTGAGCGCCATCAGCTCGTCCCACGTCTTGGGGATCTCGTAGCCCTTGTCCGCGAAGGCGCTGGGCGAGTACCAGACGAACGACTTGACGTTCGCGCCGAGCGCCGCGGCGTAGAAGGTGCCGTCGACGGTGCCGTACTCCTTGAAGTCGGGCATGTTCTTGTCGACGTTCGCCGTGACCTCGGGCGGGGCCGGCATGACCTTGCCGGTGGCGACCATGGTCTTGAGCAGGCCGGGCTGGGGGAGGTACGCGATGTCGGGGGCGTTGCCACCCTTGACCCGCACCGGCAGCTGGGCCTCGAACTCCTTGGAGCCCTCGTACTTGATGGTGACGCCGGTGCAGTCCTCGAACGGCTTGTACGAGGCCTGGTGCGGCGCGTCCTCGGGAGCGGTGATCGAGGTGTAGACCGAGACCGCCTTCCCCTTGAGGTCGCCGAACGCCTTGTACGGGCGCGCAGTCGATGCTGCTGGTGGTGCCGTCGGAGCTGCCGCCGGAGTCACCGGAGTCGCCGGATCCGCAGGCCGTCGCGGTGAATGCCACCGCGACCACCCCGGAGAGCGCCACGATGCGGCGCGTGGTGTTGAGGGCCATTGCCCGCCTCCATTTTCACTGGGTGCGTCGAGGCGGAGATGCCTCGACGGTGAGGGGAACCGGAAGTAAACGTAAAAGCGTTTACACACGCGGGTCAACGGATCGCCGGGCCTGTGGGGTAACGATTCCGTAACACGGAGGCAACCCCGGGGCCGGGAAACGCCGTCGGCACCGTCAGCGGACGGGGGCGCCGATGCCGGCGATGACCGACCCGTGCGCCGTCCCCGACCCGTCCCGGCGGCCCTCGGCCGCGGGCAGCTCGAGCGGGACGCCGCCGGCGCCCGAGGCGCGGGCCGGGAGCGGGCCCACCCAGGCCAGGACGAGGGCATCCTCGCCGCGCAGGAAGCGGTGTGCGCGAACGCCGCCCGTGGCGCGGCCCTTGGCGGGGTACTCGCCGTAGGGGGTGACCTTGAGGGACCCCGGCTCGGTGCCCGGCAGGGCGTCGGACGAGCCCGACGACGTGACGACGACGTTCTCGGCGCCCGGGTCGACGGCGCCGAAGAACACCACGGAGGCCCCGGGGGAGAGGCGGACCCCGGCCATCCCGCCGGCCGCGCGCCCCTGGGGACGGACCGCGGACGCCGGGAAGCGGAGCAGCTGGGCGTCGCTGGTGACGAAGACGAGGTCCTCCTCGGCGTCGCGCAGGGCGACCGCGCCCACGACGGCGTCGCCGTCCTTGAGGGAGACCACCTCCCAGTCCGGCCGGCTCGGGTGGTCGGGGGTGACCCGCTTGACGACGCCCTGGGCGGTGCCGAGGGCGATGCCCGGCCCGTCGGTGTCGAGGGAGGCGATGGTCAGCGGTTCCTCGCCGCGTGGCAGGTCGACGTAGACCGCGAGCGGGGCTCCGCCGGAGAGGCTCGGCGCACCCCCGAGGGGTGGCAGGGCCGGCAGCTCCAGGGCCGACATCCGGATCATCCGCCCGCGGGAGGTGACGAGACCGAACTCCCCTCTCGCCGTGGTCCGCACGGCCCCCACGATGGCGTCGTGCTTGGCACGCGCGCCCTCCGCGGGGACGGGCTCGTCGCCGGAGGTGCGGGCGAGCAGGCCGGTCGAGGAGAGCAGCACCCAGCAGGGGTCGTCGGCGACCTCGAGCGGCGTGGACTGGGTCGCCGGGCTCCCCGCGGACTCGAGCAGCACGGTGCGGCGCGGTGTGCCGTGGGCCTTCGCGACGTCGGCGAGCTCGCCGGAGACGGTGCGCCGCAGCAGCTTCTCGTCGCCGAGGATCGCCTCGAGCCCCTCGATGAGCCGCTGCAGCTCGTCGCGCTCGGCCTCGAGCTCGATCCGGGAGAACTTCGTGAGCCGGCGCAGCTGGAGCTCGAGGATGTACTCGGCCTGGGCCTCGGAGAGGTCGAACACGTCGATGAGCCGCGCCTTCGCCGTCGCGGCGTCGTCGCTCGCGCGGATCAGCTGGATCACCTCGTCGATGTCGACGATGGCGATGAGGAGCCCCTCGACGAGGTGCAGGCGGTCCCTGCGCTTGCGGAGGCGGTGCTCGGTGCGGCGGCGCACGACGTCGACGCGGAAGTCGACGTAGGTGCGGAGCAGGTCCTTGAGGCCGAGCGTCTGCGGCTGGCCGTCGACGAGGGCCACGTTGTTGATGCCGAAGGAGTCCTCCATCGGCGTGTGCTTGTAGAGCTGCTCGAGGACGGCGTCGGGGTTGAAGCCGTTCTTGACCTCGAAGACGAGGCGGAGCCCGTGCTTGCGGTCGGTGAGGTCCTTGACGTCGGAGATGCCCTGGAGCTTCTTGGACTGCACGAGCACCTTGACCCGCTCGATGACCTTCTCGGGACCGATGAGGTACGGCAGCTCGGTGACGACGATGCCCATCCGGCGCGGCGTGATCTTCTCGACGCGGGCCGTGGCCCGGGTCAGGAACTTGCCGCGCCCGGTGAGGTAGGCGTCACGGATGCCCTCGAGCCCGACGATGCGCCCACCGCCGGGCAGGTCCGGGCCGGGGACGAAGCGCATGAGGTCGTCGAGCGAGCAGTCCGGGTGGTCGATGAGGTGGCGGGCCGCCCCGATCACCTCGACGAGGTTGTGCGGCGCCATGTTCGTCGCCATGCCGACGGCGATGCCGCTCGTGCCGTTGACGAGGAGGTTGGGGAACGCCGCGGGCAGCACGCCCGGCTGGGTCAGGGAGTCGTCGTAGTTCGGGACGTAGTCGACGGTGTCCTCGTCGAGCGAGGTGACCATGAGGAGCGCGGCCGGGGCCATCCGCGCCTCGGTGTAGCGGGAGGCCGCCGGGCCGTCGTCGAGCGAGCCGAAGTTGCCGTGGCCGTCGACCAGGGGCAGGCGCATCGTCCAGGGCTGGGCCTGCCGGACGAGGGCGTCGTAGATCGCCTGGTCACCGTGCGGGTGGTACTTGCCCATCACCTCGCCGACGACACGGCTGGACTTCACGTGCGGACGCTCCGGGCGCAGCCCGAGCTCGGACATTCCGTAGAGGATGCGCCGCTGCACCGGCTTGAGGCCGTCCCGGGCGTCCGGGAGGGCACGGGAGTAGATGACGCTGTACGAGTACTCGAGGAAGGCGGTGCGCATCTCGTCCTCGACGTCGATGTCGACGACCTTCCCGAGGCCGTCCTCGGGCGGGGGAGTGCTCGTGCGCTTGGCCATGGGGTGTCGTGCTACCTCGTCCGTGTGGGGGCCGGGGACGTGCGCCCGGCAGGGGTCGTCCCCATCCTCACAAACCCCCGGCCCGGGGCCGTCACGACACTCCGAACCGGCCGAGGTGCAGCACCTCGTCGACCCCCCGGCGGGGGCGGCTGCGGGCCGAGCCGCGGACCCGTTCCGCCTCGGCGCCGAGCGCCACGACCCCGACGAGGCGCCGGTCCTCGGGGATGCCGAGGGCCTCCCGGACGGCGTCGTGGCGCGGTCCGGGCACCCCGAAGAACAGGGCGCCGAGCCCGTGGTCCTCGGCCCCGAGCAGCACGAGCATCGCGGCCATCGCCGTGTCGGTGTCCCAGTAGGGGACCGGCCAGCGCTCGAGGGACCGGTCGGTCCACCCCTTGTCCGGCTCGGCGTAGCGGTCGAGGTAGGCCCCCGGGTCCGACAGGCACAGCAGGAGGGCGGGCGCGGCCGAGACCCCGCGCAGCCACGCGTCCGCGGCCCCGGGCTCGGTCGCGGCGGCCCAGAAGCGCTCCCGGTCGGCGGCCTCGAGCAGCGCGACGAAGTCCCAGCCCTGGCTGTACCCGGCGCTCGGGGCGCGCACGGCCAGCCCGACGAGGTCGCGCACCACCTCCGGCGGGACCGGGACCGACGGGTCGAACCGCCGCACCATCCGCCGCCTCCGGACCACCTCGCGCAGCTCCACGGGGCCAGTGTGCACGTCACACGGCGTTCACGACCGGATGGCAGGATGGCGCCCATGGCGGAGGACACGCTCCCTCCCGGGTACCCGGCCTCGTGGGAGGCCGACGTCGTGCTGCGCGACGGCACGGTCGCGAGCCTGCGCCCGATCCGGCCGGCGGACGGCGACGCCCTCCAGCGCTTCCACAACGCGCAGTCCGACGAGTCGATCTACCTGCGCTTCTTCGCGCCCCTGCGCCGGCTCTCCGACACCGACGTCCACCGGTTCACCCACGTCGACTACGTCGACCGGGTGGCGCTCGTCGTGACGATGCGCGAGGAGATCATCGGCATCGGGCGCTTCGACCGGCTCGAGGACCGCGCCGCCGAGGTCGCCTTCAACATCAGCGACCACTACCAGGGCAAGGGCATCGGCTCGGTCCTGCTGGAGCACCTCGCCGCCATCGCCCGCGACCTCGGGATCGCCCGGTTCACCGCCGAGGTGCTCCCGCAGAACCGGAAGATGCTCGCCGTCTTCTCCGACGCCGGCTACGAGGTGACCCGCCGGGTCGAGGACGGCGTCGTCGAGGTCGGCTTCGACATCGAGCCCACCGACCGGTCCCGCGCGGTCGAGATGAGCCGCGAGCACCGGGCCGAGGCGCAGAGCCTGCGCACGTTGCTCAACCCCGGCACCATCGCGGTCATCGGGGCCAGCCGCAGCCGCGACACCTTCGGGGGCCAGCTCCTCGACCGGCTCCTCGAGTCGAAGTTCACCGGCCGGGTCGTCCCGGTCAACCCGCACGTCAAGCGGCTGCGCCGGCTCACGTCCTACCCGTCCGTCACCGACGTCCCGGACGAGGTCGACCTGGCGATCGTCGCCGTCCCCGCCGGGGCCGTGCTCGACGTCGTCGACGAGTGCGCCGAGAAGGGGGTCAAGGCCCTGCTCGTCGTCTCGTCCGGCTTCGCCGAGGAAAGCCCCGAGGGCGCAGCCCGACAGGTCGAGCTCGTGCGCCGGGCCCGTGGCGCCGGGATGCGGGTCGTCGGCCCCAACTCGTTCGGCATCATCAACAACGACCCCGAGGTGCGCCTCAACGCCTCGCTCGCGCCGACCCTGCCGCCACCCGGCCACCTCGGGCTGTTCTCCCAGTCCGGTGCCCTCGGGATCGCGGTGCTCGCATCGGCCGCGCGGCGCAACCTCGGCATCTCGACCTTCGGCTCGGCCGGCAACCGGGCCGACGTGTCCGGCAACGACTTCATGCAGTACTGGATCGACGACGCGTCCACCGAGGCGGTGGGCCTCTACCTCGAGTCGATGGGCAACCCGCGCAAGTTCTCCCGCATCGCCCGCAAGCTCGCCCTCATCAAGCCGGTCATCGTCATCAAGTCCGGTGTCTCCCGGTTCGGGGTGCCACCGGGGCACACGGTGCGTGAGACCCAGGCCCGGCCCGCGGTGTTCTCGGCGATGCTCAAGCAGGCCGGGGTGATCCGGGTCGAGAACGTCCACCAGCTCTTCGACGTCGCCCAGCTCGTCGTCCACCAGCCGCTCCCCGCGGGGGACCGCATCGCCGTCGTCGGCAACTCGGCCGCGCTCGGCGCGCTGACGGGCGACGCCTGCTCGAGCTGGGGCCTCACCGTGGCGCACGGTCCGGTGTGCCTCCCGAGCGAGGCCTCCGCCGAAGACTTCCGTGCCGCCCTCGACCACGCGTTCCAGGACCCGGGCGTGGACTCGGTGATCTCGTGCTTCATCCCGCCGCTCGGCACCGGCGACGAGGACGTCGCCACGGCGGTGCGGGATGCCGCGGCCGCCTCCGACAAGCCGTGCGTGGCCACCTTCCTCGGGCTGCGCGGCGTCGACGACGGCCACAACTCGGTCAAGGGCACCGGTGGCCGCACCGGCGCCATCCCCGTCTACGCGATGCCCGAGGACGCCGTGCGGGCCCTCGCGGCCGCCACCCGGTACGGGCAGTGGCGCGCCCGCGACCACGGCACCCCGGTGGCTCCGCCCGGCATCAACCGCCGGATCGCCGAGGACGTCGTCGGGACGGTGCTGTCGGTGAGCCCGCAGGGCCGCCGGCTCACGCACGACGAGGCGACCGCGCTGCTCGCGGCGTACGGCGTCGACGTCTGGGCCCAGGTCGAGGTCGACGGCCCCGACGACGCCGTGGCCGCGGCCGAGCGGCTCGGGTACCCCGTGGTCCTGAAGTCGGTCGCCCCGATGGTGCGCCACCAGGGGGGCGTCGGCGGCGTGCGGGTCGACCTCGAGGACGCGCGCGACGTCCGGGCCGCCTGGGCCACCCTCAGCGAACGGCTGGCCCCGCTGCGCGCGGACCGGTTCGTCGTGCAGCGGATGGCCAGCCAGGGGGTGGCGTGCGTCGTCACCTCCGACGAGGACCCGCTCTTCGGGCCGGTCATCGGGTTCTCCGTCGCCGGGCTCCCCACGGAGCTGCTCGACGACGTGGCCTACCGGATCCCGCCGCTCACCGACGTCACCGTCTCCGAGCTCATCTCCTCGGTCAAGGCCGCGCCCGTCCTCCACGGCTACCGCGGGCGGACCCCCGTGCACCGGGCGGCCCTCGCCGACCTCATCGCGCGGGTCTCGGTGCTCGCCGACGACATGCCCGAGATCGCCTCGCTCGTCCTCAACCCGGTCAACGCCCACCCCGGCGGGGTCGAGGTGCTCGGCGCCGAGATCACCCTCGCCCCGGCGCCCCGCCGCATCGACCCCGGCCGCCGCTCCCTGACGTAGACCCGGTCCCGCGCCGGGTGGGTCCGGGGGAACGGCACAATGGGGGCATGACCAGCGCCCACCAGGCTCCCGTCCTCCCCGAGGACCTCACCGCGTCCATCGTGCGGGCCGGCTACTACCCGGCCCTCGTCGCGGACGTCGTCGCGGCGGCCCTCGCGCAGGAGCCGATCGACAACCACCTCGTCCACCTCGAGACGACGTTCGACCGCGACGTCGTGCGGCGCCACATCACCGTGCTCGTGCTCACGCCGTCCCGGCTGCTCATCGCCCACGCCGACGACCACGCCGACGAGCCGCCGGCACCGCAGGAGGTCGCGACGGCCACGACCGAGTCGATCCCGCTGTCGGCCGTCAAGGGCGTCATGCTCACCCACGTCGTCGAGGACCCCGAGAGCTACGTCCCGGGTTCGCTCGGCCGCGAGGTGACCCTGACCCTCGGCTGGGGCACCGTCGCCCGCCTCGACCTCGTCCCGGCCTCCTGCAGCGACCCCGACTGCGATGCCGACCACGGCTACGAGGGCACCGTCACGGGCGACGACATCGCCCTGCGGATCTCCGCCGCCGCCGACGGCGAGGACAAGCTCGCCGGCGCGCTGGGCTTCGCCCGCGACCTCTCCGCCGCCATCGGCAAGGGCTGAGGTGCCCCAGCCCGTCGCCCCCGACTACGCGGCCGGCAGCCTCGCCGACGTCCTCCCGAGCGTCTGCGCGAGCCTCGGCGTGCCCTCACCCTCCGGGGAGCGGAGCTGGGCCGGGCGGCTCGCCCTGCCGGAGGCGCGACGCGGTGTCGTCGTCCTCGTCGACGGGCTCGGGGCCGACCAGCTCGCGCGCCGGCTCGGCCACGCACCGTGGCTGCGGGCGCACACCGCCGGCACCCGCACGGTCCCGGCCGGCTTCCCGGCGACCACGGCCACCTCGATGGGGAGCTTCGGCACCGGCACGCCGCCGGGGTCCCACGGCATGCTCGGGTACGAGGTGCTCGTCCCGGGCGAGGACCGGGTCTTCAACGAGCTGTCGTGGGAGGACGGGCCGGTCCCCGAGCAGTGGCAGCCCGGGGCGACGTGGTTCGAGCGGGCGGCCGCGGCCGGGCTCGGGGTCGTGCGGATCGGGCCCGGCTTCTTCGACGGGTCCGGCCTGACCCGCGCGGCGCTGCGCGGTGGCCGCTTCACCGCCGCCGACACCCTCGCGGCGCGCGTCGACGCCGCGCTGCGGGCGGTCCGCGCCTCGCCGCGTGCCCTCGTCTACCTCTACTGGGGCGAGGTCGACAAGCTCGGCCACGTCCACGGCCCGGAGTCCTTCGAGTGGACCGAGGAGCTGGAGTCGGTCGACCGCGAGCTCGCGCGCCTCGCCGCCGGGCTGCCCGAGGACGCGTCGCTCACCGTCACCGCCGACCACGGCATGGTCGCCTGCCCGCACGAGACACGCGTCGACGTGGCCGACGAGCCGTCGCTGCGCGAGGGCGTCCACCTCCTCGGCGGCGAGCCGCGCGCCACCCACGTGTACTGCCGCCCCGGGGCCGTCGCCGACGTCGCCGCGGCGTGGTCCGCGCGGTTCGGGGACCGGGCCTGGGTGCGCACCCGGGAGGAGGCGGTCGCCGCCGGCTGGTTCGGCCCGGTGGCACCGGTCAACCTCGCCCGGATCGGTGACGTCGTCGTCGCCGCGGCCGACGACCTCGCCGTCGTCGACTCCTCCCGGATGCGGCCCCAGCTGCTCGCGCTCGTCGGGATGCACGGCTCGCTGAGCAGCGAGGAGCTCGACGTGCCGGTCGTCCACGTCCCGGCGCGCGTCGCCTAGGGTTGGCGCCCGTGGCGGATCTGGTCTTCTTCTCGGGAACGATGGACTGCGGCAAGTCGACCCTTGCCCTGCAGATCGACCACAACCAGCGCGCCCGCGACCGGCAGGGGCTGATCTTCACCAAGCTCGACCGCGCGGGTGAGTCGGTGCTCTCCTCGCGCCTCGGCCTCGTGACCACGGCCGTCGAGGTCGACGACGCGCTCGACTTCTGGGACGACGTCGTCGACCGCCTCACCGCCGGTGCGCGGGTCGACTACGTCATCTGCGACGAGGCGCAGTTCTACACCCCGCGCCAGGTCGAGCAGCTCGCCCGGATCGTCGACGAGCTCGGGATCGACGTCACCGCGTTCGGGATCACCGCCGACTTCCGCACCGAGCTGTTCCCGGGCTCCCGGCGCCTCATCGAGCTCGCCGACCGGGTCGAGGTGCTCCAGGTCGAGGCACTCTGCTGGTGCGGCCGGCGGGCGACGCACAACGCCCGCATCGTCGACGGCTCCATGGTCGTCGAGGGGGAGCAGGTCGTCGTCGGCGACACCGCGGCGGCGCGCGAGGGGGTCGTCGAGTACGAGGTGCTCTGCCGCCGCCACCACATGCGCCGGATGAACAGCCACGCCGCCCGCTCGGCCTCGCCGACCCCGGACACGCTGCCGTTCGACCTCGACGCCTGCCCCGTCCCGCCCCGCTGAGCGAGCGGTCCGCGGGCCGCTCGCGCCCGGCTCAGGCGGGTCCGGAGCCCTTGGTGCCGAAGACGATGTCGTCCCAGCTCGGGACACTCGGGCGACCCCGCCGTGAGGCGCTGGTCGAGGGGCGGCCCGAGGTGTCCTCGGGGGCCCGGGCGGTCGTGGTCTCGCGAGCCGGGGAGGGGGCCTCGCGCCGGGAGGAGTCGGCCTCGGGGCGTTGCGGCTCGTCGTCCTCGGGCCATCCGCCGACGAGGGTGCGCGAACGGCTCGGCCCCTCGAGGTGCTCGCGGGCCGGCTTGCGGGCGCGCGAGGCCGGGGGCGGCCCGGCCTGCACGGGGTCGAGGGCGAGCTCCTCGATCGGGAGGGCGTCGTCGCGGGGCCGGTCCTCGCCCGGGGTGTGCGTGGGGGAGGAGCGCCGCCGGGTCCGCCGCCCGCGGGCGCTGTGCTCGCGCATCGCGGCCATGAGGTCGATGGGCTCGTGGTCCTCGACGGCGACGGGCGTGGAGCGCTCGATGCCGCCGTCGGCGTCGACGTCGTAGACGTCGAGGTCGGTGGACGTGGGGGCCTGGTGCGGGGTGGGGATGAGCCCGGAGGTGGTCTCCTCGCTGAGCCAGCGCGCCTCGTCGTTCGTCGGGGCGACCGAGCCGCCGAGGGGCTCGTAGTGCCACGTCGCGGTGCGGTGGCGGCCGCCTGCGGCGAAGGTCATCGACAGCTGCCAGACGCCCTCCTCGTCGCGGGCGGAGTCCCACTCGACCTGGTCGCGGTCGACGCCGCGGTCGCGGAGCCGTTCCGAGACGCGGTCGGCGAGGGTGACCGGGGCCGGGCCGCGGGTGCCGACGGCGCACGAACGGGCCTTGCGGGCGACGTGCTCGCGCTCGGCGAGGATCGGGCCCTCGAAGCGGCGGACCTTCTCGACCGCCCAGCCGGAGCGGTCGGCGACCTCCTCGGCGGACAGGCCGCGACGGATCAGGGCCTGGACCTCACGGGGCCGCATCCCGCCGTCCATCTCGATCTGGAGCTGGCCGAGGCGCGGCCGGTCGCGGCGGGCAGCGGCCCGCAGCGGCTCGTCGAGGGAGAGGCGGAAGCGCCCTCCGTCGGCGTCCGCGAGCAGGAGGTGCTGTCCGTCCTCGTGGACGCCGATGAGGCGAAGGTCCTGCATGTCGGTCTCCCGGGTCGCTCGTCGTCGGTCCGACGATGCCACCACGCACCGCCCGGATCGTGGAGCCCACGCCGGGTGTGCCGCGATTGCCCGGATAGCGTGGGCCCATGCCCGACGCGCCCGCCGACCTCGCCCCCTACGACGTCGTCCTCCTCGGCTCCTTCGGGGGCCCCGAGGGCGAGGACGAGGTGATGCCGTTCCTGCGGCGGGTGACCGCCGGGCGGGGCATCCCCGACGAGCGGCTCGCGGCGGTCGGCGAGCACTACCACGCCCGGGGTGGACGCAGCCCCATCAACGACCTCAACCGCGACCTGCTCGCCCGGCTGCGCGCCGAGCTCGAGCGACGCGGCCTCGAGGTGCCCGTCGTGTGGGGCAACCGCAACTCCGAGCCGTTCTTCGCCGACGCCCTCCACGAGGCCCTGGACCACGGCGGGACGCGGGTCGTCAGCCTCTTCACGAGCGCGTACTCGTGCTACTCGTCGTGCCGGCAGTACCGCGAGGACCTCGCGGCCGCCCTCGACGAGGTCGGTCCGGCCGGCGACGGGCTCGAGGTCGACAAGGTGCGGCAGTACGTCCACCACCCCGGGCTCGGCCGGGCCTGGGTCCGCGCGATGGTCGCGGCGCTCGGCGGCCTCGAGGACCCCGCCGCGGCACGCATCCTCTACGTGACGCACTCCATCCCGCTCGCGATGGACGACACGTCCGGGCCGGGTGACGGCGAGGGCAACCTCTACTCCGACCAGCACGTGCGGCTGGCCCGGCGCCTCGACGAGGCCGTCGGCACCGAGCTCGGTGTCGAGCTGAGCGGTGAGCTGGTCTTCTGCTCCCGCTCGGGTCCGCCGAGCCAGCCCTGGCTCGAGCCCGACGTCAACGACCGCATCGAGGAGCTCGCGGCGGAGTCGACCGCCGCGCCCGTGGTCGTCGTCCCCATCGGCTTCGTGTCCGACCACATGGAGGTCGTCCACGACCTCGACACCGAGGCCGCCGAGACCGCCGAGCGGGTGGGCGTCCCGTTCGTCCGGGTCGCGACGCCGCACGCCGACCCGGAGTTCGTCGAGGCGCTCGTCGACCTCCTCCTCGAGCGGGCCGCCGAGGCCCGCGGCGAGGTCGTGGCACCGGCCACCTGGCTCGCGGGCGACGTGCGCCCCTCCGTCTGTGCCCCGGGGTGCTGCCCCAACCTGCGCGTCGCCAAGCCGGCCCTGTGCGGGCGCGACTGATGCCGGCGCCGCTGCCCGCCCTGCCCGACGGGGTCGACCCCGCCGACCTCGAGCGCATCGCGTGCGACGTGGCGCGGGACGCCGGTCGCCTCGTCCTCGAGGAGCGACCCGCCGACCTCGGGTTCACCGCGAAGTCGTCGCGGACCGACGTCGTCACCGAGATGGACCAGCGCAGCCAGGAGCTGCTCCTGGACCGGCTCGCGGACCTGCGCCCTGACGACGCCGTGCTCGGCGAGGAGGAGGGCGGCCGCCGCGGGACCAGCGGCGTCACGTGGGTCGTCGACCCCATCGACGGCACGACGAACTACCTCTACGGGGTGCCCGACTACTCGGTCTCGGTCGCGGCGGTGGTCGGGGACCCGTCGGTGCCGGGGGAGTGGCGGGCGGTCGCCGCGGCCGTCCTCAACCCGCCGAGCGGTGAGCTGTTCCACGCCCACCGGGGCGGCGGTGCCCGGCTGAGCACCCCGGCGGGGTCCCGCACCCTGCGCGCCAACACCACGGACGACCTCGGGCTCTCGCTCGTCGGCACCGGCTTCGGCTACGCGGCGGACGTGCGCGAGCGCCAGGCCAGGCTGCTCGTCGAGCTGCTGCCCCGGGTCCGCGACCTGCGCCGGCACGGCAGCGCGGCGCTCGACCTCTGCGCCGTGGCGTGCGGTCGCCTCGACGGCTACTACGAGACCGGGCTCAACCCCTGGGACCGCGCGGCCGGTGAGCTCGTGGCCACGGAGGCCGGTGCGCTGCTCGGCGGGCCGGTCGACGACGTGCCCACGCGCGACCTCACCTGGGCCGCCGCGCCGGGGATCGCCGAGGCGCTGTCCTCGCTGGTCAGGGAGCTGACGGCGCGGGTCGTCGGCTCCGTCGGCGACCCCCGCTGACGTCCCACCGCGGCGGTCCGCGGTCGCGGCGTGGACCCGTGTGGCAGGGCCTCCCCGCGATGGTGCACAATCTGGCGCGCACGTCGGTCGCCCGGGCACAAACCCGGCTCCTCGTGCGTTGTCAGGGCCGATCGGCACGATGAAGGGTGGACGAGCAACGATGGCAACCGACTACGACGCACCGCGCAAGACCGACGACGAGCTGTCCGAGGACTCCATCGAGGAGCTGAAGAACCGCCGCGTCGACAAGAGCACCTCGAGCGTCGACGTCGACGAGACCGAGCAGGCCGAGGGCTTCGAGCTCCCGGGCGCCGACCTCTCCGGTGAGGAGCTGTCGGTGCGCGTGCTCCCGCGCCAGGCCGACGAGTTCACGTGCTCGCGCTGCTTCCTCGTGCACCACCGCAGCCAGCTCGCGAGCGAGACGTCCGGCGTCCTCGTGTGCCGGGAGTGCGCCGCCTGACCGGCGGTGTCCGTCCCCCGTGAGCTCCGCGCACCGCGTCCCCGTCGCCGTCCGGCGGCTCCACGCGGACGCGGTCCTGCCGCGGTACAGCACCGAGGGCGACGCCGGCGCGGACCTCACGAGCGTGGCCGAGGTGACCCTCGCCCCCGGCGCCCGCGCCCTCGTCCCCACGGGCCTCGCGCTGGCCCTGCCGCCCGGGACCGTCGGGCTCGTCCACCCGCGCTCCGGGCTCGCCGCCCGCCACGGGGTGAGCATCGTCAACGCCCCCGGCACCGTCGACTCCGGCTACCGCGGCGAGGTCCTCGTCAACCTCGTCAACCTCGACCCCACGGAGCCCTTCACGGTGCGGGTCGGCGACCGCATCGCCCAGCTCGTCGTCCAGGAGTACCTGCACGGCGACTTCACCGAGGCCGATTCGCTTCCCGACAGCGCCCGGGGGGACACTGGCCACGGGTCCACCGGGGGCTTCGGCCCCGTGGCACGTCGGTGACCCGGACGACCCCCCGACACCCGAGGACGACACCGCAGTGAGCATCTTCCGCAGGAACAAGGGCGCCGAGGCCGCCCCCGAGGCCACCGAGCCCACGTCCGAGGCTCCCGAGGACGCCACCGAGGGCGCCGACGCGACCGAGGCCGCCGAGGGCGCCGAGCCGGTGGCCCGCGACGGCGGGCCGTTCGACGTCGCCGACGTCGAGGGCCGCGACGGCCGCATCGACCTCGGGGCCCTGTGGGTCCGCGGGGTGCCCGGGATGGAGCTGCGCCTCGAGGTCGAGCAGGAGACCCAGCAGGTCAACGCCGCCACCGCCGTGCTCGGCGAGTCGGCGCTCCAGCTCCAGGCGTTCGCCGCACCCCGCTCCGGTGGCGTGTGGACCGAGATCCGCCGCGAGATCGCGATGGCGGTCGAGCAGCAGGGCGGCACCGTCGAGGAGAGCGACACCGGCTTCGGCACCCAGCTCCGCACCCGCATGCCCTCGGCCGGTCCGGACGGCCGCACGGTCTTCGCCCCCGCCACCTTCGTCGGCGTCGACGGCCCGCGCTGGTTCCTGCGCGCCGTCGTCTCCGGTCGCGCCGCCATCGACGAGGCCGCCGCCGAGGAGCTGCTCGAGGTGCTCCGCGACGTCGTGGTCGTCCGGGGCGTCGAGCCGATGGCGCCGCGCGAGCTGCTGCCGCTCCGGCTGCCCCAGGACGCCCGTGCCGAGGACGGCGCGACCGAGCCCGACGACGAGGACCTCGGCCCGTTCGAGCGCGGTCCCGAGATCACCGAGGTCCACTGATGGGCGTCCGCTCGCGGTTGCGTGACCTCGCCCGCACCCCGCTCGAGCAGGACGCCGACGAGCTGCACCAGCAGACCGTCGTCGAGGGCGGCGACGACCTCCGGGCGTTGGCTCCCCGGCACCCCGCGTGCGTGTGCGGCACCGTCCGCACCGTGACCCTCCCGCCGCGGCGCAGCGTCCCCGCGCTCGTCGCGGAGGTCTGGGACGGCAAGGGCTCGGTCAACCTCATCTGGGTGGGCCGCCGCGCGATCGGCGGCATCGAGCCCGGGACGTTCGTGCGGGCGCGTGGGCGGGTCGCGACGTTCAAGGGCGTCCCGACGATCTTCAACCCCGCCTACGAGATCCTCCCGAAGCAGTGACGGCGGACGAGCGCGCACCGGAGGCGCCCCCGGCCGAGACCGTCGAGGCGCTGATCCGCCACCGCCTCTCGACCGCCCTCGGCGGGTGGCGCGGCTCGGTCGAGACGGCCCTGCCGACCGTCGTGTTCGTCGGTACCTGGTCGGCCACCGGCCACGACGTGCGCACCGCCGCCATCGCGGCGATCGGCGTCGCCCTCGTCCTCGCGGTGCTGCGGGTGGTCCAGCGCTCCTCGCTCCAGCACGTGCTCGGGGCGCTCGTCGCGACCGCGGTCGCCGCGTTCTTCGCGCTGCGCTCCGGGGAGGCGCAGGACGCCTTCCTCCCCGGCATCCTCACGAGCGCCGGCTTCCTCGTCGGCACCGTCATCTCCGTGCTCGTCGGGTGGCCGGTCGTCGGCTTCCTCGTCGGGGCGGGGGACCCGCGCGCCCAGGAGGACCCGTTCGGGTGGCGGCGCGACCGCGGGATGGTCCGGGTCTGCGCCCGGCTCACGTGGGTCCTCGTCGGGCTGTACGTCGTGCGGCTCGTCATCATGGTGCCGCTCTACCTCGGGGCGCAGGTCGAGCTGCTCGCGGTCGCGAAGATCGTCCTCGGGTGGCCGCTCTACGTCGGCGCCCTCGCGGTCATGGCGTGGCTGCTCGTGTCCGGGCACACCCCCCTGGAGCCGGGGGAGGGCCCCGGCGCCGACGACGGCGCAGCCGCCACCCCGGACGGGGACGCCTGAGTCCTGCGTCGTCCTGTGTCGGCGTCCCGCGGCGGTGACGTCGCCGGGCCCCGTCGTGCCCCGGCGACCTCACCGGGCACCCGTGAGCTCGTCGTGCCGGGGCGCCAGGGCAGGGGTGCGACGCACGGCGGCCGGGGCGGAAGGACCTCGCCGGGGCGGGGCGACGACGCGGGTGCAGGACAACCTCGCCGGGGCCGGACAACCTGGCCGGGGCCGTGCAGGGCTCAGCCCTCGTCGTCCTCTTCGCGCTTGTGGCGCTGGCCGGGGGACAGGAGCGACTCCAGCTCGGCCTCGGCCTCGGGCGTGGTGACGAAGAGCAGCTCGTCGAGCGGCTCGAGCGCGTCGTCGCGGCTCGGCGCGATGGGGGCGCCGTCGCGGATGATGCCGGTGAGCACCGTGTCGCTGGGGAACGGCACGTCGCCGACGCGCGACCCGGCGTAGGGGCTGCCGACGGGCAGGGTCATCTCGACCATCATCGCGCGGCCCTGCTGGAACTCGAAGATGCGGACGAGGTCACCGACGCTCACGGCCTCCTCGACGAGGGCGGTCATCAGCCGGGGCGTGGACACCGCGACGTCGACGCCCCACGCCTCGTCGAACATCCACTCGTTCTTCGGGTTGTTGACCCGGGCGACGGTGCGGGGGACCCCGAACTCGGTCTTCGCGAGGAGCGAGAGGACGAGGTTGACCTTGTCGTCGCCGGTGGCCGCGACGACGACGTCGCAGTCGGCGAGCCCGGCCTCGGAGAGCGCCTCGATCTCGCACGCGTCGGCCTGGAGCCAGCTCGCGTCCGGGACCTTGTTGACCCGCTCGCCGTCGGCGTCCCGGTCGACGAGGAGCACGTGGTGGCCGTTGCGGATCAGCTCCCGGGCGATGGAGCGCCCGACGCTTCCGGCTCCGGCGATGACGACGCGCATGCAGGTGGACCTTTCGGGGTCAGTGGGCGGGGGGCGGCGCGTCGAGGACGCGCTCGGCACCGGCGAGGTCGTCCCGCAGGAGGGCGAGGTGGACGAGGTCACCCTCCTGGTAGACGGTGTCGGCATCCGGGAGGAAGGCGTCGCCGAGCCGGGTCACGTAGGCCAGCCGGCTGGACGTCGCTGCCTCGATCTCGGTGAGCCGGTGGCCGATCCACTGCGCCGTGACCGGCATCTCGGCGATGACGACGCGCCCCGAGGGGTCGGAGTACTCGGGGACGTGGCCCTGGGGGAGGAGGCGGCGGAGCATCTGGTCGCTGGTCCACTTGACCGTGGCGACGGTGGGGATGCCGAGCCGCTGGTAGATCTCCGCGCGGCCCGGGTCGTAGATGCGGGCGACGACGTTCTCGACACCGAACTTCTCGCGCGCGACCCGCGCCGCGAGGATGTTCGAGTTGTCCCCGCTGGAGACCGCCGCGAAGGCGTAGGCGTCCTCGATGCCGGCCGCGCGGAGGCAGTCGCGGTCGAACCCGACGCCGGTGACCGTGCGGCCCTCGAAGGAGGTGCCGAGCCGCCGGAAGGCCGCCTCGTCCTGGTCGACGACGGCCACCTCGTGGCCGGCGCGCTCGATGGCGCGGGCGAGCGAGGCGCCGACCCGGCCGCAGCCCATGATGACGAAGTGCACGACGCCGACGCTACTACGCGCGACCCCGCCCCGAGCCGGTGTCCGGGACGTGCACCCCTCCGGGGTCACGTCTGCCTACAGTTGTCCTCGTGTCTACGCCCGGACGTCTGGTCAAGCGTGTCCTCGTGGGCCGTGCGATGCGCAGTGACCGGCTCGGGGAGACCCTGCTGCCGAAGAAGCTGGCACTGCCGGTCTTCGCGAGCGACGCGCTCTCGTCGGTGGCCTACGCCCCCGACGAGATCCTGCTCACCCTCGGCCTCGCGGGCGGCACGCTCGCGCTGACCCAGTCGTGGAAGATCGCCCTCGTCGTCGTCGTCGTCATGGGCGTCGTCATCACGAGCTACCGGCAGAACGTCCACGCCTACCCGAGCGGTGGCGGCGACTACGAGGTCGCGAGCGTCAACCTCGGCCCGCGGGCGGGCCTGACCGTCGCGAGCGCGCTCCTCGTCGACTACGTCCTCACCGTCGCCGTGTCGGTGTCCTCCGGGGTGCAGAACGCCGCGTCGGCGTTCACGTTCCTGCGCGGCCACGAGGCGATCACCGCTGTCCTGATCATCGTCCTGCTCACCGCCATGAACCTGCGGGGGGTGCGTGAGTCCGGGACGGCCTTCGCGATCCCCACCTACCTCTTCATGACCGCGATCCTCGGGATGGCCGCCTTCGGCTTCTACCGGAAGGTCGCGGGTGACCTGCCGCTCGCCGAGAGCGCGACCCTCCAGCTCCGACCGGAGACCGGGTTCGAGGAGCTCGGGTCGATCGCGATGGCCTTCCTCTTCCTGCGGGCGTTCTCCTCCGGCTGCGCCGCCCTCACCGGTGTCGAGGCGATCTCCAACGGCGTCCCGGCCTTCAAGAAGCCCAAGAGCCGCAACGCCGCCTCCACGCTGTTCCTCATGGGCACGATCTCGGTCACCATGCTCATGTCGATGATCGCGCTCGCGTCGTGGACGGGCGTCAAGTACGCCGACGACGAGGCCAACCAGCTGCTGCGCGACGGGGTGCCGGTCGGCGACGGCTACGTCCAGGACACCGTGATGGGTCAGGTGTCCAAGGCCGTGTTCTCGAACTTCCACGTCGGGGTGGTCATCGTCTCGATCGTCACCGGGCTCATCCTCGTGCTCGCGGCGAACACCGCGTTCAACGGCTTCCCGGTGCTCGGCTCGATCCTCGCCCGTGACGGCTTCCTCCCGCGCCAGCTGCACACCCGGGGTGACCGGCTCGCCTTCTCCAACGGCATCCTCATCCTCGCGGGGGCCGCCGCCTTCCTCGTCGTGATCTTCAACGCCGACGTCACCCGGCTCATCCAGCTGTACATCGTCGGGGTGTTCGTCTCCTTCACCTTGTCGCAGGTCGGGATGGTGCGGCACTGGAACCGGTTCCTGCGCGTCGAGAAGGACCCGGCGGCCCGGTCCCGGATGCTCCGCAGCCGGGTCATCAACGGGGTCGGCGCGGCGATGTCCGGCCTCGTGCTGCTCGTGGTGCTCGCGACGAAGTTCGTCCACGGCGCCGGGTACGCCATCGCGGCGATGGGGGTGCTCTTCTTCCTCATGCTCGGGGTCCGCAAGCACTACGACCACGTGCGCGACGAGCTGAGCGTCGAGGAGGGGGACACCAAGGCCCAGATGCTGCCCTCGCGCGTCCACGCCATCGTGCTCGTTGCCAAGATCCACAAGCCGACCCTGCGGGCCCTCGCGTACGCACGGGCCACCCGTCCGTCCGTGCTCGAGGCGATCAGCGTGGCGGTCGACCCGGACGAGACCCGGGCCCTCCAGGCGGAGTGGGACCGCCGCGACATCCCCGTCCCGCTCAAGGCGCTCGACAGCCCGTACCGCGAGATCACGCGGCCCGTCGTCGACTACGTGAAGTCGATCCGCACCGACAACCCGCGCGACATCGTCGTCGTCTACATCCCCCAGTACGTCGTGGGGCACTGGTGGGAGCAGCTGCTGCACAACCAGAGTGCCCTGCGCCTGCGCACCCGCCTGCTCTTCACGCCCGGCGTCATGGTGTCCTCCGTGCCGTGGCAGCTCGCCTCCTCGGAGGGCGCCGAGGACCGGATGGACGGCCCGGTCGTCGGCGACGTCCGCCGCGGCGACCTCTGATGACGCCCGCAGGCCCCGGGCTCGCGGTCGACGACGAGGTCGAGGTCGAGGTCACCGCGTTCGCCCACGGCGGGCACTGCGTCGCCCGGCACGACGGCCAGGTCCTCTTCGTCCGTCACACGCTCCCGGGTGAGCGGGTCCTGGCGCGGGTCACCGAGGTCGGGTCGGGCGCACGCTTCGTGCGCGCCGACGCGGTCGACGTGCTGACGGCCTCCCCGGACCGCGTCGAGCCGCCGTGCCCCTGGAGCGGGCCGGGCGCCTGTGGCGGCTGCGACCTCCAGCACGTCGGGCTCGCGGCGCAGCGGCGCCTCAAGGCGGGCGTGGTCCGCGAGCAGATGGCGCGTCTCGCGGGGCTCGAGGTCGACGTCGAGGTCGAGCCGGTCCCGGGGGACGCCGAGGGCCTGGGCTGGCGGACGCGCGTCGAGTTCGCGGTGGGGCCGGGTGGGCGCCCCGGGCTGCGCCGGCACCGCTCGCACGAGCTCGTCCCGGTCGACCGTTGCCGGATCGCCGCACCGGGGGTCAGCGCGATGGCGGTCACCGAGCGCGACTGGCCGGGTGCCGAGGCGGTCGACGTCGTCGCGCCCTCGGTGGGCGAGGCCGTGGCCGTCGTCGTCCCCGGCGGCGACGTGCCCGAGGTCGCCGAGCACGTCGAGGCCACGTGGGCCCGGGGGGACGGGCTCGTCGCGTACGCGCACGAGCACGAGGTCTCGGCCCGCGGGTTCTGGCAGGTCCACCCCGGAGCGGCCTCGACCTTCCTCGAGGCGGTCATGGGGATGCTCGACGTGCGGCCGGGGGAGCGGGCTCTCGACCTCTACGCGGGCGTGGGGTTGTTCGCGGCCGCGCTGTCCGAGGCCGTGGGGTCCGAGGGGCAGGTCGTGGCGGTCGAGTCCGACCGGGCCGCCGTCGCGCGGGCCACGGCCGGCCTCGCCGCGGCCGGGAACGTCGTGGTCGTCGGCGCACGGGTCGACGAGGCCTTCGGGCTGCCCCGCTCGGACCAGCGCCGCGGCCGGGCGCGCCGACCCGTCCGGTCGCCGCTCCTCCCGCAGCACGCCGACGTCGTCGTCCTCGACCCGCCACGCACCGGCGCCGGGGCGGCCGTCGTGCGGGCGGTCACCGCCCTGAGCCCGCGTGCCGTCGCGTACGTGGCGTGCGACCCGGCGGCGCTGGCGCGCGACACCGCCACCCTCGCCGGCCAGGGGTACCGGCTCGCCGCGCTCCGGGCGTTCGACGCCTTCCCGATGACCCACCACGTCGAGTGCGTCGCCCTCTTCGGCCCGACCCCCGCGTGAGGCGCAGCGGGGCCGACCGGGCCGCCCGATGAGCCAGGGCGCCGTTCCCGGGCCTGCGCGTCGGCGGGTGCTCGCGGCGCTCGGGCTGCTCGGCGGCGCGGGGGTCGCGGCCGCCTGCTCACCGGCCGGGGCGGGTGGGGCCGGGACGACACCGCCTGCCGGTTCCGAGCGCCTGGTCTACGGCCCGGACGAGTCACAGTTCGCCGAGCTGCTCCGCCCCGGTGGGCCATCGCGCGGCACGGTCGTGGTGCTGCACGGCGGGTTCTGGCTCGCCGCGTACGGCCTCTCCCTCGGCCGCCCGCTCGCGGAGGACCTCGTGGCGCGTGGCTGGACCGCCCTGACCGTCGAGTACCGCCGGGTGGGTGGCGGCGGAGGCGTCCCCGCGACCCTCGACGACGTCTCCGCGGCCCTGGACCTGCTCCTCGACGCGGGCGCGGCCGCCGGGCCCGTCGTGGCCCTGGGCCACTCCGCCGGTGGCCAGCTCGCGGTGTGGTCCGCGGGGCGCCGGCGCCTCCAGCGCTGGTCCGGTGCGACGGTCGTGCCGACCCACGTGGTGAGCCAGGCGGGCGTCCTCGACCTCCGGAGGGCCGACGAGGAGGACCTCGGCCTCGGTGCCGTCCGCGACTTCCTCGGCGGCTCGCCGCAGGAGCGCCCGGACGCGTACGCGCTCGCCGACCCGTTGCAGCAGGTACCGCTCGACGTCCCCGTCTGGTGCGTCCACGGCGCGGACGACGGCACGGTGCCGTTCGCGCAGTCGCGGGGTTACGTCGCGGCGGCGCGGGCCGCCGGGGCGGAGGCGAGTCTCGTCGAGGTGCCCGGTGACCACCTCGACCTGGTCGACCCGACCTCGCCGGCGTGGGCACGGGTGGTCGACCTCCTCGAGGGCCTCGCACCCCCTGCGGGATGACGCCGCCGGGGTGGCCACCCTCGCCCCTCGCGACACCCAGCGCGCGGGCATAGGCTCGACCGGGAACGGGCCGTGTGGTTAGATATCTTGACGTCAAGATAAATCGCGCGGGACGACATCGTCGCGACGACGCAACGACCTGAAGGGAGCCCCGGTGGCCAGCACGAACAGCTTCGACGCCCACGGAACGCTCGAGGTGGGTGAGCAGTCCTACGAGATCTACCGGCTGGGTGCCGTCGAGGGCAGCGAGTCCCTCCCGTACAGCCTCAAGGTGCTCCTCGAGAACCTGCTGCGCACCGAGGACGGCGCCAACATCACCGCCGACCACATCCGCGCCGTCGGCGCCTGGGACGAGAACGCCCAGCCCGACACCGAGATCCAGTTCACGCCGGCGCGCGTCATCATGCAGGACTTCACCGGCGTGCCCTGCGTCGTCGACCTCGCGACGATGCGCGAGGCCGTCGCCGACCTCGGCGGCGACGCGACGAAGATCAACCCGCTCGCCCCGGCCGAGCTCGTCATCGACCACTCGGTGATCATCGACGTCTTCGGGCGCGCCGACGCCTTCGAGCGCAACGTCGCCATCGAGTACGAGCGCAACGAGGAGCGGTACAAGTTCCTCCGCTGGGGCCAGACCGCCTTCGACGACTTCAAGGTCGTCCCGCCCGGCACCGGCATCGTCCACCAGGTCAACATCGAGCACCTCGCCCGCACCGTCATGGTCCGCGACGGCGTCGCCTACCCCGACACCTGCGTCGGCACCGACAGCCACACGACGATGGTCAACGGCCTCGGCGTCCTCGGCTGGGGCGTCGGCGGTATCGAGGCCGAGGCGGCGATGCTCGGCCAGCCGGTCTCCATGCTCATCCCGCGCGTCGTCGGCTTCAAGCTCTCCGGCTCGATCCCCGACGGTGCCACCGCGACCGACGTCGTCCTGACGATCACCGAGATGCTCCGCGAGCACGGTGTGGTCGGCAAGTTCGTCGAGTTCTACGGCGAGGGCGTGTCTGCCGTGCCGCTCGCCAACCGCGCGACCATCGGCAACATGAGCCCCGAGTTCGGGTCCACCTGTGCGATCTTCCCGATCGACGACGTCACGCTCGAGTACCTCCGCCTCACCGGTCGCTCGGAGCAGTCGGTCGCGCTCGTCGAGGCGTACGCCAAGGAGCAGGGCATGTGGCTCCAGGCCGGGCCGGACCAGCCCGAGGCGCGCTACAGCGAGTACCTCGAGCTCGACCTGTCGACGGTCGTCCCCTCGATCGCCGGCCCGAAGCGCCCCCAGGACCGGATTGCCCTCACCGACGCCAAGACCTCCTTCCGGGAGGTCCTGCCGACGTACGTCAAGCACGAGGAGGGTGACCCGGGTGACGCCTCGTCGTTCCCGGCGAGCGACCCCACGCCGCAGGGCAGCGTCGAGGGCAACAACGGCGGTTCGGCGCCGTCCCACGACAGCAGCGGTGCCGAGCGCCCGACGAAGCGGGTCAGCGTCACCACGCCCGAGGGTGCGACCTTCGAGATCGACCACGGGATCGTCTCGATCGCCTCGATCACCTCGTGCACGAACACCTCGAACCCGTCGGTGATGATGGCGGCCGCGATGCTCGCGAAGAACGCCGTCGAGAAGGGCCTCACCGTCGCGCCGTGGGTCAAGACCTCGATGGCGCCGGGCTCGAAGGTGGTCTCCGACTACTACGAGAAGGCCGGCATGTGGCCCTACCTCGAGAAGCTCGGCTTCCACCTCGTCGGCTACGGCTGCACGACGTGCATCGGCAACTCGGGGCCCCTCAACGAGGAGATCAGCCAGGCCATCAACGACAACGACCTGGCCGTGGTCTCGGTGCTCTCGGGCAACCGCAACTTCGAGGGCCGGATCAACCCCGACGTCAAGATGAACTACCTCGCCTCGCCGCCCCTCGTCATCGCGTACGCGCTGGCCGGGACGATGGACTTCGACTTCGCCACCGAGCCCCTCGGGCAGGACGAGTCCGGCGACGACGTGTTCCTCACCGACATCTGGCCGGCCCCGGCCGACGTCGAGCGGACGATCGTCGAGAGCATCAGCACCAAGATGTTCACCGACGACTACTCCGACGTGTTCGCGGGCGACGAGCGCTGGCAGTCGCTGCCGACGCCGGAGGGCAACACCTTCGACTGGGACGCCGACTCCACGTACGTCCGCAAGCCCCCGTACTTCGACGGGATGGGTGTCGAGCCGGACCCGGTCACGGACATCAGCGGCGCCCGCGTGCTGGCCCTGCTCGGCGACTCGGTGACCACCGACCACATCAGCCCGGCCGGCTCCATCAAGGGCGACAGCCCGGCCGGCAGGTACCTCGCCGACCACGGCGTCGAGCGCAAGGACTTCAACTCCTACGGCTCGCGGCGCGGCAACCACGAGGTGATGATCCGCGGCACCTTCGCGAACATCCGGCTCAAGAACCTCCTCCTCGACGGTGTGGAGGGCGGGTTCACCCGCAACTTCCTCGCGGACGGCGAGCAGACGACGATCTTCGACGCGTCGGCCGCCTACCAGGAGGCAGGCATCCCGCTCGTCGTCCTCGCGGGCAAGGAGTACGGCTCGGGGTCCTCGCGCGACTGGGCCGCCAAGGGCACCGCGCTGCTCGGGGTCCGGGCGGTCATCGCCCAGTCCTACGAGCGCATCCACCGCTCCAACCTCATCGGGATGGGCGTGCTGCCCCTGCAGTTCCCCGAGGGCGAGTCGGCGGAGTCGCTGGGGCTCACCGGGACCGAGACCTACGCGGTCTCCGGCGTCGAGGCGATGAACGACGGCGACGTCCCGAGCACGGTCACCGTGACGGTCACCGGCGAGGACGGTGCGGAGCGCACCTTCGAGGCCGTCGTCCGGATCGACACCCCCGGTGAGGCCGACTACTACCGCAACGGCGGCATCCTCCAGTACGTGCTGCGCTCGCTCGTGCGCTGACCCCGCGCTTGCACGCGGGGGCACCCCGTCGAGAGAACAGAACACGCCGTCCCCGGGAGCCCGGAGACGGCGTGTCCTGTTCTCTCGACGGGTGGGGGCGTCAACCCTTCTCGGCGCCGGCGTTGGCGCCCTGGGTGAAGTAGCGCTGGAACACGACGAACACGACCGCGGTCGGGATGGTCATGAGCAGGGCCGCGGCCATCGAGATCGGGTACTGGTTGCCCGACCCCAGACCGCCCGAGGTGAGCTGGCCGACCCCGCGGGTCAACGTGAACAGCCGCGGGTCGTTGGTCGCGATGATGAAGTGCGCCAGCTCGTTCCACGACCCCTGGAAGGAGAGGATCGTCAAGGTGATGACGGCCGGGCGCGCCATCGGCAGGACGATCGACCAGAAGGTGCGGAAGGTCCCCGCCCCGTCGATGCGGGCCGCCTCCTCGACCGAGGGTGGGATCGACTCGAAGAACTGCTTCATGATGAACACCCCGGCGGCGTCGACGAGCAACGGCACGATGAGCGCCGGGTAGGTGTTGTAGATCCCGAGGTAGTTGAGCACGAGGAACTTCGGGATGAGCAGCACGATGCCCGGCACCGCGAGCACGGCGAGGATCGCGGTGAACACCGCGTCGCGCCCGCGGAACTTCAGCCGGGCCAGCGCGTAGCCGGCGAGCGAGTTGAAGAACACCCGGCCCACGGTCACGCACACCGTGACGACGACCGAGTTGGCGAACCACAGGGGGAAGTCGGTCTGCGCCAGCCGCTCGAAGGCCGCCGTGGTCAGCGGCGAGGGCAGGACGGCGAGCGGGTTCGCCACGGCGTCTGCGTCGGTCTTGAGCGAGGTCGAGACCTGGACGACGAACGGGTAGATGTAGACGACCGAGAACGCGACGAGGGCCAGGTAGACCGCGAGCCGCTTGCCCCGGCCGCTGCGGTGGACGACCGACCCGCCGTCGCCGGAGCGCCGGGAGGCTCCGAGCGTCGACGTCGTCGTCGCCTCGGCCCGGGCCTGCGGCGTGACGGTGTCCGTGGGGCCGATGTCGCTCATGCCGCCACCGCCTTCCGGGAGGCCTTCTTCTGGGCCTTCTCCGCCCTGCGGCGCTTCGCCTCGTCCTTGTCGCGCAGCACGAACCGCTGGAACGTCGTCAGCACGAAGATGAGGACGAAGAGGAGGAAGGCCATGGCGGCGCCCTCGCCCCACTGCTGCTGCCGGAAGGCGGCCGTGTAGGACAGGTACGCCGGCGTGAGCGTCGTCTTCGCCGGACCCCCCTGGGTCATGACGTACATCTGGTCGAACACCTGCCAGGTGCCGATCACCCCGAGGGTGACGACGAGCAGCACCGTCGGGCGCAGGTGGGGGAGGGTGACGGCGCGGAAGCGCTCCCAGGCGTTGGCGCCGTCGACGAGCGCGGCCTCCTCGACCTCGGCCGGCAGGTCCTGGAGGGCGGCGAGGAACATCAGCATGAAGGTGCCCGCGGTGGTCCAGACGACCTGGAGCATGATCGCCGAGAGGGCGACCGAGGGCCCGCTCAGCCACTCCCACAGCGGCAGGCTCATCACCTGCGTGTCGGCGAGCGCCGAGGGCGGGGAGTCGAGGCTCCAGAGCCCGAGGCCCTGCCCGGCGAGGTGGATCAGCCCGCGCGGGTCGGCGAACCACGTGGGCCCGGAGATGCCGAAGATGCCGAGGAACTGGTTGACCGCCCCGGTGCCGGTGAACAGGAAGAGGAACACGAGGGAGATCGCGACCGAGGAGACGACCGACGGGAAGTAGAACGCGGTGCGGAAGAAGGTGCGGCCCTTGAGGAAGCGCTGGTTGACGATGACCGCGAGCCCGAGGGCCAGCACGGTCTGGAGCGGCACGACCCCGAGCACGTAGTAGAACGTGTTGCGCAGCGAGATCATGAAGTCCTGGCGGGAGAGCCCCTGCTCGGTGAGCAGGGCCTGGTAGTTGTCGGTGCCGACGAACCCCACCTGCGACGAGAAGGGGCTGCCCCGCCCGCTCCAGTTCGTGAACGACACCCAGAGGGCCATGAGGATCGGGACGACGAGGAAGAGCCCGAGCACGACGAGGGTCGGCGTGACGAACGACCAGCCCGCCGCCGACTGCCGCTGGGCCGCTCCCGGGCTCCCGCGCCGTGGGGTCCGGCGGGTGCCGGACCCCACGGCCGCGTCGGTGGAGCTCACTTGCCGAGCGCCGCGCCGGCGTTGGTGTCGAAGCCCTCGAGGACCTGCGGCAGGTTGGCCCCGCCGAAGTTCTCGAGCTTGGAGTTGAGGTCGGCGACGACCTGCTCCATCCCCGCCGCGTTGATCGGGCCGTGGCCGTACTCGCCGCCGGCGATGAAGGGCGCGTCCTCCGGGTACTTCGTCTTGTACTCGTCGGCGGCCGACTGGCGGCTCGGCATGACGCCGAACGCGTCGGCGAAGGCCATCTGCTGCTCGACGGTGGTCAGCGAGGTCACGAGGTCGACGGCCTGGGCCTGGGCCTTGGAGTCGGCGGCGACGCCCCAGCACTGCGTGAACTGGAGGGTTCCCTTGCCCTTCGGGCCGGCGGGCAGCTCGACGGTCGTGTAGTTCAGGTCCGGGTAGTCGTTCTTCACGGCACCCTTGATCCAGTTGCCCTCGATCGTCATCGCGGCCTTGCCGGTGCCGAACGCCTCACCGCCCCAGCCGGAGTCGAGCTGGTTGGACATCTTGAAGTTGCCGGCCTTGACGTTCTTCTGCACCCACTCGAGGGCCTGGGTGACCTCGGGCGTGTTCGCGGCGGCCCCGGAGCCGTCCTCCGTGAGCCACCAGCCGCCGTTCTGCACGACGAACGCGCCGAGGCGGTCGATGCCCACGCCGATGCCGAGCCCCACCTGGTCCTTGGTGGTCAGCTTCTTCGACACCGCCTCGAGCTGGTCCCAGGTGGTCGGGACGTCGGCGTCGGTGAGGCCCGCCTTCTTCCAGGAGTCGGTGTTGATCTCCAGGGCGAGCGTCGAGAAGTCCTTCGGCACGCAGTACTGCTTGCCGTCGTAGGTGAAGGTCTGGCGCAGCGGCTCGTAGAAGTCGGCGTTGTCGGACACCTGGTCGGCGTAGGCGAAGAGGCTGCCGTTCTTCGCGTAGTCGGCGAAGCGCGAGGCATCGAGGTAGAAGACGTCGGCCGGCTTGCCGCTCGCGAAGCCCTGGGCGAGCTGCTGGTTCATGTCGCTGGCGACCGTGACCGTGACGGTGTTGCCGCTCTTCGTCGCCCAGGCGTCGGCAGCGGCCTTGACGGCGTTGGTCTCGGCGTCGCCGGAGGAGGCGATGAGCATCGTGAGGTCGACCGGGCCGCTGGCCGACGCGGGAGAGGATGAGCCGCCGTCGTCCTCGAACCCCCCTCCGCCGCAGGCGCTCAGGGCCAGTGCTCCCGCGAGGGTCAGGGCCAGGGTGGCGGATCGGGCGGTGCGGGTCATCGGTGACTCCTTCGTGGGGTGACTGGGCAGTCGGTGCGGCTGGGGGGTCAGGGGGAGGGGGTCGTGCTGCGGTCGGGGTACAGCACGGGGACGAGCAGCGAGCCGGAGGTCGGCTGCTCCGCGCCGCGCATCGCGGCGCGGACGAGGCCCAGGGCCTCCTCGGCGACCGCCTCGTAGGGCTGTGCGACCGAGGTGATGTGGTGCATGGCGGCGGTCTCGGAGCCGTCGAAGCCGACGATGCCGATGTCGAGTCCCGGCTCGAGGCCGGCCCGCACGCACGCCTGGTGCACCCCGAGGGCGAGGACGTCGGAGACGCAGACGACCGCGTCGCCCCGCGACAGGGAGGAGACGAGGGGCACGGCGGCGGCGTAGGCGGCGTCGAGGTCCTGCACGGCGCGGGCCACCGGGCCCGGGGTGGCGCCGGCCTCCGCGCAGGCGGCCAGCCAGCCGGCCTGCCGGTCGTCACCGACGACCGAGCCCTCGGGCCAGCCGAGGAAGGCGATGGTCGCGTACCCCTGCTCGACGCAGTGCCGGACGGCGGCCCGGGTGCCGGCCCCGCCGTCGACGTCGACCCACCGGGTGAACGTGGGGTCGTCCCAGACCCGGCCGAACGTGGCGTACGGGATGCCGTGCGCCTCGAGCCACGGGGGGCGCGGATCGCCGTGGTGGGTGTCGGCGAGGAGGAAGGCGTCGACGAGGCGTCCGCCCCACATGGAGCGGTAGCCCTCGATCATCGGAACCCCGGAGGCCGAGCCGAAGGGCACGAGGTGGCAGCCGTGCGGGGCGGCGCGGACGCTCAGGGCCGTGAGCACGGGGGCCGTCGTCGCGTTGTGCGTGCCGAGCGTGTGCAGCTCGAGGCCGATGGCGCCCGAGCGCTGGCTGCGCAGCGACTGCGCGGAGGTCGAGGGGTGGTAGCCGAGGTCGTCGATGGCCGAGCGCACCCGCTCGAGGGTGTCGGGCCGCACGCGCTCGGGGTTGTTCACCGCGTTGCTGACGGTCTGCCGGGAGACCCCGGCAGCCCGGGCGACGTCGTGGATCGTCACCCTGGCGCCGTGTGCACCGTGCTGCGGCATCGGTCCTCCTCGACCGTCGGCCGGGCGGACCCGGCGCTGTGAACGTTCAAAACCCCGACGAACGAGGTGGGATTTGAACGATCAAATGGTTAGGGTCGTCACTGTGCATCCGTCGCCGCCGCCGTGTCAAGACCCCCTGCCCGCCGAGGAACCCTCGCGCCAGCCCTGGCTCCACGAGCTGGAGGTCGCCGTCCGGGCTCCGGTGACGACCCTCTCCCTCCCCGACGGCGACATCGACGCCTCGCGCGCCGGTGGCGAGGCCACGGGTGTCTTCGCGGACGACCGGCGGGTCCTGCACCGGCTCATCGTGCGCCTCGACGGCCGCCCGGCCGCCGGGGTCGCGGCGGCGAGCCGGGCGGGGGTCACCGAGACCGTCGGTGTGGCTCGCCACCTGGGTTCGCCCGACCCCGACCCCACCGTCGAGGTGGCGCGCCGGCGGGTGCTCGTCGACGCCGGCCTCGACGAGCGCGTCACGGTCCGCAACCGCTGGGACCGCGAGGTCGCCTGCCGGGTCGAGGTGGTGGCGGCGGGTGACGGCGCCGACCTCCATGACGTCAAGCACGGTGTGGCACAGCCCGTCCCCACTCCGGCCGAGGTGGTCGGCGACGCCCTCGTGTGGGCCGACGAGCGACACCGCGTGCGGGTGGCCGCCGACGGCGCGCGGGCCATCGCGGGCGACGACGGGGGAGTGCTCGCCCGCGACGTCGTCGTACCCGCCGGTGGGTCCGTCGAGCTCACCGTCCGGGTGCGCTGCGAGCGCGTCGTGGCGTCGGACTTCGACGCCGACGCAGGGGCCGACGGCCTCGACCTCGACGGCGTGGCCGTCACCGCCCAGGACGTCCGGCTCGGGCGCACGGTCGGCACGGCGCTGGAGGACCTGCGTCACCTCGCGATGCGTGATCCCCTCGCCCCCGACGACGTCTTCGCCGGAGCCGGCACCCCGTGGTACCTCACCCTCTTCGGGCGCGACTCGCTGTGGGCGGCCCGGCTGGCCCTGCCGTTCGGCACCGATCTCGCGCGGGGCACGCTGCGTGCCCTCGCCCGGCGGCAGGGGAGGGTCGACGACGTCGCCACCGCCCAGCAGCCCGGCAAGATCCTCCACGAGGTGCGCCGCGGCTCCTTCGGCAGCGAGGGGGGCCTGGTCCTCCCGAGCACCTACTACGGCACGGTCGACGCCACGCCGCTGTGGGTCTGTCTCCTCCACGACGCCTGGCGCTGGGGCCTGTCCGCTGAGGTCGTCCGCGAGCTCGCCCCGGCGCTGAGGGCCGCGCTGGGCTGGATGGAGCGCGCTGCCGCCGAGAGCCCGGACGGCCTGTTGCGCTACCTCGACGAGAGCGGCACCGGCCTGGCCAACCAGGGCTGGAAGGACTCCGGCGACTCGATGCGCGACGCCGCCGGGCGCATCGCCGACGGGCCGATCGCACTGGTCGAGACCCAGGGCTACGCCGTGGAGGCGGCGCTCGGGGCCGCGACGCTGCTCGAGGAGGTGCTCGGCGAGGACGGCGAGCGTTGGCGGGCCTGGGCAGCGGGGCTGTCCCGCCGGGTGCGTGACCGGTTCTGGGTGCCGCGGGACGGGCCGCCTTTGCTGGCCATGGCCCTCGACGGCGCCGGCCGCCCGGTCGACGGGCTCGGCAGCAACATCGGGCACGTCCTCGGGAGCGGGCTGCTCGACCCCGCGCGGGAGGCGCTCGTCGCCGATGCCCTCTCCGGTCCCGATCTGCTCGGCCCACTGGGCATCAGCACGCTCGCGCGCTCGAACCCGGCATTCAACCCCATCGGCTACCACACCGGGTCGGTGTGGACCCACGACAGCGCGATCTGCGCCCTCGGGCTGGCACGGGTGGGCCGCACCGACGCGGCCGCCTCGGTGGTGCGCTCGCTCGTCGACGTGGCCGCCCAGAGCGGCTACCGCTGGCCCGAGCTGTACGGCGCCGATCCCGTTCTCGGGGCGCCGGTCCCGTACCCGGCGAGCTGTCGCCCTCAGGCGTGGGCCGCGGCGTCGGCAGGTGCCCTGGTGCAGGTGCTCCTCGGCGTCCGGCCGGACGCGCCGGCGGGCCGGGTGCGGCTCGCGCCGCTCGCGCCGTCCCCCTTCGGGGCGGTGCGGGTCGAGGGGCTGCGGCTCGGCGGGTCCGCGTGGTCGGTGTCGGTCGACGCGGCCGGGGACGTGGTCGACGTGACGGCACCCGACGGGGTGGACGTCATCGTCGGGTGACGTCCGGCGGACCCCACCTGGGTCACTGGTGGATGCCGCACTCCGTCTTGCTCGTCCCGGCCCACCGGCCCGACCGGGGGTCGGCGCCGGGCTCGATCCGGGTGGTGCACGGGGCGCAGCCGATCGACGGGTACTCGTCCGAGAGCAGGAGGTTCATCGGGACGCGGTGGCGCATCGCGTAGCCGAGGACGTCGTCGGAGGACCACGCGGCGAGGGGGTTGACCTTGACGACGCCGCTGACCTCGTCGAAGCCCACGAGCGGGGTGTCGGCACGCGCCGCGGACTCCTGGCGGCGCACGCCGGACATCCAGCACTCGTAGGCGGTGAGGGCCTCCCGCAGGGGCTCGACCTTGCGCATCCGGCAGCAGGCCCCGGGGTCGCGCTCGTGGAGGCGCGGGCCGTGGGCGGCGTCCTGCTCCGCGACGGAGAGCCGTGGGCGGATGTCGCGGACCGTGACGTCGAGGGAGAACGACACCTCGTCGCGCGCCCCCAGTGTCTCGGCGAAGTGGTACCCGGTGTCGAGGAAGAGGACGTCGACACCGGGCGCGTACTGCGAGACCAGGTGGGGGAGCGTCGCGTTCTCCATGCTCGAGGCCACGGCCAGGGTGCCGGGGAAGGTGCGCGCGGCCCAGGCGACGACCGCTTCGGCGGAGGCATCCCCGACCAGCCGGGCACCGTCATCGGCGAGCGCGCGCAGCTGGTCGGTCGAGCGGCGGGTGCGGGTCGCGAGGGCGGTCATCGCAGGTCGTCCTCGTCGGCCCGGTGCGCCCACGTCCCGAAGGTCTCGCCCGGCGAGCGCTGGGCGAGGAAGCGCCGGACGAGGCGCTCGACGAGGTCGGGGAGCTGGTCCGCCGTGACGCGGAGCCCCCGGACCGTGCGGCCGAGCCCGGCCTCGTCCCGCTCCGCCGAGGCGAGGCCGCCGCCGAGGTGCACCTGGAAGCCGGGACGCTGCTCACCGTCGACGGTGACGAGCTGGCCCTTGAGCCCGATGTCGGCCACCTGGATGCGGGCGCACGAGTTGGGGCAGCCGTTGACGTGCAGGCTGATCGGGGTGTCGAGGTCCGCGGTGACGTCGGCGAGCCGGCGCTCGAGCTCGGCGATCGCGGTGGCGGCGGTGGCCTTGGTCTCGACGATCGCGAGCTTGCAGAACTCGATGCCGGTGCAGGCCATGGTGTGGCGCCGGAACACGCTGGGGGACACCGAGAGTCCGAGGCCCTCGAGGCCCGAGACGAGGGCGTCGAGCCGGTCCGGGGCGACGTCGAGCACGACGAGCTTCTGGTGCGGGGTGAGGCGGACCCGGTCGGTGCCGGCGGCCGCCATGAGGTCGGCGAGCCCGGTGAGCACCTCCGCGCTGATCCGGCCGACGGTCGGTGCGGCACCGACGTAGTGGTTGCCGTCCTTCTGGAGGTGCACGCCGACGTGGTCGCCGGGGGTGGTCGCCCGGGCCGGGGGAGGGCCGTCGGGCAGGGCGCGGCCGAGGTAGTCCTCCTCCAGCACGCGACGGAACTCCGCTGCGCCCCACTCGGCGAGGAGGAACTTCAACCGTGCCTTGGTACGCAGCCGCCGGTAGCCGTGGTCGCGGAAGATCCGGACCACCCCGTGCCACACCTCGGCGGCGTCGTCGGCGCTGACGAAGGTGCCGAGCCGCTCGGCGAGACGGGGGGCGGTGGAGAGCCCGCCGCCGACCCAGAGGTCGTAGCCGGGGCCGAGCTCGGGGTGGACGACGCCGACGAGGGAGATGTCGTTGATCTCGTGGACGACGTCCAGGCTCGGGTGGCCGGTGACCGCCGACTTGAACTTGCGGGGGAGGTTGGCCAGCTCGGGGTCCCCGACGTACCGGCGGACGATCTCGTCGATGACGGGGGTGGGGTCGATGATCTCGTCGGCGGCGATCCCGGCGAGCGGGCTGCCGAGGACCACGCGCGGGGTGTCGCCGCACGCCTCGGTGGTCTGCAGGCCCACGGACTCGAGGCGGCGCCAGATCTCGGGGACGTCCTCGACCCGGATCCAGTGGTACTGGATGTTCTGCCGGTCGCTGATGTCGGCGGTGCCCCGGGCGAACTCGGTGGAGATGTCGGCGAGGACGCGGAGCTGGGCCAGGGTGAGGGCGCCGCCGTCGAGGCGGGCGCGGAGCATGAAGTACTCGTCGGAGAGCTCGGTGTCGTCGAGCTGGGCGGTGCGTCCGCCGTCGATCCCGGGCTTGCGCTGGGTGTAGAGCCCCCACCAGCGGAACCGCCCGCTGAGGTCCTGGGGAGGGATGGAGGAGAAGCCCTCCTTGCTGTAGACCTCCTCGATCCGCTGCCGGACCGCGAGGCCGCCCTCCTCCTGCTTCCACTCCTCGTTGGCGTTGAGCGGGGTCTGCCCGTCGACGGCCCACTGGCCGTTGGAGCGGCCGGTGCGCGGGGGACGCAGGGCCCGGGCCGGTGCGTCGGTCGTCGTCGTCATGTCGGTGGTCCTCGTGCGCTCGTCGGTCACGTGTCGTGATGCAATCTATAACGCACTGTTATTCACGCCACCGCGGTCCACCCAGTGGACGCAGGGCCTATGATCGAACACGTGTTCGATGATGCGGGAGCGGCCGGGGGTCCGCCGCTCCGTGCGCCGACCCCCGCGGCTCCGGCCCGCCGTCGGTCCGGCGCCGGTGCCACCGGCGCCGGCGGCCCGCCCGGGTGGCCGCAGGGCGTCCCGCCACCGGGGGAGCGGGGCTGGGAGCACCGCGCGCTGGCCTGGCTGCTCGACCACTGCCCGCCCGACTACCGGCTCTACCCGGCATGGCGGCGCCATCCCATCGCCCTCGCGTGGCTCGCGGTGCGCCACCTCGAGGCCCAGCTCGAGGCGATGCGGACGTCCTACCGGGAGATCCGGGTCGCCCTCGTCGACGACATCGGCCCCGAGGGCGTCACCCAGGTGCTCGCCGACCTCGAGTGCGAGGGTGTCCGCCTCGTCGCCGCCCACCGGGCCGCCTCCCTGCTCCTGGACGCCCTCCGCGGCCTCGAGTTCGTCCCCCGCCTGTGACCCGCCTCGCCCACGCCCGGCGCCCGGCGGGTTTATCGGGTCACCCGAGAAACCCGCGCTTCACCCGAGAAGCGTTCCCCCGCGAAGCGAGGGTTTCCCGGGTGGAGCAGCCACGGGTGCGCTCATGTCGGTGACCCCTCGCCCACCCAGCGGCAGCCCACCGCCTGGGACCGCCCCCGGCGTGAGTAGCGGGGCTCATGACGTCGTGGGGCCGGCTGGGGCAGGCTCGTCGCCGTGACCACATCTCGCAGCCCGCTGGGCGCCACCGTCCTCGCCCTGCTGCTGCTCGCCGCGAGCGTCGGCACCTGGTGGGCGTGGCTCGGCTGGGACCACGAGTACTACACCGACGCCTCGACCGGTGAGGTCGCCGGCCCCTACCGCCCGTGGCAGGTCATCGGATGCGTGCTGACCCTCCTCGCGCTCGCCCTCGTCGCCCACGCGCTCCTGCACCCCGTCGTCGTCGGTGCCGCCATGACGCTGGGGTTCAGCGCCGGTTTCGCGAGCACCGCGCTGCCCGACGACGAGTCGGGCCTGGCGGTGGTGGGCGTCTTCCTCGTCGTCGTGGGCATGTCGCTCGCGTCGGTGGTGCTCGGGCTGCTCGCCGTCGGCACACGGTCCGTGCTCCGGCAACGGCGGATACCGCCCGCCTGAGGACCCCGACCCGCCACGAGCCGGTACCACCGACGTCGGGCCCGACGTGGAGGTCGTGTGGAGCGTGGGTGGGGATCTGCGGCAGCACCCTCGACGGGTTCGGGCGCGCACGGCCCCAGCGCCTAGACTCGTCGGGTTCGACCGGACCCGAGAGCGACGAGGAGGTGGGCCCGCGGTGAGCCTGCTGGAACGGATCGGCGGTCCGCGCGACCTCAAGGCGCTCCCGGCGGAGCAGCTGCCCGCCCTCGCCGAGGAGGTCCGCGCCTTCCTCGTCGACCAGGTCTCCCGCACCGGGGGCCACCTCGGGCCGAACCTCGGCGTCGTCGAGCTGACCATCGCCATCCACCGGGTGTTCGACTCCCCGAAGGACGCCGTCGTCTTCGACACCGGGCACCAGTCGTACGTCCACAAGCTGCTCACCGGCCGGCAGGACTTCTCCGCGCTGCGCAAGGAGGGGGGCCTCTCCGGCTACCCGAGCCGGGGCGAGTCCGAGCACGACGTCGTCGAGAACTCGCACGCCTCGACGTCGCTGTCCTGGGCCCACGGCATCGCCGCCGGCCGCGTGGTGCGCGGCGAGCGCAACCGGCACACCGTGGCGGTCATCGGTGACGGCGCGCTGACCGGCGGCATGGCCTGGGAAGCACTCAACAACATCGCGGCCGAGGGCGACCTCCCGCTGGTCCTCGTCGTCAACGACAACGAGCGCTCCTACGCGCCGACCCGCGGCGGGCTCGCCGACCACCTCGCGACGCTGCGCACGACACGCGGCTACGAGCGCTTCCTCGACTGGGGCAAGCGCAACGTCTCCCGCACCCCCGTCGTCGGCGGCGCGATGTACGAGACGCTGCACGGCGTCAAGAAGGGCATCAAGGACATCGTCGCCCCGCAGGGGATGTTCGAGGACCTCGGCCTCAAGTACATCGGCCCGGTCGACGGCCACGACGAGCCCGCCGTCGAGGCGGCGCTGCGCAAGGCCCGCGCCTACGGAGGCCCGGTGCTCGTCCACGTCCTCACCCAGAAGGGCCGCGGCTACGACCCCGCGATCACCGACGAGGCCGACCAGTTCCACGCCGTCGGGGTCATCAACCCCGAGACCGGGCTGCCGCTCGAGATCGCCGGCCGGTCCTGGACCGACGAGTTCGCCGACACCATGGTCGAGCTCGGCGAGGAACGCGACGACGTCGTGGCGCTGACGGCCGCGATGATGATGCCGGTCGGCCTCAAGCCGTTCGCCGACCGCTTCCCCGAGCGCACCTTCGACGTCGGTATCGCCGAGCAGCACGCGCTGACGATGGCCGCCGGGCTCGCGTTCTCCGGCCTCCACCCGGTCGTGGCGGTCTACGCGACCTTCCTCAACCGGGCCTTCGACCAGCTCCTCATGGACTGTGCCCTGCACAAGGCGGGGGTCACCGTGGTGCTCGACCGCTCCGGTGTCACCGGCCCCGACGGCGCCTCGCACCACGGCATGTGGGACATGACGATCAGCGGGGTCGTGCCGGGCCTGCACCTCGCGGCGCCCCGCGACGGCCAGCAGGTGGCCCGTGCGGTACGCGCCGCGGTCGCCATCGACGACGCACCGTCGGTCGTGCGCTTCCCCAAGGGCAGCGTCGCCGAGCCGATCGAGGCGGTCCGCGTCGTCGGCGGCGTCGACGTGCTCGCCGAGCCCGACGAGGGTGACGTCGACGTCCTCGTCGTGGGGGTCGGCTCGATGGCCGCGACGGCGCTCACCGCCGCCGAGAAGCTCGCCGCCGAGGGGCACCGCGTCCGGGTCGTCGACCCGGTGTGGGCGCTGCCCGTCCCGGATGCGGTGGTGGCGCTCGCGCGCACCGCCCACCGGGTCGCCGTCGTCGAGGACAACGTCGTCGTCGGGGGCATCGGGTCGCAGGTCACGCAGAACCTGCGGGACGCCGGCCTGGATGTGCCCGTCGACCTCTTCGGCCTGCCCAAGCGCTTCATCGACCACGCCTCGCGCGGCCAGGTGCTCGACGCCGTCGGGCTCACCCCCGACGCCATCGCCTCCCGGCTGCTCGCCCACCTCGGCTGAGCGACCGCGCGGTCACGAGCCGGTGACCGTGTCAGTTCGTGTCCACGCCAGGGCGCGGCATCAGCCGGTCGCCGACTCCGGGCGACCCGTGACCTCGTAGCCCTCGGCGAGGCCGCTCACGAGCACGTCGACGAGGTCCGGGACGTCGGTGGGGTCGACCCGGACGGTCGCGACGCACACGTTGTCGCGCCACACGGAGAGCACGAGGACGTCGGCCTCGTGGTGCCACGTCGCGCGCAGCGCCCGGCCCTCGCCGCGGGTGTCGGCGACGACCCCGCTGCGACCGCGGACGGGCTGGCGCTCCATCCACCGATTCTGCCCCCGGTGCCTCCCGGTGTCGAGGGGCCGTCGCGTCGGCGTCAGATGTCGCGGAAGGTCTCGATCGTCGCGCCGAGGGCGTTGAGGCGCTCGGCGAGGTCCTCGTAGCCGCGGTTGATGACGTAGACGTTGCGCAGCACCGAGGTGCCCGGGGCCGCGAGCATCGCGAGGAGCACGACGACACCCGGACGCAGCGCCGGCGGGCACATGACCTCGGCGGCGCGCCACTTGGGGGTCGGGCCGGTGATCATCACGCGGTGCGGGTCGAGCAGCTGGACCTGCCCGCCGATCTTGGTCAGCTCGGTGAGGTAGATCGCGCGGTTCTCGTAGACCCAGTCGTGGATCATCGTCGTGCCCTCGGCGCAGGCGGCGATGAGCGCGAAGAACGGCAGGTTGTCGATGTTGAGGCCCGGGAAGGGCATCGGGGCGATCTTGTCGACCGGCGCGGTGAGCTGGCTCGGGTGGATCGTCAGGTCGACGAGCCGGGTCTGGCCGTTCTTGGCGAGGTACTCCTCGGTGAGGTCGAACTGCAGGCCCATCTCCTCGAGCGTCGCGAGCTCGATCTCGAGGAACTCGATCGGCACCCGCTCGATGGTGATCGTCGACTTCGTGACGACGGCGGCCGCGATGAGGCTCATCGCCTCGATCGGGTCCTCGGAGGGGGAGTACTCGATGTCCATGTCGATCCGGGCCACGCCGGTGACCGACAGGGTCGTGGTGCCGATGCCCTCGATGCGCACGCCGAGGCCCTGGAGGAAGAAGCAGAGGTCCTGGACCATGTAGTTCGGGGAGGCGTTGCGGATGACCGTCGTGCCCTCGTAGCGGGCCGCGGCCAGGAGCACGTTCTCGGTGACGGTGTCGCCGCGCTCGGTGAGGATGATGGCGCGCTTCGGGTGCCGGCTGCGGTCGACGGCGGCCGCGTAGAAGCCGTGCGTCGCCGCGACGTCGAGCCCGAAGTGGCGCAGCGCCGACAGGTGTGGTTCGACGGTGCGCGTGCCGAGGTCGCAACCACCGGCGTAGGGCAGCTGGAAGTGGTCGTAGTCGGCGAGCAGGGGGCCGAGGAACATGATGACCGTCCGCGTGCGGCGCGCGGCCTCGATGTCGATGCCGGCGATGTCGAGCCGGGCCGGGGGGATGATCTCGAGGTCGTTGCTGTCGGGGAGCCAGCGCACCCTGACGCCGATCGAGGTGAGGACCTCGATGATGCGGTTGACCTCCTCGATGCGGGCGAGGTTGCGCAGGGTCGTGCGGCCCTTGTTGAGCAGGCTCGCGCACAGGAGCGCCACGGCGGCGTTCTTGCTCGTCTTCACCGGGATCGAGCCGGACAGCTTCTTGCCGCCGACGATCCGCAGGTGCTGCGGGCCGGAGTGGCCGAGCGAGACGAACTCGCTGTCGAGCTTCTCGCCGACGCGGGCGAGCATCTCGAGCGAGAGGTTCTGCTTGCCCTGCTCGATCCGGGCGACCGCGCTCTGGCTCGTGCCGAGGAGGTCGGCGAGCTCGTTCTGGGTCAGGCCCTGGTGGCGCCGGGCGTCCCGGATGAGCGTGCCGATGCGGGTCAGGTACGTGTCGGAGGTCGTCGTCACCGAACCATCGTAGATCACATGTGAGATATCGAAGGGTTCGGGACCCCGCATCCTCAGCCGCCTCTCACGGGGACGGGCTGACCTGCGACGACGGCGCGGACCGGGGTCCGCGCCGTCGTCGAGCGTGTGCTGCCGGGTGCCGGCACCCGTGCGTCAGGCCGGGACGCTCGCCACCCCGTGCGGGAGGAGGCGGCGACCGAGCACGCGCTCGGAGACGCCCTCACGGTCCAGCAGGGGGATGATCCCGCCGTTCCAGAACTGGAAGCCGGCGCCGGTGATCATCGCGAGGTCGATGTCCATCGGTGCCTCGACGACACCCTCGGAGAGCATCATCCCGACCTCCTCGGCGATCGCGCCGAGCACCCGGGACCGCACGTCCTCGGCCGAGAGCTCCACCGGGTGCTCGGGCCGGACGCGCATCGCCTCGACCTCGGGGTCGGGCACCGGGCGGCCGTCCTCCATCCGGTAGTAGCCGCGCTTGCCGGCCTCGACGATGCGCCGCAGCGTCGGGGAGACGTGGAAGCGGTCGCCGAAGGCGCGGTGCAGGGTCTCGCTGTTGTGCAGCGCGATCGCCGGGCCCACGAGCCCCACGAGGACGAACGGCGGCATCGGGGCCAGGCCTGCGACGGCGCGGTCGGCCACGGCGACCGGCGTCCCCTCGTCGACCACCCGGGAGTACTCGCCCATGAACCGGCCGAGGAGGCGGTTGACGACGAACGACGCGGTGTCCTTGGAGCGGATGCACGTCTTGCCCAGCGCGCGGCCCGTGGCGAACGCCGTCGCGAGGGTTGCCTCGTCGGTGCGCTCGCCGGGGATCACCTCGAGCAGCGGCATGACCGCCACCGGGTTGAAGAAGTGGAACCCGACGACCCGCTCGGGGTGCTCGAGCCGGCTCGCCATCTCGGTGATCGAGAGCGACGAGGTGTTCGTCATGAGGACGCACTCGGCGGAGACCACGGCCTCGACCTCGGCGAACACCTGCTGCTTGACCGACATCTCCTCGAAGACCGCCTCGATGACGAGGTCGGCGTCGGCGAAGCCGTCCTTGCTCGTCGAGCCGGTGACGAGGCGCGTGAGGAACGAGGCCTTGTCGGGGGAGACGCGGCGCTTCTCGAGGAGCGTCTGGACCTCCTGGTGCACGTACGCGACGCCCTGGGCCACGCGGTCCTCGTCGAGGTCGGTCATGACGACCGGCACCCCGAGGCGTCGGGCGAAGAGCAGCGCGAGCTGGCTGGCCATGAGGCCGGCGCCGACGATGCCGACCTTGGTCACCGGGCGGGCCAGCGCCTTGTCCGGGGCCCCGGCAGGGCGCTTGGCCCGCTTCTGCACGAGGTCGAACGCGTAGAGGCCGGCCCGCAGCTCGTCGGACATGATGAGGTCGCCGAGCGCCTCGTCCTCGGCGGCGAAGGCGTCCTCGCGGGTCGCGGTGCGCGCGGCCCGGACCAGCTCGACGGCGCGCAGGGCGCCGGGGGAACGGCCTGCGGTCTTGGCCCGCACGACCTTCGCGGCCCGGTCGCAGGCGGCATCCCACGCGTCGGCGTCGCGGTCGACCTCGGGGCGCTCCACGGCCACGGCACCGCCGATCACCCCGGCGGCCCAGCGCAGGGAGTCCTCGAGGAAGTCGGCGGGCTCGAGGAGGACGTCGGCGATGCCGAGCTGCGCGACCTCCTTCGCCTTGAGCATCCGGTTCTGCGACAGCGGGTTCTCGATGACGACCTTGAGGGCGGCCTCGGGGCCGACGAGGTTCGGCAGGAGGTAGCAGCCGCCCCAGCCGGGGAGCAGGCCGAGGAAGGTCTCCGGGAGTGCGAAGGCGGGAACGCCGGCGGAGACCGTGCGGTAGTCGGCGGACAGCGCCAGCTCGACCCCGCCGCCCATCGCGGCGCCGCCCACGAACGCGAAGGTGGGGACGGGGAGGTCCATCAGGGTGGCGAAGGCGTGGTGCCCGGCCCGGGCGATCTCGACGGCCTGCGCGCGCTCGGTGACGTACGGGATGCCGGAGAGGTCGGCCCCGACCGCGAAGATGAACGGCTTGCCGGTGACCCCGACGGCCTGGATCTCGCCGGCCTCGGCGCGCGCCCGGAGGGCGTCGAGGGCGTGCTGCAGCCCGGCGATCCCCTCCGGGCCGAAGGTGTTCGGCCGGGTGTGGTCCTTGCCGTTGTCGAGGGTGATGAGCGCGAGCGTGCCCGCGCCGCCGGGGAGGGCGACATCCTGGACCGGGGTCCGCGTGACGACCTCGGCGGGGAGCTCGGGGGCGTGCGTGGTGGTGGTCATGGCGCTCACGCGTCCTTTCCGTAGTCGGCGTGGTGCGGGTTCTCCCAGATGACGCTGCCGCCCATCCCGATGCCGATGCACATCGCGGTCAGGCCGTAGCGCACCTCGGGGTGCTCCTCGAAGTGCCGGGCGAGCTGGCTCATGAGCCGCACGCCGGACGAGGCGAGGGGGTGCCCGACGGCGATGGCGCCGCCCCAGGGGTTGACCCGCTCGTCGTCGTCGGCGATGCCGAAGTGGTCGAGGAAGGACAGCACCTGGACGGCGAAGGCCTCGTTGAGCTCGAAGAGGCCGATGTCCTCGATGGTCAGCCCCGCCTTGGCCAGCGCCTTCTCGGTGGCCGGGACCGGGCCGATGCCCATGACCTCGGGCTCGACGCCGACGAACGCGTACGAGACCAGCCGCATCCGCACGGGGAGGCCGAGCTCGGTGGCGGCGGCCTGCGAGGCGAGGAGGCACGCGGTCGCGCCGTCGTTGAGGCCCGCGGCGTTGCCGGCGGAGACGTTGCCGTGCGGCCGGAACGGGGTGCGCAGCCCCGCGAGCTCCTCGAGCGTGGTGCCCGGACGGGGTGGCTCGTCGACCGTGGCCAGGCCCCAGCCCTTCTCGACGTGGCGGGTGGCCACCGGGACGAGGTCGGGCTGCACCTTGCCGGCCGCGTACGCGGCGGCGAGCTTGCGCTGGCTGCCGACGGCGAACGCGTCGCAGCGTTCCTTGGTGAGCTCCGGGAAGCGGTCGTGGAGGTTCTCGGCGGTCTTGCCCATGACGAGGGCCGACTCGTCGACGATCCGCTCGGCGACGATCCGCGGGTTGGGGTCGACGCCCTCGCCCATGGGGTGCCGGCCCATGTGCTCCACGCCGCCGGCGATCGCGACGTCGATGGCACCGACGCCGATCGAGGAGGCGATGGTCGTGACGGCCGTCATCGCGCCCGCGCACATCCGGTCGATGGAGTAGCCGGGCGTGCTCTTGGGCAGCCCGGACAGCAGGGCGGTGAGCCGGCCCAGGGTCAGGCCCTGGTCGCCGATCTGGGTGGTCGCCGCGATCGCGACCTCCTCGACGCGGTCCTTCGGGAGCTCGGGGTGGCGCCGGAGCAGCTCGCGGACGCACTTGATGACGAGGTCGTCGGCGCGGGTCTGGGCGTACATGCCCTTCTCGCCGGCCTTGCCGAAGGGGGTGCGGACGCCGTCGACGAAGACGACCTCCTGGAGCTCACGGGGCACGGGTGGCCTCCCTGGTCGGGTGCGGGGGTCGGCCCGGGGCGTCCCGGGCTCACACCGCGAGCGTACTAAGCGGTCGCTTAGCCGTCGACGGCCGGGGAGGTGAGGGGCGTCACGCACCCGGTGCCACGATGGACACCGACCGCGCCGACCTGCTCATCGCCGTGTGGTCGGCACCGGCAGCGTCACTGCGGGTAGGGCCCCACCGACAGCAGCCAGGACTCCTGAGCAGCGGCCCTCAGGCGTCCGGGTGGGCGGCCGCCGCGTCGGCGAGCATCGGCGCGACGATGTCGGCCTGCCAGCGCCGCACCCCGAGCGCCTCGAGGGCTGCGGTGAAGCCCTCGACCGAGCGGTCCTCCGGCGGGGACCAGACGACCCGGCGCAGCGGGTCGGGGGAGCACACGTTCTCGACCGGGATGGTGCGCTCCTCGGCGAACGCCGTGAGTGCGGCGCGGGTGGCCGCGAGCCGCTCGGCCGCGACGGGGTTCTTGTCGGGCCACACCCGGGGCGGCGGCGGGCCGTCCGGCGGCAGCGTGCGCGGCGGCAGCTCGTCCTCGGGGATCGCCGCGCCGCGGGCCACGGCCTCCACCCACTGCCTCCCGTACCGCTTGATGGCGCGGTGGCCGGAGGGGAGGCCGTCGGTCGTGGTCGGCGCCTCGCGGGCGATGTCGACGAGCGCGGCGTCGGGGAGCACCCGCCCCACGGAGGTGTCGCGGTCGCGGGCGATGGTGTCGCGGGCGTACCAGAGCTCGCGGATGACGCCGATGGCCCGCCGCGACCGCAGCGTGTTGATGCCCGACGTGCGGCGCCACGGGTCGACCCGCTCGGTGGGGGACCACGAGAGCAGCGCGGCGAACTCCTGGCGGGCCCACTCGGCCTTGCCCTGCTTCGCGAGGTCGACGCCCATGAGGTTGCGCAGCTCGCCGAGCACCTCGACGTCGAGCGCGGCGTAGCGCAGCCACGGGTCGGGCAGCGGCCGGGTCGACCAGTCGACGGCCGAGTGCTCCTTGGCGAGCCGGAGGCCGAGGTAGTGCTCGACGACGGCGGCGAGGCCGACGCGGTGCAGCCCGAGGATGCGGGCGGCGAGCTCGGTGTCGAAGAGCTGCCGGGGGCGCAACCCGACCTCCGCGAGACACGCGAGGTCCTGCGTCGCGGCGTGGAGGATCCACTCGGCCGGGCCGATGGCGTCCGCGAGCGGCGTGAGGTCGGGGACGGCGATGGGGTCGATGAGCCAGGTGCCCGAGCCCTCGCGGCGCACCTGCACGAGGTAGGCCCGCTGGCCGTAGCGGTACCCCGACGCGCGCTCGGCGTCGATGGCGACCGGGCCGACCCCCGCGGCGACGGCCTCCGCCGCCTCGTCGAGGGTCCGCTCGCTCTCGACGACGGCCGGGACGCCCTCGGCCGGCTCCTCGAGCGGGACCGGGGGCGCGACGTCGGGGACGTCCTCGCCGTCGGGGGTGGCGTCGGTCGTCGAGCTCATCCGCGGGTCACCGGCGCGGACCCGGGAGGGCGACGACGCCCTCGGGCAGCGGGGGCAGGCCGGCGATCGTGCAGAGGAGGTCGGACCACGCGAGGAGGTGGTCGCCGACCTCGGGCCCGAGGGGGGTCCACGAGGCGCGCAGCTCCATCTCGACGCTCGCCGGACGGTCGGACAGGCCGCCGAAGCTCTCGGACACGACCCGCGTCACGGTGCCGGCCTCGGCCGCGAAGGGCACGCCGCGGGCCTCGAGGGCGTCGGTGAGCCAGCTCCAGCCGACCTCTCCGAGGAGCGGCTCGACGGCGAACTCGGCCTCGAGCTCGGCGCGCGCGAAGGTCACCGCACGCCACTCGCCGCCCCACGGCTCGGGGGCCGACGGGTCGTGGAGGAGGACGAACCGCCCCGAGGCCAGCTCGTCGTCGGCGTCCCGCGGGTCGATGACGTCGGCGGTCAACGCGACGGCGTGCGGGGCGATGCGCTGGGGGGCCGGGACCTCGGTGAGCCGGATCTCCGGGCGCAGCCGGGCACGGTGCAGCTCGTCGAGAGCCTGGGCGAATTCCGGGGACTCTCGCCCGGTCAGAGTGCTGCGAGCCACGTGCAGCAATGTAGGCCGCCCACACCGTCGAGCGCGTGAGGCCACGCCGGAACGCCCCGGACGCGCCCTCCGTGGTGCCACCGCCGGTGGCTACGCTGCGCACGTGCTCAGCCTCCTCGCGCTCGGGTCCTCCGCGGTGTGGGGAACCTCCGACTTCCTCGCCGGCCTGGCCTCCCGCCGGCGCCCGGCGGTGGCGGTCGTCGGCTGGACCCAGGGCCTCGCGCTCCTCGTCATCTCCGTGGCGGTACTCGCCCGGCCCGGCTTCGCGACCATCGGGGAGTGGGGTCCGTGGTCGGTCGCCGCGGGGCTCTCCGGTCTCGTGGGGCTCGTCTGCTTCTACTCGGCGCTGTCCTCCGGGACGATGGGCGTCGTGGCCCCGATCGCGGGGCTCGGGGTGGTCGTGCCCGTCGTGCTCGGGGTCGCCGGGGGAGAGCGGCCCTCGACCGTCGCCTGGGTCGGCATGGCCGTGGCGCTGCTCGGTGTGACCCTGGCCTCCGGCCCGGAGATCGCGGCGGGGCTGTCCGCGCGGCCGGTCGCGCTCGCGGTCGGGGCGGCCGTCGGGTTCGGGATGACCCTCTACCTCATCGACCGCGGGGCCCGGGTCTCCACGCTCATGACGCTGTGGGGGATGCGGGTCACCTCGGTGACGGTGCTGGTGGTCCTCGCCCTGCTCGCCCGCTCGGTCGGTGGCGTCGTCACCCGGGACCTCCCGATGCTGCTCGTCATCGGGTGCGGCGACCTCGGGGCGAACGCGCTCTTCGCCATCGCCTCCTCGCGCGGCGAGGTGAGCATCGCCGCGGTGCTCGCCTCCCTCTACCCCGTCGTCACCGCGGTGCTCGCCCGGGTGGTCCTGGGCGAGCGGCTCCAGCGGGTCCAGCAGGTGGGGGTGGTGCTCGCGGTGGGCGGCGCGGTCCTCATCGCCTCCTGATCGCCGCCTGAACGGAGGGCGAGGTTCGGGCGGCCGTCGGCCCGGCTGCCGGCCGGGTGGGAGGATGTCGCGTCGTGACGACCCCACCGCCCCCGGCCGCCGCGCCCGCCTCCACCTCCGCCCTCGTCCGCGCCGCCCGCGGCCTGCCCGTGCCGCACACGCCGGTCTGGTTCATGCGGCAGGCCGGTCGGTCGCTGCCGGAGTACCGGAAGGTCCGCGAGGGCGTCGGGATGCTCGAGTCCTGCCGCCGCCCCGACCTCGTCACCGAGATCACCCTCCAGCCGGTGCGCCGGCACGGCGTCGACGCCGCGATCTTCTTCTCCGACATCGTCGTGCCGCTCGCGGCGGTGGGCGTCGACCTCGACATCGTCCCGGGGGTCGGGCCCGTCGTCGCCGAGCCGGTCCGCACCCGCGCCGACGTCGAGCGGCTGCGCCACCTCGTGCCGGAGGACGTCGCCGACATCACCGAGTCCGTGCGGATGCTCGTCGCCGAGCTCGGTGCCACCCCGCTCATCGGGTTCGCGGGGGCGCCGTTCACCCTCGCCTCGTACCTCGTCGAGGGAGGGCCGTCGAAGAACCACGAGCACACCAAGGCGCTGATGCACGGCGACCCGGAGCTGTGGAACGACCTGTGCGGCCGCCTCGCCCAGATCTCCGGGGCGTTCCTGAGGGTGCAGGCCGAGGCCGGCGCGTCCGTCGTCCAGCTCTTCGACTCGTGGGCCGGGGTCCTCAGCCGCGCCGACTACACGCGCTTCGTCCAGCCACACTCCGCGACGGCGCTCGCGGCCGTCGCCGACCTCGGCGTCCCGCGGATCCACTTCGGCGTCGGGACCGGCGAGCTGCTCACCCTGATGGGCGAGGCCGGTGCCGACGTCGTCGGGGTCGACTACCGCGTCTCGCTCGGCGACGCCCTCGAGCGCACCGGTGGCCGCTGGCCCCTCCAGGGCAACCTCGACCCCGCGCTGCTCTTCGCGCCGTGGTCGGCTCTGGAGCGGCGGGTGCGCGAGATCGTCGAGGAGGGGCGCGCGGCCCCGGGGCACGTCTTCAACCTCGGACACGGCGTGCTGCCCGACACCGACCCCGACGTCCTGACCCGCGTCGTCGAGCTCGTGCACGAGGTCTCCGCGCGCTGACCCCGCTCAGGCAGAGGGGGCCGGCGGCACGGGTGCGGCCGGAGCCGGCGCGGGCACGGCCTGCGGCCGGCGGCGCCACCAGAGCACCACGGGGGCGATCACGAGCGCACCGGCCACCGCGAAGGGCAGCAGTGCGCCGAGCAGGGTGAGGACGAGCCGGACCGAGGTCGTGAAGGCCGCCCAGCCCGAGGCGAGGCCGGCGAGGAAGCCCGTCGGGTCCTCCGCCACGACGGCGCCGTCGGTGCTCAGCCGCACGGTGATGGGGGACAGGCTCACCTGGTCGTCGAGGGCCGCGAGCTGCTGCTCCATCGACTCGAGGTCGGCCTGGCGGCGGGAGAGCTCGGCCTCGAGGCTCACGATGTCGGCGAGCTTGTCGGCCCTGCCCATGAGCGCCCGCACCCGCTCGACGCTGGCCTTCATCGTCTCGACGCGGGCCGCGGTGTCGACGTAGCGGGCCGTCACGTCGTCCGTGCTGCTCTGCCGGGACAGGACCGTGCCGACCTTCGCGACCTCGTCGAGCGTGGCGTCGAGCTTCTCGGTGGGCACCGACACGGTGACCGTGCCCCAGCCGGCGGGCGGCTCCGTCGGGGTGCTGGCGTCGGTGGTGGCGCCGGGGTCGCTGGAGACCTCCTCGGAGACGACGAGCCCCCCGGCGCGTGCGGCGATGGTGCGCAGCGTCGAGGCGGCGCGGGTGACGTCGTCGACGCGGAGCGCGACGTCGGCGCGGCGCGCGAGCTTGCGCTCGGCCACGGCGGCCGCCACGGCCGCGGTGCCCTGGCCCGCCCCCGGTGCGGCGGCGGCGTCGGCCTGGTCGGGCGCGGCGAGCGACTCCTGCCGGGCGTCGGCGGGCGCCTCGGCGACCGTGCCGGACGATCCGCCTGCGGAGTCGGCGCTGCTCCCGGAGTCGGCGCTGCTGCAGGCGCCGAGCGCGGTGAGGGCGAGGAGGCCGGCGGCGAGGGTGCCGGCGAGGCGGGGTGTGGGTCGGGACGGGGTGCGCACGGTGACTCCTTCGTCGGTGGCTCGGTCGAGGGTGAGGTGCCGCTCACGGCGCGGACGTTCCCGGCCGTGCGTCTCGATCCGGTCACGAATGGGCACAGGACCGGTTCCGGGGGCCCACGGAGCGCGTGAGACGCTGAGGCCATGTCCTCGGCGCCCGTGACGACCCGGCCGCACGTCGCCGTCGTCGGGGGCGGTATCGCCGGTCTCACCGCGGCCCTCGAGGTCCTCGACCTCGTGCCGGACGCCCACGTCACGCTGCTCGAGGCGGGTGACCGGTTCGGCGGCAAGCTGCGCCTCGACCCGGTCGCGGGCCTGCTCGTCGACGTCGGCGCCGAGTCCCTGCTCGCGACCCGTCCGGAGGCCCTCGACCTCGCACGCCGGGTCGGGGTCGCCGAGGCCGACCTCGTCACCCCGGCCACGACGTCCGCGTCGGTGTGGAGCCGCGGCGCCCTGCACCCGATGCCCCGCGCGACCCTCATGGGGGTGCCCACCGACCCTGCGGCGGCCCGGGGAGTCCTCTCCGACACCGAGGTCGAGCGGGCGGCGGCGGAGCAGCCCTGGCCGGGCGGCTCCGTCGACGGCGACGTGTCGGTGGGGGAGTACGTCTCGCGCCGGTTGGGGCGGGCCGTCGTCGACCGGCTCGTCGAGCCGCTGCTCGGCGGGGTCTACGCCGGCCACGCCGACCGGCTCTCGCTCCACGCGACGATGCCCGTCCTGTGGGAGCGGGCGGTCCGCGGAGGCTCGCTGCTCACCCCGGCCCCGGAGCGCGCGCCGGCGCCCGACGGCTCCCGGCGGCCGCCGTTCGCCGGCATCCGCGGTGGGGTGGGCCGGCTGGCCGGCGAGCTCGTCGAGGTCCTCCGCACGCGCGGCGTGCTGCTGCGCACCGGTGCCGTCGTCCGGGGGCTCGAGCGGGCCGACGGACGCTGGCGCCTCGTCGTCGGGTCGGCCGCCGACCCGGTCGCCGTCGAGGCCGACGCGGTCGTCCTGGCGGTGCCGCCGACCCCCGCGTCCCGGCTCCTCGCCGACCTCGCGCCGGCCGCCTCTCGAGCCCTCGGGGAGGTCGAGACCGCGTCGATGGCCGTCGTCACCCTGGCGGTGCGGCGCGACGGGCTCGGCGAGCTGCCCGGCTCGGGCTTCCTGGTCCCCCCGGTCGAGGGACGCGCCATCAAGGCGAGCACCTTCAGCTCCGCGAAGTGGGAGTGGGTCGGCGGGCTCTCCTCCGACGTCGTCCTCCTGCGGGCCTCGCTCGGCCGGGCCCGCGAGGAGACCGTCCTCCAGCGCGACGACGCCGACCTCGTGACGCTCGCCGTCGCCGATGTCGGCGAGGCGCTCGGCCGGCCACTGCCCCCGGTCGTCGACCACCACGTCCAGCGCTGGGGCGGGGGCCTGCCGCAGTACGCCGTGGGCCACGTCGAGCGCATCGCGTCCGTCCGGGCCGACGTCGCCGGGCTCGCCGGCATCGAGGTCGCCGGCGCCACCTACGACGGCGTCGGCGTCCCGGCCGTCATCGCCTCCGCCGTCGCGGCCGCCCGCGGCGTCACCACGCACCTCACCACCAGCACCGCACCCCCAGGAGGGTCCCGATGAGCACCCCGTCCCAGCCCGGCGGCACGCCGAGCGCCACGCCGAGTGCGAAGCCGAACGCCAAGCCCGGCGCCGCGCGCATCCGCGAGATCAACGACACCATCCGGTACGCGATGTGGTCGGTCTTCGCGGTCGCCGAGGCGCTCGAGGACGCCGACCGCGAGGCGCTCGCGGCCGAGGTCGAGGAGCTGTTCGCCTCCGCCGGGGCGCAGGACGTCGTCGTCCGCGGCGTCTACGACGTGGCTGGTCTGCGCGCCGACGCCGACCTCATGGTGTGGTGGCACGCGCCGACGATCGAGGCCCTGCAGGAGGCCTACCACGGCCTGCTGCGCACCGACTTCGGCAGCCACCTCGACCCGGTGTGGTCGGTCGCCGCGCTGCACCGGCCCGCGGAGTTCAACAAGAGCCACATCCCGGCGTTCATGGCCGACGAGGAGGCGCGGCGCTACATCTGCGTCTACCCGTTCGTCCGGTCCTACGACTGGTACCTGCTCGGCGACCAGGAGCGGCGCGACATGCTCGTCGAGCACGGGCAGATGGCGCGCGACTACCCGGACGTGCGGGCGAACACGATCGCGTCGTTCGCGCTCAACGACTACGAGTGGATCCTGGCGTTCGAGGCCGACGAGCTGCACCGCATCGTCGACCTGATGCGCGACCTGCGCGCGTCGAGGGCGCGGATGCACGTCCGCGAGGAGGTGCCCTTCTACACCGGTCCGCGCGTGGAGGTGCGCGACCTCCTGGCTCGCCTGCGCTGACCCTGGCGCTGACCCCCCTGGCCGCCGGGTTTATCGGGTGACCCGAGAAACCCGCGCTTCACCCGAGAAGGCTTCCGGGGTGAAGCGCGGGCTTCCCGGGGGAAGCACCGAGGAGTGACGCTCGTCCACAGGTACCCCTCGCGGCGACGACGATCCACAACGTCGGCCGCGGCGCGTGCGGGAGGGCCTCACCGTGCTGTGCTGCGGAGATGCAAGCGGACCTCCACCTCGTGGCCCAGCAGCAGGGCGGCGTCTTCACCACGGCCCAGGCCCGCGGCGTCGGTGTGGGCGAGCGCGCCCTGACTCGCCTTCGACGGCAACGGTCGATCGTCTCGATCGGTCGGTCCGTGTACGCATTCACCCCCGACTGGCCGGAGCGAGAGGTTGACCGCCTGGCCGCCCGCACCCGCGGCGCCGTGGCGCTCTACCCGGATGCCGTGCCCTGTGGTGCCTCGGACCTCGCCCTCCGCGACATCCCACTCTTCGGGGTCGACACCAGCCGCGCCGACATCGTCCGGCCGGTGCACCGCGAGGTACTGACCGGGCTGTGCCGGATCCGGGAGCCCCACCCCGTCATCCGCCCGGGCACGACCACGGGAGGGACGTCCGAAGGGATCGCCGGGGCCGTGGTCCAGACGGCGCTCGACCACGGCCACGTGCCCGCGGTCGTCGCGGGGGACCACGTGCTGCATCGCGAGCTGACGACGCTCGAGGCGATCGATGCCGCGTTCCTGGCCGTGGAGGGATGGCCGGACGCCGGGCGCGTGCGCACGATGCGGGCGTTCCTCGACGGCAGGTCCGAGTCCGTCGGTGAGACCCGCCTCCGGTTGTTCGTGCGCGCGCTGGGGTGGTCGGTCATCCCGCAGCTCCCCATCGCCGACGACCACGACGAGGTCTTCGCCTACGCCGATCTCGGGGTCGAGGGGACCAACCTGCTCCTCGAGTTCGACGGGCGGGTCAAGTACGGCGAGGGCTCCGACGCGCTGTGGCGCGAGAAGCAGCGCGAGGACCGCATCCGCCGTCGGGGCTACGGCTTCGAGCGAGTCATCTGGTCCGACCTCGACCGGCCTGTCGTCCTCACCGCCCGCCTGCAGGCGGCCCTCGCGCGGTCGTCCTCGGACCCGCGCGGCCTGCCGTCGGCGAGCTGAGGCACCGGTCTGTCGCCCGGCCCAACGGGTGTCGGGCGCCTTCGTGTGGCCGCTCCACCCGGGAAGCCCCCGCTTCACCCGAGAAGCCTTCTCGGGTGAAGCGCGGGTTTATCGGGTGACCCGAGAAACCCGCCGGGGCGCTGGCGGGGCTTCGCCGGGCGGGAGGGTCAGGCGGGGGAGTCGGTGGGGCGCAGCGTCAGGCTGATCGAGTTGATGCAGTAGCGCTGGTCGGTCGGGGTGTCGAACCCCTCGCCCTCGAAGACGTGCCCGAGGTGGCTGCCGCACGTCGCGCAGCGCACCTCGACCCGGGTCATCCCCATCGAGCGGTCCTCGATGAGCTCGACCGACCCGCCGGCGAGCGGCGTGTAGAACGAGGGCCAGCCGCAGTGGCTCTCGAACTTCGTGTCCGACTCGAACAGCTCGGCCCCGCAGGCGCGGCAGGCGTAGACCCCGACCGTGTGGCTGTCGGTGTACTCGCCGACGTAGGGGCGCTCGGTGCCCGCCTGGCGCAGCACCTGGTACTCGGCGGGCGAGAGGGTCTCGCGCCACTCGGCCTCGGACTTCTGGACGGCGTACTCGCGGGCGGTGGGCTTCATCGTCATGCACGTGGCAACACCCGGGCGCGCACGATGGTTCCCGGCCCTCGACGACGAAAGGACCTCGTGAGGTCCGCGGCGTCGGAGGCCGTGGATAGGCTCGCGCCATGGCGGATGCGCAGATCGTCGAGGTCGAGGGCCCGCACGGGGTGCGGGAGGTCCGGCTGAGCAGCCCGGACCGCCTCATGTGGCCCGGTGCCGGGATCACCAAGGGCGACCTCGCGGGGTACGTCATGGCCGTCGGCGACTGCCTCGTCCGACACATCGGCGACCGCCCGGTCACCCTGCAGCGCTTCCCGGACGGCATCGAGGGTGAGGAGTTCTACCAGAAGAACCCGCCCAAGGGGATGCCCGACTGGGTGCGCACCACCCGCTGCCGCTACCCCAGCGGCCGCCGCCACGACCAGGTCGTCGTCGACGAGGTCGCCACCGCCGTGTGGGCCGTCCAGATGAACACCGTGACGTTCCACCCGTGGCCGGTGCGCACCGCGGACAACGACAACCCGGACGAGCTGCGCATCGACCTCGACCCCCAGCCCGGCCGCACCTTCGCCGACGCCGTCGACGCCGCCCAGGCGCTGCGCGAGCTGATGGCCGAGCTCGGGCTCACCGCCTGGGCCAAGACCAGCGGCAACCGAGGCGTGCACGTCTACGCCCGGGTCGCCCCCACGCACGAGTTCCTCGACGTCCGGCACGGCGTCATCGGCATCGCCCGCGAGCTCGAACGGCGCCTCCCCGACCTCGTCACCGCCTCGTGGTGGAAGGAGGAGCGGGGCGAGCGCGTCTTCGTCGACTTCAACCAGGCCTGCCGCGACCGCACCATCGCCTCCGCCTACAGTCCCCGCCCGCTGCCGGGCGCGCCGGTGTCGATGCCCGTCACCTGGGAGGAGCTGCCGACCATCGCGCCCTCGGACTTCACGGTGCTCACCGTGCCCGACGTCCTCGAGGACCGCGGCGACGCCTGGGCCGGGATCGCCGACGCCGTCGGCGACGTCGGCACCGCCATCGCGCTCTGGGACCGCGACGTCGAGGAGCGCGGCCTCGGTGAGCTGAACTTCCCGCCCGACTACCCGAAGATGCCCGGCGAGCCACCCCGTGTGCAGCCGAGCAAGCGCCGCCAGGACAAGGCCGACGACGAGTACATGGCCCCCAAGGCCGACCGCGACGCGGCCGAGCGCGAGGCGTGGGGGATGCCGGTCGTGCCGCCGGTCTCGCCGATGCTCGCCAAGCCGGTCAAGGGCCTCGACGCCCCGGCCCTGCGCGACACCGAGGTGGTCTACGAGCCGAAGTGGGACGGCTTCCGCTCGATCGTCTTCCGCTCGGGCGACCGGGTCGAGATCGGCAGCCGCAACGAGAAGCCGATGACGCGCTACTTCCCCGAGGTCGTCGAGGCGGCGCTGGCCAACCTGCCCGAGCGCTGCGTCGTCGACGGCGAGATCATCGTCGTGCGCCCGGGGGAGGACCGCCTCGACTTCGAGCTGCTCAGCCAGCGGATCCACCCCGCCGCGAGCCGGGTGGCGAAGCTCTCCGTCGAGACGCCGGCACGCTTCGTCGCCTTCGACCTGCTCGCCCTCGGCGACGACGACCTCATGGGGCGCCCGTTCGCCGAGCGACGGCGGCTCCTCGAGGAGGCCCTCGCCGGCGCCGAGGCGCCGATCCACCTCACCCCGGCGACGAGCGACCGTGCCGTCGCCGCCGAGTGGTTCACCGAGTTCGAGGGGGCCGGTCTCGACGGGCTCGTCGCCAAGCCGGTCGACGGCCCCTACGAGCCCGACAAGCGCACGATGCTCAAGGTCAAGCACGAGCGGACCGCGGACTGCGTCGTCGCCGGGTACCGCGTCCACAAGTCCGGCCCGGGCGCCATCGGGAGCCTGCTGCTCGGCATCCACGACCCGGACGGCAGCCTGCTCTCCGTCGGGGTCATCGGCGCCTTCCCGATGGCGCGGCGGCACGAGCTGTTCGAGGAGCTGCAGCCGCTCGTCACGGACTGGGGCGGCCACCCGTGGGCATGGGCGAGGCAGGAGGAGGGCACTCGCACCCCCCAGAACGCCGCCGGCAGCCGCTGGGCCGCGGGCAAGGACCTGTCCTTCACGCCGCTGCGCCCCGAGCGGGTCGTCGAGGTGCGCTACGACCACATGGAGGGGGTCCGCTTCCGGCACACGGCGCAGTTCGTGCGCTGGCGCCCCGACAAGGACCCCGCCGACTGCACCTACGACCAGCTCGACGAACCGGTGTCGTACGACCTCTCCGCCGTCCTCGACGGGGGGCACGGGTGAGCGGGAGCCCCCTCACCTCGCGCCCACCGGGCCGGGTGCGTCGGGCCGCGCTGGCCGGTGCCGCCGTCGGCGGCACCGCGGCGCTGGCGTCCGGTGGCGGGTCCCTCGCCGCGGCGGCCTACTTCGCCCGCCGGGTCCTCACCCCCGATGCGCGGCGCCCGGACGACGTCGTCGTGCGCGCCGTCGACGACGCCTCGGTCACCCTCGACACGACCGCCGAGACGGTCGTCCCCGGCCGCTACGGGCTCTGGCTCGACGAGGGCGAGGGGCACGCCCGGCTCGGCGACGTGCTCGAGCTCGACGCGGGTGCCGGGGTGGTGCGCCGCGAGCTGCTCGGGATCGATCGCGGCGCGCTCGCTCCCGGGCCGGCGCGCTGGAACCCGTACTTCCACGGGTTCCCGCCCGACGAGAGCGTCGGGCTGCCGACCGAGCGGGTCGTGTACGACGGCGAGCTCGGGCCGATGCCGGCATGGGTGGTCGCGCCCGACGGCGTGCCCACGCAGCGCTGGGCGGTGCTCGTGCACGGCCGGGGCGCCCGCCGCGAGGAGGCGATCCGCGCCATGGCGCCCCTGCTGGCCGAGGGGTGGACGTGCCTCGTGCCCTCGTACCGCAACGACGAGGGGGTGCCCCCGGGCCCGGACCGCCGCTACGCCCTCGGCCTGTCCGAGTGGCGCGACGTCGAGGCCGCGATGGCGTACGCGGCGCGCCGGGGGGCCACCGAGCTGCTCCTCGGCGGGTGGTCGATGGGCGGGGCGATCGTGCTCCAGGTCCTCGACCGCTCGGGGCTGTCCTCGCTCGTGTCGCGCGTCGTCCTCGACGCCCCGGTCGTCGACTGGGGCGACGTCCTGTCCCACCACGCGCGCGAGCACCGCATCCCCCGGCCGGTCGGCTCGCTGGCCCGGGCGATGATGCGCCAGCGGTGGGGGCACCGGCTCGTCGGGGTGCACGAGGGGGTCGACCTCGCGCTCACCGACTGGGTGCGCCGCGCGGACGAGCTGCACCACCGTGTCCTGCTCATCCACTCGGCCGACGACGAGTTCGTGCCGTTCGGGCCGTCCCTGGCCCTCGCCCAGGCGCGACCCGACCTCGTGACCTTCCACGAGTGGCGCATCGCCCGGCACTGCAAGGAGTGGAACACCGACCCCGAGCGCTGGGAGGCACTCGTCCGCGACTACGCCGCCGGGTAGGTGGTGGGGCGCTCGCCCTCAGCGGCGGACCCGCCAGAGCCCGAGCAACGTGCCGGCCTCCTCGACGAGCAGGTGCGGGCGCAGGGCGACGCCGCCGGGCGCCCCGAGCGGCGGGCCCGCCACGATCCGCGGGAAGTCCCCACCGACGACCGTCGGGGCGAGGGTGAGCGCCATCTCGTCGACGACCCCCGCGGCGAGGGCGCTCCCGAGCAGCGAGGGGCCGCCCTCCAGCAGGACCCGACGCATCCCGAGCCCGGCCAGCGCGTCGAGTGCCGCCCCGAGGTCGACCGCGTCGTCACCGCACACGAGCACCGCATCCTCGCCGAGCGCCGACCGCGCGCGGCTCAGCGCACGCCTCCCGGCGGCGGAACACGTGACGAGCAGGCCGGCGCCCCGGCCCTCGGTGGGTGTCCGCAGGCCGTCCGGCACCCGTCCGCTGCGCGTCACGGCCACGAGGGCCGCAGGCGAGGGGGAGTGGCGCGTCGGCCGCAGCCGCGTGTAGCCCTCGTCCCGCACCGTCCCGGCACCGACGAGGACGGCGTCGGCGGCGTCGCGGAGCACGGCGAAGACGCGGTGGTCGGGTGGGGTGTTCACCGAGCCGCTGCGCCCGTCGGACCCGACCGCCGACCCGTCGAGGGTGGTCACCATGTTCGAGCGCACCCAGCGTCCCCGCGGCGGGGCGTACAGGTCGACGAGGTCGAGGGCCGGGACGCGGGCGCCGGGCGAGGCCGGGCGCCGCGGGTCGATGAGCACGCGCACCCGGGCATCCTCGCAGGCCGGACCTGCGAGGATGCCACGCATGGGCAAGGACAGCCGGAGCAAGAAGGCGACGAAGAAGCAGAAGAAGAAGGAGAAGCGGCAGCAGGCGACCGATGCCGCCACGCTGTCAGGCAAGGCGGCGAGGAAGGCCCGCGAGGCACGGGAGGCGGCTGCCGAGGCCCGCGCCGACGACGCCGTCGAGACGGGCTCGTGGTCGCAGGCCCTCGGGGTCGGGCCGGGCTTCGTCCTCGCCGACCTCGACCCGCGCTCGACGCCCGGCTTCGACGGCAAGAAGAAGGACGGCAAGGAGGTGATGGCCGAGCTCCAGGACCGGCTCTCCGACCTCCAGGAGCGGCTCTTCGCCGAGTCCAAGGGGGGCGGCACGCGCTCGGTGCTCCTCGTCATCCAGGGCATGGACACCTCCGGCAAGGGCGGCATCATGCGCCACGTCGTCGGGGCGGTGGACCCGCAGGGTGTGAAGATCACCTCGTTCAAGGCCCCCAGCGCCGAGGAGCGGCGCCACCCGTTCCTCTGGCGGATCCGCAGGGCCCTGCCCGGGCCGGGCCAGATCGGGGTCTTCGACCGCTCGCACTACGAGGACGTCCTCATCGTGCGCGTCCACGACCTCGTCCCGCCCGCCACCTGGGCGCGGCGCTACGCGACGATCAACCGCTTCGAGAACGGGGTCGTCGACGACGGCACGACCATCGTCAAGGTGATGCTCCACATCTCGGACGAAGAGCAGAAGGAGCGCCTCGGCGAGCGGCTCGAGCGGGGCGACAAGTACTGGAAGTACAACCCGGGCGACCTCGACGAGCGGGCCCACTGGCCCGAGTACATGGAGGCCTACCAGGTGGCCCTCGAGCGCTGCTCGACCGCGGTGGCGCCCTGGCACGTCGTCCCGGCCGACCGGAAGTGGTACGCCCGCCTCGCGGTGACGAACCTGCTGCTCGAGGCGCTGGAGACGATGGACCCGCAGTGGCCCGCCGCAGACTTCGACGTCGAGGCCGAGCGGACCCGGCTCGAGATGTCGCCCTGACCGGCGCCCTCCGGCGCCGTCGGCCGCGTCCCGCTCAGGCCGGCAGCGCCCGGTCGATGACGGCCTGGGCGGCCCCGGCGCCCACGCCGGCATCGAGGGTGCCGAAGACGGCGCCCCGGTCGCCCCGCACCCGGGAGGCGACGAACGCGTCGGCGACCGGCCCGGGGGAGTACCGCACCAGCAGGCTCGCCTGGAGTGTCGTGGCGAGCAGCTCCACGAGCCGGCGCGCACCCCACGGTGCGTCCTCGGCGAGCGCGCCGGCCACCGCCGACCCGCAGGCGTCGATGGCCGCGTCGAGGGCGGGGTCGTGGCCGCGGGCGAGCGCGAGCTCCTTGTCGAGCGCGGCCACGGAGGCGGGTTCGCGGGCGATCGCGCGCAGCACGTCGAGCGCCCCGACGTTGCCCGAGCCCTCCCAGATGGAGTTGAGCGGGGCCTCCCGGTAGAGCCGCGCGAGGCCGTTCTCCTCGACGTACCCGTTGCCGCCGAGGCACTCCAGCGCCTCGGCGACCATCGGGGAGGTGCGCTTGCACACCCAGAACTTGCCGAGCGCGACGCCGAGCCGGACGAGCTCGGACTCGCCGCCGTCGACCGCGTGGGCCAGCCGCATGGCGAGGACGGTCGCGGCCTCGGACTCCAGTGCGAGGTCGGTGAGGACGTTGCGCATGAGCGGCTGGTCGACGAGGTGGGCGCCGAAGGCCGAGCGGTGGCGCGCGTGGTGCACGGCCCGGGTGAGCGCCGCCCGCATCGTCGCCGTCGAGCCGAGGACGCAGTCGAGCCGGGTGGAGGCGACCATGTCGATGATGGTGCGCACCCCGCGTCCCTCGTCGCCGACCCGGACGGCCCAGGCCTCGTCGAGCTCGATCTCCGAGGACGCGTTGGAGCGGTTGCCCAGCTTGTCCTTGAGCCGCTGGAGCCGGATGGCGTTGCGCGTCCCGTCGTCGAGGACCCGGGGGAGGAGGAAGCACGTGACCCCGGCGTCGGTCCGGGCCAGGACGAGGAACCCGTCGCTCATCGGCGCCGAGCAGAACCACTTGTGCCCGGTGAGCCGGTAGGTCTCGCCCGCGACCGGCCCGCCGGGCGCCGCCACGGCACGGGTGGTGTTGGCCCGCACGTCGGAGCCGCCCTGCTTCTCGGTCATCCCCATGCCGACCGTGAGCCCGGGCTTGTCGGGGCGGGCCCGCAGCACCGGGTCGTAGGCACGGGAGGCGAGCCCCGGGAGCCAGCGGGCGGCGAGGTCGGGGGCGGCCGCCAGGGCCGGGGCGGCGGCGTACGTCATCGAGACCGGGCACAGGTGGCCCGCCTCGACCTGCGACCAGACGACGAAACCGGCCGCGCGCCGGGCGTGGGCACCGGTGCCCTCGGGGCGGGTCCACGGCTCGGCGGTGAGCCCCTCGCCGACGGCGACCTCCATGAGCCGGTGGTAGGCGGGGTGGTACTCGACCTCGTCGAGCCGCTCACCGGTCGGGGCGTGCGTTCGCAGGACGGGGGTCACCCGGTCGGCCTGGTCCGCCCAGGCCCGCACCTCGGTCGTCCCGGCGAGCCTCCCGAGGTCGTGCAGGGCCGCGGCGCCGTCCGGGTCCTCGGGCGTCACCCAGCGGTCGACGGCCTCCGTGAGGGCCGCGTCGGAGGCCAGGACGTCGCGGTCCGGGAGGGGCGGGACCTGGTTCGTCACGTCGTGGGTGCGCACCGCTTCAGGCTACGGCGGATACCGTGGGCCGCATGACCGACGCGAAGCACCGCGTGCGTCGGGTCATCTCGAAGGTCCCGGGGGCGCTGCCGATCGCCCGGCTCACCGTCGTGACGACCCGGATCTGCCTGCGGTACCGGGTGACCGGCCTGGCCTCCGAGGCCGGCTTCTTCGCGCTGCTGTCGCTGCCTCCGCTCGTCCTCGGGTTGTTCAGCGGGCTCGGCTACCTCGGCCGCGCGCTCGGCCCCAGCACGGTCCTCGACGTCCGGCAGGCGATCCTGGACTACTCCGCCCAGTTCCTCACCAAGCCGGTCATCGACTCCGTCCTCGGTCCGACCGTCAACGACGTGCTCGAGACCGGGCGCGCTGACCTGCTCTCGATCGGGTTCGTCCTCTCGCTGTGGTCCGGGTCGCGGGCCCTGAACGTCTTCGTCGACACGATCTCGATCATGTACGGGCAGTCGGGGGTGCGCGGCATCGTCCAGACCAGGGCCCTGTCGTTCTCCCTGTACGTCATCGCCCTCGTCATGGGGATCATCACGATCCCCCTGGTCCTCCTCGGGCCGGACATCATCCGCGGATGGCTGCCGTCGCCCTGGGACCCGATCGTCCTCCTCTACTGGCCGCTCGTCACCCTGCTCACCGTGGGCGGCCTCACGAGCCTCTACCACGTGTCGACGCCACGCCGTTCGCCGTGGCTGCGCGACGCCCCCGGAGCGGTGCTCACCCTCGTGATCTGGGCGCTCGCGTCGTTCGTCGTCCGGGGCACCATCGCCGCCTCCCTCGGAGGCACCTCGATCTACGGCCCGCTCTCGGCGCCGATCGTCATCCTCATCTGGCTGTACGCGCTGGCCATCGCGGTGCTCATCGGCGCGGCACTGAACGCGGCGATCCGCGAGCTGTGGCCCTCGGAGGAGCGGCGGGCCCTGCACACCCGGCTGCTGGACCGGGTCCGCGACCTGCGCGAGCGTGGGCAGCTGCCGACGGCGACCGCCGCACGGGTCGACCCCTTCGAGGGGTACGCACACGCCGACGAGCAGTCCGACGAGTTCGACCTGCGCAGCCTGCGGGAGGCGGCGAACCGTCCGCTCACGCCCCTCGCGAGCGCCCCGGCGGACCGCCACCCCCACGCAGCCAAGGACCCGGTCGCGACGGTCGACTCCGAGCGCTGAGGCGGAGGCCGCGCGGGGTGGTCCCGGTTTGGAGATCGCCGCGCGGATCGGCTACTGTCTCGGAGCACGCCAAGCGGGGATTCCGGTCGGAATCGTCCACGGACGCGCGCGGATGTAGCTCAGTTGGTAGAGCGCAACCTTGCCAAGGTTGAGGTCGCCGGTTCGAACCCGGTCATCCGCTCGGAGGGTTAGCCGCCCCCCAATGGTGGAGTGGCCGAGAGGCGAGGCAGCGGCCTGCAAAGCCGCGTACACGGGTTCAAATCCCGTCTCCACCTCGAGTAGTACCCCCCTCGGGCGATTGGCGCAGTGGTAGCGCGCTTCCTTGACACGGAAGAGGTCACTGGTTCAAACCCAGTATCGCCCACCAGGAGAACGGCCCCTGACCTGCGGAGACGCGAGCCCGGGGCCGTTCTCATGTCCGGCGTGGAAGATACGTGGAAGATGACTTTGGCGGTCATCAACGCCGAACGATGGTCAACTTAGGGTTGACGCACGCATTGCGTCAACCTAGGGTTGACGCGTGCGGGTGACGGAGTCGGCGTTCAAGCACGGCATCGCCGAGGCCGACATCCTGCACGCATATGCCAACGCGGTTCGACTGGTCGAGGTCGAGCAGCACGGAGAGGAGCGGCTCGTCGTCATCGGACCCGACCGAGCCGGCAACTGGTTGGAGCTGGTGGCCGTCCCCGCCGAAGAGGCCGATCGGATCATCCACGCCGACCGGCTCCGACCGAAGTTCTACGAGTTCCTGACGTGAGGTGATCTGACATGGCGACCACGAACATCAACGAGGTTGAGAAGATGCTCGACGAGCTCGATCCGTCAGCGGTCACGGCCCGTGATGCGGTGCACTTCCGCCGGATCCTTGCGGCTCAAGACGGTGTTGCTCGCGCTGACCGCGAGCTCCACGACGCGGTCCGCGCCGCCCGTGAGGCCGGGGACTCATGGCTGAGCATCGGAATGGCTCTGGGTGTCACCAAGCAGGCGGCCCAGAAGCGCTTCGGACGCTGACGAGCGGCGGCCAACCTCTCCGGAGTTGCCTTGCTGGCCATCGCGGTACCCCTGGCCGCGGCAGATGAGTGCGGATCGACCCCGAGTTTGGAAGGGTGGCACCGTGTCCTTCGACGTGTTCTTTCAAGGCTTCATGGCGGGTGAGTCATCCGAGCACGGCGGTGCCGAGATGGCGCGAGTGCTTGCCCCACACGTGACTCATCGTGATAGGGACCTCCGACGCATCCAGTTCGGGGACGGTGAGGCCGACATCTATCTCAGTGACGACGGGATGCTGGCCAACCACATCAGTGGTCGCGACCCCTGGGACTTATTGGTGCTGGGCGCCCAAGCCGCGAACTGGGTCATCCTGCCGTTGGACTGCCCAACTTACTTGATCGCCCCGGGTCTGGTGGAGGCTCTCAATCCATGGAGGATGAGAGTCATGGCAGCACCGAGGAAGTACGGCGATGAGCTGCGTGAGCGCGCGACGCGGATGGCCGTTGAGGCGAGGCAGGACCCAGCGACCAAGCCGGGTGCGATCAAGCGAGTCGCGGACCAGCTGGGGATGCACCCCGAGACGCTGCGCAGCTGGGTACGTCGGGCCGAGATCGACGATGGCGTCCGGCCGGGCACCACGAGCAGCGACGCGCAGCGGCTGGCCGAGCTGGAGCGAGAGAACCGTGAGCTCCGGCGCGCGAACCACATCCTGAGGACGGCCTCGGCTTTCTTCGCGGCGGAGCTCGACCGCCCCACCAGCAGGTAGTTGCCTACCTCGAGGCCCATCGCCACGACGTGGTCGATGGGCGCGAGGTCGGGGTCGAGCCGATCTGCGCCGTGCTGAAGGAAGCCGGTGTCCCAGATCGCCCCGAGCAGCTACTACGCCGCCAAGACCAGGCCACCCTCGGCGCGCGCGGTGCGTGATGCCGAGCTGGTCGAGGACATCAAGACCGCACACCGGGCGAACCTGGGCGTGTACGGCGCGCGGAAGATCCACGCCGAGCTGGGCCGCGAAGGCATCCCGGTCGCGCGCTGCACCGTCGAGCGGCTGATGCGGGTCGAAGGCCTACGCGGGATCCCACGCGAGAAGACCCGCCAGCACCACCATCGGTGACGGCGCGGAGACCGAGCGTCCCGAGGACCTGGTCAAGCGCAAGTTCGTCGCCACTGGCACCCAACCAGCTCTGGGTGGCCGACCTGACCTACGTGCGCACGCACGCCGGCTGGACCTACGTCGCGTTCGTCCTGGACGTCTTCTCCCGGATGGTCGTGGGCTGGCAGGTGTCCACCTCGCTGCGCACCGACCTCGCTCTCGACGCCCTCGACATGGGGCTGTGGACACGCCAGCGCGCCGGGCAGGACGTCACCGGCCTGACGCACCACAGCGACCGAGGAGTCCAGTACCGAGCCATTCGCTACACCGAGCGGCTCGCCGAAGCCGAGGCCGTCGCATCGGTCGGCAGTCCAAGGGCGATTCAGCTACGACAACGCGATGGCCGAGGCCCTGAACTCGCTGTTCAAGGCCGAATGCATCCGCAACCCGGTGATGCGACCCAAGGGCGGCTGGAAGAACGTCGCAGACGTCGAGATCGCCGTCGCCGAGTACGTCGACTGGTTCAACCACCGCCGCCTGCACGGCGAGATCGGGCTCGTCCCACCCGCCGAGTTCGAAGCCAACCACTGGGCGACCCAGACCACCGAGCACTACCGTGAGAACCCGGTCCTCACCGAGGTCGGATCCAACTAACCGAGCCTCCACGAAACCCGGGGCGATTCACGGCGTGGGATCCGCCGGTGGTGCGTGGTGAGCCGAAGTAGTGCTCGCACACTTTGTGCAGGTCGGCGTAGCGGACGTTCTTCGGGTTGGCCCTCATGGCGGTGAGGATCTTCTCGATGGACGCCATGTCATGATGGTACTACCAGCAGTACCAGCGAGCCTAGGCCGCGGGTCGCTCAGGTTCCGGAAGCCATATAGGCCGCCAGGATGTAGTTGGGGTGGCGGTCCAGGTTCTTGCGGGCCCTGTCGTAGCGCATCGTGGTGCGCGGGTCGGCGTGACGGGCGGCGATCTGCACGTCGCGCAGGTCGACGCCGGCATCGAGCATCGTGGTCACGAACGTGTGGCGCAGCATGTGCCGGTGCATCCGGGCGGCGTTCACACCGTCGGTCTGAGCCAGGCGGTGCAGACGGCGGGTGGCATCAGTGGCGGTCCATCCGGGTGCCGTTGCGGGTGCGCAGGATCGGCCCGACCTCCCGGTCGGTCTACGGCCCGCTCGATGGCGCGGGACACCGCCGGTGGTAGTGGAGTCAGCACGACCTTGCCGCCCTTGCCGCGAACCTTGAGCACGCGGTGGCCGTGCTCCTCGCCGAGGTCATCGATGTTCGCCCCGCACGCTTCGAAGATCCGCAGCCCGAGCAGGCCCAGCATCGCCACCAGGGCGAAGTCGTTGATGTTCGGTGACGTGCGGGCGGTTGCCAGCATCGCCTCGAACTGCAGGTGCGTCAGGCCCAGGGTCGGCGACTCGGGCGGCACGTTGGGCCGGCGGACATACTCCGCCGGGGAGTGCGCCAGAACCTCGTCGATCACGCAGGTCCGGTAGAAGCCGGCCACCACCGCGACCCGGCGGCTGATCGTGGACGGCCTGTACCGGCGCACTTCCTGCATCCACCGCACGTACAGCTCGACGTGGGCGCGTTGGGCGGCCAACGGGTCCAGGCCGCGTTCTTCGCACCAAGTGACGAAGCAGCGCAGGTCGGACTCGGTGTGCACCCGCGACTGCCCCTTGAAGCGAGCGAGGTAGGCAGCAACGGCGTGACGAAGACGGTCCGAGACCGGAGGCAGCACGACAGGAATCAGAATCTGTGAAGTAGCCATTCCGCAGCGTCCGCCCGACGCCAGCAACGGTCAAGAAGTCTCACCAGGCGCGGCATTTGCGGATGGTCTACCAGTGTTTTGCGAGTTCAACTCGCATGCGCTGAGCGTGTTCCGTCACCAACGTGATGAAAGCGTCGATCCCCGTACAGGACGGCCCTCGCTGCCTACCCTTGAGGCATGACCCCGAGTCTGCTCGCCCACGGAGTGGGCTCCCTCCTCATGAAGGGAGTCCATGGGATCCGACGCGGCTGGCACTGGTTCCGTCACCCACCCGGGTGGTGGGACGAGATCGATGCCGTCTACGGGGGACACGAGGAGCCTGGAGCGAGCAAGTCGGCCGGTGCCGCCGGTCTCGGCGGCCACATCTCCGGAGGCCTCGGCTAGCTCAAGCCACCCGTTGTACGCAGCGTTGTGGGGACCCAGCCGGTCGCGATCTGGGGCGACGTACGAACGGCTTAACGGCCTCCATGCCGCGGACACCCCTGCGCATCGCCGACCTGGCTGTACTCAACGCCGAACTCGCCGCCTGGGCCAACGCCACCAACGCCGACGAACGTCAAGTGGACTGGAGATTCACCGCCAGCGACGCCCGATGCACCATCCGCGGCATGTGCGCGCGATTCTGCCGCGGGCCGGTCCGATGCCCGACGTGGCACCACGATGAGCAAGCGGGCGGCGCTAGGGGATGAAGAGCCAGTGACGCCTTCTTCTCGGTAGCCGGCAATTCCGGCGCGTGCCCTGAAACATGACTTGCAGGAACAGGTATAAGACCAGAAGCACGATCGGGGTGAACCATGAGTTGCCGGCGTTGGCCGCCACGATGCCGAGCATTAGCCAAGAGAATGCGCCCGAGACAGCCAGATGCCAAGGGTCGATAGTTGGTGGCCAGGCCATGACCGCAGGGTAGGTGGCGTCTCGACTTCCATCGACACGATCGGCGGCAAAAGAGGACGTTTCGGCAACGATCATCCGAACCCCGGCCTGCAAGCTCGGGCGCGGCTTACATTGCGGCTGTGACTCGTCTGCTGATGATGCTGTGCGCCGTACCCCTGCTTGCCGGGTGCACCCCTGAGGTTGTGGGTAGGGCCGGCATCGGCGTGGACGCCCAGGGCGGACTCGTCGGCTACCTCGCTGTCTGTGATCAGCATGTCGATGGCGCGACGCTCTACTACTTCCAAGACGCCAGCCCTAGTGCCAGCGATGCCAGCGAAGTAACCGTCGGAGAGTGGGCTTCCGACCAGCCAGTTACGGCGATGGCTGAGTGGTCATTGACCGGCACCTCCGAGGGCTGGACTACAACCACGCCGCTTAAGCCCCTTGAGGCCGATCGCACGTACCACCTGTACGGGTGGACCCGTGACAACAGCGGCTCTGCGCTGGACGTGGCTTTCACTCCAGCCGAAGTACGGGAGCTCAAACCCGGACAGGTCTACTTCTTCGACCACTACGACTTGGACCGCAAGAAGGACGTCTACGTCACGAGGTCACCGATCGAGTTCCGCAAGGCGGCCTGCAGGCCCTAAACACGGGGTCCCCGCCTTCCACGCGGATCGCGGCAAATGAGTGCGTAAGCCGCGAGCTGCCGGCTGTCTAGTTAGTCACGACGCGAGCGCACTGGTAGTGCCCGCCGTCTTCGAACCAGTTCCATGTTTCGAAGGACACGAGGTCCCCTAGCCCCTGAAGTTCGACTTGCAGCTGGTCGTCTGTGCGGTGGTTGAAGTAGCGCCCGTCCGGGCTGGTCCACTCGCGATTGGTGGTGTGGCCCCACACTCCGATCTCGACGGTGCCGCCGCGTCGGACAACGCGACCGAGCTCTTGAATGGCCCGGGTGAAGCCGTCGCCGGTGAGGTGCATCAGGGTGCTCATCGACCAGGCTGCGTCGAAGGAATAAGTAGCGAGGGGTAGCTCGGTCGCCGACCCCTCAACCGCCGCCAGTCCTCGCTCACGACAGGTTTGGACGGCCACCGGCGACAGGTCAACCCCGGTATACGCGCAGCCGCCGCCGACCAGAGCCAGGCCGTCACGTCCCGCACCGCAACCGACCTCAAGGACGGTGTGCGCTCGAGTTGCCCGTAGGTGGTTGATGAAGTCAGCGACCCGAGCGGTGCGCTCATCACCGAGCTCGCGGCTGGCGCGATCTTTGATCTCGTTCGCGTAGTACGCCTTCAGGTCTTCCTCGATCCGGCTCATTCGCGGGACTGTAGGCCATCACAGCATCCGCGTTCATGCAGGGCAGATGTCGCCCGATCGCGCCTGTTGCGAGCTGCACCATCTGCGGCAAATGCGTGCATCCAGTCCGCCAGTAGATCTAGCGTGGCAGCCGTGATCTATCCGGACGACGAGCACCCTTGCCCCGTTTGTGGTGCCGACTGGAAGGTGCCGCACGTCTGGCCACGAAGGCCGGGGCGGCAGAAACCTCGTCGCGACCGGAGCCGGTGGTTCGTGCCCGAGGATTCCGGATGGTGCTCGGATCCCGAGTGCCGCATCACGGATGAGCAGCGCGACGAGTATCGGGTATTCCGGCGCATCATGGAATGGGACCCGACAGAGGAATCAGTGGCCGGGCCCACCGAATAGCGGATCGCTGCATGAGACTGAAACGACCGGACGGGTCTGGTTGGACACCATCGGCGAGTAGAACAAACCCGTTGAGAAGGTGTCGCTATCGTCTGACTCACTAGGGGAGAACCTCCTTGAGGCGAGTGACAGTTAGGCTTGTTGCTAGGAGTGGAGGGGGTCGCGTGCTTAGTAGATCCACGGTCATCTGGTGGTGGCTCCTGCGCGGCTATGTGTTGTTCTTGGCACTCTTCCTCCTCGGAGCGGGCTGGATCGTCCTCAATGGCGTCGGTGGGGGCCTGTCCGAAGCGGGGGGCACCTTGTCGGTCCTGTCGGGTTGGCTGCTCTGGGGGATGATGATGATTCCGCTGGTCGGCTTCGCCAGCCTGGTGGTCGGCGTGATGGCGTGGCTACTCCTGCCGCAGCAGCATCCGTGGCCGGTTGCGGCGCTGGCCACCGGCACAGTCGCGGCCTTGGCCGCTGCTGGGATCGGCGTGTGGTTTGCAGGGACTGGCGCCCTTGATTTGGCCGGGCTCGTAGTGGTCAGTGCGGTCGCTGGTGCAGGGGTCGCAGCCCTCACCGTGCGAGATGACAGACGGCTACGAGAGTCTGCCCACGAGCCGGCCCGCTCCAGCGCCAGCACCTAACTCGGCCCGAGAGACCGACAAGCGCCTAACGGCAGCATCAAGTAGTGCCTCCCCGCGGCATGTCCGGTTGTTTCTGTAGCCTGGCGGGGAGTGACAGTAGACGACGAACGCTCTGTCGGAGGACGCAGTTTCCTTCTGGTCATGGACGTAGTTGAGGTCGCTATAGGAATCGCCGTCACGCTTGCGGCGGTCGCGCTCACCGCTTGGTTCACAGCCCGACAGGTCACTCCTGCACGTCGAGAGGATCTTGTCGCCAGCCACTTGCACAACCTGGCCGGATTGCTGACCTCCGGCGCCAGAGACATATACGACGTGGTGTGGGCCCGAGATGCGTGCGCGGGGTGCGGAGCCGGTGTGGAGGACCGTCGACTCAGATCGCGGTCTCGCAGATCGCCTTGAGGAGGCCGTAGGCGTGGGCACGCTGCGTGGGGCGAGAGCGGTCGAGCCGTGCGTGCCAGGCCCGGACCTCGTCGCCGGTGAGGTCGGAGACGGGCCGGTCTCCCAGCGAGGGCAGGATGTGCCGCTCGAGGAGCGACCGGTAGTGCTGCCGGGTCGTGTGCTTGAGGTCGCGCTGTTCCATCCCCACGGCGGCGTACTCCGTCATCGAGGGACCATCGGCGTCCCGGTCGAGCAGGGCTCGTCGGGCCGGCGGGCGCCACTCGCCGGACGACACGAGGCGGCGCTCGTCGACGAGCCAGGCCTCCGCGTCCACCCGGGCCACGAAGGTGACCGGAGCCTTGTGGGTCGCCGCGTGGAAGATACGTGGAAGATGACGGGTCGAACCTGGCCATTTCTGGCCCCTCCTGACTCCGTGCGCCAGTGGACAAAAGCGCAGGTCAGGAGGCTAAATCAGGGCCCTACCTGCGCGCCAGCGCCGTCGACCCAGAACGATTCAAACCCAGTATCGCCCACCATGACGAACGGCCCCGGGCCTGCGGAGACGCAGGCCCGGGGCCGTTCTGCATCTGCCGCGTGTCGGACGGCTCGGTCCCTCACCGGAGGAGAACCGCGCATGACCACGAACACCACGACCCCGTCCCGCCCCGGGACGGTCCGCGGTTCCGGACCTCGCTGGGCCACCGGCTCGACCTGCGTCACCGTCTCGCGTGGGCCCGACGCTGCCGACGAGCTGGAAAGCGCCCGGGCGGTGGTCCGCCGGCACGTCGGTTCCGTCGTGTCCGAGGCGCCGCCTCCGCCGAACGGATGAGCCCGGTATGGCCCGTTCGGCCATACCCGCAGTTCAGGCGCACGGATCGATCGCCGGCAAGGTATGCCGTAGGTAAAGTGCCGGTCTAGAGGTGGTCAAGGGCGCAGGGGCCCCCATCACCTCCCAGGTGGCCTGATCGCAGGGTGAGGGTCACCGCAACACAGCACCCCCACTGTTCTCAGAGGGGGTGCTGTGTTGCGTGCAGCCGAACACCACGACGGGGCAGCCACCAGCCCCGTCGACCCGGGGTAGCAGGGGGATCCCGGGGGTGACGGGGCCGGATGTGGTCCACCATCCTCCAGAACTTCGCCTGATGTGTCAGAAGTGACGAAAGAGTCAATGGCGGTGCACGTGTCGATGCAGCAGGCTGCGCCCGCGAACCCCGACTCCTGCCCCTGCGCGGCGGCGAACCTCGCCAATGAGGCGGAGCCACCCGCAGACGGTGACGGCGCCCCCGGCGTCGAGGCGCCGCGGAGCGGGACGTCCGAGGGACTCTCGTGCCGATCGGGACGGGCCGGTGTGACCCGCGTCCTTGTGGGGCGACCGGCCGACGGAGAGGCTGGAGGCAGCACGCGGGTGGCCCCCCACCGCGACCGCGGGCGGGTGTCACCGGAGAGGACGAAGCCATGAACCAGGACATGCTCGCCAGGATCAGGAACGGCACCGGTTTCATCGCCGCGCTGGACCAGAGCGGAGGCAGCACACCGAAGGCCCTGAGGCTGTACGGGATCCCGGAGTCGGCCTACACCGACGAGGTCGGCATGTTCGACCTCATCCACCAGATGCGCACCCGAGTCATCAGGAGCCGGGTCTTCACCGGCGACCGCGTCCTCGCCGCGATCCTGTTCGAGCAGACCATGGAGCGGGAGATCGACGGCCTGGGCGCGGCCGAGTACCTCTGGACCCGCAAGCGCATCGTCCCCGTCCTCAAGGTCGACAAGGGCCTCGAGGGGGAGGCGGACGGCGTCAGGCTCATGAAGCCGATGCCCGACCTGGACGCCCTCCTGGAGCGCGCCACGAGCCACGGCGTCTTCGGCACCAAGATGCGCTCGGTGGTCCTCACCGCGGACGCCGCGGGGATCGAGTCCGTCGTCGAGCAGCAGGTCGACATCGCCCGCCGCATCCTGGCGGCCGGGCTCGTGCCCATCATCGAGCCCGAGGTCGACATCGCCAGCCCGCAGAAGGCCGAGGCGGAGCGGCTGCTCAAGGCCACGCTGCTCACCCACCTCGACCGGCTCGGCGCGGGACAGGACGTGATGCTCAAGCTGACGCTCCCCGAGGTCGACGGGGACCACCGGGAGCTGCTCGACCACCCGCGGGTCCTGCGTGTCGCCGCGCTCTCGGGTGGCTACCCCCGGGGGAGGGCCGTCGACCTCCTGGCACGCAACCCCGGAGTCATCGCCAGCTTCTCGCGTGCCCTCACCGAGGGCCTCACCGCGCAGATGTCCGACACGGAGTTCGACGAGGCGCTCGAGGTCTCGGTGGCGGCCATCTTCGCGGCATCGGCGACATGACCGGCGAGACCGGCGAGGCCGGCGCACCGCCGCGCTGACCGTGCCGGGGCGGAGCAGGGCACCATTCCGCGGTCGGGAACACCGGGCGCCGCGGCAGGTGCGGGTCGGGACGATCGACACCATGGACTCCGACGACACGCAGGCCCCCGCGGCGCGACCCGAGGTCGGGTCGAGCATCCGGGCGAACGGCATCCTCACGAACTATCTCGACGCAGGCACCGGCGACCCGGTCGTCCTCGTCCATGGCTCCGGCCCCGGGGTCTCCGCCTACGCCAACTGGCGCCTCACCGTGCCCGCCCTCGCCGAGGGGGTCCGGGTGCTGGCCCCGGACATGGTGGGCTTCGGCTACAGCGAGCGACCCGACGCGGTGAGCTACGACCTGCACACCTGGGTCGACCAGCTGGTCGGGTTCCTCGACGCGCTGGGCATCGAGCGGGCCAGCATCGTCGGCAACAGCTTCGGAGGGGCGATCGCGCTCTCGCTCGCGAGCCGGTATCCGGACCGCGTCGACAGGCTCGTCCTGATGGGCAGCGTCGGCGTCCCCTTCCCGATCACCGAGGGCCTGGACGCCGTGTGGGGGTACGAGCCGTCGTTCGTGGCGATGCGACGGATCATGGACTACTTCGCCTACTCCCGGGAGCTGGTGAGCGACGAGCTGGCCGAGGTGCGCTACCGGGCGAGCATCCAACCGGGGTTCCACGAGTCCTACGGGTCGATGTTCCCGGCGCCGCGGCAGCAGTGGGTCGACTCCATGGTGACGCCGGACGACCTGATCCGGGCGCTGCCGCACCGGACACTCGTCGTCCACGGCCGCGAGGACCGCGTGATCCCCCTCCAGACCTCGCTGCGCCTGCTGGACCTGATCCCCCGAGCACAGCTCCACGTCTTCGGTCAGTGCGGGCACTGGAGCCAGATCGAGCACGCTGCCGCCTTCAACTCGCTGCTGCTGCGCTTCCTCACCGAGGACTAGGCCATCGTGCCGCTCGTGAGGTGTCCTCGAGTGTCGTCCGCCATCGGCGGCGGCCGGTGCTCGTTCCTCACCGGGGAACGTCGGTGGTACCTCACCTCAGGTCCGGCGATTCTCGTGGTGGGCGGCCGACGCCTCCCACCACTGCACGCAAGGGAGCGCCAGTGCCGACCATGACGATCCACCCCACGGGCGAGGTCATCCACCTCGAGCCGGGCGAGACCGTGCTCAGCGGCCTGTACAAGGCGGGGTTCGCGTACACGGTCGGCTGCCGGCGCGGCGGCTGCGCGGTCTGCAAGGTCGACTGCCGCTCCGGGGAGTTCCACTACGACCACCCGGTCGCCGACTCCGTCATCACCGAGGCGGAACACCGTGACGGCACCTGCCTCACGTGCCGCGCCGTCCCGGACACGGACATGACGATCGAGCTGCGCGGCGAGAACGTCCGGCTCGTCAACACCTTCCTCCACCAGATCAACGAGAAGGCCCGGCTGCGCGCCGAGGCCCACGCCGCCGCGACCGCCGCGACCGGCACGACCCACAAGGAGCAGTCATGGGAGTCATGAGGTTGGGCTACGCCCACGTCCGTGTCACGGACCTGGCCGAGGCGAGGGACCACTACGCCAACACGATGGGCCTGTACGAGACCCTCGCCGAGGGCAACAAGGTCTACTACAAGGCCTGGGACGAGTGGGACCACCACTCGGTCGTGCTCGAAGAGGGTGGCGTCGGCCTGGTGAAGTTCGGCTGGAAGGTCGAGAACTCCAGCGACATCGACGACATCGAGAAGAAGGCCACGGCCTTCGGCGTCACCGTCGAGCGGATGAGCAAGGCGGAGAACCCGGAGATCGGCGACGGCATCCGGTTCACGACCCCCTCCGACCACGTCTTCGAGGTCTACCACGAGGCGACGTGCGTGGGCACCGAGGTCGGCACCCACAACCCCGACGCGTTCCCGCGCCACCTCGTCGGCGTCGGCGTGCCCGCGCTCGACCACTCGTTGATCACCGCCGAGGACCCGGGCCTGATGGACCGCTTCCTCACCGACGTGTTCGACTTCTATCCCACCGAACGGGTGCAGACCAGCCTGGACTCCGACGCCGACATCATCGCGACCTGGATGACGAGCAACAACCAGATCCACCAGCTCGCCGTGCTCGCCGGCCCCAACTCCAAGCTGCACCACTTCGCCTTCCGCCTGGGTGACTGGGTCGAGGTCGGCCGGGCCGCGGACCTGTTCTCGATGGACGACGTCCCGATCGACGTCGGCCCCACCCGCCACGGCATCACCCGCGGCCAGACGGTCTACTTCTTCGACCCGTCGGGCAACCGCAACGAGGTCTTCGCCGGTGGCTACCTGGCCTACCGCGACCGCCCGATGTCGGTGTGGACCCCCGAGGCCCTGGGCAAGGGCGTCTTCTACCACGCCCGCGAGCTCAACGACGCCTTCACCTCGGTCCTCACCTGACCGACCTCCGGTGCGGTGACGGCGGTTCCACCCGTCGTCGCCGGGCCGGGCCCTGCCACCTGCGACCCCGTCGACGAGGAGACTCCGCATGCTGCTCGGTACCGAGCTCGTCCTGACCTACGAAGGCGCCCGCGTCGCTCTCGATGCCGCACTCCTGCGCGCGGAGCAGCTGGGCGGGGCCTTCAACATCGCCGTCACCGACAAGGCCGGCACGCTGGTCGCCTTCGCCCGGATGGACGGTGCCTTCGTGGCCTCCGGTGCCATCGCCCAGGACAAGGCGTGGACGGTCACCGCCTTCGGTGGCCTTCCGACGGACGGCCTGTACGCCGCGATCTCCGGCGAGGACGCGGTCCGCGAGGGCATCGGCCAGCGGGGTCGTGTCGCGGCCTTCGGGGGCGGGGTGCCGATCACCCTCGGCGGCTCGTACGTCGGCGCCGTCGGGGTCTCGGGCGGGTCCGCCGCCCAGGACGAGGACGTCGCCTCGGCGGGAGCCGCCGCCGTGGTCGCAGCGGTCACCGCCACACCGGCCACTCCCGGACCCCACCGCACCGCCACCGAGAGGATGCACCATGACGCCGTTCATGCAACGGGTCGCTGAGATCGTCGGCGCCCCCGAGGGAGACGTCAGGACGCTCGAGGCGCTCGCACCCCAGCCCGAGACCCGGATCAGCCGCCGGATCGCCACCGGGACCGGCGCCGACCGACAGGTCGCCATCCGCTCGCTCGCCGAACAGCTCGTCAGCGAGGCGAACGCGATCCTGGGCCCGGCCGACGACCGGCTCGACCTCGTCGACGAGACCCTTCCTCACGAGCTCGCGTTCCGGGTGACCCACCGGGGCCGCGCGGCTCGGGTGTCGACCACCTTCGAGGACGGCACCGCCTACGGCCGGCTGGTCGGCGACGGCTTCGATGCCGAGCTCCCGGTCGAGCTCGTGGGCACCGACGCACTCCCCGACCTGCTCGTGCGACTCCTCGTGGAGTCCGGTGTGACCCACCACTCCGTTCCCTGACCCGTCTGCCTCACCCCCACATCCCGAGCCCGGCCCACCGCCCCAAGGAGGCCCCCGTGCAGTACGAACTCCGAACCCAGGTCATCGAGCCGCCACGCAAGACCTTCACCCACCTCGTGGCGCGGTACGGCGACCGCCCGGCGTCCCGCTACGAAGAGGGTTCGATCGACATCCAGCCGAAGGAGAACTTCCACTACCGGCCGCTGTGGGACCCCGCCCATGAGATCTACGACGAGACCTACAGCGACTTCCGGCTGACCGACCCCTACTCGTTCACCGACCCGCGGCAGTACTACTACGCCCCCTACGTCACCTCCCGGGCCGCGATGTCGGACAGTGTCGCCTCCACGCTTGCCTACCTGGAGTCGCACGACCTGCTGGCGCGCCTTCCGGAGGCCTGGTCGGCACTCATGGGCGAGCTCCTCGTGCCGCTGCGGCACTACGAGTCCGGTGCCCAGATGGTGTCCTGCGACATCGCCCGCTTCGGGTTCGGCGCGACGGTCACGCAGTGCGCCGCCTATGCCGCCTTCGACCGGATCGGGAACGCCCAGGCCATCAGCCGGGTCGGCATCGCGCTCGACGGGGGCACCGCCGCCCTGCTCGGAGATGCCAAGACCCGGTGGGTCGAGGACGCAGCGCTCCAGGGCGTGCGCCGGCTCATGGAGGAGCTCTTCCTGGAGAAGGACTGGGGGAGGGGCCTGATCCGCCTCGACGTGACCGACCGCCTCCTCTACGCGCTGTTCTTCACCCACCTCGACGACGCGGCCATCGACGCGGGAGCGGGCTCCTACAGCCTCTTCGCCCAGCACCTCTCCTCCTGGTTCACGGACCAGCGGAAGTGGGTGGACGCCCTCTACAAGGCCTGGGTCGCCGATCCGGAGACGGGGGCCGCCAACAAGGAGCTGCTCGCCGCCACCACGGCCCAGGCGCTCGAGTCGGCCCTGGCCGCCCTGCGACCGGTCGCCTCCCGGGTCGAGGAGCTCGTCGGCACCGGGGCGTCCGAGTCCCTCGAGGCCACCGCGACCACCCTCCGCGACACCGTCGCGGCGCTGACCGCCTGAGCCGAAGGACGACACCATGAGCACCACCGCCGCCACCCGCCCCGTGGGCGTGGACATCCAGGAGAGCGAGACCAACCGGTCCCTCGTCGAGGCCATCGAGCTCACCAACGACGACTGCACGGTGCAGCACATGCCCGGCCTCGTGCGGATCACCGCACCGGGTCGCCTCGTCATCACCCGCGAGTCCGTCGAGGAACGCCTCGGCCGCGAGTGGGAGACGCACGAGTTCCAGCTCGCGATCGTGAGCTACTTCGGGCACATCAAGGAATGGGATGACGACGAGATCGTCATCGCCTGGGACCACTGAGAAAGGCTGCGAGACATGACGATCGCCCCCAAGACGCCGCGCAAGCTGACCATGAAGCAGCGCTACGAGGCGCTGACCCGAGACCTCGACTGGGAACCCAGCTACGTCGAGCGTTCCGAGGTGTTCCCGCACACTCGGTTCGAGGGCATCACCATCCACGACTGGTCCAAGTGGGAGGACCCCTTCCGCCTCACCGTCGACTCGTACACGAAGTACCAGGCGGAGAAGGACAAGCGCCTGTACGCCGTGCTCGACGGGTTCGCCCAGAGCCAGGGCCACCTGTCACTCACCGATGCGTCCTACCTCAACGCGATGAAGCTGTTCCTCCAGGGCGTGACGCCCCTGGAGTACGCGGCGCACCGCAACTTCGCCTACCTGGCGCGCCACCTGGACGGTCCCGGGCCCCGGTTCGCGGCGCTCTGCCAGTCGATCGACGAGATGCGGCACGCGCAGACCGAGATCCACACGCTGAGCAACTACAACAAGTACTACGGCGGGTTCCACAACTACCTCGAGCAGCACGACCGCGTCTGGTACCTGTCGGTGCCCAAGTCGTTCTTCGACGACGCGTTGTCGGCGGGACCCTTCGAGTTCCTCATCGCCATCGGGTTCTCCTTCGAGTACCTCCTGACCAACCTGCTCTTCGTGCCCTTCATGTCCGGTGCCTCGTTCAACGGTGACCTGCCGACCATGACGTTCGGCTTCTCGGCGCAGTCGGACGAGTCGCGCCACATGACCCTCGGTCTCGAGGCGATCAAGTTCCTCCTCGAGCAGGACGAGAAGAACGTCCCGATCGTGCAGGCGTGGATCGACAAGTGGTTCTGGCGCGGCTACCGGGTCACGGCCCTCGTCGCCCAGATGCTCGACTACATGCTCCCGCGCAAGGTGATGAGCTGGAAGGAGGCCTTCGAGCTCTACTTCGAGGAGCAGATGCTCGGCGGGCTGTTCCAGGACCTCGCGTTCTACGGCATCACGCCGCCGCGGCACGTCGAGGACGCCATCGGCGAGAAGGAGATCCTCTCCCACCAGGTCTACTGGGTGCTCTACCAGTTCTCGCACGCCGCGGCGTTCACCACGTCGGTGCCGGACGACGACCACCAGCAGTGGCTGGCGGACACCTACCCCGACACCTTCGAGGACCTCTACAAGCCCCTTTGGGACAAGGAGAAGGCGAACGTCGAGGCCGGTGGCCGCCACTTCGTCCGCGGGCTGCCCCAGCTCTGCCAGGTCTGCCAGATCCCCATGGCCTTCACCGAGCCGGGAGACCCGACGACGCTCTGCCAGCGCGAGTCGGTCTACAAGGGTGAGAAGTTCCAGACCTGCTCCAACGGCTGCCAGTGGATCTTCGAGCGCGAGCCGGAGAAGTACGTCCAGGCGTGGCTCCCGGTGCACCAGATCTACCAAGGCAACTGTGGCGGGCCGAGCCTGCCCGAGGTGCTCCAGTGGTACGGCCTGGAGGACGGCGACTCCGGCGAGTACAAGGGGTCCGTGGACGACAGGAACTGGAAGGCGTGGCACGACGACGCGGACCACTCCCACATCGGGTCGGAGGGCTGAGCGCCATGACCGTCAAGAGCATCGGCACGTACGACTTCCCGTCCCGCTCCCGCCAGGAGCTCTACGGAGACGACCAGCTCGTGCACCTGTGGTTCCAGGGGAACATGTGGTTCTGCGCCTCGGCGTGCTTCCGGGCCCCCAAGGCCATGACGTGGGGTGAGTTCTGGAACGGCCTCGTCGTCCCCTACGCCGAGGAGGACCCCGACTTCGACCCCGGGGCCCGCCGCGTCTGGACCCTGCACGGCGAGGAGTTCGAGCCGCGCGAGGACCAGACCCTCGAGCAGATCGGCGTCGAGCACAAGGACGTCATCGGCATGCGAGTCGTCGCCTGACGTCACCTCCACCCGTGGTCCGCCCGGCCCCGTCGACCACGGTGCCGGGCGGACCACAGCACCCCCGCGGACCCGAGCGAGCGAGCAGTCATGACCCAGACCCACACCATCACCGTCGAACCACTCGGCCGCGAGGTCCGGTGCCGTGAGGACCAGACCATCCTCGACGCCTGCCTGCGCAGCGGCGTGTGGCTGCCGCACTCGTGCACGCACGGCACCTGTGCGACGTGCAAGGCCGACGTGCTCGACGGCGACGTCGACCACGGTGCGGCGAGCTCCTTCGCCCTGATGGACTACGAGCGCGACGAGGGCAGGCTGCTGCCCTGCGTCGCCCGCCCTCGGTCGGACGTCACGATCGAGGCCGACATCGACGTCGACGAGACGATGCCGGTCCACCCGGTGCAGGACTACACGGGCACCGTCGTCGAGCTCGAGGAGATCGCCCTCCACACCCGACGGCTCGTCGTCGAGCTCGACCGGGACATCGCCTTCAACGCGGGTCAGTACCTCAAGTTCCAGGTCCCCGCCCGGGACGGGCTGGCCGGTGTGGACCGCACCTGGTCGATCGCCTCGCCGCCCACCGAGACGCGACGCCTCGAGTTCCACATCCGCAACGTGCCCGGGGGCCGTGGCACCGACGGCTGGGTGTTCGCCGGCCTGGCGCCCGGCGACCCGGTCGCGGTCTCCGGTCCCTACGGCCGCTTCGTGCTGAAGACGGATGACGACCGGCCCGCCGTTCTCGTCGGCGGTGGCACCGGTCTCGCACCGCTCAAGTCGATGATCCGGCACGCCCTCGAGGACGGGGCCTACGACGGCCACCTCACCCTGTACCAGGGTGCGCGCTCGCGCGAGTGGCTCTATGACGTGGAGTTCTTCCGCTCCCTGGCGACGCGGTTTCCCGAGCAGTTCACCTATCGGCCCTGCCTGTCGGAGGAGACGGAGGCCGAGTGTGGGGATGACGCCGCCGCCTACGGCTTCGGGATGGTCACCGACGTCATCGCGGCCGACCACGCGACGCTGTCGGGAGCGACGGGCTACCTCTGTGGCCCGCCGCCGATGGTCGAGGCGGCCCTGAAGACGATGATGGCCAAGCGGCTCTTTCCCCGCGACATCCACCGTGAGGAGTTCTTCAACGAGGGGGACAAGGAGTCGGGCGCAGTGCGCTCGCCGCTCATCAAGCGCTGAGTCCGACTCCGGCTCCGAGGCGGTGGGCGTCCACAGCGCCCCATCTCCTACCCTCGTCCACAGGGTGATCTCGACCATGGACCGCTGTCGGTGGTCTCTGCGAGAATGAGCATATGTCAACGGGGAGAACCGAACTCGCGGAGCGATGCTCCTCGATCGATGCGGCGCGGACGGCGCTGGCGGGGTTCGGGGACGTCTTGACGGCTGCGTCGGGGGCGGAGCTGGACCAGGTGATGGAGTGCCTGGACGAGGTCGTGGCGCTGGGGTCCGCGGCTCGGGTGTCGGTCGCCGTGGAGGTGGCCCGCCGGGGTGAGGTCGCGGGGTCGGAGGTGCAGCTGTGGGTGCGGGAGCATGCACCGTCCCTGCGTCAGGGGGGAGCGGCGTCGGTGGCGCGGATCGCGGTGGACGTCGTGTCGGCGGGGTCCGGGCTGGACGGTGGCGGCCCGGCGGAGGGCTCGCCGCTCGGGCTGGTCTTCGCCGCCGTGGAGGCCGGACGGGTCGAGGCCGGGGTCGCGTGCGCGGTGCTGCGCGAGGCAGCGCGGCTCGCACCGTTGCTGCAGCCGGTGGCGGTGCCCACGGTCACCGGCAAGCTCCTCGACCTGGCCGAGGCCTGGGGGCCGTCGATGATGCGTCGTCTGCGCCCCCGGCTGGTCGCCGACCACGGGCAGCACGGGGCCTTCGACCACCTGCAGGACCGGCTCGCGTCGGCGGCTCGTCTGTCCATGCCGCACGTGGAGTCCGGTGACCTGACGGAGTACCAGCTGTGGATGACCCCGGAGCAGGCCGCCACCCTCGAAGCCGCCATCGGGCCGCTCTCGGCGCCGGCCCCTCACGCGGAGACGGGGGAGGCCGACCCGCGTTCGGCCGGGCAGCGTCGGGTCGAGGCGCTCACCGAGGTGTGCGCAGCCGCCGGTGCGCTCAGCGCCGAGACCCGGGCCGGGTCACCGGCCACCCTGCACGTGACGATGAGCCTGGCCGACCTCCGAGCCGGGTCGGGTGCGGGGGAGGTCCTCGGCTCCGTGGCCACCGGCGCCCTCGTCTCCCCCGAGGCGTTGCGCCGGCTCGCCTGCGACGCGGCGCTCGTCCCCCACGTCCTCGGCACCGCCGACGAGCCGCTGACGGTGGGGAGGCTGGAGCGGCTGTTCACCCGCGCGCACCGGCGCCATCTGTGGGTGCGCGACCGCGGCTGCACCTTCCCCGGCTGCACTGCACCCGCCGCCTGGGCGCGCGCTCACCACGTCCGGCACTGGGCCGACGGCGGACCCACTGACACCGCCAACGCGGCGCTGCTCTGCCAGCGCCACCACACCACCGTCCACCGCCGCAGGCTCTGGGCCGAGGTCCGCGAGCGACCGGACGACCGTGGCCGGTACGTCGTCTGGGACCTGACCGTCGGCTCCTACGACCGCGCCCTCGCCGCACTCCACCCACCACCCCTGGAGCCCTCTCACCCTCCGTTGACCGACCGGGACCTTGGGCTCGATGAGTGGTGGGACGACCTGGCCGTCGACGACGGCTGGTGGAGCACCCCCGCAGCCTGACCTCACCACCGGGGGCACCGTCGGGATCTGCCGAATGGAGGGCGTTTGTCGGAGCGCGCGGATCGTGGCACACTGGTACAAGAACTTGTACCAGTAGGAGAGATCATGGCTGTCACCGCAAGCGAGGCACGGAAGAACTTGTTTCCGCTGATCGAGCAGGTCAACGAGGACCGCACTCCGATCGAGATCACCTCCCGCCGCGGCGACGCGGTGTTGATGTCCCGCGCGGACTATGACGCGCTCGAGGAGACGGCCCACCTGTTGCGGGTCCCCGCCAATGCCCGTCACCTGCTCGAGAGCCTGCAGCAGGCGCAGTCCGGGCAGCGGGACGAGCACGACCTGGTGCGATGAGGCTGGTCTTCACACCGAACGGGTGGGCGGATTACACCTACTGGCTGGCCGCTGACCGGCAGATGCTCAAACGGATCAACCGACTCATCGATGACGCACTGCGTGACCCGGTGGCCGGCATCGGCAAGCCCGAGCCGCTGCGGCACATGCTGGCCGGCGCCTGGTCACGTCGGATCACCGAGGAGCACCGGCTCGTCTACCTCGTGGACGGCGACGACCTGATCGTCCTCCAGGCCCGCTTCCACTACGCCTGACGAGTCGCCCGCTCCTGCCGCTGGTTGCGCCTGGGCCGATGGTGTCGGGGCTTCATGCTCAGTACGCTGTCCGGGTGAGCGTGACTCCGCACCCACCCCGCCCTCCGTGGCGGGTGTTGGTCACGGATCGGAGCCGCCATGGCTCATTCACCGCATCGTCAGCACAAGGGCTGTCAGCTCTGTAAGCCTCACAAGAACCGTCGCAACGGTCGTGCTGCCCGGGAGCCCTGGGCAGTCCTCCGCCAGATCGGCAAGAAGCGTCGGATTGCCCGTGGAGACCTTGGCGACGCGTAGCCGCCAGCAGATCTCGATGCGATGACGAGGAGTGGCCAACGCACCCATCTGCCGCCGATCGCGCCGGTGAGGAAACGGTCACGTGGCCGCCCCAGTACAGGTAGCGTCGTGAGTTGTGATTGAGCTCGTCGACGTTGTCAGCGAGATCGTGGTCCCGGCGATGCGGGCCGTCTTCACCGAGGGCGAGGTCGAAGCGTTTTCGCTGGGACGGTCGACGAACACGGCGGATCGGACGCCTGGCACTCACGGTGCGGGGGGAGAAGTTCAAGTACGACCTCGTCCAGGGGGACGTCCCGAACATGACGACCGAGTACTGGTGCGAGAACCTCCGTTCCATCCTGGTCGACTTCGTTGCTGAGAGCCGCTTCGGCTGGAGGCTGGACAGAGACATCGCTGATCCTCGGCTCAAGCATCCGACTGGCGTGGCCTCGCATCGCTGGCTGTCGGGACTGCGGGGAGGGAGAGCGTGCCGTCATCTGCCACGTTGGCGAGGAGCGAGCCGTCATCGGCGGTGCCGTAGAGGGACGAGTCATACGCGAAGACGGGCGACTTGTTGAGGAAGAGCAGGGTACGACCGAGGTCTCGCAGATGCCTGGTCGGCACGATCTGGCGTCCCGATGTCGATGGGCCGAATGCCAACCCGATGGTGATCTCGTTGGCCACGCGCCTGGCCGGAGCTCACGACGTGGTCGACTATGAAGCGGGCCGCTCCAGTGCTTCCAGACGGGTCATCCGATCGAAGTCGACGGCCGTGACGCGTCCGGGTGCGTCGGCACCCGCAACAGTGATGCGGTCATGACGCGATCGCTGAGCGGCAGTACCACAGAATTGAGAAGATAGAGCTGGGCGGACGAACGGCCTTGCGAACGCTGGCGTTCTGCGGACTGCGTCAGAAGCGACTCCGGTGACGACGGCGGTCATCGACTTTGGGCTCGGCCTCGAGACCATCGAGCGCTCATGAAAGCGTGTACTCCGGTCTTCTGTACGCCTTCGGCTTGACTGGTCGCCGGACTGGGTTAAGTCGGGCGACGTTCACGACTGGGAAGAGGCGGGTCAGTAGTTCGCTTGGTGTGGTGTCTGCCTCGCAGACTCCCTGGCCTCACCCGACGAAGCCACGCTGTTGCATGGGCTCATAACCACGAGGCGTCGCACTGATCTAGCGCATGCTCATCAGCGCGATGGACTAGTCGTCTGCCGTAGGGGATGCTCACGAAGCCGTCGGTCCAGTTGTCCTCATCGATGTTGACGGGTGCGGAGTAGAAGCAGTCCGGCTTGCCCAGCAGATCATCGAGGAGAGTCGTAGGGCCGACAGCCGCCTGCACCTTCAGTGCGGTCTCGGAGTGCTTCCATGGTTCCCGGGCTCCCCAGCGAGCATGCCGAAAGTGTGAACGCCAACAGCGAGCACGACGGCTTGTCTCTAGATATTGCCCGCATGCGTGCCTCCCGGGGTGTACCCGCTCCGCCTGTGACGCCACCAGGGGACGGTTGGGTTCCACTGTGGCAGGGCAAAGGCCAACGCGCACTGGAGTCAGTGCAAGGCCGGCTTCAAACGTCCGGACATCAGCGTGAGGTGTTCACGTGGCCTCCGTCGGCGACTGGACGACGGCCCGTGTGCACACCAGACCGTCAGAGACCGGACTCGCGCAGCAGCCGGCTCAGCGTGAACGCCGCGGTCCGGACCGCCGGGCCGAGGACGACCGGGTCGACCGACTTCGTCGCGCCGGTCACCGACAACCCGGCCCGGATCCGCCGATCCGCGCCGAAGACCGGCGCCGCGACGCACGACACGCCCAGGTGCGACTCCTCGCGGTCCTGGGCCATGCCCACCGACCGGATCGTCCGCAGCTCCTGGGTCAGCGCACCCGGCGTGGCGATCGTGCGCGGGGTGAGTCGTGGCAGCCCCGCCTCGATGCGCGCATGCACCGTCGCCGCGGGGCTGTAGGCGAGCATCACCTTGCCGACCCCGGTGGCATGGGCGGGCAGGCGGCCGCCGGTGCGCGAGGTGACGTCGGCCCCGCTCGACCCGAGGATCTCCACGTAGACGACGTCGATCCCCTCGAGCACCGCCAGGTGGATGCGTTGGCGGGTGGCCTCGCGCAGGTCCTCCATGACCGGCAGCGCCGTCTCGGAGAGCGATCGGTGCACGGGCACGAGCTCCCCCCGCTCGAAGAGCCACAGGCCGAGCCGGTATCCCTCACCGGACGGGCCCGTCTCCTGGCGGTCGAGCACGCGCAGCGAGACGAGCTCACCGACGATTCGGTGCACGGTCGACTTCGGCAGGCCGGTGCGGCGGGCCAGCTCGGCGAGACCGAGCACGGGTGCGCGCTCGTCGAAGACGCCGATGATCGCGGCGGCCCGTGCGAGCAGGCTCACAGGGGGTCCGTTCCGCTCAGTGGAACGCATTCGTTGATCGAACCATGCGGGGGGGCGCAGTGTCATCCCATCGTCCGTCGGGCAAGGGAGCCAGAACATGTCGATCGTCGTGCACGAGCAGGCGTGGTGCGCCACCACCCCCAAGCGGCCGCCGATGGCGGACCCGCACGGGTCCGGCCTGAAGTCGGTCGGCAGCGCCCTCGACGTCCTGGAGTGCTTCGCGACCGACGGAGAGCTCGGCGTCTCCGACATCGCCCGCCGGCTCGGCGTGGCCAAGTCGACCGCCCACCGGCTGCTGCAGACCCTGGCCAGCCGCGGCTTCGTCGAGCAGGACGCCTACTCCGGGCAGTACCGCCTCGGGCTGCACGTGTACGAGCTCGGTGAGCTGGCACTGGCCCGCAACGGGCTGCGCCACGTCGCGCTCCCGTTCCTGCGGCAGGTGGCCGCGGCCACGGGTCTCACCGTCAACCTGTCCGTGGCCGACGGCCCCGACGTCGTCTTCGTCGAGCGCATCGAGAACATGGACGGCGTGCGCATCCTGGGCCACTTCGGGCGTCGGCTGCCCTCGCACACGACGAGCGGCGGCAAGGCCATCGCCGCCTGGAACCCTCTGGCCGACGCGGCCCGCCGCCGGGCGGGCTTCCCCCCGCGGGTCAGCAAGACCGTGCGCACCGAGACCGACTGGGACCGGTGCCTCGAGACCGTGCGCAAGGTCGGGTACGCCGTGTCGCACAGCGAGTCCTTCGACGGTGCCTCGTCCGTAGGGGTGCCCGTCCTCGTCCGGCGTCACGCCGTCGCCTCCGTGTCCGTGTTCGGCCCGACGCCCGCCATCGAGCCGCACATCGACCGCCTCGTCCCCGTGCTGGTCGCGGCCAGCCGGCGCATTGCCCGCGCGCACGCCTCCTGACCTCGACCGACCTCCGCCCACGTTCCCGGGAGCGGAACGAGGGAGGCGCCCACCCAGCCCGCTCCGTACCGTCGACGGTGACGCCCTCGCGCACCCGCGTGCCGGCAGCGCCCAGCCCCGGAAAGGAGGGTCCGTGGACGACCAGACCCGGTCCCGCGTCGCTCGCGAGCTGCTCGCGGCCTACGACTCCAGGGAGCCGCTCGAGCCGCTCACCACGACGCACGAGGGGTTGACCCTCGAGGACGCGTACGCCATCCAGCTGCTCCAGATCAGTGAGCGCGTGGCGGCCGGGCGCACCGTGCAGGGCCACAAGGTGGGACTCACCAGCGTCGCGATGCAGCGGTTGCTCGGTGTCACCGAGCCCGACTTCGGCCACCTGCTCGACGACTTCTTCCACCTCGAGCACATGCCGATCCCCGTCGGGTCGTTCCTGCAGCCGCGGGTCGAGCCCGAGGTCGCCTTCGTGCTCAAGAAGGCGCTCCGGGGCCCCGGGGTCACCGCGCACGAGGCACTGCGCGCCGTCGACTTCGTGCTGCCGGCTCTCGAGATCGTCGACAGCCGCATCCGGGACTGGAAGATCGGCCTGCTCGACACCATCGCCGACAACGCCAGCTCGGGCGCCGTCGTCCTCGGGTCGACCCCCACCGACGTCGGTGCCGTCGACCTGCGGCTCGCCGGTGCGACCTTCCACCGCAACGGCGAGGTCGTCGGAACGGGAGCGGGGGGAGCCGTCCTCGGCTCGCCGCTCAACTCGCTCGTCTGGCTCGCCAACACCGTGGGCGCCCGCGGGGTCACCCTCGAGGCCGGCCACGTCGTCCTCCCGGGCGCCGTGTGCGCGATGGCTCCCGTGGCCGCCGGCGACACCTTCACCGCGACGTTCGCCGGTCTCGGCAGCGTCACCGCCCGATTCGTCTGACCCGCCAGCACCGCTTGAGGAGCGCCATGTCCACCACCGCCAGGACCAAGGGCACCGCCGCCATCGTCGGGCCCGGCAACATCGGGACCGACCTGATGTTCAAGCTCATGCGCCGCAGCGACGTGCTCGACCCGCGGTGGATGATCGGCGTCGACCCGGCATCGGACGGTCTGCGGCGTGCGAAGTCCCTCGGCCTCGAAGCCAGCCACGAGGGTGTCGACTGGCTGCTCGCCCAGGACGAGCTGCCCGACATCGTCTTCGAGTGCACGTCCGCCAAGGCGCACGAGGCCAACGCTCCGCGCTACGCCGAGGCCGGCATCCTGGCCGTCGACCTCACGCCGGCCGCGGTCGGGCCCTACCTCTGCCCGCCGGTCAACCTCGACTTCAACCTCGACGCGATGAACGTCAACATGATCACCTGCGGCGGACAGGCCACGACGCCCATGGTCAGGGCCGTGTCCTCGGTGGTCCCCGTCCCGTACGCCGAGATCGTCGCCTCGATCTCGAGCAAGTCCGCCGGTCCGGGCACCCGCGCCAACATCGACGAGTTCACCGAGACGACCTCGGCGGCCCTCGAGGTCGTCGGGGGCGCGGAGCGAGGCAAGGCGATCATCATCCTCAACCCCGTCGAGCCGCCGCTGCTGATGCGCAACTCGGTCTTCTGCGCCATCCCGGCCGAGGCCGCGGAGCCCGGTGCGCTGCAGGACCGGATCCTCGCCTCCATCCACGCGATGGTCGCCGAGGTGCAGGACTACGTACCCGGCTACCACCTGCGGGCCGACCCCCAGTTCGACCACGCCCGCGACACCTGGAAGGGCATGGCCCGCGTGTTCGTGCCCATCGAGGTCAAGGGCCGCGGGGACTACCTGCCCGACTACGCGGGCAACCTCGACATCATCACCGCGGCCGCGGCCCGGGTCGGCGACATCATGGTCGCCCACCGGCTCGGCGTCGCGTCCACGTGGAAGTCGTCCGCCCAGCTCGGCGACGTCCCTGACCCGCTCGTCGACGCCGACGCGCAGAAGGCAGGTGTCTGAGATGGGTGACATGACCATCCGCCCCGAGGACGTCCCCGTCGTCGTCGAGGAGCTGACCGAGACCGACGTGCTCGCCAACACCCCGAAGGCCGGCGGCGAGCGCGACCTGCGGATCACCGACTCCACGCTGCGCGACGGCTCGCACGCGATGAGCCACCAGTTCACCGAGGAGCAGGTGCGGGGCGTCGTGCACGCCCTCGACAGCGCCGGCGTGCAGGTCATCGAGGTCTCGCACGGCGACGGCCTGGGCGGCTCGAGCTTCAACTACGGCTTCTCCAAGGTCGAGGAGATGACGCTCATCTCCGCCGCCGTGGAGGAGGCCCGCCAGGCCAAGATCGCCATCCTCATGCTGCCCGGCCTCGGCACGCTGCACGACCTGAAGAACGCCCACGCGGCCGGTGCCTCCGTGGCGCGCATCGCGACCCACTGCACCGAGGCCGACGTCTCGATCCAGCACTTCGGTGCGGCCCGCGCGCTCGGCATGGAGACCGTCGGGTTCCTCATGCTCAGCCACAAGGCCTCGCCCGAGACGCTGGCCCAGCAGGCGCGGATCATGGTGGATGCCGGGGCCCAGTGCGTCTACGTCGTCGACTCCGCGGGTGCCCTGGTCCTCTCGGACGCGCAGCAGCGGATCACGTCGGTGATCGACGAGATCGGCGGTGAGGCGCAGGTCGGCTTCCACGGCCACCAGAACCTCAGCCTCGGCATCGCGAACTCGGTGCTGGCCTACCAGGCCGGCGCCCTGCAGATCGACGGCGCGCTGTGCGCCCTCGGTGCGGGCGCGGGCAACAGCCCCACCGAGGTGCTCGCCGCCACCTTCGAGCGGATGGGCATCCGCACCGGGGTCGACCTCGGCGAGGTGCTCTCCGCCGCCGAGGACGTCGTGCGCCCCTTCATCCCGCGCCTGCCGTGGATGGACCGCGCGTCGATCACCCAGGGCTACGCCGGCGTCTACAGCTCCTTCCTCCTCCATGCCGAGCGGGCCGCCGAGCGCTACGACGTGCCGGCCCACGAGATCCTCACCAAGGTCGGCGAGTACGGGTACGTCGGCGGCCAGGAGGACATGATCATCGACATCGCCCTCCAGCTCGCCGAGGAGAAGAGCCACCTCATCGACCTGGGTGACCTTGCCGGCATGGGGGTGCGCTGATGGCGAGCGCCCCCGCGGGTGGCTGGGACGTCGAGTCCGTCGCGGCGGAGCTGCTCGCCTGCGAGGACGAGCGGCGTGAGCGCGAGCCCTTCACCGACGAGTGGCCGGCCCTCGACCTCGACACCGGCTACCGGATCCAGGACCTCAACCTCCAGAAGCGACTCGACCGCGGTGAGCAGCTGGTCGGTGTCAAGCTCGGGCTCACCAGCCGGGCCAAGCAGCAGCGGATGGGTGTGCACTTCCCGTTCGTCGCCTGGCTCACCGACGCCATGGTGCTGCCGGTCGGCGACCCGGTGCCCCAGGACCGGCTCATCCACCCGCGCATCGAGCCGGAGATCGTCTTCCTCATGGGCGAGCGGCTCGAGGGGCCGGGCGTCACCTGCGCCCGGGCCATGGGTGCGGTCGAGTCGGTGTGGGGCGGCGCCGAGGTCATCGACAGCCGCTACAAGGACTTCCGCTTCACGGCGGGCGACGTCTCGGCCGACAACGCGTCGTCGGGGGCGTTCGTCACCGGCCCCATCGGCCTGCCCCCGAGCGAGCTCGACCTGAGCCTCGAGGCGGTGCTCGTCGAGGTCGACGGCGTCATCGTCGACTCGGCCACCGGCGCCGCGGTGCAGGGTCACCCCGGTGAGGCCCTGGCGCTCGCGGCCAACGACCTCGCTCGCCGCGGTCACGCCATCGAGGCGGGCTGGATCGTGCTCACCGGAGGCATGACCGACGCCGTCTTCGCCCCTGCGGGCTCGAGCACCGCGCTGCACTTCACGAACCTCGGCTCGGTGTTCCTCCACGGCGGGACGGAGGCCTGAGGTGCCGCTCATCGAGGTCACGATGGTCGAGGGCCGCACCCCCCAGCAGGTCCGCGACCTCATCTCCGCCCTGACGCGGGCAGCCGTCGACACCGTCGACGCCCCGGTCGAGAGCATCCGCGTCGTCGTCCGGGAGGTCCCCACGACCCACTGGGCCGCGGGGGACGTCACGATCGCCGAGCGCCGTGGCGACCCCGACCCGCGCACCTGAGACCCGGTATCCGCCCCACCCACCGCAGAAGGTGAACGACATGAGCGAGCTCCAGTTCTTCGGCCACGTCATCGACAACGAGGAGGTCGAGTCGATCGACGGCAGGCGCTTCGACGTCTGGAACCCCTGGACGCGAGAGGTGTGGGCCCAGGCGGCCGAGGCGTCCGAGAAGGACGCCGAGCGGGCCATCGTGAGCGCGCGCAGGGCCTTCGACGAGGGGCCGTGGCCGCGGATGGGCCGCGTCGAGCGGGCTGCCGCGATCCACCGGCTCGCCGACCTCATGGAGGAGCGCGCCGACGACCTGGCTCGGCTCGACTCGACGAACATGGCCAAGCCGTTCGAGCAGGCCAAGCACGACGTCGCGCGCTCGGTGTGGAACTTCCGCTTCTTCGCCGACCACCAGCGCGACGCCGTCGGCGAGGTCTACCCGATGGACTCCGGGCACCACACCTACAGCGAGTTCGGGCCGGCCGGTGTCGTCGCGGCGATCAGCCCGTGGAACTTCCCGCTCATGATGGCGTCCTGGAAGATCGCCCCGGCGATCGCCTGGGGGAACACCTGCATCATCAAGCCGAGCGAGGACACCCCGGCGTCGGTGACGATGCTGGGGCGCCTGGCGGTGGAGGCGGGCTTCCCGCCGGGCGTCCTCAACGTCGTCAACGGCTACGGTGCCCCGGCGGGTGCGACGCTCACCGGTGACGACCGGGTGGACAGGGTGACCTTCACCGGGTCCTCGACGACCGGCAAGCACGTCATGGCCTCGGCGGCCACGCACCTCGCGCCGGTATCGCTCGAGCTCGGGGGCAAGGGCGCGAACATCGTCTTCGAGGACGCCGACCTCGACAACGCCGTGTACTGGGCGGTCGAGGCGATCTTCCGCAACGCCGGACAGATCTGCCTCGCCGGGTCGCGGCTGTTCGTCCACTCCTCGCTCTACGACGAGTTCATGCGGCGGTTCGTCGAGGCCGCCGAGGCGCTGACCATCGGTGACCCGTTCGACCCGGCGACGAGGTTCTCCTCGCTGGCGAGCAAGCGGCACTTCGACAAGGTCGTCTCCTACGTCGAGGGCGCCAAGGCCCTCGGCGGCACGATCCACACCGGTGGTGTCGCCGACGACGGCTCGTGGGTCGTGCGCCCGACCATCATCGACGGCCTGGCCCTGGATGCGGCGCCCTACTGCGAGGAGATCTTCGGCCCGGTCTGTGTCGTCAACTCCTTCGACACCGAGGAGGAGGCGGTCCACCTCGCCAACGACACCCGGTACGGCCTCAACGCGATGCTCTTCACCGAGAACCTCTCCCGGGCCCACCGGGTGGCCTCGGCCCTGCGTGCCGGCACGGTCTGGGTCAACTGCTTCTTCATCCGCGACCTGCGCACACCCTTCGGCGGGGTCGGCGACAGCGGCGTGGGGCGCGAGGGCGGGAACTTCTCGCGCGAGTTCTTCACCGAGCCCAAGGCGGTCGTCATGCAGATCGACCGCGGCTGAGGCCGGCGGGCGTGGACATCGCGGGCGCGGCGGTCAGGCTCGAGCGGGCGCGCAGCACCCGCTCCGGGCTCCGACCCTTCAGCCAGGAGGCGAGGGGTCTCAGCGAGGTCGAGGCATGGGCGATCGCCGCGGAGGTCGACCGGCTGCGAGCGGCGCGAGGGCGCCGCCGCACGGGGTACAAGCTCGGCTGGACGTCCCGGGCGATGCGGGAGGCGCTGGGGATCGAGCGGCCGAACTACGGGTCGCTGTGGGACGACATGTCCGCCGGGGACGTCCTGTCGCTGTCGGCCCTGCGACAGCCCAAGGCGGAACCGGAGTTCGCGTACTGCGCCGACCAGCCCCTCACCGGCCCGGAGGTGGGCGCCGCGGACGTGCGACGGGCCGGGCGGTGGGCCGTGGCCCTCGAGGTGGTCGACCCCCGCTGGGAGTCCTACGACTTCACGTGGGTGGACAACACCGCGGATGGTTCGTCCGCGGCGGCCTACGTCACGGGGCAGTTCGCTCCGGTCGACTGCGCTCCGGAGGACCTGACCCTGACGATGACCTGCGGCGACGACCAGCGGTCGGGACGAGGGCGTGCGGCCCTGGGCTCACCCGCCGACGCCGTCGCCTTCCTCGTCCGGCAGCTGGCCGAGCGCGGTGCCGGCCTGGAGGCCGGGATGATCGTCCTCACCGGGGGGATCACCGCTCCGGTGGACCTGCGGCCCGGGCTCCGCATCGACGTGGCCTCGCCCCAGCTGGGTACCTGTTCGGTGGTCTGCCGCTAGGCCGGCGGTGGGTGGTCGGTGTGCGCGGGCAGCGCCGCGCGGGCCAGCAGCGAGCCGGCCTCCCTCAGCCAGCGCTGCGGGTCCTGCTGCGCCGCGGCGGTGTCGCCGGCGAGGTCGCTGAGGCTCACCACCGACGACACCCCGGGCGGCGGTGGGGCCGCCACCTGGCCGGCCACGACGACCACGGGACAGACCCCGCCGACGAGCTCGGCGAGGTGTCCGACCACCTTGCCCGAGAGGGACGTCCGGTCGAACCGCCCCTCGCCGGTGACCACGAGGCTCGCGTGCTGCAGGACGTCGGGCAGTCCGGTGGATGCGGCGACGAACGACGCACCCGGCGTGGTCGTGGCGCCCCAGGCGGCCTGGAGCCCGTAGGCCGTACCGCCCGCCGCGCCGGCCCCCGGGGACTCCGGGGAGCCGCCGAGCAGCGTCGTGAGCCGGGACAGGCCGCGCTCGAGGCGGTCGACCTCGGTCCCGCTGGCCCCCTTCTGCGGGCCGAACACCGCGGCGGCCCCGTCCGGCCCCAGCAGGGGTGCCGTGACGTCGGTGAGGCAGACGACGCCGTCGGGAGGTGGTGGGGGCAGCCGCTCGAGGTCGACCCGGGCGAGGTCCACGAGCGCGCCCCCTCCGCGGCCCAGCGGTCGTCGGTCGTGGTCCTCGAAGCGCGCACCGAGGGCGGCGAGGCACCCCGTGCCCCCGTCGGTGCCGGCCGAGCCGCCGAGCCCGACGACGAGCCGGCGCGGACCGGTGCGCAGCACCGCCGCGATGACCTCGCCGAGCCCGCGCGTGTCGGCGTCCAGCGGGTGGAGGGTGGCCATCCGGGCCAGCCCGCTGGACTGTGCCAGCTCGACCACCGCCGTCCCGTCCGCCAGCTCGAGCCAGCGCGCCGCGACCCGATCCGGGCCCGGGCCGGACACCTCCAGCGTGTGCCAGGTCGCGTCCCGGTGTCCGGCCGCGAGCGCCTCCAAGGTCCCCTCGCCGCCATCGGCCAGGGGCATTTGCAGCACCTCGTCCCGGGGGTGCACGGCCAGCCATCCCTGCGCGAGGGCCGCCGCTGCCTCGGCCGCGGTCACGGTGCCCTTGAAGGAGTCCGGCGCGATGACGACCCGACGCACCGCCGGTGCCGTCGTCTCGGCTGCGGACACGGGGCCCCTTCCGGTGTCGCACCCCGGTGCGGGTGCAGTTCCCGAACTCTAGGGGCTGACACCGGCAGCCTCCCCGTCGCTCAGGGTGTCCTCAGCGACGGCGGCGGATGCTTCGAATGTGGCCCCCGCAGAGGCGGGCCGCGTCGAGGAGGACCGGATGAGCACGGCGACGATGCGGGGGACCTCCCGGGTGTGGGCCGGGACCTCCGCCCGGGCCGCGGCCGGGTTCGGTGCCGGGACGCTGGCCCTGTGGTGGCTGCTCCCGCGGGCCACCGGCGTCGCGTGGTCGGCGATCGGGCCGGTCCTCCACCAGGTCGGGGTGCTCCGTCTCGGCCTGCTCGCCGTCCTGTGGGGCGCGGGGCTCGTGGCGCACTCCTTCGTCCTCACCGGTGCCCTGCCGGGGCTGAGCCGCCGCCGGGCGCTGACCCTCAACCTCACCGGGAGCGCGGTCTCCAACCTCGCCCCCCTCGGGGGAGCGGTCGGCGTCGCGACCAACCTGTCGATGGCCAGCGCCTGGGGCTTCACGAAGACCTCGTTCGCCGCCTTCACCGTGGTGACGAACCTCTGGGACGTCCTGGCGAAGCTCGCGCTCCCCACCGTCGTGCTCGGGGTCCTCCTCGCGGACGGGGTCGTCCCCGCCGGTGCGGTGCGCACGGCGGCCGGTGTCGCGACCGTCCTCCTCGTGCTCCTCGTGGCGGTCTGGGTCGCCCTCCTCGTCCACGAGGGGACCGCGCGGTGGCTGGCGGCGGCGGCCCGGTCCGGCGCGAACCGCTGGCTCCCCGCCGGTGGGGCGGCCCGGGTCCAGAGCCTCGTCGCCTCCGCCCGCACGGCCCGCGAGCAGAGCCGGACGATCGTCGCGACGCGCTGGCCCCAGCTGACGGCCGGGATGCTCACCTACGTCGCGCTCCAGGGCGCGCTGCTCTGGGCGTGCCTGTCCGTCACCGGGGCGGGCGCGCCGCTCACCGCCGTCATCGCCGGCTTCGCCGTGGAGCGGATGCTCAGCATGGCCGTCGTGACCCCCGGCGGCACGGGGATCACCGAGGCCGCCACGGCCGCGACCATCGTCGCGCTCGGCGGGTCACCGGTGGGCGTCGTCGTCGGGGTGCTCCTGCACCGCTGCTTCACCTTCCTCCTGGAGATCCCGGTCGGTGGGCTCTGGCTCGCCGGCTGGCTCGCGGTGCGGGCGCGGACGGCGAAGGTCCTGCCGTGAGGGTCCTCCACGTCACCGACACCTATGCCCCGACGGTCGGGGGGATCGAGGTGTTCGTCCACGACCTGGCGCACCACCAGGCCGCGGAGGGGCACGACGTCACGGTCCTCACGCCCACCCCGGCAGCGGACGGCGGTCACGACGCAGGCCCGGTGCGGGTGGTCCGTGATGCCACGCGCACCGGCCACCTGCTCTCCGGGGTCGACACCGTGCACGCCCACGTGTCCGTCCTGTCGCCCGTGGCGCTGCACGCGGCCGAGGACGCCGCACGGGCCGGTGTCCCCGTGCTCGTCACCGTGCACTCGATGTGGACCGACGTCTGGCCGGCGTTCCGCGCCACCGCGGTCGCGCGCGGCTGGGGCGACCTGCCGGTCCAGTGGGCCGCGGTGAGCGCGGCGGCCGCGGCCCCCGTGCGCCGTGCGGTGCGGCGTCCGGTCCTCGTGCTGCCGAACGCCGTGGACACCGACGCATGGGTCCCGGCCGCACCCGCCGCTGCCGCCGGGAACGGTCCGGTGACGGTCGTGGCGGTCCTGCGGATGGCCCGCCGCAAGCGTCCGCTGCAGCTCGTCCGCTCGCTCGCGCGGATGCGCGACCGCCTCGACCCGGACGTCCCGGTGCGCGCCGTGCTCGTCGGCGACGGACCGCTGCTGGCCACCGTCCGGCGGGAGGTGGCCCGGCTCGGGCTCGACTGGGTGCAGGTCGTCGGGGGCCTGTCGCACGGGGAGCTCCGGGCGCTGTACCGGTCCGCGCACGTCTTCGTCGCCCCCGCCACGCGGGAGTCCTTCGGCATCGCCGCGCTCGAGGCCCGCACCGCCGGTCTCGCGGTCGTGGCACGGGCCGGCACCGGCGTGGCGGAGTACGTCGTCGACGGGGTCGACGGGTACCTCGCGACGAGCGACGCCGGCCTCGGCGACCGGCTGGCCGACCTCTGCGGCGACCGGGTCGCACTCGAGCGGATCCGCGATCACAACGCCACGGTGGTCCCGCCCTTCGCATGGTCGGACGTGCTGTGGCGCAACCATGTCGCGTACACGGCGGCAGCGGAGGTCGTCCGGCCCGCCGCCGCGCCCGGCCCGGGCCGACCCGTGCTGGCCCTCGAGCCGTGAACACCGTCACGGCACGCACCACCGCCGGGGACCGGACCCGCCTCACCGGGTGGGGCCGCACGCACGTGGCGCTCTGCCGGGTCGTGCGCCCGGACGACCCGGCCGCCGTGACGCTCGAGCTCGCCGGCGCGCAGGGGCCGTTGATCCCTCGGGGATCGGGGTCCGCCTACGGTGACGCCGCGACACGTGCTCGCGGGACGGTCGTCGACGTGAGCGCCCTGCGGCGGCTCGTGGCGCTGGACGGCGACCGTGGCGTCGCCGTGGTCGAGGCCGGGATGACGCTCGGGGAGCTCCTGCACACGGTGGCGCCCCGGGGGTGGGTGCCGCCCGTGCTCCCCGGGACCCCGCACGTCTCCGTCGGGGGTGCGGTGGCCGCCGACATCCACGGGAAGAACCACGTCGGCGCCGGCTCCATCGGCCGTCACGTCCGCTGGCTCGTCGTGGCCGACGCGAGCGGAGAGCCGCACCGCCTGACGCCCGGGCACGACCCGGGGGCCTTCTGGGCCACCGTCGGCGGCATGGGGCTCACCGGGGTCATCACCACCGTGGCCCTCCAGCTCCTGCCCGCCGGCCCGGGGCCGGCCACCCTCCGCCGGCATCGGGCCGGTGACCTGGACGAGGTCCTCGGCCGGCTCGCGTCCGTCGCCGAGCGGCAGTGCACCGACCCCCTCCTGCACTCGGTCGCCTGGCTCGACGGCTCGGCGCGCGGGTCCGCCCGGGGCAGGGGCCTGGTCCAGACCACCCGTCTCCCCGAGCCATGGCGCCGGCGGGTGGACCCCGCGCCGGCGGACCCCGGCCCGTCGGGCCCGCCTCGCACGGCCCCTCGGCGCCGGGCCGCACCCTCGCTGCCGGGCCCCGGGGTGGTGACCCGGGGGAGCATCGCCGCGATGAACCGGGCCCGCTGGCTCGCCCCGGTCGCGGACGGACCCCGGACGGCGTCGATCGCGTCAGCCCTGCAGCCGCTGCGTCGCGCCGACGACTGGCCGAGCCTCTTCGGGTGCCACGGGCTGGTCCAGTACCAGTTCGTCGTCCCCACCGCCTCGGTCGACGCGATCGGTGCGGCCCTCGCCCTCGTGGCCGGGCACCGGGTCCCTCCCGCGCTGGCCGTGCTGAAGCGTCTGGGACCGGCCGATCCCGCGCCCCTGACCTTCGCGCTCGACGGCTGGACCCTGGCGCTGGACCTTCCGGCGCGCTGGCCCGGGCTCGAGCCGGCCCTCACCGAGCTCGACGAGCTCGTCGTCGAGGCGGGGGGGCGGGTCTACCTCGCCAAGGACTCACGCCTGCGCGCGTCGACGGTCGCCCGGATGTACCCCCGCCTGGCCGAGTGGCAGGGCACGCGCGACCTCATGGACCCCCGTCGGGTCCTCGGCTCGGACCTCTCGCGCCGGGTGCACCTCACCGGACCCCGGGGAACGCCGTGAGGACCGGCGAGCGACTCCTGCTCGTCGGGGGTGCCTCGGAGATCGGAGTCGCCATCGCGGAAGCCGTGCTCGCCGAGCGGGGCTCGGTGACCCTCGCGGGCCGCCCCTCCGAACGACTGGAGGCCGCCGCCGGCCGGCTCCGGGCCGTCGGCCACGACACGACCACGGTCGGCTACGAGGCCACGTGGGGGACCGAGCGCACCGAGGCGATGCTCGACGAGGTGTGGCATCGGTGCGGGACCGTCGACACCGTCGTCCTGTCGGTCGGCGCCATGGCCCCCGAACGGTCGGACGGAGCCGTCCCGGCAGCATCGGCGGCCGATGCCCGCGAGGCCGAGCTCGAGCGGATGCTCACCGTCAACCTCGTCGGTCCCGCGCTCGTGCTCGACGGCTGCGCCGCCCGGCTCGCCGCGCAGGGGCGGGGGTCGGTGGTCGTCGTCAGCTCGGCGGCGGCCGTGCGTCCCCGGCAGGGGATCCTCGGGTACGCCGCGGCCAAGCAGGCGCTCGACACCCTGGCGCGCGGCACCGACCTCAAGCTGCGCGCCCATGGTGCGCGGTGCCTCGTCGTCCGCCCGGGTCGCGTCTCGACCCGGATGTCCGCCGGGCTCCCCGAGGTGCCGTTCACCCAGGATGCCGAGCAGGTCGCCAGACGCGTCCGCCAGGCACTCGGCGCGGACGCGCGTGTCGCCTGGACCCCGCGGGTCGTCGGCCCACTGACCACGGTCCTGCGGTGGACGCCCGACCCCCTGCTGCCCCGGGGCCTGCGATGAGGGCGACGAGTCGGGCACGGCGCAGCCGGGACCCGCGCCCCCTGACCCGCCACCGGCTCCGCCGCCGGCTCGGCGTGGCCCTCCTGCTGGCGGCCGTCGTCCTCGTCGTCCCGGGGGTGTCCTTCGCGCGCGCCATGACCTACCCCGGGAGCGCGCCGGCCTCGGTCCGGGCTGTCGAGTGGGTGCGCGACCACGGTGCCGGAGGCCTCGTCGACGCCATCGAGAACTGGTGGTACACCCGGCAGGCGCCGCCGTCGGTCGGTCGGCCGACGGACCACCTCGGTGTCGGGGACACCCCTCACCCGGCCCGGCCGTCGACACCCGCCGACCACCTCCCGGTCGTCCGTCTCCTGCCGGGTGCCGGGCCGGACGAAGGGTCCTGGCGGTCCGCCAGGCGCAACGCCGCCGGTCGCACCGTGCTGTGGACCACGACCGTCCGGCCCGACCCTGCGCACCCGACCGTGGTCGCCGCCGTCGCCCTGATGCCGCGGGCCACGACCGAGCTCCACCTCGCCGGTGGGACGCGCGAACCCGTGCTCGGCCGGTTCCCCGCCTCGGCCAGCCGGGTCCCCGCGTCCGCCGTGGACTCCCTCGTCGCCGTCTTCAACGCCGGATGGAAGACCAAGGACTCCGGGGGCGGGTGGTACGCCGGGGGAGCGTCCGTCGTCCCCCTCCGTGACGGCATCGCGTCGCTGGTCATCGACACCACCGGCCGGGCCAGCGTGTCGGCCTGGTCCTCGGCCGCGGTGCCGACCGGGGCGGTCGTCCCGCCGGGGGTCCGCGCCGTGCGGCAGAACCTCCACCTCGTCGTCGAGGGCGGCAAGCCGGCCGCGGGGCTGGACAGCAACGCGCACGGTCGGTGGGGGTCCAGCCACAACCAGTTCCAGTTCACCGCCCGCTCCGGGATCGGGACCGACGCCCGGGGAGACCTCGTCTACGTCGCCGGCCAGAACCTCACGCTGTGGACCCTGGCCGACGCGATGGCGCGAGCGGGGGTGGTCACCGGGATGGAGCTCGACATCCACTCGAACATGGTGGCGTTCAACTCGTTCCCCTCCGTCGCCGATGCGCGGGCGCACCGCGGCACCGCGCTGCTGGCCTCCATGAAGGTGCCGTCGGACCGTTACCTCGTCCCCGACCAGCGGGACTTCCTCTACCTCACGGAGCGCTGAGCATGTCGACCCTCGTCCCGCGCCGGCCCGCCGCCCAGCCCCTGGGCGGACCGGGGGACGCCCGGCACGACCCACCCCTGGGAGCGGGCCCGCGCGCGCTCCTGGCCCTGTCCCGGCCCGGGCAGTGGACGAAGAACGTCCTCGTGCTCTCCGCCCCCGCCGCCGCCGGGGTGCTCGAGCAGGGGGCCGTCCTCGGGCGGGTCCTGCTCATGGTCCTCGCCTTCACCGGGGCCGCCGTGGCCGTGTACGCGCTCAACGACGTGCTCGACGCGGACGCGGACCGCGCCCACCCGGTCAAGCGGCGTCGTCCGGTGGCGGCCGGTCGCGTCAGTCCACGGGCAGCGCTCGGCTGGGCCGCGGTCTGGGCCGCCGTGTCGCTCTCGCTCGCGGCCTCGCTGGGGCCGGCACCGCTCGGGGTGCTCGCCTGCTACCTCGCCGTCTCCGTCGCCTACGGCCTGTGGCTGAAGCGGGTCGCCGTCCTGGACATCGTCGTGGTCGCGAGCGGCTTCGTGCTGCGCGCCCTGGCCGGTGCCGTCGCGGTCGGGCTGACGCCGTCGAACTGGTTCCTGCTGGTCTCGCTGTTCGGGGCCCTCTACCTCGTCGTGGGGAAGCGGGCCGCCGAGGCCGCCCGGGTGCCGGTGGCCCCCGGCGCCGCGGGGCGGGCGGTCCTCGCCCAGTACCCCGAGACGTGGCTCCAGCAGGTCTCGACGGTGGCACTCGCGGGGTCGATGATCTCGTACGCGATGTGGGCGTTCCAGAACGTCGGCACCGATGTCTTCACACCGGTCCTCGCAGTGTCGGTCGTGCCGTTCCTCGTGGCCCTCATGCGATACGGCCTGCTGCTGGCCCAGGGGCGCGGCGAACGGCCGGAGCGGCTCGTCCTCGGCGACCGCCCACTGCTCGTCGCCGGCGTCGTCTGGGCGGGCCTCGTCGGCTGGGGGCTCTACCTGGCCTGAGCCACCGCTCAGGCTCCGCTCAGTGGCCGGTGCGCGATGATGGGTCGCAATTCCGGGTCGACGACAGGAGCGCGTGGTGAGGCGACGGTCGCCCTGGTCGAGGTGGTCGGTGCGACGACGCATCCTCACCCTCTCGAGCACGCTCCTCGTCGCGGCCATCGCCCTCGGGGTCGCCGCGTTCGCCGTGGTGCTCGACCTGAGCCTCTACGCGACGGCCCGCGATGCGGCCCAGGTCCGGACGACGCAGGTCGCGTCGACCCTGGAGGCCGACCCGCGGGAGATGGCCCAGGCGGTCGCCGACACCCCGAGCCGGGGGTCGCTCATCCAGGTCCTCGACGCGAGCGGTCAGGTGGTCGCCTCCTCCGACCCCGCCGTGGCCCGCCGGCCGGTCGCCTCGCTGCGACCCGCGGTCGGGGCACAGCTCGTCGAGCAGTCGAGCAGGGTCCCGGGCGAGCTCGGGGAGCCGTACGCCGTGGTCGCCCAGGGCATCCGCACGGCGACGGGGGAGACCTTCACGCTCATCGTCGCCGTGCCCCTCGACATCGAGGACTCCGTCCGGACGGCGGTCGTGCTGCTGGCGGTGGGTGCGGCCGCGCTCACCGTGCTCCTCATCTTCCTCATCGACCGGGTCGTCAAGGGCGCGCTCCGGCCGGTGGAACGGATCCGGGCGGACGTGGCCGCGATCGAGCGGGTGCGTGCGGCAGACCGCGTGACGGTGCCCCCGACCGGCGACGAGGTGGCTCGCCTCGCGGACACGATGAACCGGATGCTCGACCGGCTCGAGCGGGCGGACGAGTCGACCCGCCGCTTCGTCGCGGACGCCTCGCACGAGCTGAGGAGCCCGCTGGCCACGATCCGTGCGGCGAGCGAGATCGGGAGGTCCGCCCCGTCGGACCGGCCCGGGGCGCAGGGGGAGCCCGCGTCGGGCCCCTGCGCCGCCGACCCCGAGCTGCTCGACGTCATCGGTGCCGAGGCGGTGCGGATGCAGTCGCTCGTCGACTCGCTGCTCACCCTCGCCAAGGCCGACGACGAGGGCCTGCGGCTCGCCCTCGGCGACGTCGACCTCGACGACCTCGTCGACGAGGAGTCACGGCGGCTGCGCGCCACCGGGGACGTGGAGGTGCGGACCGACATCGCCCCGGCCCGGGTCGTCGGCGACGCCGCGCGGCTGCGTCAGGTGGTGCGCAACCTCACGGACAACGCCCGGCGTCACGCGCAGGGCGCCGTGCGCCTCCGCGTCGGTGTCGAGGGTGACGGCGCGTGGTTCACGGTCGACGACGACGGGGCGGGCATCCCCCTGGAGGAGCGGGAGCGCGTCTTCGACCGCTTCGTGCGGCTCGACGCGTCGAGGGAGCGCGACAGCGGGGGGTCCGGGCTGGGGCTGGCCATCGTGGCGTCGGTCGTCGCGGCACACGACGGGCAGGTGCGGGTCACCGAGGCCGACGACGGGTGGTGCCGGTTCGAGGTGCGCCTGCCGGTGCGCGGGCCCGGTGAGGCACGCCCCGGGCGCCCGTCGGGTCAGGCCTCGCGCAGCCGGTAGCCGGCACCGCGCACCGTCTCCAGGACGCTGCCCGACCGGTCGGCGTCGAGCTTGCGGCGCAGGTACCCCACGTACACCTCGACGATGTTGTCGCTGCCGTCGTAGGCGGAGTCCCAGACGTTGTCGAGGATCTGGCCCTTCGAGACGACCTGACCCGCGTTGCGCATCAGGTAGTGGAGGAAGGCGAACTCCTTCGGGGTGAGCGCCACCGGGTCACCGGCGCGGGTCACGGACCGCCGGCCGGGGTCGAGCACGAGGTCGCCGACCTCGAGCGCGACGGGGCGGGCCGGTGCACCCCGGCGCGCGAGCGCCCGCAGCCGGGCGACGAGGACGACGAAGCTGAACGGCTTCGTGAGGTAGTCGTCGGCCCCGAGGTCGAAGGCGTCCGCCTGGTCGTACTCGCCGTCCTTGGCGGTGAGCATGAGGGCCGGGGTCCAGACCTTCGCCTCGCGCACGTTCCGGAGCACGTCGTAGCCGTTGCGCCCCGGGAGCATGATGTCGAGGACGAGGACGTCGTAGGGGTTCTCGGTGGCGAGCCACTGGCCGGTCACGCCGTCGTGCGCGACGTCGACGACGAAGCCCTCCTCGGTGAGGCCCCGGCGGACCGTCTCCGCCAGCGGCTTCTCGTCCTCCACGAGCAGTACTCGCATGCTGCCCCTCCACGCCGTCGTCCGCTCCCGGGAGACTACCCCGGTGGGGTCCGGGTGCCCGGTGCGACGATCCGGTACCCCGCGCCGGGGACCGTCTCGAGCGTCCGCACCCCGAAGGGCGTGTCGACCTTGTGCCGCAGGTACTCGACGTACACGTCGACGATGGCCTCGGTCCCGTCGAAGGCGGGGTCCCACACCGCGTCGAGGATCTGGCGCGTCGAGACGACCCGACCGGGGTGCCGCATGAGGTGGGTGAGCAGGGCCAGCTCCTTGGCGGTGAGGGCGACCTCGGTCCCGCCGCGGCGCACCGTCCGGTGCTCCGGGTCCAGGGTCAGGTCCCCGACCGTCAGGGGGACCGGGCGCTCGGTGGCGCCCCGCCGCACGAGGGCGCGGAGCCTCGCGACGAGCTCGGCGAAGCTGAACGGCTTCGTGAGGTAGTCGTCGGCGCCGAGGGCGAACGCCGTCGTGAGGTCGTCGACCCCGTCCTTGGCGGTGAGGACGAGGGCGGGGGTCCACACACCGGCGCTGCGCAGGTTGTGCAGGACCGCGTCCCCGGTGCGGCCCGGCAGCATGAGGTCGAGCACGAGGACGTCGTACGAGGGGTCGGTGGCGAGCGACTCGCCGGTCACCCCGTCGTGGGCGAGGTCGACGACGAAGCCTGCCTCGGTCAGTCCCTGTCCGATGAGGCGGGCGAGCCGTTGCTCGTCCTCCACGAGGAGCAGCCGCACGTGGTCCACCTCCGCCATCTCCGACCGGGGCGGGGACGTGGCACGCTCCGCCCGGTGCCCCGACGGTAGGCGTCGGAGGCTGAGGACGACCTGAGCCGAGCGGGTGCGCATGACAACGTTGTCTCACAGCGGAAGTCGCGCCGTGGGGGTGCGCATGTGACCCGCGTCTCCGGTCCGACCGCTGATGTGACGAAGGACTCCCGTGTCTAAGCGCTTGCGCGGTGGACCCCCTTCGGCCGGGTGCGGTTCGATGTCTATCTCGCAGAGCGGACACCCGACGTCGCGGCGTCCGGTCTCGGGCCGAACCACGCGACGACCGAAAAGGGTGAGCATTGTGGCCGACCTGGAGAAGTCCCTGGATGATGCGGGGCTGACCAACAGCAGCGTGAGGGAGTACGTCCTGCACTGGGCGGACCACCTCGGCGCCGAGCGCATCGAGGTGGTCGACGCCTCGGACGACGCCCGCCTCATCCGGGAGTCCCTCGACGAGGGTGAGATCCAGCCCGCCGGCGAGGGCCTGTACTACTCGCGCAGCTACTCGAAGGACACCGCGCGCTCCGAGGAGCGCACGATCGTCGCCACGAGCCGTCCCGAGGACGAGGGCGTCTACAACAACTGGCGTCACTCCGACGAGGTCCGCCCGGTCGTCGAGGGCCACATGAAGGGCGCGATGGCGGGCAAGACGATGTACGTCATCCCCTACCTCATGGCCCCGCCCGGCAGCCCGCTCGAGCGCTTCGCCGCCGGTGTCGAGATCACCGACAACCGCACCGTGTGCCTGCACATGATCCGGATGGCGCGTGTCGGCGTCGACCTCATCAACAACCTCGCCGACCCGGACATGTTCGTGCGGGCCGTGCACGTGACCGGCGACCTGCCGAACCTCGGCCAGGGGACCCCCGACGACAAGCGCTACTTCGTCACCGTCGCCGACCAGCGGACCATCCTGCACTTCGGCAGCTCGTACGGCGGGAACGCCCTCCTCGGCAAGATCGCCCACGGCCTGCGCCAGGCGGCGTACGACGGCTGGGCCTCCGGTGAGTTCCTCGGCGAGCAGTTCATGCTCCTCGGCGTCACCGACAAGGAGACCGGCGAGACCCACCACATCTGCGGTGGCTTCCCGAGCGCCTCGGGCAAGACCAACCTCGCGATGACCCTGGCACCCGACGCGCTCGGCGAGCGGTACCACGTCTCGTTCTTCGGCGACGACATCGCGTGGCTGTGGGTCGACCCCGAGGACGGCCAGCTCTACGGGCTCAACCCCGAGAACGGCGTCTTCGGCGTCGCCAAGGACACGAACGAGAAGACCAACCCCACGGCGCTCGACGCCATCGAGCCGGGGACCGAGGCGCTCTTCACGAACGTGGCCTACAACGAGAAGACCCACGAGGTCTGGTGGGAGGGACGCACGCCCGCCAGGCCGGTCGACGTCGACGGCTGGCGGGACTGGAAGGGTGAGCTCATCGCCGACCGGAACCCGGACGAGGCGGGGGACCCCTGGGCCCACCCGAACAGCCGCTTCACGACGACGTTGGCCAACGTGCCCAACGTCGCCCCGAACTTCGAGGACCCCCGTGGCGTCAAGATCGACGCGATCATCTTCGGCGGGCGCACCCGCGACCGCGAGCCGCTCATCCGCGCGATCGACGACCTCGCCGAGGGCGTCTACGACGGCCTGACGCTCGGCGCCGAGGCGACCGCCGCCGCGGAGGGCGTCGAGGGCAAGCTGCGCTACGACCCGATGTCGATGCGGCCGTTCATGTCCTACCCCGAGGGCGACTACGCGGCGCACTGGCTGAAGATCGTCGGCGAGGCCAAGGACCAGCCGGTCTTCGCCCACGTCAACTGGTTCCAGCGCGACCCCGAGGACGGGCACTTCCTGTGGCCCGGGTACCGCGAGAACCTCCGCGCCCTGCTCTGGCTCATCCAGTACAAGAAGGGCGAGGTCACGGGACGCAAGACGCCCGTGGGCACCATCCCGACCAAGGAGGAGCTCAACCTCGACGGCCTCGTGATCGACGAGGGGGACCTCGACACCATCCTCACGATCGACGTCACCCGCTGGCGCGAGGAGATCGGCCACCGGGACGAGCACCTCAAGCAGTTCGCGAACCTGCCGGAGCCGATCTGGGAGGCGCACCGCCGGGTCGCCGCCGCGCTCGAGCAGGAGGCGACGGTCACCAGCTGACTCACCGCCCGACCCCGACGGGGCGTGACCGACGAGACACCGTCGGCCACGCCCCGTCGGCGTAGCGTGGCGGTGGGACCCGTCCCGGCCCCGGGACGTCCCGGAAGAGGCCCGCCATGGCACGCGCACTGGTCGTCTACGAGTCGATGTTCGGGCAGACCGCCGCGGTCGCCCACGAGGTCGCGGCCGGTGTCGCGGACCTCCTGCCGGTCGACCTGCTCCCGGTCGAGGAGGCGCCCACGACGCTGGGCGAGCACGACCTCGTCATCGCCGGCGGCCCGACCCACGCCTTCTCGATGAGCCGCCCGTCGACCCGGCGCGACGCCCGCAGCCGCGGCGCCACGGAGGGCTCGGACGCGGTCGGGCTGCGCGAGTGGCTGGGCGGGCTCGACGAGGACGAGCACGCCGACGTCGTCACCTTCGACACCCGCGCCACCTCGGTGCGCCGGATGCCGGGGTCCGCGGCCCGCAGCGCGGCGCGCCTCGCCCGTCGCCACGGTCTGCACGAGGTGGCCCGGCCGGAGAGCTTCTACGTCGAGGACGTGGCCGGCCCGCTCGCGCCGGGGGAGCTCGCGCGGGCGTACGCCTGGGGTCGGTCGGTCGCCGAGGCCCGGCTCGCCGGTACCGCCGCGCCGCCCGGCGCCGCGCAGGGCTGAGCCGGTCCGCACCCGCCCGGCCCTCCCGGTGCCCGCCCCCTACGATGCTCGGCGTGGCGGAGGCGCGGTTCGGGTCGCTCGTGGCGCGCGGCATCGAGGCCGTGGCCCACGACCCCGACGCGCTGACGAGCGGGTTCTGGGTCGTCGTCATGACCTTCGAGGGGGAGCTGACGGCCGTGCGGATGGCCGAGGTGGAGCGATCCGCGGGCCCCGTCGCGTCCGGGGAGTGGCCCGAGCTCGGTGGCGGCTGGCGGACCAGCCTCGACCGGGACGCCTACCTCGCGGGTGTCGAGGAGGTCCGTCGTCGGATCGCCGCCGGGACGGTCTACCAGGTCAACCTCTGCCGCGTGCTCGAGCGCGACCTGCCCGAGGACGCCTCGGTGCTCGCGCTGGGCGAGGTGCTCGCCCGGGGCAACCCGGCGCCGTACGCCGCCACCCTCGACCTGCCCGAGGCGGGGATCGAGGTCGCCTGCGCGTCCCCGGAGGCCTACCTCGTCCGGCACGGGGACCGGCTGCGCTCCAGCCCGATCAAGGGCACGGCACCGACCGCGGGGGAGATGCTGCCCAAGGACTTCGCCGAGAACGTCATGATCGTCGACCTCGTGCGCAACGACCTCCAGCACGTCAGCGTGCCGGGGTCGGTCGACGTCGGCTCCCTCTGCCGGCTCGAGGAGCACCCCGGCCTGGTCCACCTCGTCTCCGACGTCACCGGCCGGCTGCGGCCGGGGACGAGGTGGCGTGACGTCCTCGCGGCCAGCTTCCCGCCCGGCTCGGTGAGCGGGGCCCCGAAGCACACCGCGCTGCTCGCGATCGCCGACCTCGAGCCGGTGCCTCGCGGGCCGTACTGCGGTGCGGTCGGCTGGGTCGACGCCGACCGCGACGAGGCAGTGCTCGCCGTCGGCATCCGCACGTTCTGGACGGCGCGCCGCGACGACGGCCGGCGGGTGCTGCGGTTCGGTACGGGCGCCGGGATCACCTGGGGCAGCTCGGCCGTTCAGGAGTGGGAGGAGACCGAGCTCAAGGCGGCGCGTCTCGTCGCCCTTGCCACGGGGCGACCGGCCGCATCTGGGAGGCTGTGAGGCATGACCGACATCCGTGTGTGGGTCGACGGCGCCCGGGTGCGGGCCGACGCACCCGCCGTGAGTGCCGTCGACCACGGCGTGACCGTCGGCGACGGCGCGTTCGAGACCGCGAAGATCGAGGACGGCACCCCGTTCGCCGTCGGCCGCCACCTGGGGCGCCTCGACCGCACGATGGCCGGCCTCGGGCTGCCCGCGGCCGACCACGACCGGGTCCGCGACGGCATCGACGCCGTGCTCGCCGGGGAGCCGATCGCCTTCGGCCGGCTCCGCTGGACCGTCACGGGGGGCCGCGGGCCGCTGGGGTCGGACCGCCTGGACTCCGACCTCACCTACATCGTCACGGCCGTCGCGCACGACCGGCCCCCCGCCGACGGTGCCGTCGTCACCGTCCCCTGGGTCCGCAACGAGCGGTCGGCCACGGCCGGGCTGAAGACCACCTCGTACGCCGACAACGTCGTCGCGCTCGCCCGGGCCCACGAGCAGGGCGCCCTCGAGGCGATCTTCGGCAACACCCGCGGTGAGCTGTGCGAGGCGACGGGGAGCAACGTCTTCGTCGTCACCGGGGGAGTGCTGCGGACCCCGCCGCTCGACAGCGGCTGCCTCGCCGGGATCTCGCGCGAGCTCGTCCTCGAGTGGTGCCGTGAGGACGGTCTCGAGGTGGTCGAGGAGGCGCTGCCGCTCTCGGTGCTCACCGAGGCCGACGAGGTCTTCCTCACCTCCTCGATCAAGGACGTCCTCCCGGTGTCGTCGGCCGACGGGCGCGTGCTGCCGGTCCCGGGCCCGGTCACGGCGAGCGTCATGGACGTGTGGGCGGCCCACGCCGGGCGCACGGTGGACCCGTGAGGGACGTGCAGCATGACGACGAGGAGGCGGCGCAGGGTGGGGGAGCGGTGAGCGAGGAGCGCACGCCGCCCGACGAGGTCGATCTCGTCGGGCCGGACTGGGCGTGGAGGCGACGGATCCGGGACCACGGCACGTGGTACCCCGTGTACCGGGTGGTCGTCTTCCTCGTGGGCCTCGTCCTCGTGCTCGGTGGGCTGGCCCTGGTGCCCCTGCCGGGCCCCGGCTGGCTCATCGTCATCATCGGCATCGCGATCTGGGCCTCGGAGTTCGACCCCGCCCAGCGGCTCCTCGAGTTCGTCAAGGACAAGGTCCGGGCCTGGGAGGAGTGGATGAAGCGGCAGTCCCTCGTCGTGAAGGTGGCGGTCACGGTCGTGACGTTCGCGTTCGTGCTCGGGGTCGTCTGGCTCACCCTGTGGGTCGTCGGGGTGCCGGGCTTCCTCCCGGACGCGATGGCCGGCTGGCTGCGCGCCCACGCCGGGCTCTGAGGCGCGGCCGTCCCGCCTCCTTCCCCCGCTCGCCGCCTCCTCCTCCCCGCTTCCCCGCCGCCCCCCTGCGGGTTTATCGGGTGACCCGAGAAGCCCGCGCTTCCCCCGAGAAGGCTTCCCCCGCGAAGCGAGGGCTTCCGGGGTGAAGCACCGGTCGCGGCATCTCGGGGCCCGATTTCCGCCCGCCGGAGCGTCCGGGTATTCTCGGCAGGCCGCTACGGCACCCGGATGTGTAGCTCAGTTGGTTAGAGCGTTCGCTTCACACGCGAGAGGCCGGGGGTTCGAGTCCCTCCACATCCACCGACAGCCCTGATCGCGCCAGCGATCGGGGCTGTGGTGGTGATGGGGGACTCGGGAGCGAAGCGGACCCTCCACATCCACCGACAGCCCTGATCGCGCCAGCGATCGGGGCTGTGGTGGTGGTGGGGGACTCGGGAGCGAAGCGGACCCTCCACATCCACCGACAGCCCTGATCGCGCCAGCGATCGGGGCACCGAGGGACGTGGCGCGGCCATCGGCCGACCACCCTCGTCGTGCCTCGCGGCGGCATGCCCGAAGTCACAGTCCCACCGGGGTTGCGCGGGCCTATGGTGGGGACTGCCAGATGTGCATTCCCCACCGCCCGGGAGGCGTGATGGTGGAGACCAAGGTGATCGACGTCGCCGGCCTGCAGGTGCTGGTCGACGGCCTCGTCGCCAGGGGATACACGGTGATCGGGCCCACCGTGCGGTCAGGAGCGATCGTCAACGGTCCCATCAGCGGGGTGGACGAGCTGCCGCGGGGGTGGGGAGACGAGCAGGCGCCCGGCAGCTATCGGCTCCGTCGCCGTGACGATGGCGCCTTCTTCGGCTTCGCCGCCGGCGCCCAGTCGGCCAAGCCCGTCTTCTTCCCCACCGACCAGCTGGTGTGGCGGGGTCGGCGCACCCCGGACGGTCGTGGCTTCGAGGTCGATCCGAAGGTCGGCGCCGACGCCGCCGCGGTCGAGGGTGGCCCGCCCTACGCACTTCTCGGAGTGCGGTCCTGCGACCTCAGCGCCGTCGGCATCCACGACACCGTCCTGGCCGGCCGCGGCTTCGGGGACGCGGACTACGCCCAGCGCCGTGCGGAGGCGTTCATCGTCGCGGTCGCGTGCTCGGACCCGGGGGGCACGTGCTTCTGCGCTTCGATGGGCACCGGGCCCAGTCCCGAGGTGGGGCGGGGGGCGCGGTTCGACCTGTCGCTGACCGAGGTGCTCGACGGTGGTCACCGGTTCGTCGTCGAGGTGGGCACGGAGCGCGGAGCCGAGGTCCTCGACGCGGTGGGCGCAGGGCCTGCCGCACCGCGGGACGTGGACGCGGCGGCGGCCGTGACGGAGCGGGCTGCCCGGCAGATGGGGCGTCGGCTCGACACCCACGGGATCAAGGAGCTGCTCTATGCGCGCGCCGACAGCCCGCAGTGGTCCGAGGTCGCGTCGCGGTGCCTGTCGTGCACGAACTGCACCATGGTGTGCCCGACCTGCTTCTGCACCACCGTCGAGGACGTGGCCGACCTCACCGGCGACGAGATGGAGCGGCACCGGGTCTGGGACTCGTGCTTCAACGCCGAGTTCTCCTACATCCACGGCGGCATCGTTCGCGAGTCGCCCGCGTCGCGCTACCGGCAGTGGATGACGCACAAGCTGGCGGCCTGGCAGGACCAGTTCGGCTCATCCGGCTGCGTGGGGTGCGGACGGTGCGTCACCTGGTGCCCCGCCGCGATCGACATCACCGCGGAGGCCGCGGCCCTGCGCGGGCTCCCGGGGTCGAACCTGCCCGGGAACGCCCCGGCGCCGGCCGTCCCCGGAGGCGGGTGAAGGAGCCGTCGTGCAGAGCATCCAGGAGTACCTTCCCCGGCACCCGTTCTTCCACGGGCTCGACGACTCGGTGGCCGCCCTGGTCGTCGGCTGTGGGCGCAACGTGCACTTCCGCCCGGGCCAGCACCTCTTCCACGAGGGCGAGCACGCCGACACGTTCTACGTCGTGCGGCGCGGTCGCGTGGCCCTCGAGGTGCAGGCACCTGCCGGACCGGCGGTGGTCGTCGACACCGCCCACGCCGACGACGTCGTCGGGTGGTCCTGGCTCGTCCCTCCCTACCGCTGGACCTTCGATGCCCGCGCCACGGAGGAGACCAGTGCGATCGCGTTCGATGGTGCCTGCCTGCGTCAGAAGGCCGCTGAGGACCCAGCCGTCGGGTACGCCCTGCTCCAGCGTGTCGTCACGGTGATGTCCGCCCGGGTGCAGTCGGCGCGGGTCCGGCTCCTCGACCTGTACGGGACCCGGGTATGACCGCGCTGACCCGCCAGGGTGCCGACGTCCACCCGCCGCCGGACCCCTTCCTCCCGCGCCGGTTCGTCGTCCGGCGCCATCGTCAGGACACTCGCGACACGTACACCCTCGTCCTCGACCCGGTCGACGGTGAGCCCCTGGCGTTCGCGCCCGGCCAGTTCACGATGATGCAGGCATTCGGCGTGGGGGAGGCGCCCATCTCGATCAGCGGCGACCCGGCCCACCCGGACGGGCTCGAGCACACCATCCGCGACGTGGGCACGGTCACCCGGGCCCTGGTGCGGGCCGTGCCGGGCACCGAGCTCGGCATCCGCGGTCCGTTCGGCACCGGGTGGGAGGTGTCGTCGGGTCGGGGCGGAGACGTCGTGTTCGTCGCCGGCGGCATCGGGCTGGCGCCGTTGCGCCCGGCCGTCCTCGAGCTGTGCGCCACCCGCTCCGACTACGGCCGGGTCCTGCTCCTCTACGGGGCGCGAACCCCCGAGGACGTCCTGTTCGGGGACGACCTGCAGCGGTGGGGCCGCGAGCACGACATCGACGTCCAGGTGACCGTCGACAACGGCCAGCACGCCTGGCGGGGGCGGGTGGGCCTGGTCACCCAGCTCATCACCCGGGGCGGGTTCGACGCGACGAACAGCCTGGCGCTCGTCTGCGGGCCCGAGGTGATGATGCGGTACGCCGCGTCGGCGCTGGCCGAGCGCGGGGTGCCCCCCACCCGGCTGCGCCTGTCGATGGAACGCAACATGAAGTGCGGCGTCGGCCTGTGCGGCCACTGCCAGCTGCGCGAGCTCTTCATCTGCGTCGACGGTCCGGTGCTCACCTACGACGTGCTGGAGCCCCTGATGGCCAGAGCGGAGCTGTAGCGATGTCCGTCACCGAGAGCCACGACCAGCTTCCCGCCGGAACCCGACGGAGACGACCGAAGCTGGCGGTGTGGAAGTTCGCCTCCTGCGACGGGTGCCAGCTCACGCTCCTCAACTGCGAGGACGAGCTGATGGCCGTGGCGGGACTCGTGGAGATCGCCTACTTCCCGGAGGCGACCCGCGCCGTGGTGGAGGGGCCCTACGACGTCTCGCTCGTCGAGGGCTCGATCACGACACCGGGGGACCTCGAGCGCATCCAGCAGGTCCGCGCGGTGTCGCACCGGCTCATCACGATCGGCGCGTGCGCCACGGCCGGGGGCATCCAGGCGCTGCGCAACTTCGGTGACGTCGCCGAGTTCCGGTCGATCGTCTATGCCCACCCGGAGTACCTCTCGACCCTGTCCAGGGCGACGCCGATCTCCGCCCACGTCGCGGTGGACTTCGAGCTGCGCGGATGCCCGGTGGACAAGCACCAGCTGCTCGAGGTGCTCGCCGCGTCCATCCAGGGCCGCAGCCCCCGCGTCTCCTCGCACAGTGTGTGCGTGGAGTGCAAGCGGCGTGGCACCGTCTGCGTCACCGTCGCCCACGGGACCCCGTGCCTCGGCCCGGTGACCCAGGCCGGCTGCGGCGCCCTGTGCCCGACCTTCGAGCGCGGCTGCTACGGCTGCTTCGGACCCCAGGACACCCCCAACACCGCGGGCATCGCCGCCCGGCTCGGCGTGCTCGGGATGAGCGACCCCGAGGTGATGCGGATCTTCCGGACCTTCAATGCCGCCGCCGAGCCCTTCCGGCGCGAGAGCGAGCGGCACGAGCCGACGCGGCGGACGGAGACCGAGGAGGGGGTGGACCGGTGACGCACAAGCTCACCGACGGTGGCCAGGTCATGCACGTGGGCACCCTGGCCCGGGTCGAGGGGGAGGGTGCGATGCACATCGAGTTCCGCGACGGTGTCGTCACGGACGTGCAGCTGCGCATCTACGAGCCGCCGCGGTTCTACGAGGCCTTCCTCCGGGGCCGTGCGCACACCGAGCCGCCGGACATCACCGCCCGGATCTGCGGCATCTGCCCGGTGGCCTACCAGACGAGCTCGTGCTGGGCGGTCGAGGACGCCTGCGGGGTCGAGGTGACCGAGGAGATCCGGCGGATGCGGCGGCTGCTCTACTGCGGCGAGTGGATCGAGAGCCACGCGCTGCACATCTTCCTGCTCCACGCCCCGGACTTCCTCGGGTACGACGGTGCGATCGAGATGGCGGCGGACCACCCCCGGGTCGTCGAGCGGGGGCTGCGGATCAAGAAGGCCGGCAACGACCTGATGGACGTCGTCGGCGGCCGGTCGATCCATCCGGTGAACGTCCGCGTCGGTGGCTTCTACCGGATGCCGACCAGGGAGGAGCTGCGTTCGGTGCGCGGCCGGCTCGAGCGCGCGCTCGAGGACGCGGTGGCGACGGTGTCCCTGGTCGCGGGGTTCGAGTTCCCCGAGATGGAACAGCCGTACGAGTACCTGTCGCTGCGGGCGGACAGCGGCTACCCGATCGAGGCCGGCAGCGTCGTCACGTCCTCGGGCGGGGCGTTCCCCGTGCGCGACTTCGGCGAGCACATCCGTGAGTTCCACGTCGAGCACTCCAACGCCCTGCACTCCCGCCTCGACGGGTCGCCGGAACCGTACGTCGTCGGACCGCTGGCCAGGTACTCCCTGAACTCGGACCGGCTCTGCGACGTCGCGCGGGATGCCGCCACGGCGGCCGGGCTCGGGCCGACCTGCCGGAACCCGTTCCGGTCCATCGTCGTGCGCGCCGTCGAGCTGGTCGAGGCCCTCAGCGAGGCGCTGCGGATCATCGACGGCTGGAGCGACGGAGCCGACCCGAGCGTCCCCGTCCCGCCTCGGGCAGGGGAGGGCTTCGGTGCCAGCGAGGCGCCGCGCGGCACCCTCTTCCACCGCTACGTCATCGACGACGGCGGGATCATCCGGGATGCGCAGATCGTCCCGCCGACGTCGCAGAACCAGCGCAGCGTCGAGGCCGACCTGCGCACCTTGGTCGAGACCTGGTCCGGGCTGGACGACCACGCACTCCAGCACCGCTGCGAGCAGGCCATCCGGAACTACGACCCGTGCATCTCCTGCGCGACCCACTTCCTCGACCTGACCGTGGACCGGGCATGAGTCCCGGCACGGTCCTCGTCGTCGGGCTCGGCAGCCCCGACCGGGGCGACGACGCGGTCGGACTGCACGTCGCTCGGACCGTCGCCGCACTCGCGGACCCGCGGGTCGAGGTCATCGAGCACGGGGACCCCACCGACCTCGTCGAGCTCTGGGACGACCGCGAGCGGGTCGTCGTCGTCGACGCCGTGTGCTCGGGCGAGGATGCCGTGCCGGGAACGCTCCGGGTCCTCGAGACCGGCGCCGGCCTCGATCCGCTGACCGACGGTGCGTGGGGCCGGACCGGACTCGGGGGCACCCATGCCTTCGGGCTGGCGACTGCGGTGGAGCTGGCGCGGGCGCTGCACCGCCTGCCCGCGTACCTGCGCGTCGTCGGCGTCGAGGCGGCGGGCTTCGAGCACGGTGCACCGTTGTCGCCGGCGGTGACGGCTGCGGTTCCCGGAGCCGTCATGGCCGTGCTCGACGCCATCCCGCACGCCGCGGCGCTCCCCGCCGCCCCCGAGAGGGGGTGGGCCGATGTGCCTCGGTGAGATCGCCCAGGTGGTGCAGCTCGGGCCCGACCGCACGGCCCTGGTCCGCGCACCGCACCGGGACTCCCGGGTGTCCCTGGTGACCCTCGACGGCCCGGTCGGCGTCGGGGAGTGGCTGGTCTGCCACTCCGGCTTCGCCCTCGGCCGCCTCTCGGCGGAGGAGGCCCGCACCGCCTCCTCCATCCGGGCCACGACCCCCGCTGCCACCACCCCCGTTGCCACGACCCCCGACCCGACGACGAAGGACCCACCATGAACCCCACCCGCCGGACCGGCATCCTCCTGGCCCTGACCACGGCGGTCATCAGCGGTGTGGCGGTGTTCCTCAACTCCTCGGGTGTGAGGGCCTTCGGGAGCGCCACCGTGTACACGACGGCCAAGAACCTCGTCGCCGCGGTGGTGCTGCTCGCCGTGGTCCTGCTCGGTGCCCGCACCGGGGCGCGGCTCACCCGGCCCGCCGGACGGGGGCAGTGGCTTGCCCTGGGCGCGATCGGCATCATCGGCGGCAGCGTGCCCTTCGTGCTGTTCTTCGAAGGGATGGCCCGGGCGTCCTCCCCGCAGGCCGCCTTCATCCACAAGACACTCATCCTCTGGGTGGCGCTGCTCGCGATCCCCTTCCTCGGGGAGCGGCTGCAGTGGGGCCACTGGCTGGCCATCGGGCTTCTCGTGGGCGGCCAGCTGGGCCTGGCCGGGGGGCTGCCGAGCGCGTTCGGGGTGCCCGGGGCGCTGATCCTGGCCGCCACGCTGTTGTGGTCCGTCGAGGTCGTGGTGGCCAAGCGGCTGCTCGCCGGCGTCTCGTCGTGGACGGTCGGGTTGGCGCGGATGGGGTTGGGGTCCGTCGCCCTGCTCGGCTGGCTCGGTGTGCGCGGTCAGCTCGGAGGGCTCTTCGCGATGACGGCGGCGCAGGCCGGGTGGGTGCTGCTGACCGGGGTGCTGCTCGCCGGCTACGTCGGCACTTGGTTCGGGGCGCTGGCCCGGGCGCAGGCGGTCGACGTGACCGCCGTTCTCGTCCTCGCGGCCCCCGTCACGGCGGGTCTCGACGCTGCGGTGAACGGGGTCGCCCTCGCCCCGCAGGCGGCGTGGCTCGCGATGCTGGTCATGGGCGGTGCCCTGGCGCTCTGGCTCGGCGGACGTCGCCCGGCCCCGGATGCCATGCCGGTCCGGATGGACGCGGGCGGATAGCCGATGTCGTCGCCGATCAGCGGTGCGCTGCGGTTCGCGGCCTACGCCTACCCCCCGAACGCGCTGGGGTACTGCGGGCCGGATGCGTCGCACCAGCTGCTGGAGCAGGTGGCCGCCGGCGTCGATGACCCGGACCTGCGCCGACTGGCCCGCGGCTTCGAGGGCGCCTGGCCCTACCTCGAGCTCATCGCCGCCGCCAACCGGCTCGGCGACCCCCTCGACCCCCGTGTCGTCGAGGCCTACTGGGTCGGCAACGAGCTGCTCGGCCGGGTGGGGCCCCGGCTCATGGGCGACTCCCTCGAGAGCCGGTTCCGCGCCCGCGCCGGTCGGTCATGGTCGAGGATGGCCGACGCCGTGCCGGCCGGAGCGCTGCCGCACCACTCCTTCCACGTGTTCGGTGTCTACCCCTGGCTCGGGCTGTTGCGCGAGGGGCGGGTCGATGAGCCGCTCCACGTGCTCGACCGGTGTCGGGTCCGCTGGGGACAGGTGGTCGAGGTCCTGGGGCCGCAGGCCGTCGTCCGGTCCCGGCCGCTGCGCTGGGACGGGCGCCGGCTGTTCCTCGCCGAGGCGCGGGACGAGGTGGCGGTGCTGCGTCACGACGGCCTCGGGCTGGCCGGGGCGGTCCGTGCCGGGGACTGGTGCTCGCTGCACTGGGACTGGGTGTGCGAACGCCTCAGCGGGAAGCAGCTCACCGCCCTCGTGGGGTACACGCGGCGTCAGCTCCGGGTCGCCAACGGCACTCCGTTCCCTGCTCCGGCGGCAGTGCTCGCCTGATCTCTCGCGTGGCGGGTGTGCGCTCGGGCTCACCCCTGATCAACCGCTGCGGTGGCCAGGGGCGGTCCGTGGGGCCGGCGTCGCCCGGGTCCTGGCCGGGTCCGGTGCGATCCTGGCGGGGACCGCTTCACCGGATCGGAACACGGCGGGTGTATGCATGGGGCATGCAGATGAAGGTCCGGGCCATCCACACGTTCCCCGAGCGGGGGCAGGAGGGTGTCGATCACGACGCCACGGAGGTCGGTCTCACCGGGCTCGCGGGGGACCGCCCGAAGCGGGCGGCCGTCTCGCTCGTCGGCGAGGACTCCCCGCACGCCCGGGCCAACCTCGTCCTCGACGTCCCGACCGCCGAGGTGGAGACCCTGGCGGGGCACGTCGTGAGCGTGGGCGAGGTCGTCCTCGCGGTCGAGGGGACCGGCAACGCGTGCCCGGGCCTGTACGCGGCCGTCGGGCAGGTGGGTACCGTGCGGGTGGGTGACCGCGTCGAGGTCCTGGAGGTGGCGTCATGACCGTCTCGTCTGTCCCCACCACCGGGTTCGCGGCCCACGACGCCGGGGTGCAGCGGCTCGTCGCCAGCTACCACGCCATCCCCGACGGGTCCCCGGTGCGCCTCGCCAAGCGCACCAGCAACCTCTTCCGCTCCCGGACGGCCACCGACGCACCGGGCCTCGACACGAGCGGCCTGACCGGCGTCATCGACGTCGACCCGCAGGCTCGCACCGCGGACGTCCAGGGGATGTGCACCTACGAGGACCTCGTCGACGCCACCCTCCCGCACGGCCTGACCCCCCTCGTGGTCCCGCAGCTGCGGACCATCACCCTCGGTGGCGCGGTCACCGGGCTCGGCATCGAGTCGACCTCGTGGCGCAACGGCCTGCCGCACGAGTCGGTGCTCGAGATGGACGTGCTCACCGGCGACGGCGAGGTGGTCACCGCTGACGCCGCGGGCCGGCACACCGACCTCTTCCGCGGGTTCCCGAACTCCTACGGCACGCTCGGCTACGCCACCCGGCTGCGCATCGAGCTCGAACCGGTCGGGCGCACGGTCTCCCTGCGGCACGTGCGCTTCCACGACCTCGACGCCCTGCTCGCCGCCGTCGACGAGGTGATGTCCACCGGTGCCCACGAGGGCGAGGAGGTCGACTACGTCGACGGGGTGGTCTTCAGTGCCGACGAGGCCTACCTCGTGCTCGGCCTCCGCTCCGACGAGCCCGGCCCGACGAGCGACTACACCGGCCAGGACGTGTTCTACCGGTCCATCCAGCACGACGGCCCACGCCCGCGCCGCGACACCCTGAGCACCCTCGACTACCTCTGGCGCTGGGACACCGACTGGTTCTGGTGCTCGCGGGCCTTCGGCGCGCAGCACCCGCTCGTCCGCCGCGTGTGGCCCCGGCGCTGGCTGCGCTCGAGCGTCTACTGGAAGCTCGTCGCGCTCGACCGCCGTTTCGACGTCGCCGACCGGCTGGAGGCGCGCAAGGGTCGCCCGCCACGCGAGCGCGTCGTCCAGGACGTCGAGATCCCGCTCGCGCACACGGCGGAGTTCCTGCGCTGGTTCCTGCGCGAGGTGCCCATCGAACCGATCTGGCTGTGCCCGTTGACCCTTCGAGACGACGAGTCGTGGACGCTGTACCCGCTGCGACCCGGGGAGCGGTACGTCAACGTCGGCTTCTGGTCCACGGTGCCGGTCGACCCCGCGCAGGGGTCGGGTGCCACCAACCGCAGCATCGAGGACGAGGTGAGCCGCCTGGGCGGCCACAAGTCGCTGTACTCGGAGGCCTTCTACGACGAGGAGACCTTCTGGCGCCACTACGGCGGCGCCGACTACCCGGCGCTCAAGGAGCGCTACGACCCCGGTCACCGCCTGCCCGACCTGTACGCCAAGGCCGTGCGCGGTGCCTGACCAGCACAGGAGGATGGAGTGAGCATCGCCCAGATCGTCGAGTCCGTCGTCGACGGACCGTTGACGTTGCGCATCGAGGCGTACGACGGGTCCGCCACCGGTCCGCCCGACTCCGCCCGCCGGCTGCGGATCGAGACGCCCCGGGGGATCTCCTACCTGGCCACCGCCCCGGGAGACCTCGGGCTCGCCCGCGCCTACGTGGCCGGCGACCTCAGCGTGACGGGCGTCCACCCGGGTGACCCGTACGACCTGCTCGTCGACATGGCCGACATCCGGTTCCGCCGCCCCGGCCGCGACGAGGTCCTCGAGCTGTCCCGCACGCTGGGGATCAAGGCGCTCGCCCCGCCGCCCCCGCCGCCGCAGGAGGCGCTGCCCCGCTGGCGCCGGGTCGCAGAGGGCCTGCGGCACTCGATGACCCGCGACGCGGAGGCCATCCATCACCACTACGACGTCTCGAACCGCTTCTACGAGATGGTCCTCGGCCCGTCGATGACGTACACGTGCGCGTGCTACCCGTCGTCGGAGTCCTCGCTCGAGGAGGCCCAGGAGAACAAGTACCGCCTGGTCTTCGACAAGCTCGCCCTCCAGCCCGGTGACCGGCTGCTCGACATCGGGTGCGGTTGGGGCGGGATGGTGCGCTACGCGGCGCGGCGGGGGGTGAGCGTCCTCGGGGTGACCCTCTCCGGCCAGCAGGCCGGGTGGGCGCAGAAGGCGATCGCGGACGAGGACCTCTCCCACCTCGCGGAGGTCCGGCACAGCGACTACCGCGCGGTGCGCGAGACCGGCTTCGACGCCGTCTCGTCGATCGGCCTCACGGAGCACATCGGCGTCCGCAACTACCCGCAGTACTTCGGCTTCATCCGCGACCGGCTGCGCACCGGCGGCCTGCTGCTCAACCACTGCATCACCCGCCCGCACAACCGCCGTCAGGAGACCGGGCACTTCATCGACCGGTACGTCTTCCCCGACGGCGAGCTGACCGGGTCGGGGCGGATCATCACCGAGGCACAGAACGTGGGGCTCGAGGTGCTCCACGAGGAGAACCTCCGCGAGCACTACGCGCTGACGCTGGCCGGCTGGTGCCGCAACCTCGTCGAGCACTGGGACGAGTGCGTCGAGGAGGTCGGTGAGGGCACCGCGCGCGTGTGGGGCCTCTACATGGCCGGGTCGCGGTTCGGGTTCGAGCGCAACGAGGTCCAGCTGCACCACGTCCTGGCCGCCAAGACGGACGAGCAGGGCCGGCACGGGCTGCCGCTCCGCCCCTGGTGGACCCCCTGAGGGTTTCTCGGGTGACCCGATACAGGCACAGGGGTCAGGCGAGGGCGGGGGGCGAGGGCGCGGGGCGCAGGCCGTCCCACAGCAGCGCCGTGAGGGCGTCCGCGAGGTCGTCGGCGCTGCGTCCGGCGTCCGCGCCCCCGTCGGCGAGCCAGGCGTCGGCGGCGGCGCGGACCATCCCGACGAGCGCGGTGCCCCAGAGCCGGGCGGTGCCGTCGTCGCCCTCACCGAGGCGCCCGCCGACGATGGCGGCGACGTGCTCGGCGATCCGGCCCGTCATCCCGGCGGTCACGTCGCCGTCCGGCCGCTCCCCGGGCGACAGGATCGGTGCGTTGACGATGAAGCGGTACACCTCGGGGTCGTCCTCGACGAGGTGGAGGTAGGCACCGATGACGGCGCGCACGATCTCCCGGGAGCGGTGGCCCGCACCGTCGCCCGCCGCGCGGGTGATGCCGCGGATGATGGTGCCGTCGACCCGGTCGGCGACGGCGGCGTAGAGCCCGGCCCGGTCGGTGAAGTGGCGGTAGAGGACGGTCTTCGACGTGCCCGCGGCGGCGGCGACCTCGTCCATCCCGACGCCGGCGCCGTGGTCGCGGACGGCACGCAACGCGCACTCGACGAGCTCACGCCGTCGGGCGAGCCGGTGCTCGTCCCACCGGGCGCTGCGGCCGTCGGTCGGGCGCGTCGCGGAGGTCACGGGTCAGGACGGTAGCAGGGACTCCGGGTACCTGATACCTTCGGTATCGCATAGATGGCGGCGAGCCGACCGGCCGCCGCCCGTCGACGAACCAGGAGCCACCCCGGTGACCACCACCCGCCGCGCAGCCGTCCTCGGCGGCAACCGCATCCCGTTCGCCCGCCAGTTCGGCGCCTACGCCGAGGCCTCGAACCAGGACATGCTCACCGCCGCGCTCGAGGGCCTCGTGGCCCGGCACGGGCTCGCGGGGGAGCGTCTCGGCGAGGTCGTCGCCGGCGCCGTCATCAAGCACAGCCGCGACTTCAACCTCACCCGGGAGGCGGTCCTCGGCTCGAGCCTGTCACCGGCCACGCCCGCCTACGACGTCCAGCAGGCGTGCGGCACCGGTCTCGAGGCGGCCATCCTCGTCGCGAACAAGATCGCGCTCGGGCAGGCCGACTCCGGCATCGCGGGTGGGGTCGACTCGGCGTCCGACGCCCCGGTCGTCGTCCACGAGAAGCTGCGTCGCAAGCTGCTCCGGCTCAACCGCGCCAAGACCCCCGCCGACCGCGCGAAAGCCGCCCTCGCCCTGCGCCCCACGGACCTCGGCGTCCAGGTCCCGGACGCCGCCGAGCCGCGCACCGGCATGTCGATGGGCGAGCACATGGCCATCACGACCGCCCGGTGGGGGATCACCCGCGAGGCCCAGGACGAGCTCGCCCTGGCGAGCCACCAGAAGCTCGCGGCCGCGTACGAGGCCGGCTTCTTCGACGACCTCATGACCCCGTACCTCGGCCTGACCCGCGACCAGAACCTCCGCCCGGACAGCACCCTCGAGAAGCTCGCGTCCCTGCGCACCGTGTTCGGCACCGGCCCGGACGCGACGATGACGGCCGCCAACTCGACGCCGCTCAGCGACGGCGCCTCCGCCGTGCTCCTCGGCTCCGAGGAGTGGGCCGAGCAGCACGGGCTCAAGCCGCTCGCGTTCTTCGTCGACGGTGAGACGTCCGCGGTCGACTACCTGACCGGCGAGGAGGGCCTGCTCATGGCCCCCGCCTACGCCGTGCCCCGGATGCTGGCGCGCCAGGGCCTGAACCTCCAGGACTTCGACCTGTACGAGATCCACGAGGCCTTCGCCGCCACGGTCCTCTCGACGATGGCGGCCTGGGAGGACGAGGAGTTCTGCCGCGAGCGCCTCGGTCTCGAGGCCCCGCTCGGTGCGATCGACCGCACGAAGCTCAACGTCACCGGTTCCTCGCTCGCGGCGGGCCACCCGTTCGCGGCCACCGGCGGGCGCATCGTCGCCACGCTGGCCAAGCTGCTCCACGAGAAGGGTTCCGGCGCACGTGGGCTGGTCTCGATCTGCGCGGCGGGTGGCCAGGGCGTCGTCGCGATCCTCGAGGCCGCCTGATGGCCCGCGCCGACGGCTACACCTCCTTCGTCAGCAGCGGCTTCGGCAAGAAGCTCGCGAGCACCCTCGGACTGCCCCAGCCGGTGCCGCTGCGCCGCCACGTGCCCGGCGCCCCGCTCGTCGACGGCCCCGTGCTCGTCGGCGGCCACGCCGACACCCCCGCCCTGACCGCCCTGCGCGACGGGCTGACCGCGGCCGGCGCCACCCTCGTGCAGGAGGTGCCCGACGGCCCGCGGCTCGGCGGGGTCGTGGTCGACCTCACGGCCGCCGAGACGCCCGCCGACCTCGAGTCCCTGCGTGCCACCCTCGCGCCCGCCCTCAAGCGGCTCGGCCGGTGCGCGCGGGTGGTCGTCGTCGGCCGCGACCCCGAGCGGGCCGGCACGGTGGCGCAGCGTGCCGCCCGTCGGGCCCTCGAGGGCATCACCCGGTCCGTCGGCAAGGAGCTGCGGGCCGGTGCCACCGCCAACCTCGTCCTCGTCGCGGACGGCTCCGAGGCCGCGGCGCTCGGCACCGTGCTCTTCCTCCTCTCGGGGCGGTCGGCCTACGTCGACGGCCAGGTGTTCCGCGTGGGCGAGGGGGAGCCGGCAGGCGCCCCGGACGACGCCGAGCGTCCCCTCGCGGGCAAGGTCGCCGTCGTCACCGGCGCGGCGCGCGGGATCGGTGCGGACATCGCGAGGACCCTCGCCCTGGACGGCGCGACCGTCGTCTGCGTCGACATCCCGGCGGCCGGGGGGTCGCTCGCCGCGGTCGCCAACGAGGTGGGTGGCACCGCCCTCCAGCTCGACGTGACCGCCGACGATGCCGGCCCCCGCATCGCGGAGCACTGCCGCACCCGACACGGCGGCCTCGACGTCGTCGTGCACAACGCCGGGATCACCCGCGACAAGCTGCTGGCCAACACCGACGCCGACCGCTGGTCCTCGGTCATCGAGGTCAACCTCGCCTCCATCCTGCGGATGAACGAGGCGCTGCTCGCCGACGACGGCCTCCGTGACGGCGGGCGGGTCGTGCTCGTGTCGTCGATCGCCGGCATCGCGGGAAACCGCGGGCAGACCAACTACGCCGCGTCGAAGGCCGGCGTCATCGGCCTCGTCGACGGCTGGGCGGCCGACACCGCACTCCGGCGCCGCGGCATCACCGTCAACGCGGTCGCGCCCGGCTTCATCGAGACCGAGATGACCGCGAAGGTCCCCGTCGCCACCCGCGAGCTCGGCCGACGGCTCAACAGCCTCGCGCAGGGCGGGCTCCCCGTGGACGTCGCGCAGACCATCGCGTACTTCGCGGCCGACGCGCAGTCCGCGGTGTCCGGCAACGTCGTGCGGGTCTGCGGCCAGAGCCTCCTGGGGGCCTGACGGTGGCCGTCGAGACCCTCCCGTCCGTCCCGTCGACGGCGCCGCTGCTCGCCCGGGCGGCACTGACGGCCCGCGGCCGACGGGGCGGCGAGGTGCCCGAGCGCACGCTGCGCGTCGAGGACGTCCGCATCGACCGGCACCGCCTCGCCGCGTACCAGCGCCTCACCGGCCTCGACGTCTCGGACACCGTGCCGCAGCCGTACCCCTGGGTGCTCGCCTTCCCCGTCCAGACCGCGCTGATGACCCGCCCCGACTTCCCGCTCGCCCTGCCCGGCCTGGTGCACCTCGAGAACCGGGTGACCACGCACCGGACCATGGAGGTCACGGAGCCGCTCACGCTCGACGTCACGGCCGGTGCGCTCCACCCGCACCGCCGCGGCCGGACCCTGGACGTCCGCCTCGAGGCACGGGTCGGCGACGAGCTCGTCTGGAAGTGCGACAGCGTCTACCTGTCCCGCGGGCGGGGCGAGGACGACGCCCCCCGCGGCGAGGCTCCGCCCGCACTGCCCGACCGTCCGGCGGCGGGGGTGTGGCGCCTTCCCGAGGGGCTCGGGCGTGACTACGCCGCCGTCTCCGGGGACGTCAACCCCATCCACCTGCACCCGCTCTCGGCGCGGGCCATGGGCTTCCCCCGCCACATCGCCCACGGCATGTGGACCTACGCCCGCACGCTCGCGTCGCTGGGCCGCGGCTCGCTCGGACCGTCACGGAGCAGGGTGTGGTTCACGAAGCCGGTGTTCCTCCCCTCGACCGTCGAGCTCGTCGTGGACCGGGGCGAGGACCACGTCCTCGCCGGCCTGCGTTCCCGGAAGGACCCGTCGACGACCCACGTGGTCGTCACGCTCGACACCTGACCCCCGGCTTCACCCGTCGAGGCGGAGCGCGCGGGTGTAGAACGCGAGCTCGCGCTCGAGGGCGTCGATGATGGTCTCGCGTCGCCGGAAGCCGTGCCCCTCGCCCTCGTAGACGGCCAGCTCGACCTCGCGCCCGGCCGCCCGCATCGCGGCGGCCATCCCCTCGGCCTGGGCGAGCGGCACGACCTGGTCGTCGGTGCCCTGCAGGAGCAGCAGCTCCCCGTGCAGACGGTCGACGTGGTGGACGGGCGAGCGGTCCCGGTACACGGCCGCACCCTCGGGCCACGGCGCGATGAGCCGGTCGGTGTACCGCGACTCGAACTTGTGGGTGTGCTGCGCGAGCGCCGCGATGTCGCCGATCCCGAAGAGGCTGGTGCCCGCGGCGAAGACGTCGCTCGTCGTCATCGCCCGGAGGACCGCATAGCCACCCGCGCTGCCGCCGCGGATGACGAGCCGGGCACGGTCGGCCCGTCCCGCTGCGGCGACGGAGAGGGCGCCGGTGACGCAGTCGTCGATGTCGACCACACCCCAGTGGCCGAGCAGCCGGTCGCGGTAGGCCCGGCCGTGGCCCGTGCTCCCCGAGTGGTTGACGTGCAGCACCGCGAAACCCCGGGTGGTCCAGAACTGGACCGTCGTGGACAGCCCGCCCTCGGTGCGGGCCGTCGGACCGCCGTGGACCATCACCACGAGCGGCGGCCGGTCGCCCGCGGGTGCCGACACCTCCGGGTGGCGGGGTCCGTGGAGGAACCCGTGCACCTCGTCCCCGTCGGTGTTCGACCACGTCCACGGCTCCGGCGGAGACACGTACGCCCCGTCGAGGGACCCGGTCGCAGATGCTGCGACGACCCGGAAGGGCCCGTGCGCCGGACCCCGGACCACCTCGGGCAGCCGGTCGGTGCGAGCGCGTCGCAGCGCGACCTCGCCGCCCCCGGCGACGAGGTTGTCGTGGACCGCCCCCGCCCCCTCGCTCGGGGTCAGCAGGCCGGTCCGGGCGTCGAGCACCCCGAGTCCCTGGCCACCGTCCTCCCACCACCGGACGAGCACCCGGTCGGCGTCCAGGACGGCGTAGTCCTGCATCCCGAGCGACCACTGTGGCTGGGCGTGGTCGGCCGCGACGTCGTGCACCCGGACCGCACCGTCGCCGGGGTCCCGGTGCAGCAGCCACCAGCCGGTCTCGTCCGAGACGAACCACAACCCGCCGTCGGGGCCGAACTGCGGCTGCACGACCGACACGTCCGGGCCTCCCGCGACGACGACGGCCTCACTCGCCCCGGCCGGACTGAGCCGGGCGCGGAGCAGGCGGGTCGAGTCCCAGGGCATGTTCGGGTGGTCCCACACGACGAACGCGATGTGGCCGCCGTCGGGGGAGAGCGCCGGCCGGGAGACGAAGTCGGTCCCGGAGTGCAGGAGGGTGCCGCCGTCGAGGTTCTCACCGCGCAGGTCGAGGCGCACGAGCTCGTTCGCCGGCTCCGGCTCGCGCGAGTGGTCCTCGCGCACCGCGTACACGTGCTCGCCGTGGAGGACGAGGCCGGCGAAGCGCCACGGACCCACCGGGGTCAGCGCCACGGGGACCTCGGCCCCGGGGTCGAGCCGGTGGATGCGGTCGTCGCCGAGGTGGGAGAAGACCACCGTGCCGCCGGAGACGGCGTAGGCGCCGCCGCCGTACTCGTGGACCCGGGTGCGGACGTTCCAGGGCGCTGGGAGGACGTCGCGCGCCTCGCGCCCGTCGTGCCGGACGAGTGCCTGTCGACCGCCCTCGGCCGGGCGCGTCTCGAGCCACCACGTGTCGGCGCCGTCGACCCGGACCTCGTCGATCCCGACCTGCCCGACCGCGAGGTCGGCCGGGGCGATGGGGGAGGGCCAGGTGCCGTAGGGGAGCGTGCGCATCCTCCGACCCTAGAACCGCCCGGCCACCGCGGGCTGGGTAGAGTCCCCGGCATGCCTCGAGTCGACCAGGGCGTCGGCCGCCGCGGCGTGCGGGCGACGGTCCACGGCTGGTCCGCGAACACCCGTGCCGCCGTGCGTGGCCCCGGCCCCGAGCGCACCGACGCACTGCTGCTCGTGAAGTCCGCCGTGGCCGCGGTCATCGCGTGGCAGCTCGCCGTCCGGGTGATGCACAGCCCCACCCCGTTCTACGCCCCGCTCGCCGCGCTGCTCGTCGTGGACCGGACGATCGTCCGCTCGATCTGGCAGAGCGTCGAGCGCGTCGTCGCGGTCGTCGTCGGGATGAGCACCGCCTGGCTGGTCGGCACCCTCGTCGGCGTGACCTGGTGGTCGATGGTCCTCGTGATGTTCGTCGCGCTGCTCATCGGCCGGTGGGACCGGCTCGGCGAACACGGCATCCAGGTCCCCGTCATGGTGCTGCTCTCCCTCGTCACCCTGAAGTGGGACGACGTCGACTTCACCTACCTCACGCTCGTCGAGACCGTCGTGGGTGGCGTCGTCGGCGTGGCGGTCAACGCCGTCGTCCTGGCGCCCATGCACCTCACGGCGCCCCGGCGTGCGGTGCTCGAGCTGACCGAACGCGTGCGCGGGCTGCTCGAGGACATGGCCGAGGGGTTGCGCGAAGGCTGGGACGGCGACCGCGCCCGCGACTGGCACGACCGCGCCACACGGATCGGCGAGGCCGTCCCCGAGGTCCTCGACGCGATCGAGATGGGCCGCGAGAGCACGAGGTTCAACATCCGCCACCGGCTGCGGCCGGCGCGGATCGACTGGGACGGCTACGTGATGACGGTCGAGGCCGTCCGGCGCACCCAGTGGCCGGTCGCCGGGATCGCGCACACCCTCGCCGACGCTGCGGACGACGCCCAGCACCTGCCGGCGCCCTCACCGGAGTGGCTGGCCGGCTATGCCGGCGTGCTCGAGCACCTCGCCGCCGTCGGAGACCTGTTCGGCATCCAGCGCGAGGAGGCCCGGCGGGAGATGGCCGAGCACCTGGACGCCGCCGAGCACGCCCTCGACCGGCTCTCCGACGAGATCGAGGCGCTGCCTCCCGAGGACCCCGGCGCCTGGCCCGCGTACGGCGCGCTGCTCGTCGAGGCGCGGCGGCTCGTGGTGGAGGTGCGCGCGGACGCCGACGGGGTCTCGGTCCCGACCGACAGCGGCCCGCTGCGCAGCCCGCTCGCCGAGTCCGTTCCCGCGGTGCGCCAGCTCCAGGAGCAGGTGCCGATGGCCCGGGAGCGGCTGCGCCGCGCCATCGGCCCGCACGACGCCGAGCGCGAGGACGGCCCGCACGACCCGGTCGGCCCGCACGGTCCGCGGGCGTGAGCGTCCCGCCCACCCTGGCCGACCTCGACGAACCGGCCCAGGTCGAGCTGCTGCGTGGGGTGGCCCTCGACGCCGCGCCCCGGTTCGGCCTCGACGTCGACCGGTGCGAGCTCGTCCTCCACGGCTTCAACACGACCTTCCGGGTCGACACGGTGACCGGGGCCACGGTGGCCCTGCGCGTCAACACGAACTCCCTCGCCGGGCCCGAGCACCTCCTCGCCCAGCAGGCCTGGGTCCACGCCATCGCCGGCGAGACCGACGTCCGCGTCCCGGACGCCGTGACGACGACCGAGGGCGAGGCCTTCGCGACGGTCCGGGCGCAGCGGCTGGGGCGGGACTTCCGGGTCGTCGCCAACGCCTGGCTGCCGGGCCCCGACGTCGGCGACTGCGATGCCGAGCAGGCTCGCGCCCTGGGGCGGGTCATGGCGACGCTGCACCGCCAGGCCGCCGGGTGGTCGCCACCTCCCGGGAGCGGGTTCACCGTCTTCGACGAGCCCCTGTGCGGCGACGAGAACCGGCTCGAGGGAGCGCCCGGGCTCGCGGCCGACGACCGGGCCGTCCTCGACGACGCCTTCCGGCGCACCCGGGAGGCCCACGACCTCACCCTCGCCGAGGACCCGCCCCGCGCCGTGCACGGCGACCTCCACGGCGGCAACCTCAAGTGGTCCGACGGGCGGCTCGCCGTCTTCGACTTCGACGACGCGGGCCTGGCGACCCGGGCCCTCGACCTCGCCGTCGCCACCTTCTACCTGCGCCGGGGCGGTGACGCCGATGCCGAGGCAGCCCTCCGCGGCGGCTACGAGGAGGTCGACCCGCTCCCGCTGGTCGACGGCGGCGTCTTCGAGGCGCTCGTGGCCTCCCGGCAGCTGCTCCTCGCGAACAGCCTGCTCACGTCGACGACCCCCGAGCTGCGGGCGATGGCCCCGGAGTACCTCGAGCGCACCGTGCACCGGCTGCGCCACTGGACGTCGACCGGACGGTTCGTCCTCGACCCGCCGGGCTGAGCGCACCGGGCCGGGCGAGAACTGCCGCGACCCGCGCCCCGGTCGCTCGATAGCATCGAGGGGTGCGCCGGAGGACCGGCGTGCCCCACCGTCACCGAGGAGTGCCTCACCATGTCTGCCCAGATCACCGTCCACGTCGCCGGGAGCGAGCGATCGGTGGCCGGGGGCACGACGTACGGCGACCTCTTCGAGGGCGACCGGGCGGTGCTCGTCGCGCGCGTCGACGGCGAGCTGCGCGACCTGCACGCCGAGGCCCACGACGGCGACGTCGTCGAGCCCGTGACCGCGGGGGAGCAGGACGGTCTCGACGTGCTGCGGCACTCGGCCGCGCACGTGCTGGCGCAGGCGGTCCAGGAGCTGCACCCCGACGCGAAGCTCGGCATCGGCCCGCCGGTCCGCGACGGCTTCTACTACGACTTCGACGTCGAGACGCCCTTCACCCCCGAGGACCTCAAGGCCCTCGAGAAGGTGATGCAGCGCATCGTCAACGAGGGGCAGACCTTCCGCCGCCGCGAGGTGACCGACGCCGACGCCGCGGTCGAGCTCGACGGCGAGCCGTACAAGATCGAGCTCATCGGGCTCAAGGGCGGCGCGGCCGAGGAGGCCGCCGAGGGCGCCTCCGTCGAGGTGGGTGGGGACCGGCTGACGATCTACGACAACGTCCGCCGCGACGGCACGGTCGCCTGGGGTGACCTGTGCCGCGGCCCGCACGTGCCCTCGACCAAGGTCCTCGGCAACGCCTTCAGGCTGATGCGCAGCGCGGCCGCCTACTGGCGCGGGTCCGAGAAGAACCCGCAGCTGCAGCGCGTCTACGGCACCGCCTGGCCGACCAAGGACGAGCTCAAGGCCTACCTCGAGCGGCTCGCGGAGGCCGAGAAGCGCGACCACCGCAAGCTCGGCGCCGAGCTCGACCTGTACTCCTTCCCCGACGAGCTCGGCTCCGGGATGGTCGTCTTCCACCCCCGCGGAGGGGTCATCAAACGCGAGATGGAGGACTACGTCCGCCGGCGGCACATCGAGGAGGGGTTCCAGTACGTCGGGACCCCCCACATCAGCAAGGCCGGTCTGTTCCACACCTCGGGGCACCTCCCGTACTACGCGGACACGATGTTCCCGCCGATGGAGATGGAGCACTCGGAGTACCGCCTCAAGGCGATGAACTGCCCGATGCACAACCTCATCTACCGGTCCCGCGGCCGCTCCTACCGCGAGCTGCCGCTCCGGCTCTTCGAGTTCGGCTCCGTCTACCGCAACGAGAAGTCGGGCGTGGTCCACGGGCTGACGCGCGTGCGGGCGATGACGCAGGACGACTCGCACTCCTACGTCACCGAGGAGCAGGCACCGGCCGAGATCGAGCACCTGCTCCGGTTCGTCGTCGGGCTGCTCGAGGACTTCGGCCTCGACGACTACTACTTCGAGCTGTCCACCCGCGCCACCGAGGGCGAGAAGAAGGACAAGTTCATCGGCAGCGAGGAGCAGTGGGAGGTCGCCACCGACGTGCTGCGCACCGCCGCCTCGACGTTCGGGGTCGACCTCGTCGACGACCCGGGCGGGGCGGCGTTCTACGGCCCGAAGGTCTCCGTGCAGGCCAAGGACGCCATCGGCCGGACGTGGCAGATGTCGACCATCCAGTACGACTTCAACCAGCCGCACCGGTTCGGCCTCGAGTACCAGGCGGCCGACGGGTCCCGCCAGGAGCCGGTGATGATCCACTCGGCGAAGTTCGGCTCCATCGAGCGGTTCATCGGGGTGCTCGTGGAGCACTACGCCGGCGCCTTCCCGCCCTGGCTCTCGCCGGTCCAGGTCCTCGGCATCCCGGTCGCCGAGGAGTTCGAGCCCTACCTGCGGGAGGTCGGCACGCGACTGGCCGCCGAGGGGGTGCGCTTCGAGCTGGACGAGTCCGACGACCGCTTTCCGAAGAAGATCCGCAACGCGAGCAAGGCCAAGGTGCCCTTCGTGCTCATCGCGGGGGAGGACGACCGCTCCGCCGGCGCGGTCTCGTTCCGCTACCGCGACGGCTCCCAGAAGAACGGGGTGCCGGTCGCGGACGCGGTGGCCGAGGTCGTCGCCGCGATCCGCGACAAGCGCCAGGTCTGACGGGCCGGCGTGTCCGCCTGGTGGGACGGATGGGTCGCCCGTCGGTCACTCGTCCCGCCCGTCACACGACACGCCGACGACACGCCGAGGTGTGTCCGAGCTCCCGAAAGTCGTCGCCGAAACCTCTTGCGGGACAGGTCGACCGAGGACTAGAAATAACCCACTCCACCACTTCGGTGGCGGAGGGATCGAGACGGAGAAGGTAACCAAGCCCCGCGGTTCTGCCGCGAGGAGCCACCGGGTGATGACGGTGGTGGTCGCCGGAACCGACTCGTGAGACGCGGAGCATCATGCCGTGTCACCCGAGGCCCCGGAACTCATACTTCCGGGGCCTCACCCTTTCCCGGGCGTCGTGCGCCCCGGAACCTCCCCGCCGCGCGGCGCGATGGGCCATGCTGGGGAGCGTGGAGACCACGCGGGACGTGCGGGTCCGTGAGGCGGTGCCCACCGACGCCTTCTCGGTCGGGGCCCTGCACATCCAGGACGAGCGGGAGCAGGGGGCGAGCGTGCCGCCCGGGTTCCTCGACGCCCTGGCCGACGCGTGGCTGCGCGACCGCGCCCGCCGGACGTGGCTCGCCGAGTCACCGACGGGCCGCCCGCTCGGGGTCCTGCACGGGACCCGGGTCCAGAAGCTGCCGAGCGCGCACCGACCCGACGGCGCCTGGTTCCACGTGAGCCTCCTGTTCGTGACGCCGGACGCGCGCGGCCACGGCATCGGCGAGCACCTGCTGCGCACGCTGCTGGGCTGGGCCGCCGCCGACGGCGTGACGCGGATCCAGCTCAACGCCGTCCCCGAGGCCCGCACCCTCTACGAGCGTGTCGGCTTCACCGCGCCCTCGGAGCGTCTGATGGAGCTGCGCCTCGACTCCCCGACGCGGTGATCCTCTCCACCCTCGGCGTCACGCTCGTCGACGCCGTCCTCGGGCTCCTCACCCGGCGCGAGCCCGAGGACCTGCCCGACCTGCGTCACTAGGGTGGCGGTCATGACTGCAGCGGTGTCCCGTGGTGTCCTCGTCACCGGTTCCTCGCGCGGGGTGGGGGCAGCCGTCGCGCGTGCCTTCGCCGCCCGGGGTGACCGGGTGGTCGTCCACCACCGCGGCGACTCCAGCCGAGAGCGCGCCGATACCGTGCTCGCCTCCCTCGAGGGGCCCGGGCACGCCCGGGTCGGCGCGGACCTCTCCGACCCCTCCGACGTGGAGCGCCTCGCCGCCGGGGCGGTCCGGGCCCTCGGCCGGGTCGACGTCCTCGTCAACAATGCCGCGATGATCGTCCCGCCGGGGTCGTCCGCGAGCCGGCGGGGGGACCACCCGCTCGACACGACGTCGTACGCCGACTGGGTGCAGGTGTGGCAGCGCACCCTGGCGACCAACCTGCTCGGCCCGGCGAACCTCACGTGGTGCATCGCCCGGCACATGGTCGAGGTCCCTCCGGCCGACGGCGTCCCGGTGGGCCGCATCGTCAACATCGGGTCGCGCGGTGCCTACCGCGGTGAGCCGGACATCCCGGCCTACGGCGCGAGCAAGGCCGGGCTCCACGCCTTCGGGCAGTCGATGGCCCAGCACCTCGCACCCCATGGCATCGCCGTCACCAGCATCGCCCCGGGGTTCATCGCGACCGAGATGGCCGGGTACGCCCTCGCCGACCCGGTGGCCGGGGAGGCCACGCGCGCCCAGAGCCCGTTCCACCGTGTCGCCACGCCGGAGGAGGTGGCCGGCGCCGTCGTGACCCTGGCCGCACCCGGCGCCGAGTGGGCCTCGGGGGCGGTGCTCGACTTCAACGGTGCGAGTCACCTGCGGTGAGGCCCGCCGCCTAGGATCGAGGCATGGCCGACCACGAGGACGCCGCCGACTTCGCGGGTGACCCGGACGGGTTCGACCGGCTGTGGACCCCCCACCGGATGGTCTACATCCAGGGGGAGCGCCCGACCCCCGACGCGGGGGACGGGTGCCCGTTCTGCGCGGCGCCCACCAAGGGGGACGCCGAGGGGCTCGTCGTCCACCGGGGCGAGCACTGCTACGTCGTGATGAACCTCTTCCCCTACAACCCCGGTCACGTGCTCGTCTGCCCGTACCGGCACGTGCCGCTGTACGTCGACCTCACCGACGACGAGACCGCCGAGTTCACCGCCCTCACCAAGGCGGCGCTCCGGGCGCTGGAGGCCGCGTCGGCGCCGATGGGGTTCAACCTGGGCATGAACCAGGGCGAGGTCGCGGGTGCCGGGGTGGCGGCCCACCTGCACCAGCACGTGGTGCCCCGCTGGGGCGGCGACAGCAACTTCCTCCCGATCGTCGCGCGCACCAAGGCCCTGCCGATGCTGCTCGAGGACGTCCGCTCGCGGCTCGTCGAGCACTGGCCCGCCTGAGCGTCCCCCTCCGGGGGCTCAGGCCCGCGCGGTCTCGGCGAGGTGCTCGCGGGCGAGCCGCTCGGGCAGCTCCTCGTAGCCGCGGGGCTCGCGGTGGAAGGTGCCCGTCCCGTGCGCCAGCGACCGGAGCGCGACGGCGTAGTCGATGAGCTCGAGGCGGGGGACCGCCGCGACGAGGACGGAGCGGCCCGGCTCGTCCTCGGAGGGCTCGGACCCGACGATCTGCCCGCGCCGGCTGCTGATGTCGGTCATCACCGCGCCGAGGTGCTCGTCGTCGACGGTCACCGTGACGGTGTCGACCGGCTCGAGCAGGCGGAGCGTCGACGGGGACGCCAGCTCGCGCAGGGCGATCCCGGCGGCGGTCTGGAAGGCGATGTCCGAGGAGTCGACGCTGTGCGCCTTGCCGTCGGTGAGGGTGACCCGCACGTCGGTGACCGGCCAGCCCGCGAGCAGGCCGCGCCCGAGCTGCGCGTGCACGCCCTTCTCGACGCTGCCGATGAACTGCCGCGGCACCGCGCCGCCGACGACGACCTCGGCGAACTCCACGCCCGACCCGCGGGGGAGTGGCTCCACGACGAGGTGGCAGACCGCGTACTGGCCGTGCCCGCCGGACTGCTTGACGTGCCGTCCCTGCGCCTCGCACCGCCCGACCGCCGTCTCCCGCAGCGCCACCGTGACGGGGACCTGCTCGACGCCGACGTTGAAGCGCTCCCGGAGCCGGTGCAGGACGAGCTCGAGGTGGGCCGGGCCGGTGGTCCAGAGCACCACCTGGCCGGTCTCGGGGTCGTGCTCGATGCGCAGCGACGGGTCCTCCGCCGCGAGCTCACGGAACGCGACGGGCATCCGGTCCTCGTCGGCGCGGGAGGTCGCCTGCACGGCCGTGGGCAGCAGCGCCTCGGGCAGGGCCCACGGCGTCACGAGGAGCGGCCGGTCCGGGTCGGAGAGCGAGTCCGAGGTCTGGGCACCGGCCAGCTTCGTGACGACGACGACCTCGCCGGCGACGGCCTCGTCCTTCGGGAGCAGCTCACCGTCGAACGGCGCGGCGATCGCGCCGGGCCGGACGTCGTCGTCGTGCGCCTCGTGGCCCTCGCCGGTCGGCTGCTCGACGCGGTCGAGGTGACCGGACACGTGGACCGGACGGTCGGTGCGCAGGGTGCCGGAGAAGACGCGCACGAGGGAGAGGTGGCCGACGTAGGGGTCGGACTCGGTGTGGACGACCTCGGCGACGAGCGGCCCGGAGGGGTCGGCCGTGACGACGACCGGCTCCCCGCCGTCGACGGGGGTGACGGTCGGCAGGGGCAGCAGCCCGGGGTGGGGGAAGGCGGCCTCGACGAGGTGGAGGAGCACCTCGACCCCGGCGCCCGTCTCACCCGAGACCGGCAGCACGGGGTGGAACGTCCCGTGCGCGACGGCGGCGAGCAGGTCGCGCTCCAGGGTGGCGAAGTCGAGCTCCTCGCCGGAGAGGTAGCGCTCCATGAGCTCGGGGTCCTCGGACTCCTCGATGATCCCCTCGACGAGACCCGGGCGGTGGGTGTCGAAGACGTCGGCGTGCTCGGCACCGGCGGGGCGCACCGTGCGCCGGCCCCCCTCGTAGTCGTGGATCTCGCCGAGGAGCAGGTCGGCGATGGAGGTGACGGCGCCCTCGGACCCGGCGACGGGCACCCCGAGGGGCTGGATGCCGGCGCCGAAGTGGGCCCGGCAGTCCTCGAGGGTCGCGACGAAGTCGGTGTCGCGGCTGTCGAGCTGGGTGACGACGACCGCGCGGGGCATCCCGAGGACCGCGCACTCGTGCCACAGCGCCCGCGACCGGGCGTCCGCACCGTCGGCCGCCGAGACGACGAAGAGGGCGGCGTCCGCAGCTCGCAGACCCGCCCTCACCTGCCCGACGAAGTCGGGGTTCCCCGGGGCGTCGAGGAGGGTGAGCACCACCTCCCCGAGCTCGAGGGTCGCCGCCCGCAGGCCCGCGGTGCGCTCGCCCCGTGGCCGGCCGGACCGTCGCGGCGAGAGGGTGTCGACGACGTGGTCGAACAGCTGCGACGTGCCGGCGCCGCTCGGCCCGACGAGGACCACGGTGCGCAGCCGGGTGGTGTCGGTGACGGAGGGGGCCGGGGCCGGTGTGCTGCTCATGACCCCAATCAACTCCTCCGCGGCGCCCCGCACAAGAGACGTGCGCCACCCTCGGCCCGGCGGTGGCTGGCGCGACCGCCACCGGCGCCCCACTACGCTGGCAGCACCATGCTCAACCGATACGCCCGCGCCTTCTTCACGAAGATCCTCTCGCCCGTCGCCGCGCTGCTCATCCGGCTCGGCATCAGCCCCGACGTCGTGACGGTCATCGGCACCATCGGCGTGGCCGCCGGTGCCCTCGCCTTCTACCCGCGGGGGATGTTCCTCGTCGGCACCCTGGTGATCACCGCGTTCGTCTTCTCGGACACCGTCGACGGGATCATGGCGCGCCGGCTCGGCCGGTCGAGCAACTGGGGCGCCTACCTCGACTCCACGCTCGACCGGGTCGGCGACGCCGCCATCTTCGGGGGCCTCGTGCTCTGGTACGCCGGTGACGGCGGCAACGCCTACATGGCCGCCCTCGCGCTGGCCTGCCTCATCCTCGGCAGCGTCGTCTCGTACGCCAAGGCACGGGCCGAGGGGCTCGGGATGACCGCGAACGTCGGCATCGCCGAGCGCGCCGACCGGCTCGTCGCGGTGCTCGTGGCGACCGGGCTCACCGGCCTGTTCGACATCCCGACGATCTTCCTCGGCGTGGTCCTCGCGCTGCTGGCGGTCGCGAGCCTGGTCACCGTGGTCCAGCGGATCCTCGAGGTCCGGCGCCAGGCGCTGGGCGCGGTGTGAGGCGGGTCGCGGTCTCCGTCACCGACGCGGCGACCCTCGCCGGCCACCGCCTCGGCTGGGCGGCCGTGCGCCGGCTGCCGGAGCGCACCGCCTACCGGCTCTTCGACGCCGTCGCCGACCTCACCGTGCGGCGCGGCGGTGCCGCCCGGATGCGCGCGAACTACGCGCGCGTGCGCCCCGAGCTCGACGACGCCGCGCTCGACGCGCTCGTCCGTGAGGGCATGCGGTCCTACCTGCGGTACTACTGCGAGGCGTTCCGGCTCCCCGTGCTCACCCCGGACGACCTCGCGGCCCGGGTGCGGGCCGAGGGCGACGGCCCGGTGCGCGAGGTCCTCGCGGCCGGCGGCTCCGTCGTGTGCTTCCTCGGCCACACCGGCAACTGGGACCTCGCGGGGGCGTGGGGCACCGTGCACCTCGGCGCCGTGACGACCGTCGCCGAGCGCCTGGAGCCCGAGGAGGTCTTCCGCGAGTTCCTCGAGTTCCGGGAGGGCCTCGGGATGACGATCCTCCCGCTGACCGGCGGTCCGGACGTCTTCCCGGCCCTGCGCGAGGCCGCCCGCCGCCCGGGCCTCATCCCGCTGCTCGCCGACCGCGACCTCACCCACCGCGGCGTGACCGTCGACCTCTGCGGCGTCCCGGCCCGGATGGCGCCGGGCCCCGCCGCCCTCGCGCTGGCCGAGCGACGGCCGCTGTTCCCGGTGTCGATCCGCCACGAGCGGCGGGGCCGTGGCTGGGGCATCGTCATCACCTTCCACCCGCCCGTCGAGGTACCGGCCTCCGGTGCGACCCGCGAGAAGGTCATCGCGATGACCCAGCAGTGCGCAGACGCACTCGGCGCGGCCATCCGCGAGCACACGGCGGACTGGCACATGCTCCAGCGGGTGTTCCTCGAGGACCTCGACCCCGAGCGGCTCGCCCGGCAGGGGGCCACCGGATGAGGATCGGGATGGTCTGCCCGTACTCCTTCGACGTGCCCGGGGGAGTCCAGTTCCACGTGCGCGACCTCGCCGAGGTCTTCCTCGCCGAAGGACACGAGGTCTCGGTGCTCGCCCCGGCCGACGAGGACGCCGAGCTCCCGCCGTACCTCACGTCGTGCGGGCGCGCCGTCCCCGTCCGCTACAACGGCTCGGTCGCCCGGCTGACCTTCGGGCCGGTCACCTCCGCCCGGGTGACGCGGTGGCTGGAGTCCGGAGAGTTCGACGTCGTCCACCTCCACGAGCCGGTCACCCCGTCGGTGTCGCTCATGGCGCTCTGGGCGGCGGAGGAGCCGGTCGTCGCGACGTTCCACACGGCCACGGTGCGGTCCCGGGCGATGCACGCCGCCAACCCGCTGCTGCGACCGTCGCTGGAGAAGATCCGCGCCCGCATCGCGGTGTCCGAGGACGCGGCGCGCACCGTGCGCCGGCACCTCGGCGGGGAGACCTTCATCATCCCGAACGGCGTCCACGTCGACCGCTTCGGCGCCGCGCCGGCCCGCGAGGCGTGGACGGGCACCACCGCCGCGCCGACGCTGGCCTTCCTCGGCCGGGTCGACGAGTCGCGCAAGGGTCTCGAGGTCGCGCTGCGGGCCCTGCCCACCGTGCTGGACACCCACCCCGGCACGCGGCTGCTCGTCGCCGGGCCGGGGGACGCGAGCGACCTGCTCAAGCACGCCGACCCCCGTGCCGCGGCCGCCACCGTCGTCCTCGGTGCGGTCTCCGACGCCGACAAGGCCACGCTGCTGCGCTCGGTCGACGCGTACGTCGCGCCCCACCTCGGCGGCGAGAGCTTCGGCATCGTCCTCGTCGAGGCCATGGCGGCCGGCGCGCCGGTCGTGGCCTCCGACCTGTCGGCCTTCGTCGCGGTCCTGGACGGCGGGCGGACGGGGGTCACCGCCCCGACCGGCAACGCCGAGGCGCTCGGCCACGCCGTCGCCGACCTCCTCGGCGACCGGGCCCGGCGGGAGTCGCTGCGGGTGCTCGGCCGCGCACGGGCCCGCACCTTCGACTGGTCCCGCGTCTCGGGCCAGGTCATGGCCGTGTACGAGACCGTCCTCGCCGGTGCGCACGCCGACCTCGGGGACCCCGCGCCCCGCGGCCTGTGGGGCCGGTTCGTCCGCAGCGTGCCCGGGAGCGGTGGCTCATGAGCAACCTCAACGTCGACATCCTCCAGGTGACGACCTTCGTCGTCATCGCCCTCATCGCGGTCGCCTGGTACCTCTCCTACGCGGCGGCCCGGCTCGACCGGCTCCACGCGAAGGTCGAGGGCGCGATGTCCGCGCTCGACGCCCAGCTCGTGCGACGCGCCGAGGCCACCCTCGAGCTGGCCAACAGCGGTGCGCTCGACCCCGCCACCGCGCTGCTGCTCGCGGACGCAGCCACCGAGTCCGTCGAGCGGACCACCGAGCACCCGCTCGCCGAGGACCTCCTGGACGGCCAGCACTTCGGGGGGCGCGAGGAGGTCGAGACGACGCTGACGGAGGTCCTCGCCGTCACCCTCACCGACGAGGTGGTCGGCGCCCTGCGGGCCGACGGCGACGAGATGGTGGCGGAGTCGCTCGACCGGATCGCCGCCAGCGCGCTGCGGGTGGGGATGGCGCGCCGCTTCCACAACGACGCCGTGCGGGAGGTCCGGCGGGTCCGCGACAAGGTCGCGGTGCGCTGGTTCCGCCTCGCCGGGCACGCCGCCCTCCCCGAGCGGGTCGAGTTCGACGACGACGTGCCCCCCGCCCTGGCCCGCTGACGGCGGACCGTGGTTCGTCGGGCCTCCGCGGCGGTCCTAGAATCCCTGCCATGACCGAGCAGCAGAACGCCCCCACCACCGGCACGACCCGCGTCAAGCGGGGCATGGCCGAGATGCTCAAGGGCGGCGTCATCATGGACGTCGTCACCGCCGAGCAGGCCCGCATCGCCGAGGACGCCGGCGCCGTCGCCGTGATGGCCCTCGAGCGCGTGCCCGCCGACATCCGCGCCCAGGGCGGGGTGTCGCGGATGAGCGACCCCGACATGATCGACAGCATCATCGAGACGGTCTCCATCCCCGTCATGGCCAAGGCCCGGATCGGGCACTTCGTCGAGGCGCAGGTGCTCCAGAGCCTCGGGGTCGACTACATCGACGAGTCCGAGGTGCTCACCCCCGCCGACTACGCCAACCACATCGACAAGTGGCAGTTCACCGTGCCCTTCGTGTGCGGCGCGACGAACCTCGGCGAGGCCCTGCGCCGGATCTCCGAGGGCGCGGCGATGATCCGCTCCAAGGGCGAGGCCGGCACCGGCGACGTCTCGAACGCGACGACCCACATGCGCAGGATGCGCGGCGAGATGAACCGGCTCCGCTCGATGAGCCCGGACGAGATCTACGTCGCCGCCAAGGAGCTGCAGGCGCCCTACGACCTCGTCAAGGAGGTCGCCGAGACCGGCAAGCTGCCCGTCGTCCTGTTCACCGCGGGCGGCATCGCCACCCCGGCCGACGCCGCGATGATGATGCAGCTCGGTGCCGAGGGCGTGTTCGTCGGCTCCGGCATCTTCAAGTCCGGCAACCCCGCCGAGCGTGCCGAGGCCATCGTCAAGGCGACCACCTTCCACGACGACCCCGACGTCATCGCCAAGGTCTCCCGCGGCCTCGGCGAGGCGATGGTCGGCATCAACGTCGACGAGATCCCCGAGCCGCACCGGCTGGCCGAGCGCGGCTGGTGAGCCACGGCGAACGTGTGTGAACACGCCGGGGGATCCCGGCGAGTTCACACACGTTCGTGACGTCGGCTCAGGTGACGGTGGCCCGGGCGGTGAACTCCGGCCGCTCGTGCTCACCGGCGTCGAGGACCGCCCGCAGCTGCTCCGCCGCACGCAGGACGTCGGTGTGCGCGAGGTACATCGGGGCGAAGCCCAGCCGGATGATGTCGGGCTCCCGGAAGTCGCCGACGACGTCCCGCGCGATGAGCGCCTGCACGACGCCGTAGGCGCCCGGGTGGCGCAGGCTCACCTGCGAGCCGCGACGGGACGGGTCGCGCGGGGTGGCGACCTCGACCTCCGGCACGAGCGCGTCGAGGCACTCGAGGAAGAAGCCCGTGAGCGACAGGGAGCGCGTGCGCAGGTCGGAGACCGACTCACCGTCGTAGGCGTGCAGCGCGGCCTCGAGCGCGAGCATCGAGAGCAGCGGAGGAGTGCCGACCCGGCCCCGGGCGATCCCGGGGGCCGGCCGGAACTCGGGGGACATGGCGAACGGGGTGGCGTGGCCGTTCCAGCCCGAGAGCGGCTGGTCGAAGTCGTCCTGGTGGCGGTGGGCGACGTAGAGGAAGGCGGGGGCCCCGGGGCCGCCGTTGAGGTACTTGTACCCGCAACCCACGGCGAGGTCGGCGCCGTGCTCGTCGAGACCGACCTCGACCACCCCGGCCGAGTGGCAGAGGTCCCAGCAGGCGAGCGCACCGACGGCGTGGGCGGCGCGGGTGAGGGCCGGCAGGTCCCACAGCTCGCCGGTGCGGTAGTCGACCGAGCTGTAGGACGCGAGGACGACGTCGTCACCGAGCTCGGCGATGCGCGCGGGGGCGTCGGACGGTGGGACCAGCTCGACGACCAGCCCGGCGTCGCGGGCGGCGGCCTGCGTGACGTAGAGGTCGGTCGGGAACGACGCGGGGTCGGTGAGCACGACGCGGCGGCCGGGCCGCAGCCGCGCGGCGGCGACGACGCACTTGTAGAGGTTGACCGTCGTGGAGTCGGTGCAGACGACCTGCCCCTCGGCGGCGCCCACGAGGTGGCCGATGCGGTCGCCGACCCGGGTGGGGGCGCTCCACCAGTCCGCCTCGTTCCAGCTCGCGATGAGGCGGTTGCCCCACTGGCGGTGCACCACGTCGGCGACCGCCTCGGGGACCCCGGCCGGCAGGGCTCCGAGCGAGTTGCCGTCGAGGTAGACCATCCCCGCGGGGAGGCGGAACCGACCTCGGAGGTCGGTGCCGGCGTGCTCGGTGTCGAGGGATCCGGCCCGGTCCATCAGCGCTGACGACATGGCTCCGACGGTAGCGCCACCGACCCGCAGGACCCAGCCGTTCGGTCAGACCTCGGCGCCAACCTGCCCGAGCTCCGGGACCCGGAGGCCGTGACGTCGCACACTGGGCCCATGACGGCAGTGACCACACCGGGGGTGGGGGCGTCGCGGGTGCGGGCGCGGTCACCGGAGCACCACGCGACGCTCGCGGAGGCCCGCGAGCTCATCCTCTCGGCGCAGACCCCGGCCTTCGAGCCGCGCCTCCTCGCGCACGTGGAGGAGGTGGCGACCGAGCGCGGGTGGGTCGACGTGCTCATGGTCGCGGAGTACGTGCGCCTCCTCGCGGCGTCGGACGAGCCCGCGGTGGCACGACGGCACCTCTCCCGCCTGCTCGACCGCGCTCGGGCCGAGGGCGACCTGGTCTGGGAGGCCCTCGCCCTCGCCCAGGGCGCCACCGCCGCGATGTGGGGGGCGCGCCCGCGCCTCGACGACGACCGCGACCTCACCCGCGCCACCGTGCTCCTCGGCGATGCCCCCCCGGTGCACGAGATGCTCGCCTCGGCGCACGTCGAGTGCGCCACGGCGTACCTCGACCGCGACATGTGGGACCTCGCGCTCGAGCACACCTCGTCGGCCGCGGCCCACCTGCGGAACGACGAGCGCGACGCGTGGCGGATGGCCACGGCGATGTACAACCGGGCCGAGATCCAGCTGCGTCGCCTCTGCGTCATGCGCCAGACCGGCCCGGATCCCGAGCTCGTCGGGCTCGGGGCCCTCGCCCGCGCCGCCGTGCAGCGCGTGCCGGTCGACCTGCTCCCCGAGAGCTGGCGGATGGACCTGCACATCTTCGAGAACCTCATCGACGCCATCGCGCCCCCTGCGGCGGGCACGGCACGCGAGCTCGCCGAGGGGGACGACGCGGAGTTCGGCACCTACCTGGGCCTGGCCCGGTCGTTCACCGAACCCGACCCCACGGAGGCGCGTCGGCACCTCGCCGCCGCGGTCGAGGCATGGGACCGCGTCCGCCAGCCCGAGCTGTACCTGCTCGCCCTGACCCGGGACGCCGAGCTCGAGGCCGCCGAGCTGGGGGGCCAGACCGCCGGGCTGCGCGTCGCCCGCGAGCTCGCCGAACGGCGCCAGGAGGCACGGCTGGCCGCGGTCGAGGCGATCGGGTCGCTCATCCAGAACGAGCGGATGGGTGCAGAGCACGCCCGGCTGCGGGTGGCCGCGGAGGTCGACGCCCTCACCGGTGTGGCGAACCGGCGCGGGCTCGTCAGCCACGTCGAGGGACTCCTCGAGGGGAGCCACGGCACGCCCCGGGACGAGGTCACCCTCGTCCTCGTGGACATCGACCACTTCAAGGCCGTCAACGACACCCACGGCCACGAGGTGGGCGACGAGGTGCTCGTGCGGGTCGCGAACGCCCTGCGGACGATCGTGCGGGGCAGCGACCTCGTCGTGCGGTGGGGTGGCGACGAGTTCCTCCTCCTCCTCGACACCGACCACCTCGGGGTGGCCGAGCGGCGGTGCCTCGACGTCGCCGAGGCGGTGCGCCGCGACGACTGGGACGACCTGGCGGACGGCCTGGCGGTCACCCTGAGCATCGGCCTCGCCGTGGGGAAGGTCGGCGACCTCGACGCGCTGCGGCACATGGCCGACCGCGCGCTGTACCGGGCCAAGGAGCGCGGGCGCGACGGTGTCTCCGTCTGACCGGGTGGGGGTCAGTCCAGCGTCATGAGCAGGACGGGCCGGCGGTCCTGCGGCAGCCACGGGGGCCGGACCTCGCCGATGACCCGCCAGCCGCGCCGGCGGTAGAGGTCCGCCGCGACGGAGTGCTCCTGGACGACGTCGAGCACGGGGACGCGCCCCACGTCCCGGGCCCGCTCGACCGCCGTGTCGAGCAGCCGCGTCCCGAGGCCCCGCCCCGCCACCGCCGGGTCGACGAACAGGACGCTCACCGCCGCGAGCCGCTCCGGCCCCAGGCCCGTGCCGGCACGCCAGCCGTCGGCCTCCCAGCCGTCGCGCGGGTGGAGCACCGACACGTGGCCGACGACACGCGCGCCGTCGGAGGCGACCCAGGCGCCGAGCTCGCCGGGCCGGACGAGGAACTCCTCCACCGGGAAGGGCAGCGGCCACCGCACGGGGTACCCCGACCCGGCCTGCTGCGCGCCGAGCAGGTCCACGAGCGCGGGGAGGTCGCGGTCCTCGCGGGGGCGGATCGTCACGGCGGCGGTCACGACGCGAGGGTAGGCGACGTCCCCGGTTCGGGGCCCGCCGCCGGCCGCCCGTAGCATCGGGCCCCGTGACCACCACCCCCACCGTCGGCGTGCTCGCCGTGCAGGGCGACGTGCGCGAGCACCTCGTCGCCCTCGAGCGCGGAGGGGCGCGCGCCGTCACCGTGCGCCGCCCCGCGGAGGTCGCGGCCGTCGACGGGCTCGTCCTCCCGGGCGGCGAGTCGACGACGATGGACAAGCTCGTCCGCGCCTTCGACCTCCAGCAGCCGCTCCGCGACCGCATCGCCGCGGGGCTCCCGGTCTACGGGTCGTGCGCCGGCATGATCATGCTCGCCGACCGCCTCGCGGACGGCGCGGCGGGGCAGCAGACCCTCGGCGGCATGGACATCCTCGTCCGGCGCAACGCCTTCGGGCGCCAGGTCGACTCCTTCGAGGAGGACCTCCACATCCGTGAGCTGGGCGGCGAGCCGGTCCGGGCGGTGTTCATCCGCGCGCCGTGGGTCGAGGAGGCGGGGGAGGCCGTCGAGGTCCTCGCCCGGGTCGAGGACGGACCGGCCGCGGGTAGGATCGTCGCCGCGCGTCAGCGGAACCTGCTCGTCACGTCCTTCCACCCGGAGGTGACCGGCGACCACCGGGTGCACCAGCTGTTCGTCGACATCGTGAGACAGAACCTGAGGGAGCGTTCATGAGCGGCCACTCCAAGTGGGCGACCACCAAGCACAAGAAGGCGGCGATCGACGCCAAGCGCGGCAAGCTCTTCGCCAAGCTCATCAAGAACATCGAGGTGGCCGCCCGCACCGGCGGCGGCGACCCCGCGGGCAACCCGACGCTCTACGACGCCATCCAGAAGGCGAAGAAGTCCTCGGTCCCCAACACGAACATCGACAACGCCGTCAAGCGCGGCTCCGGCGCCACCGCCGGCGGCTCGAACTGGGAGACGATCACCTACGAGGGCTACGCCCCGGGCGGCGTCGCCGTGCTCATCGAGTGCCTCACCGACAACCGCAACCGCGCAGCCGCCGAGGTCCGCACCGCCCTGACCCGCAACGGCGGCCAGCTCGCCGACCCGGGCTCGGTGTCGTACGTCTTCGACCGCAAGGGCGTCGTCATCGTGCCCAAGAGCGAGAAGTCCGAGGACGAGATCCTCGAGCTCGTGCTCGACGCGGGCGCCGAGGAGGTCAACGACAACGGCGAGACCTGGGAGATCGTGTCCGAGGCCACGGACTTCGTCGCCGTGCGCACCTCCCTCCAGGAGGCCGGCGTCGACTACGACTCCGCCGAGGCGTCGTGGGTGCCGAACCTCCAGGTGCCGCTCGACGTCGACGGCGCGAAGAAGATGATCCGCGTCATCGAGGCGCTCGAGGACTCCGACGACGTCCAGGACGTCTTCGCGAACGGCGACATCGCCGACGACGTCCTCGCGCAGCTCGACGACGACGAGGAGGAGTGACCGCCGCCGCCGACCCCGGGCTCTGGGACCTCGAGGCCCCGGCCTTCGACGAGGCGCCCGACCACGGGCTCCGCGACCCCGCGACCCGCGCCGCATGGCGCGCGCTGCTCCTCGCGGTGCTGCCGGCGGCACCCGCGGACGTCGTCGACCTCGGGAGCGGCACCGGCACCCTCGCGCTCCTGCTCGCCGAGGAGGGCTTCACCGTGGACGCCGTCGACTTCTCGCCCGAGATGGTGCGCCGGGCCGCCGCCAAGCTCGAGGGCAGCAGCGCCCGGCCCCGGCTCGGCGACGCCGCCGACCCGGGCCTGGCCGTGTCCTCGGTCGACGTCGTCCTGTGCCGGCACGTCCTGTGGGCGCTGCCGGACCCGGTGGCCGTCGTGCGCCGCTGGGTCGCGGCGTTGCGCCCGGCCGGGCGGCTCGTCCTCGTGGAGGGCAGCTGGGGCACGGGGGCGGGCCTCACCGCGGCGCAGTGCGCGGCGATCGTGGGGGAGTCGTGCGGGCAGGTCGAGGTGCGCCACCTGCCCGACCCGGTGCTCTGGGGACGCGACATCTCCGACGAGCGGTACCTCCTCCTCGCCCGCCCCTGACGGGCCCGGCGCCCCTCCCGCGTGTTGCTGCCCGCCACCCGGGCGTCCCATGTGTACCGTTGCCTCCGAACAGGTGTTCCAATCCGATCCGGCAGGAGCAGAGCGTGCGCGTCCTCGGTGTCGACCCCGGCCTGACCCGGTGCGGCCTCGGTGTCGTCGACGGGCGCCCGGGGAGGGCCGCGATGGTGGCCGTCGGGGTCGTGCGCACCCCCAGCGCCGCCGACCCGGGGGAGCGGCTGCTCTTCCTCGAGGCCGAGCTCGGGGCCTGGCTCGACCGCTTCGCCCCCGAGGTCGTCGCCATCGAGCGGGTCTTCGCCGACGTCAACGTCGCGAGCGTCATGACGACCGCGCACGCCACGGCCGTGGCGATGCTCGGGGCGGCCCGGCGCGGCATCCCCGTCGTCTTCCACACCCCGACCGAGGTCAAGGCCGCGGTCACCGGCAGCGGCCGCGCCGACAAGGCGCAGGTCACCGCGATGGTCACCCGCATCCTCGGGCTCGACGCACCGCCGAAGCCCGCCGACGCCGCCGACGCCCTGGCCCTCGCCATCTGCCACACGTGGCGCGGTGCCCAGGCCTCCCGCCTCGCCGCCCTCGCCGAGGGGAGCCGCCGGTGATCTCCTCGGTCCGCGGCCCGGTCGGGCACGTCGGCCTCGACCGCGTCGTCGTCGAGGTCGGAGGCGTCGGCATGCTCGTCCACACGACCCCGGCCACCGCCGCCACCTGCCACCGCGGGCAGGAGGCCAGCCTGGCGACGACCCTCGTCGTCCGCGAGGACTCGCTGACGCTCTACGGCTTCTCCGGCACCGCCGAGCGCGACATGTTCGAGACGGTGCAGACCGTCTCCGGCGTCGGACCGCGGCTGGCCCTGGCGATGCTCTCGGTCATGGGGCCCGACGAGCTCGCCGGTGCGCTGACCGCCGGCGACGCCAAGGCGCTCACCGCCATCCCGGGCATCGGTGCGAAGTCCGCCCAGCGCCTCGTCCTCGAGCTGCGCGACAAGGTCGGCGCGATCCACGGCACCGGGGTGGCCCCGGCGGCCAGCGCCACCCCGCGCGCCGGTGCCGAGCCCTGGCGCGAGCAGGTCACCGAGGCCCTCGTCGGCCTCGGGTGGAGCGGCAAGCAGGCCTCCGATGCCGTCGAGAAGGTCGCCGCCGACGCCCCCGCCGACGCGGAGGTCGCCACCTACCTGCGCCTGGCCCTGCGGGAGCTGCGCCGGTGAGCACCCCCCAGCCCGAGGGCTTCCGCAGCGAGATCCGGGAGGCGGACGGCTCGTTCGAGGCCACCGCCCGGGTCCTCGACCCCGCGGGCACCGACGACGAGCGGGTCGTCGAGGCCGCGCTCCGCCCGCGCCGGCTCGCCGAGTTCCCCGGCCAGACCCGCGTCCGCGACCAGCTCGGCCTGGTCCTCGAGGCCGCGCGCCGCCGGGGGAGCCCACCCGACCACGTGCTGCTCTCCGGTCCGCCGGGCCTCGGCAAGACGACCCTCGCGATGATCGTCGCGGCCGAGCTCGAACGCCCGATCCGCATCACGAGCGGGCCGGCGATCCAGCACGCCGGCGACCTCGCCGCCGTCCTGTCCTCGCTCGACGAGGGGGAGGTGCTCTTCCTCGACGAGATCCACCGGATGAGCCGGTCCGCCGAGGAGATGCTCTACCTCGCGATGGAGGACTTCCGGGTCGACGTCATCGTCGGGAAGGGCCCCGGCGCCACGGCCATCCCGCTCGAGCTGCCGCCGTTCACGGTCGTGGGGGCCACGACCCGCGCCGGGCTGCTGCCGGCCCCGCTGCGCGACCGGTTCGGCTTCACCGGGCACCTCGACTTCTACGACACGGCCGACCTCGTGACCATCCTGCACCGCTCGGCCGGCCTGCTCGGCGTCGACGCCGACGAGGAGGGCGTCTTCGAGGTGGCGGGACGCTCCCGGGGCACCCCGCGCATCGCGAACCGGCTGCTGCGCCGGGTCCGGGACTGGGCCCAGGTCCACGGTGAGGGTCACGTCGACCACCACGCCGCCCGGCAGGCGCTGGCCCTCTTCGACGTCGACGACGCGGGCCTGGACCGCCTCGACCGTGCCGTGCTCGACGCCCTCTGCCGGCGCTTCGGCGGCGGGCCGGTCGGGCTGTCCACCCTCGCGGTGGCCGTCGGCGAGGAGTCCGACACCGTCGAGACCGTCGCAGAGCCCTACCTCGTGCGGGAGGGCTTCATGTCCCGCACCCCGCGCGGCCGCACCGCCACCGCGAAGGCCTGGGCCCACCTCGGCCTGCGGGCTCCGGCGGACGCGGTGCACCAGGGCCTGCTGCCGATCGACGACGACGGCCCCGGCCGGCTGGGCGGCTGAACCCGCCGGGAGCCACGCCGGGCACGCGCGAGGTTCCTGCTTCGTTGGTGAGGCGTCCGGCTCTCGCCTACAGTGGGTCCTCGGCCCGGCGCGTCCGGGCCGATCCACTGCTCACCACCGCGGGAACCCCCGCTCCGAAGGACCTACACCGATGTCTGACGGCTCCGGCTCCGGCCTCGCCTACCTCCTGATCCTGGGACTGCCGTTCCTCCTCCTCGTCTGGATGTTCTTCACCCAGCGGCAGCGGGCGAAGCAGGTCCAGACGCTGCAGTCCTCGCTCGCGGTCGGCGACGAGGTGGTGACCACCTCGGGGCTGTACGGCACGATCACCGCCCTCGACGACGCGGTCGCGACGCTCGACGTCGGGCACGGGGTCTCGCTGCGCTTCGACCGGCGGGCCATCGGCATGCGCGCCCCCGAGGTGGCCTGAGATGGCCGCGGCTCCCCGGGCCGTGGCGCGGCGTGCCCTCATCGCCCTGACCGTCCTCGTCCTCGCCCTCGCCGGGCTCCTCACCGGGTCGATCGTCTGGGGGAGCGGGCAGGCGACGCCCAAGCTCGGGCTCGACCTCAAGGGCGGCACCCAGATCATCCTCGAGCCGAAGGCCAACACCGGCCAGAGCGTCTCGCCGGAGCAGCTGAACCAGGCGCGCGACATCATCGTCCAGCGCGTCGACGCAGGCGGTGTGTCGGGTGCCGAGGTGACCACCCAGGGCGACCAGAACATCGTCGTGAGCATCCCGGAGATCCCGACCCAGGCGGTCCGGGACGCCATCAAGAAGTCCTCCCAGATGCAGTTCCGGCCGGTGCTCGCGGTGACCTCCGGGGTGCCCCAGCCCACCGGCACCGCCTCCCCGGGCGCCACGCCGAGCCCGGCCCCGTCGGCCTCCTCCACGGCCGGCGACGCCTCCCCGAGCGCCTCGCCCTCGCCGAGCGCCTCCTCCACGAGCAACAGCGCCGTCAACCGGGCGCTCACCGCCACGACGCCGACCCCCACGCCCACCGCGTCCCCGGAGCCGTCGCCGAGCCCGTCGGCGAGCGGCACCACCCCCACCGACCCCACGGACCTCGCGTGGATCACCCCCGAGATCCAGCAGCGGTTCACGGAGCTCAACTGCGCGGACCCCACCGCCCTCGACAACCTCCAGGACGACCCGGCCAAGCCGCTCGTCACCTGCGGGGTCAACGACGGCGCCAAGTACATCCTCGGCCCGGTCGCGGTGAGCGGCGACAAGATCAGCGACGCGTCCGCGGGCTACCAGGTCAACCAGCAGGGCGTCGCGACGAGCACCGTCGAGATCGCGCTGTCCTTCAACAGCGAGGGCAGCACGCAGTACGCCGAGATCAGCCGGAAGATGGTGACGCTGCCCTCGCCGCAGAACCAGCTCGCCGCCACCCTCGACTCCAAGGTCATCGTCGCGCCCCGCTTCGAGAGCGCGATCCCCAACGGCCGCGCGAGCATCACCGGCAGCTTCACCCTGGAGTCCGCCCGTGCGCTGGCCGACCAGCTGAAGTTCGGTGCGCTCCCGCTCTCCTTCGAGGAGCAGTCCAGCGTCGACATCAGCCCCACGCTCGGTAGCGAGCAGCTCCGGTACGGCATCGTCGCCGGCATCATCGGCCTGCTGCTCGTGGTCGTCTACTCGCTCTTCCAGTACCGGATGCTCGGGTTCGTCACGATCAGCTCGATCGTCGTCGCGGGGCTGCTCACCTACCTGACGATCACGGTGCTCGGCTGGGCGCAGAACTTCCGGCTCGACATGGCCGGCGTCACCGGGCTCATCGTCGCCATCGGGTTCACCGCCGACAGCTTCATCGTGTACTTCGAGCGGGTCCGCGACGAGCTGCGCGAGGGCCGGTCCCTGGCGAGCGCGGTCGAGACCGGCTGGAACCGGGCCAAGCGCACCGTGCTGATCGCCGACGGCGTCAACCTGCTCGCCGCGCTGACCCTCTACCTGCTCGCGAGCTCGAGCGTCCGCGGCTTCGCCTTCACGCTCGGCCTCACCACGGTCATCGACGTGCTCGTCGTGTTCTGGTTCACGCACCCGCTGCTCACCGTGCTGACCCGCGTGCCGTTCTTCCGCGACGGGCACCGGCTCTCCGGCCTGGACCCGCGCCGGCTCGGCGCCAAGACCACCCGGTACGCCGGCCGCGGGCGGTTCACCAGCGCCCCGCCGGCCGTCCGTGAGACCGAAGGGAGCCGGGCATGAGCACGAGCTTCTCCGAGTTCGGCAACGACCTCTACACCGGCAAGCGCTCCATCCCCGTCGTCGCGAGCCGTCGCAGGTTCTACCTCGGCTCGCTGGTGCTCCTCCTCGTCGCGGCCATCGGCCTGGGCGTCCAGGGGCTCAACCTCGGCCTCGAGTTCCGCGGGGGCTCGGAGTTCCGGGTCGCCACGGCCTCCGCCCCGCAGGGCTACGAGCAGACCGCCCGTGAGGCGGTCGGCGCGGCGCAGGACCAGCGCGGCACCAACGTCACCCTCGTCGGCAACGACACCGTCCGGGTGCAGACCGAGCGGCTCTCGGACACCGACAGCCAGAGCATCCGCACCGCCCTCGCGAAGGCCTTCAGCGTCCCCGAGCAGGACGTCAGCGCCACGTTCATCGGTCCGTCGTGGGGCGCCTCGGTCAGCAAGCAGGCGCTGCGCGCGCTCGTCATCTTCCTGCTGGCGGTGGTGGTGCTGCTGAGCGTCTACTTCCGCAACTGGAAGATGGCCCTCGCGGCGCTGTTCGCCCTCGTGCACGACCTCGTCATCACGGTCGGCATCTACGCCCTCAGCGGGTTCGAGGTGTCCCCGGCGACGATGATCGGCTTCCTCACCGTCCTCGGCTACAGCCTGTACGACACCGTCGTCGTGTTCGACAAGGTGCGCGAGAACACGAACCAGGCCTTCGCCAACGGCCGGATGACGTACGCGCAGGCGGCGAACCTCGCCGTGAACCAGACCATGGTCCGCTCGATCAACACCACGGTCATCGGCCTGCTCCCGATCGCCGCGGTCCTCGTCGTCGGGTCGGTCTTCCTCGGCCCGGGCGTGCTCGTCGACCTCTCGCTCGTCCTCTTCGTGGGCATCCTCGTCGGTGCGTACTCCTCGATCTTCATCGCCACCCCGTTCCTCGTGACGCTGCGCCGCAAGGACGCCTCGGTCGTCGAGCTCGAGAAGAAGGCGCTGCGGTTCCAGGCCAAGAAGGCCCACGAGGCCGACGAGGTCCCGCCGGCCTCCGGCGAGGAGCCGGTGCCGGCGTCGGTCGTGGCCGGCACCGCCGCGGAGCGGGACGACGGCGCGACGCTCACCGGGCGCGCCGTGCACCAGTACGCACGCTCCGGCCCGCGCAACCAGCCCAAGCGCCCCCCGAAGTCCAAGCGGTAGGGCGCGGTGCCCACCCGCCCCGCCCCGGCCCTCGAGGAGCTCGTCGCGCGGTCGCTGCGCGACGTCCCGGACTTCCCGGCACCCGGGGTGGTCTTCAAGGACATCACCCCGCTGCTGGGTGACCCGGTCGTCTTCGGCGCCGTCATCGCGGCGCTGGCCGACGGACGCCGTGGCGAGGTCGACCTCGTCGCCGGGGTGGAGGCACGCGGCTTCGTCGTGGGCGCCGCCCTGGCCCACGCCCTGGGGGTCGGGTTCGTCCCGGTCCGCAAGGCGGGCAAGCTGCCCGGCGACACGGTCGCCGCCTCCTACGACCTCGAGTACGGCTCGGCGACGATCGAGGTGCACGCCGACGCGGTCGGCGCCGGCCGCCGGGTCGTCCTCGTCGACGACGTGCTCGCCACCGGGGGCACCGCCCTGGCCGCCTGGGACCTGCTGGAGCGCGTCGGCGCACACGTCGTCGCCTTCGACTGCATCGTCGAGCTGGGGTTCCTCGGGGGTCGCGAGCTGCTCGCGGAGCGCACCGTCCGGTCGCTGCACGTCGTCTCCTGAGCCGCGACTAGACTTCGTGCATGGCGGAGCACACGACGGCCGCCACCTCGGGGAACGCCGCGGCCGGGGTGGGCTCCCGTGCCAGGGCGCGGGCGGCACTCGCGCGCGTCGGGCGCAACCGGCCGCCGAGCAACCCGGTGCTGGAGCCGCTGCTCCAGATCGTCCGGGTCACCCACCCCAAGTCCGACGTCGGGCTCGTCGAGCGCGCCTACGCCGTGGCCGAACGGGCCCACGAGGGGCAGAAGCGGCGCAGCGGCGACGACTACATCACCCACCCGCTCGCGGTCACCACGATCCTCGCCGAGCTCGGCATGACCCCGACGACACTCGCCGCGGCCCTGCTCCACGACACCGTCGAGGACACCGCCTACAGCCTCGAGGCGCTGCGCCGCGACTTCGGTGACGAGATCGCGATGCTCGTCGACGGCGTCACCAAGCTCGACAAGGTCACCTACGGCCAGGCGGCCCAGGCCGAGACCGTCCGCAAGATGGTCGTCGCGATGGCTCGCGACATCCGCGTGCTCGTCATCAAGCTCGCCGACCGGCTGCACAACGCCCGCACCTGGCGGTACGTCTCCCAGGAGAGCGCCCAGCGCAAGGCCAAGGAGACCCTGGAGATCTACGCGCCGCTCGCGCACCGGCTCGGGATGAACACCATCAAGTGGGAGCTCGAGGACCTCTCGTTCCAGACGCTCTACCCGAAGGTGTACGACGAGATCGTGCGGCTCGTCGCCGAGCGCGCGCCCGCCCGCGAGGAGTACCTCACGCAGGTGCGCGACGAGGTGGGGGCCGACCTGCGCGCGGCGAAGATCAAGGCGACGGTCACCGGCCGCCCCAAGCACTACTACAGCGTGTACCAGAAGATGATCGTCGGCGGCCGCGACTTCGAGCAGATCTACGACCTCGTCGCGGTCCGCGTCCTCGTCGACACCGTCCGCGACTGCTACGCGGCGCTCGGCGCCCTCCACGCGCGGTGGAACCCGGTCCCCGGCCGGTTCAAGGACTACATCGCGATGCCGAAGTTCAACATGTACCAGTCGCTGCACACGACGGTCATCGGTCCCGAGGGCAAGGCCGTCGAGATCCAGATCCGCACGCACACGATGCACCGCCGCGCCGAGTACGGGGTCGCGGCCCACTGGAAGTACAAGGAGGAGCCGGGCGCCAAGGGGGCTCCGAGGGCCCCGGGCGCCGAGGCGCGCGACGGCCAGACCGGACCGGTCAACGACATGGCCTGGCTGCGCCAGCTCCTCGACTGGCAGAAGGAGACCGCGGACCCGGGGGAGTTCCTCGAGTCGCTCCGCTTCGAGATCACCGCGAGCGAGGTCTACGTCTTCACGCCGAAGGGACAGCTCGTCGGTCTCCCCGCCGGGGCGACGCCCGTCGACTTCGCCTACGCGGTCCACACCGAGGTGGGGCACCACTGCATCGGGGCCCGGGTCAACGGCCGCCTCGTCCCGCTCGAGAGCCGGCTCGACAACGGTGACGTCGTCGAGGTGCTCACCTCCAAGGCCGACTCCGCGGGACCGTCGCGCGACTGGCTCAACTTCGTCCGGTCCGCGCGGGCCCGCAACAAGATCAAGCACTGGTTCACCAAGGAACGCCGCGAGGAGATGATCGAGGAGGGCAAGGAGGCCCTCGCCAAGGCGATGCGCAAGCAGGGCCTGCCGCTCCAGCGGCTCACCTCGGTCGAGTCCCTCACCGGGGTCGCCGAGGAGCTGCGCTACCCGGGCATCGACGCGCTCTACGCCGCGGTCGGGGAGGGCCACGTCTCGGCGCAGCACATCGTCTCGCGCCTCGTCGCGTCCGTCGGCGGCGAGGACGGTGCGAGCGAGGACATCGCGGAGGCCGCCTCACCGGTCCTGTCCCGCCCCCGCTCACGCCGGTCCAGCGACCCCGGCGTCGTCGTCAAGGACATGTCCGACGTCTGGGTCAAGCTCGCCCGCTGCTGCACCCCGGTGCCCGGTGACGACATCCTCGGCTTCGTGACGCGCGGCAACGGGGTGTCGGTGCACCGCCGCGACTGCACCAACGCGGACTCCCTGCTCTCGCAGCCGGACAAGATCATCGAGGTCGAGTGGGCGCCCACCTCGGGCAGCATGTTCCTCGTCCAGCTCCAGGTGGAGGCCCTCGACCGGTCCCGGCTCCTCTCGGACGTCACGCGGGTCATCTCCGACCACGGCGTGAACATCCTCTCGGCGTCGGTGCAGACCTCCCGCGACCGGGTGGCGATCCTCCGCTTCACCTTCGAGATGGGCGACCCGGGGCACCTCGGCCACGTCATCCGCGCCGTGCAGAACGTCGACGGCGTCCTCGACGCCGAGCGGGTCACCGGTGGCCGTCGCGACGGCTGAGCCCCGGGCTCAGGCCGTCGGGAGGCGCCGCAGCAGCATCGTCACGTAGACGTTCGCGATGTCCTGCGGCTGGTCGATGACGAACACGGCGCCACCGCCCCCGCCGCCGGTCGGCACGGCCGCGGCGACCGGGGCCAGCGCCTTCGCGTCGACGCCGCCCATCCCGACGAGGAGCACCGTGACCGGCTTCTTCGGGTCGGCGCGCTTGGCGAGGTCGGCCGTGAGTGCGGCGAGGCTGAGGCCGCCGGTGGTGTCGTCGTTGACCCCGTCGGTGAACAGGGCGATGAGGTTGACCGCACCGGGGTCGTAGGTCTTCATGACCGACGCGTACGCGGCGTCGATCGTGTCGTAGAGCCCGGTGTCACCCCCGAGCCGGGTGCCGAGCGACCCGAAGGCGAAGGCCAGCTTGGAGCGCTGGTCGTCCGCGCCGAGCCGCCCGACGGGCTGCAGCTGGGTCCAGTCCCGGCGGCCCTTCTGGGCGGTCGAGAAGGTCCACAGGCCCACGGCGTTGTGGTCCGAGAGCAGCTGGACCGCCCCGGAGGCGGCCTGGCTGGCGACCTCGATGCGCGAGCCGCCGCCCGAGGCGGCCGGGCGGCTCATCGACCCGCTCGTGTCGATGACCGTGAGCAGCCGGGTCGGGGTCGCGATCGCGGCCCACATCCGCTCGGCGGCGGCGGCCTGCTCGGGTGAGGGGGTCGCGGCGAGGTCGGCCGCCGGGGGGCCCCCGGTGACGACCGGGCTGGGGTCGTCCGGGGTGCGGAAGCCCGCCGCCCGCAGGATGTCGCGACCGGCGGCGGAGGTCAGGGCGGCACCGAGCGCGGCGGCGGCGGCCCGGGGAGCCGACGGGGTCGTCACGAGCGGGTACTGGAGCGGGGGAGTGGACGAGGTGGTCGTGCGGATGGTCAGCCCCGCGACGCCGGCCGCGTGCACCTGCTGCTCGGTCGTGGGGAAGATCGCGGCGTCGCTCTGGCCGGCGTGGGTCGTGAGCAGGGTGTCCTCGGGGACGACGCGGCTCAGCATGCCGCCGATGCCCGCGAGCGCGGCGGCCCGCTTCGCCTGCGGCATGGCGTCGATCTCGGCGAGCCCGACCATGAGGGCGACACCGCCGACGGTGGACGTGTTCGGGTCCGGCAGCCTGGCGTCGTCGGCGACGATCGTGGCCCCCCAGGTGGCGGGGTCCGGCACGGCGGCACCCTCGGGGACCGCGAGCACGACCGGGGTGGTCGCCACCGGCGCGGAGACGGAGATCCCCTCGGCGTGCTCGGCGAGCTGCTGCGCGGCCAGGGCGGAGTCCGGGACCCAGAGGGCCGGGACGTCCGCGGCGCCCGTCCCGAGCCGTTGCGCCGTGACCGACACCGGCTCGGCGGAGACCGCGTAGGTCGCGCACTGGTCGCTGACCGTCTGCGCCACCGACTCGAGCGCGTCGCGCATCGCGGCCGTCGTGGTGACGCGCACCTCGACCGGGGTGTCGCAGGCGGCCGGTGCCGCGACCCCGGACCCGGGGCCGAGACGCTCCCACGCCTGCCACCCGCCGACCCCGACGATGCCCACCGCTGCCGCGCCCGCGAGCGCCACCGCGGTCCGCCCGCGGGTCACCGCGCCCCCGTGTCGACCCATCGAGCTGGACCTCATTCCTGTTCGGCGTCGTGTCGCGGCGCCTCATCCTGCCCTGTCGCGGGGCGCGAGTGAAGAGGAATTCGTCAACTGACGTGATTCGGCCTCGTGGGGCTCGGCGGCGGGGCTCAGCCGCCGAACTCGTCGAGGCCGGCGCGGGCCTGGTCGAGCCACTGCTGCTGCGCGGCGAGCCGCTCCCGGGCCGCGGCGGCCTTCTGGTCGTTGCCGGCGGCCTCAGCGGCGGTCACCTCGGCCTCGGCCTTCGCGACCGACGCCTCGAGCTGCTCGACCATGCTCTGCGCGCGGGCCGAGAGCTCGGGGTTGGTGGCGCGCCACTTCTTCTCGTCCGCCTCACGGACCGCGGCCTCGACCCGGCGGAGCCGCTTCTCGACCCGGTCGATGTCACCCCGGGGGACCTTGCCCGCGGCCTCCCAGCGGTCCTGGATGCCCCGCAGGGTGGTCTTGGCGGCCTCGATGTCGGTGACGGGGAGCAGCGCCTCGGCCTCGAGCAGGATCTCCTCCTTGACGGCGAGGTTCGCGCGGAACTCCTCGTCCTCGGCCGCGGCGACCTCGTCCTTGCGGGCGAAGAAGGCGTCCTGGGCGGCGCGGAACCGCTCCCAGAGGGCGTCGTCGTCGGCGCGGGCGGCCCGCCCGGCCCGGCGCCACCGGTCCATCAGCTGCTTGTAGGCACGGGCGGTGGGCCCCCAGTCGGTGCTCGTGGAGAGCGCCTCGGCCTCGCGGACGAGCTCCTGCTTGGCGACCTTGGCCTCGCCCCGGGTCGTCTCGAGCTCGGCGAACCAGGCGCGCCGGGCCTTGTCGAAGGCGTTGCGTGCGTGGCTGAACCGCTGCCAGAGGGCGGACTCGGTGGGCTTGTCGAGCTTGGCGCCGCTGCGCTGGTGGTGCTTCCAGTCCTCGAGCAGGGCGCGCATCCGCTCGCCGCTCTGCTTCCACTGGGTGTTCGCCGGCGGCTGGTCGGCGATCTTCTCGGCCTCGACGACGATGGCCTCGCGGACCGTCGCGGCCTCCGCGCGGGCGGCACGGCGCTGCTCGGCCTCGGCCGCGCGCTTGGCCTCCAGGCCGCCCTCGACGCGCTCGACGACGGCGTGCAGGGCGGGCAGGTCGCCGACGACGTTCGCCTGCTCGAGATGCTCGGTGAGGGTGGAGAGCCCTTCGGCCACCTCCTTGGCGGAGACGTCCGGGTTGGCCAGCCGCGCCTCGAGCAGCTCGGCCGACGCGGCCAGCTCGTCGTACTTGCGGGCGAAGTACTGGAGCGCCTCGTCGGGGGTCGCGCCGGGGTAGGAGCCGACCTCGCGTTCCTCGTCGCCGACGGTGACGAAGACGTGTCCCTCATCGTCGACCCGGCCGAACCGGGCCGACTCGGAGTGCGTGACCGGCGCCGGTGCGGCGACGGGCCGGGGTGCGACCAGGCCCGCGAGCGCGGCGGGGGAGGGCACGGGGGGACGGGGGGTGGGCTTGTCCTCGGACACGGTCAGGACTTCTCCTCGGTGACAGCAACCCGGAGGATGCTGATCGGTGCGGCGGGTGCGCCGTCGGTGGGTGACGTCTCGTTCGGGGCCACCCCTGCGGCGGCCACCTTGTCGACGATATCCAACCCGGAGGTGACGGTGCCGAACACGGTGTAGCCGGCGGGGTCCGGCAGGGTCGTGTCGCCGTAGACGATGAAGAACTGGCCGCCGTTGCCGCTCGTCGCGTCCTGGGTGCGGGCCATCGCGAGCGTGCCGCGCGGGTAGGTGCCGTCCGCGGGTGCGTTCTCGACCCCGAAGCCGTAGCCGGGGTCGCCCTGGCCGGTGCCGGTCGGGTCACCGCACTGGAGGACCTTGAGCGTCTCGGTCGTCGTGAGCCGGTGGCAGGGGGAGTCCTTCCAGTAGCTCGTCCGGGCGAGCTGGAGGAAGGAGGCGACGGCCTGGGGGGCCTTGGTGCCGTCCAGCCGGACGACGATGTCGCCGCAGTTCGTCGTGATCGTCGCGTCGAAGACCTTGCCCGCGGCGGTCGCCTCGTCCGGAAGGGTCAGCTCGGACCCGGTGCCGAGCGGCGCCGGCGGGAGCGCGCACCCGGCGAGTGTCGTCGAGGCGGCGGGGGTGTCCGAGCCGCGACCGAGGACGAGGCCGAGCACGGCCATCAGGCCGACCACGACCACCACGACCGCGACGACCGCGGCGACACGGGTCAGCCGCGCCCGGTCCTCGGCGCGGCGGGCCGCCGTGGCCTGCTGCTTCTCCCAGCGCCGTCGTGCCCGCGCGCGTTCCTGCTTCCTGGTCACCCCGAGGTCCTTCGTCGTCGAACGAACAGCGGCGCCCAGTGTAGGCACGGGCCCCGTTAGGCTCGCGCGCGTGCTCGCCGTCTCCTTCCCCGCTGCCGCCTTCGGGACCAACTGCTTCGTGCTCGCGACCGGACCGGGGGAGGAGTGCCTCGTCGTCGACCCGGGGATCGGGGTCGAGGACACCCTGCGCACCGTGCTCACCGAGCACCGGCTGCGGCCGGCGGCGGTGCTGCTCACCCACGGCCACCTCGACCACGTCTACTCGGTGACGCCGGTGTGCGGCGGGGACCTCGCCGCCTACGTCCACTCCGAGGACCGTTACCGCCTCACCGACCCGCTGTCGACGATCGACCCCGGGACGCTGGCGATGATGGAGGACCAGTTCGGGCAGCGCGCGACGTGGCGCGAGCCGGAGCGGGTGGTGGAGGTGACCGACCGCGAGCGGCTCGAGCTCGCCGGGCTGGCGGTCGAGGTGCTGCACGCCCCGGGTCACACCGAGGGCTCGGTGGTGTTCACGCTCGACGACGTGCCCGAGGGGCTCCCCGCGGACCAGGGCCTGGACCGCACGGTCGTCTCCGGCGACGTCCTGTTCGCCGGCTCGATCGGCCGTACCGACCTGCCCGGCGGCGACGCGGCCGCGATGCACCGCTCGCTGCGCGACGTCGTGCTGCCGCTGGCCGACTCCTCGCTCGTGCTCCCCGGGCACGGCCCGGCGACGACGATGCGCCGCGAGCGGGAGGTCAACCCCTACCTGCGAGGATTGGACGCGTGACTCCCCCCGCCGAGAAGGTGACCCCCATCTCGGGGTTCCCCGAGCTCCTGCCCGCCGAGCGGCTCCTCGAGCTGCACGTCCTCGACACGGTCCGCGAGGTCTTCGAGCTGCACGGGTTCTCCCCGCTGGAGACCCGGGCCGTCGAGCCCGTCGAGCGGCTCCTCGGCAAGGGTGGGGACGCCGACAAGGAGGTCTACGGCGTCAGCCGGCTCGCCGGGGAGGACTCGGGCCGGGACGCCGCCCTCGGCCTGCACTTCGACCTCACCGTGCCGTTCGCGCGGTACGTCCTCGAGCACGCGGGGAAGCTCCAGTTCCCGTTCCGCCGCTACCAGGTCCAGAAGGTCTGGCGCGGCGAGCGCCCCCAGGAGGGGCGGTTCCGCGAGTTCACCCAGGCCGACATCGACGTCGTCGACGTCGGCGAGCTCGCCCCGCACTTCGAGGCCGAGATGCCGCTCGTCATCGCCGAGGCGTTCCGCCGGCTGCCGGTGGGGGAGTTCCGCATCCAGGTGAACAACCGCAAGATCCCGGAGGGCTTCTACCTCGGCATCGGCCTCACCGACGTCGCCGGCACCCTGCGGACCGTCGACAAGCTCGACAAGATCGGCCCCGAGAAGGTGGCCGCTCAGCTCGTCGCGGCCGGCGCGAGCGCCGAGCAGGCGCGCCTCGCCCTCGCCCTGGCCGAGATCCGCAGCGAGGACCTCTCGTTCGTCGAGGCGGTCCGTGCGCTCGGGGTCGAGCACCCGACCCTCGAGCAGGGCCTGGAGGCGCTGGCGGCCGTCGTGCGCGCCGGGGCCGAGCGGGCACCGGGCACCCTGGTCGCCGACCTGCGGATCGCCCGGGGCCTGGACTACTACACCGGGACCGTCTACGAGACCCAGCTCGTCGGCTCCGAGGAGTGGGGCTCGGTGTGCTCCGGCGGGCGGTACGACTCGCTCGCCAGCGACGGCCGCACGACCTACCCCGGCGTCGGCATGTCCATCGGTCTGACCCGGCTCGTCCACCTGCTCGTCACCAAGCGCGGCCTCACCGCGTCCCGGTCGACGCCGGCCGCGGTCCTCGTCGCGGTCGTCGACGAGGAGACCCGGAGCCGGTCCACGGCGGTCGCCGCGGCGCTGCGGGCCCGGGGCATCCCGTGCGAGGTCGCGCCGAGCGCGGCGAGGTTCGGGAAGCAGATCCGCTACGCGGACCGGCGGGGCATCCCCTTCGTCTGGTTCCCCGGTGCGGGGGACGACGACGGCGACCAGGTCAAGGACATCCGCTCCGGTGACCAGGTGGGCGCCGACGCCACGACCTGGGAGTGCCCCGAGGCCGACCTGCGCCCGTCCGTCGTCACGCCGGAGGGCTGACCGGGGGCGGAGGACGCAGCCCGACCTCGCGGAGCTCGAGCACGGCCAGGGCCCGGATGACGTCCCGCTCGCCGCGCCGCCACGCCCCGGCGGGGTCGTCGCTGATGCCCGCCAGCCGGGGCATCGGCTGGTTCGCCATCGCGCGCAGGGCGAAGAGGTCGAGGTCCGGGTCGGCGTCGACGAACCGCTGCGCCGCCGTCGCCCGCCGCACGAACCGCCAGCGCAGGACGAACCACAGCCCGACGAGGAGCAGGATCGGGCCGAGCGCGGTCGTGAGGCCGAGGACCAGCGCGAACCGCTCCACCGCGCGGACGAGGTCGAGGCCGGCGCCCTCGAAGTCGCCGCCGATGCCCGCCGCCGACCGGAACGGCGTGGCGATCCGGTCGCCGAGGAGCGGGAGGTCGTTCACGGAGTCGCCGGCGCTGGTCATCGTCCCCCGGAAGCCGGAGCCCGCGTCCGCGAGCCGCCTCCCGGGCTCCGCGAGCTGGAGGGTCGCCTCGTGGACGCGCAGCGCGATGCGCACCCAGAGGACGACCCAGGCCACCGTCCCCAGGTCGGCGGCCACCTGCACGAGGCGCCGGGTGCGGACGTCGCTGTAGAGCTTCACGGGGTCTCCCTGGGACGGGGATGGAGCGGGTCGCCACTAGACTTCCACCGCGCTCCTCCGAGAGGCGGCTCCGCGGGCGACGAGGCCCGTGGTCCTCGACACGAGACAGGGTCTGATAACCGTGAAGGTCGGCATCCCCACCGAGGTCAAGAACAACGAGTTCCGGGTCGGCATCACCCCCGTCGGCGTCAACGAGCTGGTCCGCCGCGGCCATGAGGTCCTGGTCCAGAAGGGCGCCGGGCTCGGCTCGACGATCACCGACGACGAGTACGCCTCGCAGGGCGCCCGCATCGTCGACTCCGCCGACGACGTCTGGGGCGACGCGGAGATGGTGATGAAGGTCAAGGAGCCCGTCGCCGAGGAGTACCACCGGCTGCGCGAGGGGCTCACCCTCTTCACCTACCTCCACCTCGCCGCGGACCAGCCGCTCACCGAGGAGCTCGTCGCGAAGAAGGTCACCTCCATCGCGTACGAGACCGTGCAGCTGCCCTCGGGCCTGCTGCCGCTGCTCTACCCGATGTCCGAGGTCGCCGGCTGCCTCGCCCCGCAGGTGGGCGCGCACTCGATGATGAAGGCGCAGGGCGGCCGGGGTGTCCTCATGGGCGGCATCGGCGGCGTGGCCAACGCCAAGGTCGTCGTCCTCGGCGCCGGGGTCGCCGGGCAGAACGCCGCGAACATCGCGCTCGGCATGGGCGCCGACGTCACCCTCCTCGACACCGACCTCGACAAGCTGCGGATGAGCTTCTGGCGGTACGACAACCGGGTCGCGCAGATCGCGTCGTCCGCGATGTCGGTGCGCGAGCAGGTCCTCCAGGCCGACCTCGTGATCGGCACCGTGCTCATCCCCGGCGCGAAGGCCCCGAAGCTCGTCACCGACGACATGGTCGCCGAGATGAAGCCGGGCTCGGTGCTCGTCGACGTCGCCATCGACCAGGGCGGCTGCTTCGAGAACTCCCGGCCCACGACGCACGCCGACCCCATCTTCGAGGTCCACGACTCCATCTACTACTGCGTCGCGAACATGCCCGGTGCCGTGCCGCACACCTCCACGTGGGCCCTGACCAACGCCACGCTCTCCTACGCGACGAAGCTCGCCGAGAAGGGCTGGAAGGACGCCATGCACGCCGACGCCGCGCTGGCCCGCGGGCTCAACACCCACGGCGGGAAGATCACCTACGCCGCGGTGGCCGAGGCCTTCGACATGGAGAGCATCACCCTCGACGAGGCGCTCTCCTGACCGGTCCCGCACCACAGCCGACGGCCCGCCCCACCCCCGTGGGACGGGCCGTCGACGCGTGGCTGACCCACCTCGACGTCGAGCGCGGCGTCTCCCGCAACACCCTCGCGGCCTACCGGCGCGACCTCGCGCGGTGGACCGCGCACCTCGGCGCGCGCGGGGTCACCCGACCCGAGGACGTCACCGAGGCCCACGTCGCCGACTTCCTCGCCGGGCTGCGGGAGGGCACCGACGGGCACCCGCCGCTCGCCGCCTCCTCCGCGGCGCGCACCCTCGTCGCGGTCCGGGGGCTGCACCGCTTCCTGGCCCTCGAGGGCGTGCTCGACGCCGACCCCTCCCGCGACGTGGCGCCCCCGCGCACGCCCGACCGGCTCCCCAAGGCGATCCCCGTCCACGACGTCGAACGGCTCCTCGAGGCCGCCTCACTGGGGGACACCCCGACCGCCCTGCGGGACCGGGCCCTCCTCGAGGTCCTGTACGGCACCGGGGCGCGCATCTCGGAGGCGGTCGGCCTCGACGTCGACGACCTCGACACCGACGAGGGCGTCGTCCGGCTCCGGGGCAAGGGCGGCAAGGAGCGCATCGTGCCGCTCGGTTCCTACGCCGCCGCGGCGCTGTCGGCCTGGACGGTGCGGGGCCGGCCGGCCCTCGCGGTCCGCGGGCGGGGCACGCCGGCGGTGTTCCTCGGGGTCCGGGGGGCCCGCCTGTCGCGGCAGAGCGCCTGGGCGGTGCTGCGCCAGGTCGCCGAGCGGGCCGACCTCACCGGCCACCTGTCGCCGCACACGCTGCGGCACTCGTTCGCGACCCACCTGCTCGAGGGCGGGGCCGACGTGCGCGTCGTCCAGGAGCTGCTCGGGCACGCCTCGGTGACCACGACGCAGATCTACACCCGGGTCACCGTCCAGCAGCTCCGTGAGGTCTACGCCCAGAGCCACCCACGGGCGCGGTGAGCCGCAGGGCACGCGTCCTCCGCTGATAGGGTCGTGCCCGATCAGCGGGATGCTGACCGTGGCACCACAGGCACCGGGGAGAGACGAGTTGGGCGACACCGAGGCGGCGTTCCAGATCCGCATCGACGGGCAGGTCGGAGCGACCGGGCGACCGCTCCCGGAGTTCCCGGTACCGCCCCCGCTCGCGAGCCACGGGCCGGCGCGGATCATCGCGATGTGCAACCAGAAGGGTGGGGTCGGCAAGACCACCACGACGATCAACCTCGGCGCCGCCCTGGCCGAGGTCGGCCGCAAGGTCCTCCTCGTCGACTTCGACCCCCAGGGCGCCCTCTCGGTGGGCCTGGGCGTCCCGGTCAACGAGCTCGACGTCACGGTCTACAACCTGCTCGTCGAGCGTGGGCACGACGTCCGCGACGTCATCAAGCACACCAGGTGGAGCGGCCTGGACGTCCTGCCGGCCAACATCGACCTGTCGGCCGCGGAGGTCCAGCTCGTCGGGGAGGTGGCCCGCGAGCAGATCCTGGCCCGCGTGCTGCGCCCGGTCGTCGACGACTACGACGTCGTCCTCATCGACTGCCAGCCCTCGCTCGGCCTGCTCACCGTCAACGCCCTCACGGCCGCGCACGGCGTCATCATCCCGCTCGAGTGCGAGTTCTTCGCGATGCGCGGCGTCGCGCTGCTCGTCGAGACGATCGAGAAGATCACCGACCGGCTCAACCCGCGGCTCACCGTCGACGGCATCCTCGCGACGATGTACGACGGCCGGACCCTGCACTCGAAGGAGGTCGTCGCGAGCGTCGTCGAGCACTTCGGCGACCAGGTCTTCCACACCGTGATCTCCCGGACCGTGAAGTTCCCGGACGCCTCCCTCGCGGCCGAGCCGATCACGACCTACGACGGGGCGCACAAGGGTGCCGAGGCCTACCGCCAGCTCGCGCGCGAGCTCATCGCCCGCGGCGGGGCGGCCTGATCCGGATGGCCACGGCCCCCGGGGCCCCCGTGGAGGAGACGGCCGTCCCCGGCGGCGTCATCACCCGCCGTGCGGCCGTCACGCCCTTCGAGGTCCACCTCGAGAACTTCACCGGTCCCTTCGACCTGCTCCTCGGGCTGATCAGCAAGCACAAGCTCGACATCACCGAGATCGCCCTCGCCACGGTCACCGACGAGTTCATCGCGTTCATCCGCGCCGCGCGCGAGAGCGAGGCGGGCTGGGACCTCTCGCAGGCCACCGAGTTCCTCGTCGTCGCCGCGACCCTGCTCGACCTCAAGGCCGCGCGGCTGCTCCCGCAGTCCGGCCCCGAGGACGAGGAGGACCTCGCCCTCATCGAGGCCCGCGACATCCTCTTCGCCCGGCTGCTCCAGTACCGGGCCTTCAAGGACATCGCGCACACCTTCGGCGAGCGGATGGCCACGGCCGGGCGCCGGCACCCCCGCTCCGTGGGGCTGGAGCCGCACCTCGCGGCCCTGCTGCCCGAGCTCGTGATGACGGTGACGCCCGAGCAGCTGGCGATGATCGCGGCCCGGGCGATGGTCCCGAGGACGCCACCGACCGTCGGCCTCGGGCACCTGCACGCCCCGCAGGTCAGCGTCCGCGAGCAGGCGGGGGTCATCGGGGCACGGCTCCGGCGCGAGCGCGTCGCGTCCTTCCGCAGCCTCGTGGCCGACGCCGACAGCACGCTCGTCGTCGTGGCCCGCTTCCTGGCCCTCCTCGAGCTCTTCCGCGAGTCCGCGATCGGCTTCGAGCAGGCCGAGGCGCTCGGTGAGCTGACGGTCCGGTGGACCGGGCCCGAGGAGGGCGACATCGAGGTCGACGACGAGTTCGACGAGCCACCGCCGGCCGACGACGCGCCGCCACCCACCCCCAGCACCACCCCCGAGGAGAGCCCCGATGAGTGAGACCCAGCCCCTCGACCCGCCCGGCGCCGCGGCGCCGGACGTGGTCGAGGCCGTGCCGGAGGAGCAGCTCGCGTTCGACGTGGCCGACTTCCCGGGCGGGATCCACGGCGCCCTCGAGGCGGTGCTCATGGTCGTCGACGAGCCGGTGACGACCCCGGCGCTGGCCTCCGCCCTCGAGCAGCCCGTCGACGACGTCGCGGCGGCCCTCGCCGAGCTCGAGGCCGGGTACGAGGAGCAGCGGCGCGGCTTCACCGTCCGCCAGCGTCGGTGGCGGGTGGCGGATGTACAGCCGGCACGAGTACGCCCCCGTCGTCGAGCGCTTCGTCCTCGACGGGCAGCAGGCCCGGCTCACCCAGGCCTCGCTCGAGACCCTCGCCGTCATCGCCTACCGGCAGCCGGTGTCCCGGTCGCGGGTCGCGGCCGTGCGCGGGGTCACCGTCGACGGCGTGATCCGCACCCTCCTGAGCCGCGGGCTCATCGAGGAGCTGGGCCACGACGAGGACTCCACCGCGACCCTCTACGGCACGACGTCCTACTTCCTCGAGCGGCTGGGGCTGCAGGGCATCGACGAGCTGCCCGCACTCGCCCCGTACCTGCCCGAGGTCGACCTGCTCGACGAGATCGCAGAAGGAGGCCGGGGATGACCCCGCCCAAGGGCCGGGGCACTCCCGGCGGCAAGAAGACCGGCACGAGCCCCGGAACCGGTGGCGGCGCGGCGCGCGGCGGCCGGGGTGGCCCCAGGGGCCAGGGACGTGACCGCGGCACCGGCAACACCCGGGCGAGCCAGCCGACCCAGCCGCAGCGCGAGCCGCAGCGGGCCGTCGTCGACGTCCACGACCCCGACGGCGTGCGGCTCCAGAAGCTGCTGGCGGCGGCCGGGGTCGGCTCACGGCGGGTCTGCGAGGACCTCATCACGCAGGGCCGGGTCATGGTCGACGGCCAGACCGTCACCGAGCTCGGGGTCCGGATCCGCGCGAACCAGGTGGTCCACGTCGACGGCGAGCGCGTCCAGCTCGACGAGTCGCGCGTCTACCTCGCGTTCAACAAGCCGCTCAACGTCGTGACCTCGATGAGCGACGAGCTCGGCCGGGTCGACATCGGCGACTACGTGGGCCAGCGCAAGGAGCGCCTCTTCCACGTCGGTCGGCTCGACGCCGACACCGAGGGCCTGCTGCTGCTCACGAACGACGGCGACCTCGCGCACCGGCTCCAGCACCCGCGCTACGGGGTCCTCAAGACCTACCTCGCCCAGATCCCCGGCCCGGTGCCGAAGGACCTCGGGCGGCGGCTGCGCGAGGGCGTCGAGCTCGAGGACGGCCCGGTCACCGTCGACTCGTTCAAGGTCGTCGACTCCCAGCCGGGCAAGGCGATCGTCGAGGTCGTCCTCCACGAGGGCCGCAAGCACATCGTGCGGCGGATGCTCGCCGAGGTCGGCCACCCCGTCATCTCGCTCGTGCGCACCGAGGTCGGCCCGATCCGGCTCGGCGACACCAAGCCGGGGAAGTGGCGCTCGCTCAACGCGACGGAGGTCGCGGCGCTGTACAAGGCCGCAGGGCTCTGATGCGCGTCCACGTCGTGGGCACGGGCCTCATCGGCACGAGCCTGGGGCTCGCGCTGACCCGGCACGGCGACGACGTGACCCTCGAGGACGCCGTCGCGACGCACGCGGCGCTGGCCCGCGACCTCGGAGCCGGCCGGCTGCCGGGGGAGGGCGAGGCCCTCGACCCCGACCTCGTCGTCGTCGCGGCGCCCCCCGACGTCACGGCGGGGTGCGTCCTGGCCGCCCTGGCCCGCTTCCCGTCGGCGGCGGTCACGGACGTGGCGTCCGTCAAGGGGGCGGTGCTCGCCGCGCTGCGCTCCCACGGCGGTGACCTCGCGCGGTACTGCGGGTCGCACCCGATGGCCGGCCGGGAGCGCTCCGGTGCGGTCGCGGGCCGGCACGACCTCTTCGACGGCCGCGCGTGGGTGCTCACGCCCACCGACGAGACGCTGCCCGAGGTCGTCGCCCTCGTGGCCGCCGTGGCGGAGGCGGCGGGGTCCGCGGTGCGGCGGCTGCCCCCCGAGGAGCACGACCGGGCGGTCGCGGCCGTCTCGCACGTGCCCCAGCTCGCCGCCAGCCTCGTCGCGGCCCGGCTCGAGGGCCTGGACGAGGACGCCGTCGCGCTGGCCGGACAGGGGCTGCGCGACGTCACCCGCATCGCCGCGAGCGACCCGCACCTGTGGACCCAGATCCTCGCGGGGAACGCGGTGGCCGTGCGGGATGTGCTCGCCGGGCTCTCCACCGACCTCGCCGCCGTCGTCGCGGCCCTCACCGCCCTCGAGGCCGGCGGGGACGCGCCGGGTGCCCGCGGCACCATCGCGACGACCATCGCGGCCGGCAACGCCGGGCACGCCCGCATCCCCGGGAAGCACGGCGCGGCGCCGACCGCCTACGAGACGGTCCGCGTCCTCGTGCCGGACGAGCCGGGCCAGCTCGGCCGGCTCTTCGCCGACGTCGGGGAGATCGGCACGAACATCGAGGAGTTCCACCTCGACCACGGTCTCGGGCAGCCGTTCGGGCTCGCCGAGGTCGACGTCGTCCCGGCTGCCGCGGCCGGGCTCGCGGAGGCGCTGCTCGCCCGGGGGTGGCAGATCCACGGCTGAGGCCCGCCACTAGGCTTGCCCGCCATGACCGCACCGCTGACCATCGCCATCGACGGCCCGTCCGGCTCCGGGAAGAGCAGCGTCGCCAAGGCGGTGGCGCGGCGTCTGGGGATCGGCTACCTCGACACCGGTGCGATGTACCGGGCCCTCACCTGGTGGTGCCTGGAGCAGCGGGTCGACCTCACCGACGCCGCGGCGGTCGCGGAGCTCGCGCGCACCCTCCCGCTCGAGGTGGGGACCGACCCCGGTGCCCCGACCGTCGCCGTCGGCGGCACCGACGTCACGGCGGCCATCCGCACGACCGAGGTGAGCACGGCCGTCTCGGCGGTCGCCACCAACCTCGAGGTGCGGCCCGTCCTCCAGCAGCTGCAGCGCGACCTCATGGCGCGGATCGCGGACGAGACCGGGGGAGTGGTGGCCGAGGGCCGCGACATCACGACGGTCGTCGCACCGGACGCCCGGGTCCGCCTCCTCGTCACCGCCTCCGAGGAGGCACGGCTGCGACGCCGGAGCACCGAGCTGCACGGGACCGCTGACGCGCAGGCCGTCGCGGCGACCCGCGACCAGGTCGTGCGGCGCGACCGCGACGACTCCAGCGTCTCCTCGTTCACCGAGGCCGCCGACGGCGTCGTCCTCGTCGACACCTCGGACCTCGACCTCGACGGGAGCATCGAGGCCGTGCTCGACGTCGTCGCCGGGGTCACCGCGGCCGACGCCTGACCCCCGTTCCTCCAGCGACGGGTGCCGAGCCGGTCGCCCCGGCAGCCACCTGAGCACCCGACTCCGGAGGGGCAGGGCACGCCCGGCGGTCACCGGCACCCCTCCGGGTGCGAGACAATGGCGGGATGAGTACGCAGGACCCCACCCAGACCGAGGATGCCGAAGCCGTCGAGCGCGCCCTGCGCGCCGGGCTCGAGGACTTCGAGCTCGACGACGACGACCGCGCCCTCCTGGAGTCGGAGGGGCGCCTCGACGACGACGGCGAGCTCGCCGGCCCGGCGCCGGTGCTCGCGATCGTCGGGCGCCCGAACGTCGGCAAGTCGACCCTCGTCAACCGCGTCCTCGGGCGCCGCGAGGCCGTCGTCGAGGACGTGCCCGGCGTGACCCGCGACCGCGTCGCCTACGACGCCGAGTGGACCGGGCACCGGTTCACCGTCGTCGACACCGGCGGCTGGGAGGTCGACGCCACGGGCATCCACCTCCGGGTCGCGGAGCAGGCGGAGATCGCCGTCGAGCTGGCCGACGCCGTCGTGTTCGTCGTCGACGCCACCGTCGGCGCGACGGACGACGACGAGGCGGTCGTGCGGATGCTCCGCCGCTCCGGCAAGCCGGTCATCCTCGTCGCGAACAAGGTCGACGACCAGCGCACCGAGGCCGACGCCGCCGCCCTGTGGAACCTCGGGCTCGGTCAGCCGTGGCCGGTCTCGGCGCTGCACGGGCGCGGGAGCGGTGACGTCCTCGACGCGATCCTCGAGGTGCTCCCCGAGGTCTCGGCCGTCGGCGCGTACGCCCGCGGCGGGCCCCGGCGGGTCGCCCTGCTCGGACGCCCGAACGTCGGCAAGTCCTCGATGCTCAACAAGCTCACCGGCACCGACCGCGTCGTCGTCGACGACGTCGCCGGCACGACGCGCGACCCGGTCGACGAGGTCGTCGAGCTCGGCGGGCGGACGTGGCGCTTCGTCGACACCGCCGGCATCCGCCGCCGCGTGCACCAGACGCGGGGCGCGGACTTCTACGCGTCGCTGCGCACCCAGACGGCGCTCGAGAAGGCCGAGGTCGCGGTCGTCCTCGTCGACGCCAGCGACCGCATCGCCGAGCAGGACGTCCGGGTCATCCAGCAGGTCATCGACTCGGGCCGCTCCCTCGTCATCGCCTACAACAAGTGGGACCTCACCGACGAGGAGCGCCGCCACTTCCTCGAGCGCGAGATCGAGCGGGACCTCGTCCAGGTGCCGTGGGCGCCGCGGGTCAACGTCTCGGCGCGCACCGGGCGCCACCTCGACCGGCTCGTCCCGGCGATCGACCAGGCGCTGGAGTCGTGGGAGACGCGCATCTCCACGGGGAAGCTCAACGCCTTCCTCGGCGAGGTCGTCGCGGCGCACCCGCACCCGGTCCGGGGCGGCAAGCAGCCCCGCATCCTGTTCGCGACCCAGGCCGGCACCCGGCCCCCGCGGTTCGTGCTCTTCGCGTCCGGCTTCATCGAGGCCGGGTACCGCCGGTTCGTCGAGCGCCGCCTCCGCGAGGAGTTCGGCTTCGAGGGCACCCCGATCGAGATCTCGGTGCGCGTCCGCGAGAAGCGCCGCAACCGCCGCTGACCCCACCCCTGCGGGTTTCTCGGGTCACCCGATGAACCCGCGCTTCACCCGAGAAGGCTTCCGGGGTGAAGCGGGGGGTTCCCGGGGGAAGGCGCCCCGGGGCCGGGGACCGGGGCGGATTGGGTCGGTCCTGCCACCGTGGGATAAGGTTTCGACCGCTCCCGCGAGGGGGCGAGCCACGGGCTGTGGCGCAGCTTGGTAGCGCACTTGACTGGGGGTCAAGGGGTCGCAGGTTCAAATCCTGTCAGCCCGACAGCGAGCGAGGGCCGCTGCGAGTCGAGAGAGCCGACCGCAGCGGCCCTCGCCGTGTGTCGGGACCGGCGGCCCGCCACCTCAGAGCACCGACGCCATCCGGTGCACCGCCTCCTCGACGATCTCGGGGGAGGTGGCGAAGTTCAGCCGGACGAAGCCCCGGCCCGCCTCGGCGCCGTACCGCGGGCCGGAGCCCAGGGCCACGCGTCCCCGCTCCCGGAAGACGGCCGCGGGGTCGTCTCCGAGGCCGAGCGCCCGGCAGTCGAGCCACGCGAGGTAGGTCGCCTGCGGAGGCGTCCAGCGCACGGCGGGCAGGTGCTCGGCGAGCAGCCGCCCGAGGAGGTCGCGGTTCGCGGTGAGCTCGGCGACCAGCCCGGCCTGCCACGCGCGGCCGTCCCGCATCGCGGCGACGTGGCCGATCTCGCCGACGTGCGAGGAGCCGTGCGTGTGCACCTCGTGAAGGCGGCCCAGGTCGGCCCGCGCCCCCGCGCCCGGCCCGGCGACGACGACGGCCGACTTCAGCCCGGCGAGGTTCCAGCCCTTGGAGGGGGAGAAGAGCGCGAACCCGTCCTGCGCGCCCGGCACGGTGAGGTAGGGGGTGAACGAGGCGTCGCCGGCGTGCACGAGCGGGGCGTGGATCTCGTCCGAGACGACCCGCACCCCGTGCCGGGTCGCGAGCGCCGCGAGGGTCGCCAGCTCGTCGGGGGAGTGCACCGCACCGGTCGGGTTCTGGGGGTTGCACAGCAGGTAGGCCGCCCGCTGGCCCCCCGCGGTCGCCTCGCGGAACACACGGTCCAGGACCTCGGGGTCCAGCCGCCCGCCGGGCGTCAGCGGGGCGTCGAGCCGGCGTCGTCCGATGGCCTCGACGAACCCGAAGAACGCGTCGTACACCGGCGGGGAGACGACGACCGGGCCACCGGCATCGGTGAGCAGCCGGAGCATCTCGCTCGCCCCGATCATCACGTCGGCGACGACGGCCGTGGCGGACGGGTCGACCGACCAGCCCCACGACGCCTCCGCGTACCGGGCCACCTCCGCGGCGTACCGGGGCCCCCACCCGTAGCCGGTGTCGCCACGGGCGAGCGCGGAGGACACGGCCTCGACGACCGCGGGGCACGGCGCGGCGTCCATCTCGGCCACCCAGAGGGGCAGCACGTCCGGCGGGTAGGCCAGCCACTTCACGCTCGTGCGGTCGCGTCGCAGGTCCGCGAGGCTCGTGCCGAGGAGGGGAGTGCTCACCGGCCCACCCTAGGACGCGCGGGACGGGGACGGGCCCGGCCACCCAGCGCGACCACCTACAGTGGCCGCATGGCTGGCGAGGGGTCGCAGGGACTGGTGAGCACGCGCGTCCTCACCATCCCCAACGTGCTGAGCGCGCTCCGGCTCGTCGGCGTCCCGGTCTTCCTCTGGGCGATCCTCAGCGAGCACGACGCCCTCGCGATCGTCCTCCTCGCGGCCTCGGGCCTCACCGACTACCTCGACGGCAAGATCGCCCGCACCTTCGGCCTCGAGTCCCGGCTCGGACAGCTGCTCGACCCGGTCGCGGACCGGCTCTACATCGCCTCGACCCTCGTCGGCCTCGCCTGGCGCGAGGTCCTCCCGTGGTGGGTCGTCGGCATCCTCGTCGCCCGCGAGGCGTTCATGGCGGTCGTCGTCCTCGTCGCCAAGCGCCACGGCTGGCTGGGCCTCCCGGTGCACTTCGCGGGCAAGGCGGCCACCTTCAACCTGCTCTACGCCTTCCCCATCCTCCTGCTCGCCGACGGTGACAGCACGGCCGCGCGGGTCGCCGAGCCCATCGGCTGGGGCTTCGCCTGGTGGGGCATCGTCCTGTACTGGCTCTCGGCGGTCCTCTACGCGATGCAGCTCCAGCGCCTCCTCGCGCACGAGCGGGCGGTCCCGGCGTGAGCGAGGACCACCCGGACGCCCCCGACGCCTCGCGCACGGCTCGCCCGGCGCGCCGCCCGGACGCGTCGATGACCCTGATCCGCACGATGATGGAGCGCCCGCTCGACCCCGGCTACCAGGCCGCCGCCGACCGTCGCACCGCCGCGGGGCTCCCCGGCTCCACGTCCCTGCGCGCGCCGCGCCTCGTCGCAGCCGCCCTCGCACTCGGCCTCGTCGTCGGGGTGGCCGCCTCCAACCTCCGGGCGGGCGACACCCCGCGCACCAAGGCCCGGGCCGACCTCGTCCAGCAGATCGAGGACCGCCGGCTCGAGGTCGACCGGCTCTCCGTCGAGGCCCAGCGGCTCCAGGGGGCGGTCACGACGCTCGAGACCGAGCAGCTCGGGGCAGCCGGCGGCAACATCGCCCGCAGCCGCGAGCTCGCGGAGGTGGTCGGCTCGGTGCCGATGACCGGCCCGGGCCTCGTCCTCACCCTCGACGACGCCCCCGACGCGGACGACGAGACCACCTCCGGCGACCAGAGCGACCAGAAGCGCATCCTCGCCCGCGACCTCCAGTTCGTCGTCAACGCCCTGTGGCGCTCCGGCGCGGAGGCGGTGAGCATCAACGGCAACCGGCTCACCTCGGTCGCCGCCATCCGCTTCGCGGGGTCGGCGATCATGGTCGACTTCCGGCCGCTCAACCGCCCGTACGTCGTCACGGCCATCGGGAACCCTCGCGAGATGCCCGGCGACTTCGCCGACGGCGTCGGGGGGACCTACCTGTCGACGCTGCACAGCACGTTCGGGATCCGGGCCGACACCGAGGTGTCCGACTCGGTCGCCGTCCCGGGGGCCGTGGGCCTGACCCTGGACTACGCACGGACCATGGATACTGGGGCGTCCCCGACGAGCGGGGCGACCACGACCACGGAGGGCGGCTCGTCGTGATCCCTGCCATCGGCCTCGCCCTCGGCATCGTCGTCGGGCTGCTGCTGCAGCCCGCGGTGCCGGTGTGGCTGCAGCCCTACCTGCCGATCGCCGTCATCGCGGCGCTCGACGCCGTCTTCGGTGCGGTGCGGGCCATCCTCGACGGCATCTTCAGCGACAAGGTGTTCGTCGTCTCGTTCCTCTCGAACGTCGTCGTCGCGGCCTTCATCGTCTTCCTCGGCGACAAGCTCGGGGTCGGCAGCCAGCTCTCCACCGGGGTCGTCGTCGTCCTCGGTGTGCGCATCTTCTCCAACGTCGCCTCGATCCGCCGGCACCTGTTCGACGCATGAGCGAACGACCCGACGAGTCCTCGAACCCCCCACGGGACGCGCGGCACGCGTGGGCCCGGCTGCGCCGTGCGGGGTCGCCCCGTCCGAGCCGCTCCAACCTCCTCGCGATGCTCCTCGCCCTCGCCCTCGGCTTCGCGATCATCGCCCAGGTGCGCCAGACCTCCATCCAGGGCCTGGAGAACCTCCGCGAGGACGAGCTGGTCCGGATCTTCGCCGACGTCGACCAGGACGGCGAGCGGCTCGCGGGGGAGGTGCGGGACCTCCAGTCCTCCCTGGACCTGCTCGAGAGCCGGTCGACGAGCGAGCAGGAGGCCCAGCGCGCGGCCAAGGAGCGGGTCGACGCCCTCGGCATCCTCGCGGGCACGGCCCCGGCCACCGGCCCCGGCATCATCCTGCGCATCGACGACCCGCAGGGGGCCGTGCGCCAGTCGGTGCTCCTCGACGCGATCCAGGAGCTCCGCGACGCCGGCGCGGAGGCGGTGCAGGTCGGCGACGTGCGCGTCGTGGCCTCCACGTGGTTCGCCGACACCGACGGCGGGATCTCGGTCTCCGGCACCGAGGTGCGTCCCCCGTACGTCGTGCGCGCGATCGGCGACTCCAACACCCTGGCCGGGGCGATGCAGATCCCCGGTGGCGTCACCGCGACGGTGCGGCGGGTCGGCGCCCAGGCGAGTGTCGACATCCGCGACGAGGTCGACGTCGACGCGTTGCTCAGCGTCACCACGCCTCAGTACGCTCGCCCGGTACCCACCACGAACCCCTGACGCGTCCGCGCGCCCGAGACAGGAGAGCCATGAGCGACCTCGAGTACCCCGCAGGCCTGCGCTACACCGCCGAGCACGAGTGGGTGCGCGAGGAGGACGGCACGGTCCGGATCGGGATCACCGCCTTCGCGCAGGAGGCTCTCGGCGACGTCGTCTACGTCAGCCTGCCCACCGTCGGCGACACGGTGACCGCCGGCGACACGTGCGGCGAGGTCGAGTCCACGAAGTCCGTGAGCGACCTCTACGCGCCCGTCTCGGGCGAGGTGACGGCCGTCAACGGCGCCCTCGACGCCACCCCGGAGCTCGTGAACACCGACCCCTACGGCGAGGGCTGGATGTACGAGCTGCGGCCCGCCGACGCCGCCGACGTGGCGGCGCTGCTCGACGTCGACGGGTACACGTCGCAGCTGTCCTGAGCCGCCGGCGACCCCGATGTCCCACCAGGGGCAGGACATCGTGGTCGCCGTGATCTAGGGTGGCACTCCGCGAGGGTGTCGAGGAAAGGGTGACTGGTCCAGATGACAGCTGACGAGCACGGCGACGGGCAGCACGAGTCCGCCCCCGAGCCCACGACCATGCGCCTCAAGGCGGTCGAGGGCAGCGCCCGGGTCGAGCCCCAGGGCGATGCCGAGCACGTCCTCACCAAGGCCGACCTCGCCACCGTCGAGGCGCTCCGCCCGGGCACGGCTCTCCTCGTGGTCCTGCGCGGCCCCAACACCGGCGCCCGGTTCCTCCTCGACGACGACGAGGTGATGTCGGGCCGGCACCCGGACAGCGACATCTTCCTCGACGACGTCACGGTCTCCCGCAAGCACGCGGTCTTCCAGCGCTCCGGCGGGTCCTTCGTCGTGCGCGACGTCGGGTCGCTCAACGGCACCTACGTCAACCGCGACCTCGTCGACGAGGCCGTGCTGAGCACCGGCGACGAGGTGCAGATCGGCAAGTTCCGCCTGGTCTTCTACGCGGCTGCCCGGGACTGACCGCGGGTCGTGCGACCCCTGACGATCGGGGCGGTGGTGCGCGCCCTCGCCGAGGACTTCCCGGACGTCACCATCTCCAAGATCCGCTTCCTCGAGGCCGAGGGGCTCCTCACGCCCGAGCGCACCGGCTCCGGCTACCGGCACTACGCCCCGGCCGACGTCGAGCGGATCCGCTACGTGCTCCGTGCCCAGCGCGACCTGTTCTGGCCGCTGCGAGTCATCAAGGACGCCCTCGAGGCGATCGACCGGGGCCTGGAGCCGGTCGGCCCGGACCAGCGCCCGCAGGTGCCGGAGCCGGGGGAGGACCCCGACGTGCCGGACCCCGCCGGGCTGCTCGACGGCGCCGTGCTGCGGCTCACCCCGGGCGAGCTTGCCGCGGCCGGGGGGCTCTCGGACACCCTCGTGAGCGAGCTCGTCGGCCACGGGTTGCTGCGCCCCGGCCCGGACGGGCTGCACGGCGCCGAGGACCTGCGCGTCGCCCGCGCCGCGGCGGGGCTGGCCCGCTACGGCGTCGACGCACGCCACCTGCGCTCCTTCCGGGCCTCGGCCGACCGCGAGGTGGGACTCGTCGAGCAGGCCACCGGGACGCTGCGCGGTGCGGCGGCCGAGCGGGCCACCACCGAGCTCACCCACCTCGTCCTCACCCTCCACGCGGCGCTCGTCCGCGGCGGGCTCGAGCGCCGGCGCTGACCCCGGCCCGAGGCCCGGGGGAGCCGGGGTACGGTGGCGGGGTGAAGGTGATGGACGTGCTCGGGGTGCGGGTCGAGATGCCCAACAACCAGCCGATCGTCCTCCTCCGGGAGCGCGACGGCGACCGCTACCTGCCGATCTGGATCGGGGCCGCCGAGGCCACCGCGATCGCCTACGCCCAGCAGGGCGTCGTGCCGCCGCGGCCGCTGACCCACGACCTCATGCGGTCGGTCATCGACGACCTCGGCCACACCCTGACCCGGGTGCGGATCGTGGGCCTCGTCGACGGCGCGTTCCACGCCGTCCTCGCGATCGACGGCGGTGCCGACGACGGCGGGACCGACATCGACTCGCGGTCCTCGGACGCCATCGCCCTGGCCCTGCGCACCGGGGCCGAGATCGTCGCCGAGGACGCCCTCCTCGACGAGGCCGGCGTCGAGATGGCCGAGCCCGAGGAGGACGAGGTCGAGAAGTTCAAGGAGTTCCTCGACCACGTCTCGGCCGACGACTTCGACACCGAGACCGACTCCTGACCCTCGCCCGCCGCCTCAGGGGACACGCACGGGACACGCCGGCGCGACACGCCGGTGAGCGTGCGGACCCCGCGGTCGTTGACCGGAGTCACATCCGCCCCTAGCGTCACACCCGTCACACAAGTGACCGGGAGAGTGACGTCGATGTCATTCCCGGGCGTACAGTCGTCTCGACAGGCGGCACACCAGGAGGTAGGCGTGGGCTCCACCGAGAAGGCGCGGCACAGCGGGAGCACTCCCGTCGCCGCCCAGGGCGTGCTCTTCGCCGACGACCTCCCCGAGCTCGACGACGAGGTCGGCTACCGCGGCCCCACCGCGTGCAAGGCCGCCGGCATCACCTACCGCCAGCTCGACTACTGGGCCCGCACCGGCCTCGTCGAGCCGTCCGTGCGCGCCGCCGGCGGGTCGGGGACCCAGCGGCTGTACGGCTTCCGCGACATCCTCGTCCTCAAGGTCGTCAAGCGGCTCCTCGACACCGGGGTCTCGCTCCAGCAGATCCGCGGTGCCATCACGGTGCTGCGCGTCCGCGGCGTCGACGACCTCGCCGGGATCACCCTGATGAGCGACGGCGCCTCCGTCTACGAGTGCACCTCGAACGACGAGGTCATCGACCTCCTCCAGGGCGGCCAGGGTGTCTTCGGCATCGCCGTCGGCAAGGTGTGGCGCGAGGTCGAGGGCGAGCTGTCGGCCCTGCCGAGCGAGCGTGCCGAGCACGAGGCCCCGGCCGAGACCGTGGTCCCCGGCGACGAGCTCGGCGAGCGCCGCGCCGCCCGCCTGGCCTGACGCCCGTCCGGCCCGACCCCCGCGCGCGGGCGGCCGCCGCACCGGCCCCCGGTGCTAGATTGGGCGTGCCGCTCACACCGTGCGGGAGAGTCCCCGGGCACCGCCTGCCGGGGCGCCGAAGGGGCAACACTCCCCAGAACCTCTCAGGCGCAAGGGACCGCACGGGACAGGCACCTCTGGAGGCCGCACCGGCCGACAGAGGGGGAGGACGCCCGCACCGTCTGCCCCGGAGGTCCTCGTGAGCACGCCCACCCTTCCCGAGTTCGCCGGCCGCCACATCGGCCCGCGCGAGCACCAGCTCGCCGAGATGCTCGCGGTGGTCGGGCGCACCTCGCTCGAGGACCTCGTCGACACCGCGGTCCCGGGCGGCATCCGCTTCGACGGGGCCCTCGACGTCGAGCCGGCCGCGTCCGAGGCGGCCGCCGTCGCCGAGCTGCGTGAGGTCGCGGCCCGCAACCGGGTGCTCACCTCGCTCATCGGGCTCGGCTACTACGGGACCCTGACCCCCGCGGTCATCCAGCGCAACGTCCTGGAGAACCCGGCCTGGTACACCGCGTACACGCCGTACCAGCCCGAGATCTCCCAGGGTCGGCTCGAGGCCCTCCTGAACTTCCAGACCGTCGTCGGCGACCTCACCGGCCTCGCGACGGCCGGTGCCTCCCTCCTCGACGAGGGCACCGCGGCCGCCGAGGCGATGACCCTCATGCGCCGCTCCTCGAAGGTCCCCGCCGACGCCGTCCTGCTCGTCGACGAGCGGGTCTTCCCGCAGACCCTCGGCGTCGTGCGCACCCGCGCCGTGCCGCTCGAGCTGCCGGTCGTCGTCGCCGACCTGTCGGCCGTCGACTCCGCCGAGGCGCTGCGCGCGGCCGCCGGGGGTGCCGAGGTGTTCGGGGTCCTCGTGCAGTACCCCGCGGCCGACGGCCGGCTCGAGGACCACCGGGCCCTCGCCGAGGCCGCCCACGAGGTCGGGGCGCTCGTCACGGCCGCCGCCGACCTGCTGGCACTCACCCTCGCGACGCCGCCGGGGGAGTGGGGCGCCGACGTCGCGGTCGGCACCACCCAGCGGTTCGGGGTGCCGATGGGCTTCGGCGGGCCGCACGCCGGCTACATGAGCGTGCGCTCCGGGCTGGAGCGGACCCTGCCCGGTCGGCTCGTCGGGGTGTCCGTGGACGCCGACGGCGCCCCCGCCTACCGCCTCGCGCTGCAGACCCGCGAGCAGCACATCCGCCGCGAGAAGGCGACCTCCAACATCTGCACCGCGCAGGTCCTCCTCGCCGTGATGGCGAGCATGTATGCCGTCTACCACGGTCCGGACGGGTTGCGCGGCATCGCCCTTCGCGTCCACGCGCACGCGGTCGCCCTCGCCGACGCGCTGCGGGCCGGTGGTGTGGAGGTGGCCGAGGGGCCGTTCTTCGACACCCTCGTCCTCCGGGTGCCGGAGCGGGCCGACTCCGTCGTCGCGGCCGCCCTCGCCGAGGGGGTCAACCTCTGGCGCCACGACGGGGACACCGTCTACGTCAGCGTCGACGAGACGACCGACACCATGGTCCTCGGCAAGGTCTGCCGCGCCCTGGGGGTCACGGCACCCGAGCGGGTCGACGTCGCGGCCCCGGACTGGCCCGAGGCCGTCGTGCGCACCTCCGACTACCTGACCCACCCGGTCTTCTCGGCACACCGCTCCGAGACCGCGATGCTGCGCTACCTGCGCCGCCTCGCGGACCGCGACTTCGCCCTCGACCGTGGGATGATCCCCCTCGGCTCGTGCACGATGAAGCTCAACGCGACGACCGAGATGGTCGCGGTCACCTGGCCGGAGTTCGCGCAGCTGCACCCGTTCGCCCCCCACGAGCAGACCCGCGGCATCCGCGGCCTCGTCGAGGAGCTCTCGACGTGGCTCTGCGAGATCACCGGCTACGACGCCGTCTCCCTCCAGCCCAACGCCGGCAGCCAGGGCGAGCTCTCCGGTCTGCTCGCCATCGCCGCGTACCACCGGGCCAACGGCGACACCGACCGCCGGGTCTGCCTCATCCCGAGCAGCGCCCACGGCACGAACGCCGCGAGTGCCGTGATGGCCGGCATGAAGGTCGTCGTCGTGCGCACCGACCCCGTCACGGGGAACGTCGACATGGACGACCTCGCGGCCCGGGTCGAGCAGCACCGCGACACCCTCGCGGCGATCATGGTCACCTACCCCTCGACGCACGGGGTCTTCGAGGACACCATCACCGACCTCTGCGCGCTCGTCCACGACGCCGGTGGCCAGGTCTACGTCGACGGTGCCAACCTCAACGCCCTGGTCGGGGTGGCCCGGCCCGGGAAGTTCGGCGCCGACGTGTCGCACCTCAACCTGCACAAGACCTTCTGCATCCCGCACGGCGGCGGGGGCCCCGGGGTCGGTCCGGTGGCCTGTCGCGAGCACCTGGCCCCCCACCTGCCGAACCACCCCCTCGACCCCGAGGCCGGGCCCGAGACGGGCGTGGGGCCGGTGTCGGCCGCGCCGTACGGGTCGGCGAGCATCCTGCCGATCTCCTGGGCCTACGTCCGGCTCATGGGCGGCGCCGGGCTGCGCCGTGCCACCGAGGTGGCGGTCCTCAACGCCAACTACGTCGCCGCACGACTGCGCGACCACTACCCGGTGCTGTACTCCGGCACCGACGGGCTCGTCGCCCACGAGTGCATCCTCGACCTGCGCGGCATCACGAAGGAGACGGGGGTGAGCGTCGACGACGTCGCCAAGCGCCTCATCGACCACGGCTTCCACGCCCCGACGATGTCCTTCCCCGTCGCCGGGACGCTCATGGTGGAGCCGACCGAGAGCGAGGACCTCGGGGAGCTCGACCGGTTCTGCGACGCGATGATCGCCATCCGCCGGGAGATCGACGAGGTCGGCTCCGGTGCGGTCGCCGCGGCCGACAGCGTGCTGCGGCACGCCCCGCACACGGCGGCCTCGCTGGCCGGCGACTGGGACCACCCCTACGACCGGCGCACGGCGGCCTTCCCGGACGGGGTCGACGCCGCGTCGAAGTACTGGCCGCCGGTGCGCCGCATCGACGGTGCGTACGGCGACCGGCACCTCGTGTGCTCGTGCCCCGCCCCGGAGGCGTTCGAGGACTGAGCCCGGTCAGGCGGCCGGTGCGGCGTCGCCGGCCCGGACGGCCACCGAGCTGCCGGCGGCGCCCTTGGTGACGACGACCTGGTGGGGGATGCGGGCCCGCAGGTCGGCGACGTGGCTGACGACGCCGACGGCGCGCCCGCCCTCCCGCAGGCCGTCGAGCACGGTGAGCACCTGCTCGAGGCTGTCGTCGTCGAGGCTCCCGAAGCCCTCGTCGATGAAGAGCGTGCCGAGGTCGAGGCCGCCGACCTCCTCGCGCACCGCGTCGGCCAGGCCGAGGGCCAGGGCGAGCGAGGCCATGAACGACTCGCCGCCGGAGAGCGACGCGGTGTCGCGGGCCCGCCCGGTCCACTGGTCGAGGACCCGCAGCCCGAGCCCCGAGCGTGCCCCACGTGCCGCCCGGTCGTCGCTGTGCTCGAGGAGGTAGCGGCCTGCGCCCATCACGGCGAGGCGCTCGTTGGCCAGCGCGGCGACCTTCTCGAGCCGCGCGGCGAGCACGAACGAGGTGAGCCGCATCCGCAGGGTGTTGTCACCCCCGGTGCCACCGACGGTGTCGGCGAGCTCGCGGATCCGCCCCTGCCGCTCCGCGAGACCGGCGACCGCGGTGCAGGCCGCCTCGAGGCTCGGGCGGAGCCGGTCGAGGGCACGGGTGGCGCGCCCGAGGGTGTCGTGCTCGGCGTTGGCGGTGAGAACGGCACGGCGGGCGGCCGCCAGCTGCTCCTCGAGGCCGGGCAGGTCGCCCGGAGTGGCCGCGAGGGCCGCCGCGACGGCCTCCTCCGCGAGCACGGCGGTGGCCGCGGCACGGTCGCGGTCGTGGGCCAGCACGGCGTCGCGGAGCCGGTCGGCGGCTGCCACCGGCAGGAGTGCCGCGGCGGCGGAGGCGGCGTCCTGGAAGCCGGCCTCGGCGAGCGCGGCCAGCAGGTCGACCTCGGCCTCCGCGAGCCGCTCCCGCGCGTCGGCGAGGGACTCCTCGGCGCCGGCGAGGTCGGTGAGCGCCCGACGGACGCGCTGGTGCTGCCGCGGGTCCGAGCCGCCACAGGGGCACTCCGTGTGGGCGGCGAGGTCGGCCTCGAGCCGTGCGCCGGTGGTCCCGGCCTCCTGCCTCACCTCGGCGAGCCGCTCGTCGAGGGCCGTCAGGGTGGCACCGAGCTGCTCGAGCTCGGCGGTGTGCGCGTCGACGGCCGAGCGCTGCCGCTCCAGGGCGGCCGTGGCGCGGGTCAGCAGGCCCGCGGACTCACGGGCCGCCGCGAGCAGCCGCCGGGCGGCGTCGAGCGCAGCGGTGACCTCCGCGCGCGTCGCGCCGCCGAGCACCTCGTGGCGGGTGCGCACGGCGGCCTCGAGGGCGCCGACCTCGCCCTCGAGGTGGGCCACCCGGGCCCGGGCGACGCCGACCTCGTCCTCGGCGGCGTCGAGCTGGGCGGCGGTGACCGGGGACGCGGCGACGGCCGGCTCGGGGTGCTCGGTGGCTCCGCACACGGGGCAGGGCGCGCCGTCGGCGAGGCCGGTGGCCAGCTCCGCGGCCATCTCGTCGAGTCGGCGCTGCTGGAGGGCGATGAGTGCGCCGAGCCGGGACGAGAGCGCGTCGCGCGCCGCGAGGAGGTCGGGTGCGAGGGCCCCGACCCGGGCCCGGTCGGCGTCGACCTCGTCGAGCAGGGTGACCCGGCGCTCCTGCTCGGCGACGGCCGCGACGAGGTCGTCGACCCGGGAGCCGCCCGCGGAGAGCCGGGTGACCTCCTCCTCGGCGGCGGCCAGTGCCTCCCGGCCCGCCGGGGCGTCGGCGGTGAGCTCGGCGCGGCGGGCCTCGAGGGCCTCGCGCCGGGCCGTGCCCTGCTCCAGGGCCGCGGCGAGGTCACGCGCGGTGGCGGCGTCACGCTCGACGGCCGCGGCGGCCTCGTCGAGCCCGGCGGCCCGGTCGGCGAGCGAGCGTGCGGGGGCGTCGCCGAGCGCGACGTCGAGGGCGAGGACCTCGGTCCGGCACCGGTCGGCCTCGGCCGTCCGCTCGGCGGCCTCCCGCTGCAGCCGGTCGAGGGCGCCGAGGTGGCCCCGCACGCGGGCGGCGCGGTCGGCGGCGTCGAGCGCCTCGGCCCGTCGGGTGTGGTCCCCGGCCTCGGAGTCGAGGGCGGCGATCCGCCCCCGCGCCTGCTCGCCACGGCGGCGGTGGGCGGCGGTCTCACGGGCCGTGGTCAGCACCTGCTGCGCGCGGGCCTCGAGGCCCTCGGCCGCGTCCAGTGCCGCGAGGGAGGTGGTGAGGCGGTCGGCGAGGGTCGCGCCGACCTCGGCGAGCCGGTCGGGCAGCGCGTCGACGGAGGTCTCCGCCAGGGTCGGGCCGTCGTCCTCGTCGGTGGGACGGGTGAGCGCCCCGAGGGCGTCGTCGAGCCGCACGAGGTCGTTCTCGAGGGCCTGCCGGGCGGTGTCGAGGGCGTCGGCACCGTCGCGGCGCGCGTCGGCGAGCCACTGCTCGACATCGGAGTAGACGCTGATGTCGAAGAGCCGTTCGAGGATCTCGCGCCGGTCCTCGGGGGTGGCCCTCAGGAACGCCGCGAAGTCGCCCTGGGGGAGGAGCACGACGGTGGAGAACTGCGTCATCCCCATGCCGAGGACGTCCTTGACGAGGTCGGCGACCTCGTCGTGACGGGTGCTCAGGGCCTCCCAGTGGCCGCCGCGCAGCTCCTCGAGCACGACCGAGGGCTGGACCCGGGTGGTGCCGCCGCCCCGCTTCTTGGGCCGGTGCCACTCGGGGGAGCGGGTGATCCGCAGCCGCCGGCCCCCGACGGTGACCTCGAGGACGACCTGCGGCACGGCGAGCGGCGCGGCGTGGTCGCTGCGCAGCGCCTGCTTGCGGCGCGCCCCGGGGACGTCGGCGTACAGGGCGAAGCAGATGGCGTCGAGCAGGCTCGTCTTGCCGGAGCCCGTCGGGCCGTGGACGAGGAAGAGCCCTGCGGCGGAGACGTCGTCGACGTCGACGACGACCCGCTCGGCGAACGGGCCGAACGCCTCGACCTCGAGCCGGTGGATCCTCACGCGGCCCCCGTGGCGCGCGCGGCGACGCCCTCGTCGTCGGTGACCCCGCGGGCGACCCGGGCGGCCTCGACGGCCTCTCCGAGCAGCGCCCGCTCGTCGTCGTCGGCGGCCCGGCCGCCGCGGACGTGCCCGAGGAAGTCGCAGCACACGTCGACGGCGGAGGCGGAGGCCACGCGGGCGGCGTACGGGCGCAGCGGCACGGCCCCGCCCTCCGGCTCGAAGCGCAGCTCCAGGGTGTGCGGGAAGCGGCGGCGCAGGCGCTCCATCGCCCCGAGCGGACGGGCGGCGTCGGTGAGGGTGACCTGGCACCACGCCGACTCGGCCGCGGCGTGCCGGGGGTCGGCGAGGACCTCCTCGAGGGAGCCGCGCAGCACGGCGAGCGGCCGCTCGACCGGGGCGTCGACCTCCTCGACGAGGGCGGTGGCGCCGCCGAGGTCGACGAGCAGGCCACCCTTGCGGTGCTGCCACTCGCTGAACGACATCGCGACGGGGGAACCGCTGTAGCGCACGGCCGCGGAGACCCGCTGGCGCCCGTGGAGGTGCCCGAGCGCGGTGTAGTCGATCCCGTCGAAGGCCTCGACCGGGACCGCGGAGACGCCCCCGACCGAGATGTCGCGCTCGGAGTCGCTGGAGACGCCGCCGGAGACGAAGGCGTGCGCCATGACCACGGTCGGCCCGCCGCGGGTCGCCGCGTCGGCACGGACGCGCTCGAGGGCGGCGCGCAGCACGGCGGCGTGCGTGCGCTCGGTGGCCCCGAGGGCGTCGGCGACGAGGGCCGGCTCGAGGTAGGGGAGGGGGTGCACCGCGACGTCGCCGACGAGCACCGGCCGGCCGATGCCGGAGACGTCGGTGCGGATGTGCACCCCGGAGCGTTCGAGCAGCCCGGAGGCGAACCCGAGCCGGATCGCGGAGTCGTGGTTGCCGCTGGAGAGGACGACCTGTGCCCCGGCGTCGACGAGCCGCTCGAGGGTCTGCGAGAGCAGGGCCACGGTGTCGGGGGCGGGGAGGGCGCGGTCGTAGACGTCGCCGCTGACGAGGACGGCGTCGACACCCTCGGTGCGCACGACCTCGACGAGGTGGTCGAGGTAGGCGGCCTGGGCACCGAGGAGCCCGACACCGTGGAACGAGCGCCCCAGGTGCCAGTCGGAGGTGTGGAGGAGCCGCACGGGACCCACGCTAGGAGAGGGAACCGACAGAGCCCGTGACCGAAACGCGGCTGCGGCTACCGCGACACCTCCCGATGTGGTTGGTTGTCGTCATGGGAGCCGAGGTCACGGCGCAGAGCTACACCCGCGAGCAGCGTCAGCGCTACCGCGAGAAGGTGCGGCAGAACCTCGACGTGTTCGAGCGGATGCTCACGACGAGCTCGTTCGAGTTCGACCGGCCGATGACGGGCCTGGAGATCGAGCTCAACCTCGTCGACGAGCACCAGCAGCCGCACTTCCACAACGCCGAGGTGCTCGAGGCGATCGCCGACCCCGGCTACCAGACCGAGCTCGCGCGCTACAACATCGAGCTCAACGTCCCCCCGATGCCGCTGCCGGGTGACGCCGCGCTCGACCTCGAGCGCGACCTGCGGGCCAGCCTCAACGCCGCCGACGCCGCCGCCCGCCGGGTCGGCTCCAAGATCGTCGCGATCGGCATCCTCCCGACGATCATGCCGGAGCACTACGAGGGCGACTGGATCAGCGAGAACAACCGCTACACGGCCCTCAACGACTCCATCGTGCTCGCCCGCGGGGAGGACGTGTACCTCGACATCGAGGGACCGACGGGGGAGCGGGTCGCGACGTACTGCAGCTCGATCGCGCCCGAGTCGGCATGCACGTCGGTGCAGCTGCACCTCCAGGTCGCGCCGCACGACTTCGCGAACCACTGGAACGCCGCCCAGGCCATCTCGTCGGTGCAGGTCGCGATGGCCGCGAACTCGCCGTACTTCTTCGGCAAGCGGCTCCACGCCGAGACCCGCATCGAGCTGTTCAGCCAGTCCACCGACACCCGTCCGGTCGAGCTGAAGAACCAGGGCGTCCGCCCCCGGGTGTTCTTCGGCGAGCGCTGGATCACCTCGATCTTCGACCTCTTCGAGGAGAACGTCCGGTACTTCCCGACCCTGCTCGCCGAGGTCACCGACGAGGACCCCATGGCCAAGCTCGAGGCGGGCATCGCCCCGGAGCTCGCCGAGCTGCGGCTGCACAACGGCACGGTGTACCGCTGGAACCGCCCCATCTACGACATCGTGAGCGGCACCCCCCACCTGCGGGTCGAGAACCGGGTCCTGCCCGCGGGGCCGACCATCGCCGACGTGCTGGCCAACGCCGCGTTCTACTACGGCGCCGTCCGGATGCTCGCCGCGGCCGACCGCCCCGTGTGGACGAAGATGAGCTTCGCGGCGTGCGAGGAGAACTTCGTGCGGGCCGCACGCGACGGCATCGAGGCGCGCGTGTACTGGCCCGGCTTCGGGGAGGTCTCGGCCGACGAGCTCGTCCTGCGCCACCTGCTCCCGATGGCCCACGAGGGCCTCAAGGCCTGGGGCGTCTCGGATGCCGTCCGCGAGCGGTTCCTCGGCATCATCGAGGGGCGGGCCACGACCGGCCTCAACGGCGCCGAGTGGCAGACCCGCACGGTCTCCCACTTCGAGGCCGAGGGGCTGGACCGGCGCGAGGCGCTGCGCCGGATGGTCGAGCGCTACGCCGAGCACATGGCGACCAACGAGCCCGTCCACACCTGGCCGGTGCCCTAGCACCCTCGGACCCGCGGCCGCCGGCGACGCCTGGACCGGTGCTGCCTCAGGCCGGCGGCGGCTCGAGGTTCCAGCTGCGTACCACCGGCACCCCGTGCTCCTCGCCGAGCACCGACACGGTCGCGGGCTCCAGGACGAGGTGGGCGCCGAAGCGGGGCTCCTGGCGCAACCGCGTCGCCGCGAGGATCCGGAGCAGGTGACCGTGGGCGACGAGCACCACGTCGCCGGCGCCCACGGCACCCTCGACCCGCAGCAGGACGCGCGATGCGCGGGCCGAGACCTCCTCGACGGTCTCGCCCGGGGTCTCGCCGGGAACGACCCCGTCGCCGAAGACGGTCCACGCCGGGTCACCGGTCAGCTCGCGGACCTGCGGCGTGGTCAGGCCCTCGTAGCCGCCGTAGTCCCACTCGACGAGGTCGTCGTCGGTTCTCGGGGCCAGGCCCGCGAGCGTGGCGGTGCGGTGGGCCCGGACCAGCGGGGAGCAGAGGACCAGCGCGGGGTCCAGCCGCGCGAGGGCCGGGCGCAGGGCCCGGGCCTGGTCCTCCCCGCGTGCGGTGAGCGGGAGGTCGGTGCGCCCGGTGTGCCGGCCCGTGGCCGACCACTCGGTCTCTCCGTGGCGGACGAGGACGAGGCGGCCTGACATGCGCCCATGCTCGCAGGCCGGGTGACAGGATGAGCGCGTGCCCGGCTACGTCGTCCTCCTCCGCGCGGTCAACGTCGGCGGCCGCTTCGTGAAGATGGCCGAGCTGCGCGCCGCACTCACCGCGGCCGGCTTCACCGACGTCGAGACCCACATCCAGTCGGGCAACGTGGCCGTCTCGAGCCGCCGACGGTCCCCGGCCGCCGTCGCCACCGAGATGCGGGGTGTGCTCTCGGCGTGGGCCGGCTTCGACATCCCGTGCATCGCACGCACCCCGGCCGCCCTGGGCGCCCTCGTCGACGAGGTCGACGCCCTGCCGGCGATGCTCCCGGGGTCGCCGAAGCGGTACCTCGCCGTGGCCGACGGCCCCGTCCCCGCGGACGCCGCCGCCGTGCTCGACGCGTGGGACCGTGACGGCGAACGCGCCCGCGCGGTGACCGGCGGCGTCCTCGCGGAGCTCGGCAACGGGTTCCACCGCAGCAGCCTCACCAACGCCCGGATCGAGAGGCTGACGGGTCTGACCACGACCTGGCGCGACCTCGAGGTCGTCCGCACGATCGCGACGAAGTGGAGTGACCGATGAGCAGCCAGCCGCCGCCCTCGACCGGAGGCACCGGGCTCGGGCACCGGAGTGTGTCCATGACCCGGCTCGAGAAGGGGCTCTACGAGGTGACGAACGTGCGCGGCGGCACCCTGCGCGTCGGCGGCGGCGGGGAGTCCGCGGAGTTCACCCCGGTCGAGCTCTTCCTCACCGCGATGGCCGCGTGCAGTGCCACCGACGTCGACTTCATCACCAGCCGGCTCGCCGAACCGGTGTCCTTCGAGGTCGGTTCCGAGGGGGAGAAGCGGGGGGACGACGGGGAGAACCACCTCGGCGACATCGAGATCACCTTCCGGGTGCGCTTCCCCGAGGGTGCGGACGGCGACCGGGCGCGGGAGCGGCTGCCGCGGGCCATCGGGCAGAGCCGCGACCGGCTCTGCACCGTCTCGCGCACCGTGCAGCGCGGCGCCCCGGTGGGCTACCGCGAGGACTGAGGTATCGGGAGCCCGCGAGCGGCCTCCTGAGGGTGGCCGCGACGTGACGACGAAGGAGCCGACGATGGAACCCGACCCGGCCCTGGGAGCCGTGAAGACCTACCGCTACCTGCGGCTGGCCCTCGTGGCGATCGTCGTGCTGCTCTTCGCGGCCGTGGCCCTCGAGTGGGGCGCCACGGGCCGCCGCTGCCTCCAGGGCTCGATCAGCGCGTACTACTACACGCCGGTGCAGTCGGTGTTCGTCGGGGTGCTGCTGACGATGGGGATCTGCCTCATCGCGCTCAAGGGGAACACCGAGGCCGAGGACGTCCTGCTCAACGTCGCGGGCATGCTCGCCCCGGGCGTCGCCTTCGTGCCGACGCCCGACGCCGGGGTCTGCCGCTCGGTCCCGTTCGTCGTGGCCGACGTCCCGGGCCGCGTCGCCAACAACATGCAGGCGCTCTTCGTCGCCGGCGCGCTCGTCGGCGTGGTCGCCGTGGTCATCGCCCGGAGGCAGGCCGGCGCGGGCGGTCTGGGCCGGTGGGACCGGCTGGGCCTCACCGGCACGGTGCTCCTGCTCGGAGGGGGAGCGGTGTGGTTCTTCGTCGCCCGCGACTCCTTCGTCGAGCGTGCCCACGGCTTCGCGGCCGTCCCGATGTTCGTGTGCATCGTCGCGGTGGTCTGGCTCAACGGCCGCGACGCCCGCGCCTCGGCCCGGGCGGGAGCCTCGCCGGCGCGGACCGGTCGCTTCGTGGCCACCTACCGCGCCATCTCCATCCTCATGCTCGTCTCGCTCGTCGTGACCGTCGCGGTGAGCCTGCTGACCGGCTCCTCGGCACTGGTGCTGTGGGTCGAGGTCGTGCTCATCACCCTCTTCGCGGCGTTCTGGGTGGTCCAGACCACCGAGCTGTGGGACCAGGGCCTGCGCCGACCCTGAGGCGGGGCCTCGCCGCACGCCGGGGCGGGACCTACGCTGGGAGCGTGGCCCGCTACCTCGACGTCCATCCGGTCGACCCACAGCCCCGCGCGATCGCGCAGACCGTGGCGTCCCTGCGCGACGGCGGGCTCGTCGCCTACCCGACCGACTCGGGTTACGCGCTCGGTGCCCTCATGGGGGACCAGCAGGCCAAGGACCGCATCCGCACCATCCGCCGGCTCGACGACCGGCACCACTACACGCTCGTCTGTCGGGACTTCGCCCAGCTCGGGCAGCTCGTGCACGTCGACAACCACGTGTTCCGGGCCGTCAAGGCGGCGACCCCCGGCCCCTACACGTTCATCCTCCCGGCCACCCACGAGGTGCCGCGCCGGCTGCTCCACCCGAAGAAGCGGACGGTCGGGGTCCGCATCCCCGAGCACCCCGTGGTGCGTGCGCTGCTCGCCGAGCTCGGGGAGCCGCTGCTGTCCTCCACGCTGATCCTGCCGGGTGAGAGCGAGCCGATGACCGACGGGTGGCTCGTCAAGGAGGCGCTCGACCACGTCGTCGACGTCGTCATCGACTCGGGGGAGTGCGGCACCGACCCGACGACGGTCGTGGACTTCACGACCGAGCCCGTGGGCGAGGTCGTCCGTCAGGGCACCGGTCCCTGGCCGACCCGGTAGCCGCCCGGCCCGGAGGGCGGTGCGCGCCTCGGCGCCGGTGAGCCGCCCGGCGCCGAGGCGCAGCGGTGGCTGCGCCGGCGCCGAGCCGGAGGGGGAGGACGGACGACACCGGGACGGGTGCCGGCCAGGTCGGCGCGGGGGCTGCCACCACGGTCCACGGTAGGAGCGGATGGGTCACGGTGGGGCCAGCCCCGTGTCAGGAGTGGGTAAGGGTTCGGTCACGCGGTGCGGGCGGGACCGGTCAGCCGACGGACCCACTGCGGAGCACGCCGAGCACGCGGGTGTCGATGCCGTCGGGGGACTGCCGGTTCTCGAGGTTGACCTCGCCCATCCAGGCCTCGAGGGCCACCTCGACCGGCCCGGTGCGACCGGCGGCGGCGAGCAGTGCGCCCACCTCCTCGCGGAGCGGTCCGGTGAGCGGCAGCACCTCCTCTGCCGTGCCGAAGTAGAGCGTCGAGAGACCGTGCAGGCGCGCGAGCTCGACCGGGGCGTCGGGGTGGTCGTCGACCCGCAGGTCGGCCACCACGCCTGCGGCGTCGTAGCCGGCGCCGGGGGCCCGGACGAGCAGCGCGGCGCTCTGCCGGCCGCGGGAGTCCCCGCCCGCGGCGTCGCCGGCGAGCAGCACCGCGAGCAGGCGCGCGTCGAGCGGCATCCCCGCCTGCGCGTGCCAGGTGGACTCCATCGCCTCGACCACCTCCGGGCCGGTGAGGATGTTGCCCTGGATGGCGTAGGCGGTCCCACCCTCGGAGCCGCTGACGCCGCCGGCCCAGGTGCTGCAGCCCTCCCCGGTGTGGGTCGCCGCGCCGTGCGGCCCGACGACGCCGACCTGCCGGTCCTCGCGCCCCGGGTCGCCCGCCGTGGCGTGCTCGAGCGCCACCCGGGCGTCGGTCCCGGCGGCGAGGGCGTCCTCGAGCTCGTCGAGGTAGGCGACCCGCGCCATGGCCTGGGTGGCGATGGCGGCGACGCCGGGAACGACCCGGGGCACCACCGAGCCGACGGCGAGGAACTTGCTGGCGACGGCCACACCCCAGGCCTCGCCGTCGCGGGCGGCGATCGAGAACGTCATGCGGGGAGCCTACGGTCAGACGACGTCGAACAGCTCCGTGTGGATGCGTTTCGACGGGATGCCGTGGTCGCTGACGATCCGGGTGGCGGCCGCGACCATCGGCCCCGGCCCGCAGATGAAGACGTCCACGTGCTCCCGGCCGCGGCGGCGGGGCAGCGCCCGGTCCAGGGTGTCCTGGGTGAACCGGCCGACCTCGCCGTCCCAGTCCTCCGGCGGCTCCTCGAGGATCTCGACGACCCGCAGGTCGAGGGAGTCCTCGAGGTGCTCCCCGTCGGCCCGGTGCAGCAGCTCGTCGGCGGTCCGGCCGGCGACGACGAGCAGGACCGGCCGCGGGTCACCGCGCGCCGCGAGGGTCCGCAGCATGCTGAGCATCGGGGTGATGCCGACCCCGCCGGCGATGAACACGAAGCGGTCCGAGGCCAGCCCGTCGAGGGTGAAGGATCCGTGCGGTCCGTCGAGGAACACCCGGCGCCCCGGCTTGAGCCCCGCGACGAGCTCGCTGAAGTCACCGAGCCCCCGGATCGTGAACTCCTTGCGCCACGGCTCGGTGGCCGCCGAGGCGATCGTGAAGGGGTGCTCCTCGAAGACGAACGGTGAGGTGCCGATCTTGAGCCACGCGAACTGGCCGGGCCGGAACTGCACGCCCCGGTGTCCGGTGGCGTGGAGCACGAGGGTCACCGCGGTCGGGGAGGCCCGGCGGACCTCGTCGACGACGTACCGGTACCGGTAGGAGCGCAACGGCCGCCAGACCCACCGGAAGGCGAGGGCGGCGAGCATGAGCACCGCGAGCCCGACGAACCACGCCCGGGCCTCCGGGAACCGGGTGAGGTCCTCGAGCCACAGGACGTGCAGCGCGGTGGCGAGGAGGGCGATGTTCGCGAGCAGCACGTGGGCCAGCCGCCATCCCTCGTAGCGCGGCCGCCGCCGGCGCCGGCTGATGCCGAGCCCGACGAGGGCGAACAGCGCGAGCGTGGCGATGCTCGCGGCCCAGACCCGGGGCGGTGCGGTCCGGAGGTCGAGGACGCCGAGCCCGGACCCGGGTCGGAGCACGACGTCGAGGACGTGGAGCACGACGAGGGCGACCGCCGTCAGCGCCAGCGCCCGGTGGCTGCGGAGCAGGCGCTCGACCCCGAGGTACCCGGTGAGGGGCCGGAACCGGCTCGGCAGGAGGAAGGTGAGGACGAGGAGCGAGGCCGCTCCGAGGGCGGCGACGAGCGAGGTGACCCGCCACACCCCCCGGTGCGCGCCGTCGGGGGTGGAGTAGAGGGCCCACACGGGGACGGCGACCCCCACGACGACGAGCAGGGCCCAGAGCGCCGGTGCCACGCGACGGCGCGCGGCACCGCCACCTGGCACGCTGGCGCCGCCCCTGCGAGACCCGAGGTCCACGGCGGCTCCTTCACCATCTCCCCTGCAGGGACGACGGTAGGAGGGCGGCAGGATGCCGTGCCTCAAGCAGGCGTCAAGTCACTGTTAAGGCGTCGGGAACGACCGCCCCGGGGGCTCGCGGCGCAGGAGCAGCGCGGTCTCGACGTGCCGGGTCTGCGGGAACATGTCGACCACCCGCCCCTGTACCGGGCGCAGGCTCGGCATCGCGGCGAGGTCGCGCGCCAGGGTGTCGACGTTGCAGCTCGAGTAGATGACGTGGGAGGCGCCGCAGGCCTCCAGGCGTGTGGCGAGCTCCGGCCCGATGCCGCGCCGGGGCGGGTTGACGACGACGAGGTCGGGGTCGCCGGGGACCTCCTCGGTGGCGTCCCCGGCGGTGAAGGTGACCTCGAGGCCCGGGGTCACGCGCGACAGCTCCGCGGCGGAGGTGGTCGCGGCGGCGACGGCGTCGACCGCGGACTCGACCCCGGTGACCCGCCGTCCCGGCGCCGCGAGGTGCAGGGCGAAGCCGCCGACCCCGCAGTAGAGGTCCGTGACGGAGGCGGGGGAGAGGGCGTCCGCCCACGACCGGGCCTGCGCGTACAGCTGCCGCGTCACGGCGGTGTTCGTCTGGAAGAACGCCCGCGCGCCGAGGTGCAGGGTGAGGTCACCGAGCCGCACCGGCAGGAGTGACTGCTCGGTGAGGACCACCTCGGTGTCGCCCTCGAGCACCGCCTTGTGCTCGGGGTGGAGGTTCACGGTCACCACGCGCGCCGAGGGCACCGCGGCGAGCACGTCCGGCAGGGCCGCGCGCACTGCTGCGAGCCCGGCCTCGGAGCGCACGACGAAGCGCACCAGGTGCTCGCCGTCGGGGGAGTGGGTCACGATGACGTGCTTGAGCTCGCCCCGCCGCCCGGGGACGTCGTAGGGCTCGATGCCGTGCTCGCGCACCACCCGGTGCAACGGGTCGAAGGTCGCCGCCAGTCCCGGCTCGTACAGCCCGCAGCGCCGCAGGTCGACCCCGCGGCCCTGCACGTCGAGGATGCCGAAGGTCGGCCGGCCGGCCCGGCCGGCGACGACGAGCTTGGCCTTGTTGCGGAAGTGCGAGGCGGGGGAGGTCACCGGGGGCAGCCACTCGAGGGCGGCGGCGACCGGGGCGAGGACCTCCCGGACGTGGTGCTCCTTGTCGGCGAGCTGCGTGCCGTAGGGCACCCCCATGAGGGTGCAGGAACGGCACGCCCCGGCGTCGAAGTAGTCGCACTGCATCGCCCCACAGGGTACGGCGCACGCCGGGGGGCAGCCGGCCGCGGTCGGCGCCGGGGCGAGGAGGACGGCTCGGTTGTTTCCCAGATGAAACACAGATGTGCGTGACCTGAACCGTTCTCGCACCTAGGGTGCTGGACATGAACACGCGCTACGTGACCACATTCCTCGCCGCCGGGACTCTCGCAGCCAGCCTCTCGGCGTGTGCCACCGAGACGACGACCAGCGACAGCGGGGCCAACCTCATCACCCCGGGCAAGCTCACGGTCTGCACCTCGCTGCCGTACGAGCCGTTCGAGTTCGAGCAGGGCAACGAGATCGTCGGGTTCGACATGGACCTCATGAAGAAGGTGGCCGAGGCCAACAAGCTCGAGATGGCGATCGTCGTCATCGGCTTCGAGGGCATCCAGTCCGGCCAGGCGCTCAACTCGGGCAAGTGCGACATCGCCGCCGCCGGCATGACGATCACCGAGGCCCGTGCCAAGGCCATCGACTTCACCGACCCGTACTTCGACGCCACCCAGGCCCTGCTCACCAAGGACGAGAGCCTGGACTCCCTCGAGGCGCTCAAGGGCAAGACGCTCGGCGCGATGACGGGCACCACCGGTGAGAAGTACGCCACCGAGAACGCGCCGGAGGGCGTGACCATCAAGGCCTTCGAGAACCTCGGCCTGCAGACCTCCGCCGTCAAGAGCGGCCAGATCGACGCGATCATCCAGGACAACGGCCCGCTGCTCGACTACGCCAAGAAGAACCCCGACACCTTCGTCACGGCCGAGTTCGCGACCGGTGAGCAGTACGGCTTCGCGGTGAAGAAGGACTCCAACCCCGAGCTCCTCACCTCCGCGAACAAGGCGATCGCCGACGCGAAGTCCGACGGCAGCTACGACGAGATCTACAAGACCTGGTTCGGGGACGCCCCCAAGAGCAAGTGAGCCACTCCGAGCACGTGAGCGACCCTGCCCGTACGTCCTGCCCGACCCGAGGAGCCTGAGATGGCGATGTCCCCTCGCCGGCGAGCCATTGTGAGCCAGCGCATCCAGTACGGCTTCCTCGTCGTCGTCCTCCTCGCGGTCGTGTTCACGGCCGACTGGAGCACGCTGCGGGAGCAGTTCTTCAACGGTGAGATCCTCCCGAAGCTCGTCCCGGAGATCTTCACGATCGCGCTGAAGAACACGGTGATGTACACCGCGTGCGCGTTCGCCTTCGGGCTCGTCCTCGGGCTCATCCTGGCGCTCATGCGACTCTCGTCGGTCGGGCCCTACCGGTGGCTGTCGACGACCTTCGTCGAGTTCTTCCGCGGTGTGCCGGCGCTGATCGTCTTCATCGGCTTCTACTACGGCCTGCCCGTCGCCTTCCCCGGTCGCGTGCTGCCGGGTGGGACGCTCGGCGTCGTCACGGTGGCCCTGGGCCTCGTCGGCGCGGCCTACATGGCCGAGACGATCCGCGCCGGCATCCAGGCGGTGCCGAAGGGGCAGATGGAGGCGGCGCGCTCCCTCGGGATGACGCACTCGCGGGCGATGATCTCGATCGTCGTGCCGCAGGCGTTCCGCATCATCCTGCCGCCGCTGACCAACGAGCTGATCCTGCTCACCAAGGACTCCTCGCTCGTCTACGTCATCGGGCTGAGCCTCGCCGACAGCGAGCTGACCGACTTCGGGCGGCGGAACCTCACGCAGTACGTCAACCTCACGCCGCTCTTCGCGGTCGCGCTCAGCTACCTCATCATCACCATCCCGCTGTCCATCGTCGTGAGGCGCATGGAGGCCCAAGCCGACAAGGCCCGCTGATGTCCGAGATCTCCGTCGACCAGAACGCTCCGGCCATCGACATCCAGGAGCTGCACAAGTACTTCGGTGAGAACGAGGTGCTCACGGGCATCGACTTCCACGTCGACCGGGGCCAGGTCGTGTGCGTCATCGGGCCGTCGGGGTCGGGCAAGTCGACGTTGCTGCGCTGCGTCAACCGGCTCGAGGAGCCCACCTCGGGGAAGATCTTCGTCGAGGGTGTCGAGGTCACCGACCCCGACGTCAACCTCGACGACCTGCGGAGCCGGATCGGCATGGTCTTCCAGCAGTTCAACCTCTTCCCGCACCTCACGGTCCTCGACAACCTCACCATCGCCCAGACCAAGGTCAAGAAGCGGAGCAAGGACGACGCGGTCGACATCGCCCGCAAGAACCTCGAGCGGGTCGGCCTGGCCGAGCGGGAGGACGCCTACCCGGCGCACCTCTCCGGTGGCCAGCAGCAGCGCATCGCCATCGCCCGGGCGCTGTCGATGGAGCCCGACCTCATGCTCTTCGACGAGCCGACGTCGGCCCTGGACCCCGAGCTCGTCGGGGACGTCCTCGACGTCATGAAGGACCTCGCCTCCGAGGGCATGACGATGATGGTCGTCACCCACGAGATGGGCTTCGCCCGCGAGGTCGGTGACAACCTCGTGTTCATGGACGGCGGCGTCATCGTCGAGCAGGGTGACCCGGCCGAGGTGCTCGGCAACCCGCAGCACGAGCGGACGCAGAGCTTCCTCTCCAAGGTGCTCTGAGCCCGGATCGGACGGCCGGCATCCCCGCGGGGTGCCGGCCGTCGGCGTCACATCGCCGCGAGCTCGTGGACGACGACGCTGGTGATCATCGGGTTGGTCCCGGCGAGCTCGAGGGCCTCGTCGCGGTTCGCGGCCCGGACGATCGAGTAGCCGGTGAGGGAGTCGGCGCCCAGCGGCAGTTCGGTGGAGCCGCGGGGCGTCACCTCGACGCCTCCGCCCAGCGGGTTGCCGCTGTCGACCATGCGGTCGCCGACGGCCTCGAACCACTCCATCCAGGCGCGGCCGATCTCGGGGGTGGGCTGGGTCCAGCCCTTGTAGAGGAACAGGAAGGTCGACATGGGGGTCTCCTGGGTCAGTGCGGCGCCGGGGGAGCGCCACCGTCGGGGGTGCCGAGGACCGCGAGGGTCTCGGCGTCGGTGCCCCACCACGGGGTGAAGCCGGTGACCCAGCCGTGGACGAGCCGCAGGCCCGCCCGGTCGAGGGCCAGGACGGTGCTCCGCCCGGTCTTGCGGCGGCGGACCAGCCGGGCGGCCTCCAGCACGCGGACGTGCCGGTGGATGGCGGGCAGTGAGAGCCCGACCTGGCCGGCGAGGTCGCTGACCGTGGTCGGACGGAGGGCCAGGACCTCGACCATGCGACGACGCTGGCTGTTGGCCAGGGCCACGAGCACCTCGTCGAGGTCGGGGGCGGCCACGGAACGATGGTTCACAATAGTGTGAAGTGTGCACCCCGGAGCCCCGGCGGGCAAGGTCGTGCGCTCACGGTCGGTCGAGGGCGGTGAGGACGTGGGGGAGGAAGGCCCGCGCGAGCTCGGTGTAGCCGGCGTCGTTGGGGTGGAAGAAGTCCGGGGCGAGGCGGCCCCGCCAGCTGCTGGGGCCCTCGGCGCGCATGTCGACCATGACGAGGTGGCCGTGTGCCGCGGCCTCCTCGAGGTGCCGGTTCGCGCGGCGGGCCGCCGTGCGCGGCTGCGGCAGGCTCGCGACGACGGCGTGCCGGGGGAGGGCCTGCACGAGGCGGGCGAACTCGTCGGGGAGCCGTCCGCGGTGCCGGCCGCCGGCGAACAGGTCGTTGGAGCCGACGAGGACGGTCACGAGGTCGGGGGAGCGGGTGCCCGGAGCGGTCGGGAGGCTGTGCAGGACCCGGAGCTGCTGGTCGACGACGTCGGGGGTGCGGGCGCCGGTGGCCGAGAGGTTGACGACGACGAGCGGGTGGCCGCGCGCCGCGAGGTCGGCACGGAGCCGGTCGACCCAGCCCGCGTCCCACGAGGAGGCACCCACGCCCTGGGCCATCGAGTCGCCGAGCACGACCCAGCGACGTCCGGGGGTCTGCAGGGCCCGGCGGTTGTGCTCGGCCCAGGCCGTCGCGTAGGGCTCGACCTGGGCGTTGACGTGACGGACGCCCGGGAGGACGAGGCCGAGCCCGCGCGTGAGCAGGCCGCGGTCACGACCGGTGCGGTTGTCGTAGCCGAAGGGGAGCGACGCGCTCGTCATGCCGGGTCGCCCCGGAGCTCCGTGAGCGAACGGCGCTGGCGTCCGTGCTCGTCGTGGTTGGCGTCGGCGAGCCACCGGTGCAGGGCCGCCCGCGCGCCCGGCCAGTCGTCGTCGGTCATCGCGAACCAGGTGGTGTCGCGCGTGCGTCCCTTGGTGACGAGGGCGTTGCGCCAGGTGCCCTCCTCCCGGAACCCCAGCCGCAGGGCCGCGCGGCGGGACGGGGCATTGAGGCTGTCGCACTTCCACTCGTACCGACGGTAGCCGAGGCTGTCGAACACGTGTTCGGCCAGGAGCAGCTGCGCCTCGGTGGCGCCGGTCGTGCGCTGCAGGGCGGGGGAGAGGACGACGGCCCCCACCTCGACCGTCCCGATCTCCGGCTGGGCGCGCATCAGGTGGGCCCGACCGAGCAGGGCGCCGGTTCCCGCGGCCGTGATCGCGAACGGGACGGTGCCGGGGGACTCCAGTGCCGCGGCGACGGCGGCGCGGGCGTCCTGGAGGGTGCGGGGTGCGGCGGTGGACTGGTAGGTCCACAGCGCGTCGTGTGCGCCGAGGACCTCGAGCAGCTCCGGAGCGTCGTCGAGGCCGAGTGGCCGCACCACGACGTGGCGCCCGGACAGCACGACGGGAGCCGGCGGGTGCGCCCCGGACCAGTGCACGGGGTCACCGACCGGCTGTCCGTGGAGGTTCAGCAGGGGCACGGTGTCAGCCTAGGGGAGCCCGGTCGGGGCTCCTCTGCTCACAATAATGACATAATGTGGATTATCGGCGTTACAACGGGAGGGGCGTGACGCCCCGTCTCAGCCCGCGACGTACGCGGCGAGGTGCTCCCCGGTGAGCGTGGACCGTGCCGCCACGAGGTCGGCGGGTGTGCCCTCGAAGACGACCCGTCCACCGTCGTGACCGGCGCCCGGCCCGAGGTCGACGATCCAGTCCGCGTGCGCCATGACGGCCTGGTGGTGCTCGATGACGACGACCGAGCGCCCCGCGTCGACGAGACGGTCGAGCACGCCGAGCAGGTTCTCGACGTCGGCGAGGTGCAGGCCGGTCGTCGGCTCGTCGAGGACGTAGACGTCCCCGGGCTCGGCCATCTGGGTGGCGAGCTTGACCCGCTGCCGCTCACCGCCGGAGAGCGTCGTGAGCGGCTGGCCGAGGGTCAGGTACCCGAGGCCGACGTCGGCGAGCCGCGTGAGGACCGCGTGGGCGGCCGGCGTGCGCGCCGGCCCGTCGCCGAAGAACGCCGTGGCCTCGGCCACCGACATCGCGAGCACGTCCGCGATGCTGCGGCCCGCCAGCGTGTACTCGAGGACGGAGGCCTGGAACCGTCGGCCCTCGCACTCCTCGCAGGTCGTCTCGACCGTCGCCATCACCCCGAGGTCGGTGAAGATGACGCCGGCTCCGTTGCAGCCCGGGCAGGCGCCCTCGGAGTTGGAGCTGAACAGGGCCGGCTTGACGCCGTTGGCCTTGGCGAAGGCCTTGCGGACGGGGTCGAGCACGCCGGTGTACGTGGCGGGGTTGCTGCGGCGCGACCCCTTGATCGCCGCCTGGTCGATGACGACCACGCCGTCGCGCCCCGCCACCGACCCCTGGACCAGCGAGCTCTTCCCGGAACCCGCGACGCCGGTGAGGACGCAGAGCACCCCGAGCGGGATGTCGACGTCGACGTCACGGAGGTTGTGGGTGGCCGCACCGCGCACCTCCAGGGCGCCCGTCGGTCGGCGTACGTCGCCCTTGAGGGCCGCCCGGTCGTCGAGGTGTCGCCCGGTCGTGGTGCCGCTCCCCCGCAGCCCGTCGACGGTGCCCTCGAAGCAGACGGTGCCGCCCTCGGTGCCGGCGCCGGGGCCGAGGTCGACGACGTGGTCGGCGACGGCGATCATCTCGGGCTTGTGCTCGACGACGAGGACGGTGTTCCCCTTGTCGCGCAGCCGCCGGAGCAGCTCGTTCATCCGCTCGATGTCGTGCGGGTGCAGGCCGATCGACGGCTCGTCGAAGACGTACGTCACGTCGGTGAGCGAGGAGCCGAGGTGACGGATCATCTTCGTGCGCTGGGCCTCTCCCCCGGACAGCGTCCCGGACGGCCGGTCCAGCGACAGGTAGCCGAGACCGATCGCGGCGAAGGAGTCGACGAGGTGTTGGAGGTTCGCGAGAAGCGGTGCGACAGAGGGTTGTTCGAGCCCGCGCAGCCACTCGGCCAGGTCGCTGATCTGCATCGAGCACAGGTCGGCGATGTTCTTCCCCGCGATGCGCGAGGAGCGGGCCTCGGGGCCGAGGCGGGTGCCCTCGCAGTCCGGGCAGGTCGTGAACGTCACGGCCCGGTCGACGAAGGCGCGGATGTGCGGCTGCATCGCCTCGCGGTCCTTGGAGAGCATCGACTTCTGGATCCTGGGGATGATGCCCTCGTAGGTGAGGTTGATCCCGTCGACGACGATCTTCGTGGCCTCGCGGTACAGGAGGTCGTGCAGCTGGCGCTTCGAGTACCGCCGGATCGGCAGGTCCATGTCGAAGTAGCCGCAGCCGCGCAGGATCCGGCCGTACCACCCGTCCATCGACCAGCCCGGGATGGTCAGCGCCCCCTCCCCCAGCGACCTGCTGTCGTCGTAGAGCGCCGTGAGGTCGATGTCGGTGACCGAGCCCATCCCCTCGCACCGCGGGCACATGCCGCCGAGCCGGTTGAAGGTGACCTTCTCGGCCCGGGTCCGCCCCTCCCCCCGCTCGACGGTGACCGCGCCCGCGGCCCGGAGGGTCGGGATGTTGAAGGAGAAGGCCACCGGGGGTCCGATCCGTGGCTCCCCGAGGCGGCTGAAGAGGATGCGGAGCATCGCGTTCGCGTCGGTGACGGTGCCGACGGTCGAGCGCGGGTTGGCCCCGAGGCGCTCCTGGTCGACGACGATCGCCGTGGTGAGGCCGTCCAGGACGTCGACGTCGGGGCGGGCCAGCGTCGGCATGAACCCCTGGACGAACGCGCTGTACGTCTCGTTGATGAGCCGCTGCGACTCCGCGGCGATGGTGCTGAAGACGAGCGAGCTCTTGCCCGACCCCGAGACGCCGGTGAACACGGTGAGCCGTCGCTTGGGGATCTCGACGCTCACGTCCCGGAGGTTGTTCTCGCGCGCGCCGTGGACGCGGATGAGGTCGTGGCGGTCGGCGTCGTGCGGTGGCGGGTCCGGCGCGGGCATGGGGATCAGGCTAGGGCGGGCCCGCCGTCGGCGCTCCCCCGTTTCCTCACGTGGCCCCACCCCTCACCCGGGCCCGCCGCTCACGGCGCCCCGGGCCCCTCCCGGGCCAGCCGGCGCACCCGCGCGGCCTCGACCTCGTAGCGGCTGGCGGCGCCACCGCCCGCGCGGAAGAACCTGCGGCGCAGGGCTCCGTCGACCTCGACGCGGGCGCCGACCGTGAGTCGCCCCGCCGCCCGTCGGGTGGCGGCGGACCAGCACGCGACGTCGACGGTGTCGACGCCGGACCGTGCGCGCCCTCGGGACGGTGCCCGGGTGACGGTGACGCGCAACGCGTGGACGACGTCCCCGCTCGGTAGTGACCGCGGCTCGTCGAGCGAGGTGACCCGCCCCACGAGGCGCACGGAGTTCTCGTCCTCGGACACCGGGACCCCCTCGTGCTCGTGCCCGGCACGGCGCCGGGTCACCCGAGCCCACCGCACCGCTCGGGCTGCCGCAACGGGCGCCCCGGGGCCTGTGGACGGCGGCGCCGCGCGCTGGGTCTGTGGACCGCTGGTGCGGTGCCCACCGACCTGGGGCTGGTGGGGCACGTGTGACCGGTGGGACCGGCCTTGCTGACGATTGGATGACCATTTGCGGCAGACCTCGTGTGCGCCGACGATCCTGTGCCTATCGTGGTCCCACGCGCACGGTGCAGGGCGTGCGCCGGTCCTCCCTCGTCGAGGACCTTCTGTGACGGGAATCGAGTCGTGGTGCGGACATCGACGGTGGGGACCGGGTGGCTGCGCCGTACCCTCGCCGCCTCGCTCACCGGCGCCGTCGCCGCCGTGGTCGTCGCCGTGCCGGCCTCGGCCGACCCCGTCATCGACCCCGCGCCGGCCCCGGCCGCCACCTCGTCGCCGAGCCCGACGCCCACGCCCAGCCGCACCCCGAGCCCCTCCCCCACCCCGTCGTCGCGCCCGACGCCCACCGTGCCGCCCCCCGGCCCGGACGGCGGCCACGTCGAACCCGACGAGCCGACCCCGATGTCCGGGGCGGTGCTCGCGGCGCAGGTCGCGGAGGCGAGCCGGCTCGCGGCGCTCATCGAGCAGTCCAGCTCCGCGGTGGCGGCCGAGATGCGCCGGATGGACGAGCTCTCCGACCGCTCCAACGCCGTGCTCGAGGAGCTCGCCACGGCCACCGACACCGAGGCCGCGGCGCGCCAGGAGGCCTCCGGGGCCCGCACCGACCTCAGCCGCCTCGAGGGCCGCCTCGCCACCGCCCGCGCCCTCGTCCGCAGCTGGGTCTTCGACGTGTACTCCGGCGGTGGTGGCGACTCCGACATCTCCGGGATGCTCGACGCGATGTCCTCCGACGACGGCCGGGTCGGCGACCCGCTCGGGGACCTGTCCTACCTCACCGACCAGCGCACCCGCGCCCTCCAGGAGGTCCGGGTCCTCACCGCCGAGCAGGTGCGCCTCACGGCGACGGCCGAGCAGGCCGAGACCGAGGCCACCGCGGCGCGCAGCACGATCGCTGAGACCAAGGCCGAGCTCGACGGCCTGATGACGGCCCAGCGCGAGAAGATCGGCACCCTCCGCACGCTCCAGATGGCCGAGGTCGACCGGGCCGGGCCCATCGCGGGCGCCCTCGTCGGGGCCCGCACCCCCGCGGCCCAGGCCGCGGCCGAGCGGCTGCGGGCCGCACTGTCCGCGGCCGTCGTCGAGACCGCCCACGTCGGCAAGCCCTGCACCGAGGCCACCGCCACCTACGCCAACGGGCTGTTCCCGCAGAGCGCGCTGTGCCCGGTCTGGGGTGCCCCGGGTGAGCGGCTCTCCCCGGCCGCCGCCGCGGCCTTCAGCGCGATGAGCCAGGCCTACGCCGCCCAGACCGGTGCCCCGCTGTGCATCACCGACTCCTACCGCTCCTATGCCGAGCAGATCTCGGTCAAGGCCTCCCGCGGCCGCTTCGCGGCGACCCCGGGCACGAGCCGGCACGGCCTCGGCCGCGCGGTCGACCTGTGCGGCGGGGTCGACGACTTCGGGTCGGCGGCGCACCACTGGATGCGCCAGAACGCCCCGCTCTACGGGTGGTTCCACCCGTCGTGGGCCGAGGCCGGCGGCTCTCTCCCCGAGCCGTGGCACTGGGAGTACGCGGGCTGAGAGCCCCTCGTACCCGTCGTCGTCAGGACACGGTGTGCTCGCCGTGCTCCTTGACCGGCAGCATCACCGCGAAGCCGGCCGCGAGGATGAGCACGATGCCGAGGATGCCCCAGTACTGGGTGTTCTCGGCTCCGGTGACCAGCGCGCCGAGGCCGATGAAGAGGCCGAAGGCCGCGGGCGAGAGGAAGGAGACGACGCGGCCGGTCGTCGCGTAGAGCCCGAAGATCTCGCCGCTCTTGCCCTCGGGGATGAGCCGGGCGAGGAAGCTGCGCGAGGCGGCCTGCGCCGGGCCGACGAACACGGTCATGAGGAGCCCCAGCGGCCAGAACGCGGCCTTCCCGCCGTCGTGGAACACGAAGATCGCGATGCCGAGCACGACGAGGGAGCCGAGCGAGATGAGGATGACGCGCTTCGGGCCGACCCGGTCGTCGAGCATCCCGAAGGCCATCGTCGCGAGCCCGGCGACGATGTTGGCCGCGGCGCCGAAGATGATGACGTCACCCGCGGACAGGCCGAAGGTCCCCGCGGCGAGGATCGCACCGAACGCGAACACGCCGGCGAGGCCGTCGCGGAAGAGCGCCGAGGCGAGGAGGAAGTAGACGGTGTGCCGCGACACCGTCCACAGCCCGGTGATCGAGCGCCAGACCAGCTGGTAGGAGCGGACGACGCCGACCCGCGGCGCCCGCTCGCGGGGGCGGTCCTTGAGCACCATGAAGGCGGGGACGGTGAAGAGCAGGGTCCAGACGCCGCAGACGATCATCGAGACCCGGATGTCGAGGCCGTCGTCCCCGGTGACGCCGAAGAGGCCGACGTCGGGCTGGATGAAGGCGAAGTAGATGAGGAGCAGGACGATGATCCCGCCGAGGTAGCCCATCCCCCAGCCGAAGCCGGAGACCCGGCCGACCGTCCGGGGCGTGGCCACCTGGTCGATCGTCGCGTTGTAGTTGACGCCGGCGATCTCGGAGACGACGGAGCCGACCGCGAGCAGCCCCAGGCCCACCCAGAGGAAGCCCGTCTCCGGCCGCACGACGAAGAGGGCGGCGGAGAGCCCCGCGAGCACCCAGGTCTGGATGCGCAGGTGGTGGACGGTGCGGCCGGAGCGGTCCGAGTTCTGGCCCAGGACCGGCGCGAGCAACGCCACGAAGAGGCCCGCGAGGGCCGTGGAGATCGCGAGCGACGTCGAGGTCCGGTTCGTCGCGCCGAAGGACTCGCTCGTGATGTAGACCGAGAACACGAAGGTCGTGATGACCGTGTTGAACGGCTGCGTGCCCCAGTCCCACATCCCCCACGCCAGGACGCGGCGCTTCTCGGTCGGCGGGGCGAGGTCGAGGGCAGCGGGGCCGGTGATGTCCGCCGGCACGGCGGGAGGTGTGCTCACGAGGCGACGGTAGCGACGCGGGGCCGGTCCGTGGGGGCGCAACGCGACATCGTCACCGACCGGTTCGCACTGTGAGGTAGGTCACGTTGACCCACGCCGTCCGGTCGGGGGTGGAACAACGAACCCCTGACGCACGTTATCCCCACATTGACCCGTCCGCGAGGACCCCGGTCGGGACATCAAGAACTTCGGGAGACACCCATGGCAGAACGCAGCCTACGCGGCAGCCGGCTCGGCACGCTGAGCATGGAGACGGACACGAACGTCGTCCCCTCCGAGCGCCGGCTCACCACCTACCTGTGCCCCAACGGGCACACGATCGAGCTGCCGTTCTCGGTCGAGGCCGACGTGCCTCCCACGTGGGAGTGCCGGTGCGGCGGGGTGGCCAAGCTCCAGGGCGGTGGCCCCGAGCCCGAGGCCAAGCCCGCCAAGCACCAGCGCACCCACTGGGACATGCTGCTCGAGCGTCGCTCCATCCCCGAGCTCGAGGAGCTGCTCGAGGAGCGGCTGACCCTGCTCCGTGAGTCGCGCGGCGAGAAGACCAAGAAGAAGAGCGCCTGACCCTCCGGTCGCGCTCCGCCGGCGCGCCGGTCACCCCCGAGGTGGCCGGCGCGTCGTGCTGTCCGGGCTCAGTCGACGACCTCGCCCGTGACGACGTCGGGCGGGCCGTCGGGCCCGCGCCCCGCTCCCCCGCCCGGGGTGCCCGGCCCCTGCCCCGGCCAGTCGCCGAGGGGTCCGAGCAGCCGCCGGCCGACCGCGGCCTCGAGCCAGCGGCGGGTCACCGGGCGGGTCCACGGGAGGATGACGAGGAAGCCGACCGCGTCGGTGACGAAGCCCGGGGTGAGCAGGAGCGTGCCGCCCACGAGGACGAGCGCGGCGTCCGCGAGCTCGCGGCTCGGCATCGTGCCGCTGCGGAGCGCCCCGCGCAGCGCGGCCCAGGCCCGGCCCCCCTCGCGGGCCACGATCCAGGCGCCGACCAGGGACTCCACGAGCAGCAGGAGGAAGGTGGGCCAGCCGCCGATGGTGCGGCCGACGGCGATGATCACCGCGACCTCGAGCATCGGGACGAGCAGCAGCGCGAGGAAGATCCAGCGCAGCACCCCGCCGCGTCGGCCACGACGGGCGTAGGGGGTGGCGCCGGGGCGGGTCACAGCTCGTGCCACCGCTCCGGTCGCCGCGTCGCCTGGCGGACCTGCCGGGCCCGGTGGCGCACGCCCCAGCCGGTGATCCGCCGCAGCGACTCGGTCATCACGTCGCGGCTCATCTTCGAGGCGCCGACCTCGCGCTCGACGAAGGTGATGGGCACCTCGACGACGGTGAGCCCGGAGCGGACGGCGCGCCACGTGAGGTCGGTCTGGAAGCAGTAGCCCTGCGATGCGACGTCCTCGAGGCCCATGACGCGCAGCGCGTCGGCGCGGTACACGCGGAACCCGGCGGTCGCGTCGTTGACGGGCATCCCGAGGAGGACCTTGACGTAGAGGTTCCCTCCGACGGAGAGCGCCTTGCGGTGCAGCGGCCAGTTGACCACCGACCCGCCGGGGACCCAGCGCGAGCCGATGACCGCATCGGCCTGCTCGGCCGCGGCGAGCAGGGAGGGGAGGTGCTCGGGGCGGTGCGACCCGTCGGCGTCCATCTCGACGACCGCGTCGTAGCCGGCGTCGAGCGCCCACCGGAACCCCGAGAGGTACGCGGCGCCGAGGCCCTCCTTGCCGGGCCGGTGGATGACGAAGACCTGCGGGTCCTCCGCCGCCAGGGCGTCGGCGACCTCGCCCGTGCCGTCCGGTGAGGAGTCGTCGAGCACGACGACGTCGGCGGAGGGCACCGCCGCGCGGACGCCACGGACGGCGGCGGGCAGGTTCTCGCGCTCGTTGTACGTCGGGATGAGCACCGCGACGCGGTCGAGCGGTGGACGGGGGGTGTCAGGCAACGGGGTCGTCCTCGGGTGTGCTGGGGTCTTCCGCCACCCTAACGCGCCGGCCGACCCGGACGGCGGCGAGCACGAGCAGTGCGAGCAGGGCCGTGGCCGCGGTGACGGGGGCGTCGCCGAGCCGGTCCGACGGCGTCCGCTCGTGCCGCAGCACGGGGCGGCCGAGACCCTGCTCGGCGGTGAACAGCCCGGTCAGGCCCGACACGCTGCCGTCCGGCGCGACGAACCCGGACACGCCGACCGTCGAGACGTGGACGACGCTGCGGCCGTGCTCGATGGCGCGGATCCGGGAGATGGCGAACTGCTGCTCGGACTCGGCGGTGTAGCCGAACGTCGCGTTGTTGGTCTGCACGAGGAGCAGCGAGTCCTCGGTGCCGGCGGCCTCGACGCTGTCGCGCATCAGGCCGTCGTAGGCCACCTCGAAGCAGATGGTCGGCAGCGCCGCGTAGGAGCCCCCGGGGGCCGGGACGTCGAACACCCCGATCGTGCTGCCGGCGACGAAGTTGCCGGCGAGGTCGGCGGCGGCGCTGAAGGTCCGGAAGAACGCGCGGTTCGGGATGTACTCGGCGAACGGGACCGGGTGGAGCTTGACGTACCGCTGCGGGTAGGCGCCCCGCCCGTCGTAGAAGAGCGAGACGTTGGAGTTGGCCCCGACCGGCTCGTCGAGCACGGCACCGACGACGAGGGGCACACCGACGGCCTCACGTGCACGCTCGACCTGCGCGGCGGCATCGGGGTTGCGGAGCGGGTCGATGTCGGAGGCGTTCTCGGGCCAGACGACGAGGCTGAGGTCCTCCGGGGCGCGCTCGGCGAGCAGCAAGGTGCCGCGGACGTGGTTGTCGAGGACGGCGCGGCGCTCGGAGTTGAAGTCGAGCCCGGGGTGGGCGACGTTGCCCTGGACGAACCCGACCGAGGCGGTGCGGCCGTCGGTCGGCAACGGGATGAGCGCCGAGGCGAGCGGCAGGGCGGCGACGACGAGGCCGACGACGAGCCGGGCCGGCCGGCGGGCGATGACCGCCCACCCCACGGCCAGCAGGCCGGTGCCCGCGACCGCCACCGCGAACGTGACGCCCGGGGCGCCCAGCCAGCGCGCGACGTGCGCGAGCGGGCCGTCGGCCTGGCTGAACGCGAGCCGGGCCCACGGGAAGCCGCCGTAGGGCGTGGTCGAGCGAGCCCACTCCTGCGCGACCCAGGCGAGGGGGACGAGGAGCAGCGCCGCCGCCCGGTGCCCGGACGCCACGAGCCGGCGCCCCGCGAAGCCGACGACGCCCGACATCACCGCGATGTAGAGCGCCTCGAGGGTGGCCAGGGCGAACCACGGGAGCCGGCCGACGTACACGCCCGACCACGACAGGGTCGGCACGAAGACGGCGAGGCCGGCCACGAGGCCGATGAGGAAGCCGCGGGCCGCGCCGGCGGTGAGCGTCGCGGCCCCGAGGAGGGCCACGCCGGCGGGCGCGAGCCACCACTGGTCGTGGTCCGGGAAGGCCAGCCAGAGCGCCAGTCCGGCGAGGACGGCGGCGACGAGGCCGGCCGGGAGCCGGAGCGGGGTGGGCACGCGCCCACGGTAGGTCACCCGGCTGGAGGCACGACGACGACCCCTCGGGCGGTCGTCGCGACGAGCGGCGGGTCGAGGACGTCGGCCGCCGACTCCCCCCGCTCGGGGGCCCCGCGCCCGACGACGCGCACCTCGAAGTCCATCTCGCGCGAGCGGGTGCCGACCCGGACCAGCCGGGCCTCGACCTCGATGACGTCCCCGGCGCGGACCGGTGCGCGGAACTGGACGTCGGAGTACGAGGCGAACAGGCCCTCGTCGCCGTCGGTGCGGATGCACAGCTCGGTCGCGACGTCGCCGAACGCGGCGAGGCTGTACGCGCCGTCGACGAGGTTCCCCGCGTAGTGCGCGTGGCTGTACGGCACGTACCGGCGGTGGGTGACGGTGAGGCCGACCTCGGCGTGGGTCATCGCTGCTCTCCTCGGGGGTCGGGCGCCGTGCGGGGCGCGACGAGCTGGTGGACGAGGTAGGACGCCACCTCACCGGGGGTCGTGCCGCGACCGAAGACCCGGTCGACGCCGAGGGCGCCGGCCGAGCCCTCCTCGAACCGCGGGCCGCCGACGACGAGGAGCGGCACCTGCCCCGCCGGGAAGGCCTCCCGGAACGCGGCGGACATCGTCGTCGTGTTGTGGATGTGGGCGTCCTTCTGGGTGACGACCTGCGAGACGAGGACGGCGTCGGCCCCCACCTCGCGCGCGCTCTCGACGAGCTCGGGGACGAGCACCTGCGCGCCGAGGTTCACGACCTTCAGCTCGCGGTAGTACTCGAGCCCCTTCTCCCCCGCGAACCCCTTGATGTTGAGGATCGCGTCGATGCCGACCGTGTGGGCGTCGGTGCCGATGCAGGCCCCGACGACGACGAGCTTGCGCTGCAGCCGGGTGCGGATCGCCTGGTTGACCTCGGCCGGGGTGAGCAGCGGGAACTCGCGCTCGACCACCTGGACCTCGCGCAGGTCGACGAGGTGGGTGACCGAGCCGTAGACGACGAAGAAGGTGAAGTCCGGGCCCATCGCCTTGGCGTGGACCAGCAGCGCCGGGCTCATCCCCATCTTCGCGGCGAGCTGGAGCGCCGCGCCCTCGGCCCGCTTGTCGTGCGGCAGCGGCAGGGTGAAGGAGACCTGCACCATGCCGTCTCCGGTGGTGTCGCCGTAGGGGCGCACGAGGGGGCCGCGCTCGCTCATCGGGTCGCTCCGTCCTCGAGCAGGGTGGTCGCGGGGTTGTCGTAGCCGTCCGCCTTGCGGACCACGCCGTCCAGGCCCTTGCCCTTGGTCGGCGGGCGCTTCATGGCCCCGAAGGTCCCGTCGGCGATGGCCGCGAGGAGCGGCTGGGGGAAGTCGGTGCCCCGGGTGCCCGTGTCGGTGACGATGTCGTCGAGGAGGTCGACGGCCTCGGAGAGCACCTGGCGGGCCCGGGTCTGGATGAAGCCCTCCCGCGGCGGGTGGAAGTCCTCGGTCAGCCCGCCGGCGGCCTCCATGACGTACCGGACGTTCTGGAGGGCGAGGTCGCGGTCGGAGAGCCACGGCGTGACGACGGCCTCGGTCATCATCCCGACGAGGAGGATGCCCTGGCCGGTCATCGCCCCGACGAGGTTGAAGAAGCCGTCGAGGAGGTACCCGCGGAAGACGTCGCCGGTCATGTGCTTGGTCGGCGGCATCCACTTCAGCGGGGCGTCGGGGAAGAGCTGCCGGGCGAGCAGGGCGTGGGCGAGCTCCATCCGGAAGCTGTCCGGGATGTCCGGGTTGATCTCGAAGGCGTGGCCCAGGCCGAGCTGCCAGTCCTCGAGGCCCGCCTCCTTGGCGAAGTACTCGTTGAGCAGCTGGGAGACGGTGACGGTGTGCGCGGCCTCGACGGCGTCGGCGGTCGTCAGGTAGTTGTCCTCGCCGGTGTTGATGATGATGCCCGCGCGGGCGTGGACCTGGCGGCTGAAGCGCTGGTCGACGAAGGTGCGGATCGGGTTGATGTCGCGGAAGAGGATCCCGTACATCGAGTCGTTGAGCATCATGTCGAGGCGCTCGAGCCCGGCGAGCGCCGCGATCTCGGGCATGCACAGCCCGCTCGCGTAGTTGGTGAGCCGGATGTAGCGGCCGAGCTCGCGGCTCGTCTCGTCCAGGGCGGCCCGCATCAGCCGGAAGTTCTCCTGGGTGGCGTAGGTGCCGGCGTAGCCCTCGCGGGTGGCGCCCTCGGGGACGAAGTCGAGGAGGGACTGGCCCGTGGAGCGGATGACGGCGATGACGTCGGCGCCCTCGCGCGCCGCGGCCTGGGCCTGGGGGATGTCCTCGTGGATGTCGCCGGTGGCGACGATGAGGTAGATCCAGGGGGTGCGCGGCGCGTCACCGACCTTCGCGATCATCCGCTCGCGCGCCCGGCGCTGGGCGTCGACGCTGCGGATGCCCCGGGCGACGGCGGTGCGTGCGGCCTTGCGCCCGGCGGTGAGGTCACGACCCTCGGGGAGGCGGAACGCCACTCCCCCGCTGCCGGCCTTCTGCGCGAGGGTCAGCAGGTCGGGGGCCTCGCCGCGCCGCAGGGCGTCCCAGACCGGCGTCGTGACGCCGTGTTCCAGGCCGACCTCGGAGCGGACGGCGTCGACGAGGTGGTTGACCCACGGCGTGCCCTCGTGGTCGGCCCCGGAGAGCCCCGCGAGGCGCAGCGTGGCCCGTTCGACGGACACCGTCGTGTGCGCCTTCGCGAGGTCGACCACCGGCTTCCCGGCACGGCGCGCGAGGGTGCGCGCCCGGCGGGCGACGGCGGGGTCGAGATCGAGCAGGGCAGGGCGGCGCGCAGACACGACGCCAATGTAGCAACGCGGCCGCAGGACTTTCGCCATCCACGCGCCGCGACCGCAGATCCTGTGTCAGCGCGGCCGCCGTGGGGCCGCCGCCACGACACGGGGTGGAAGGGCCGCGCCGGGTCTGCTTCGATCGGGCGCGATGAGCGACGACGACCGTGCCGACCGTAGCCCGTGGCCCCGACGGACCCCCGACCTCCTCCTCCGGCGCCCGGTCGAGGCGGACCTGCCCTCGCTCCTCGCGTGGCGCAACGCCCCGGAGGTCTCCCGCTGGCTGCTCCGGACGAGGGCCGACGAGGGGGCGATGCGGGCGGCGCTCCGGGGCGACGACGACCCCGACGACCACTCCTGCGTCGCCGTCCACGACGGGCGGGTCGTCGCGGCCGGCTACCTCTCGGTCGTGGACGGCATGGGGCAGGACACCGGGTCGGCCCACCGGGGCGCCGAGGGCCTGCTCGGGTGGAACGTCGACCCCGCGTGGTGGGGGCGCGGGTTCGGGACGCAGGTCGCGTCCGCGCTCCTCGATGCCGCGTTCGGGGTGCTCGGGCTGCGCCGGGTGACGGCGGGCTGCTTCGCGGACAACACCGGGTCGTGGCGGGTCATGGAGAAGGTCGGGATGCGCCGCGAGCAGCACGGGGTCGAGGACTCGTGGCACGCGGAGCTCGGCTGGGTGGACGGGTACACCTACGCGCTCCTGCGGCCGGAGTGGGAGGGGCGCCGCCGCCGCGGTGTGGTCAGCGGCGGCGGAGCAGCCCGAGCCGGTGGGCCCGCGTGACGGCGGCGCGGCGGTTGGTGACGTCGAGCTTGGTGTAGATGTGCCGTGTGTGGGTCCGCACGGTGTTGAGCGAGACGACGAGCTCGCGGGCGATCGCCGGCCCGTCGAGGTCGGTGGCGAGGAGCCGGAGGACGTCGAGCTCGCGCTCGCTCAGCGGGTCGACCAGGACGCCCGGGGCTCCGGGCGCCGGGGGCGACGTCGCGGGGGCGGCGGAGTGCGCGACGGCGGCCGCCAGCGTGTGGACGAAGGCCCGGGCCGGGTGCCGGACCGCGAGGTCCCGCAGGGCCGGGGCGAGGCCCGGTCCGGCGTCGACGAAGACCCGGACCCAGCCGTCCGGTTCGGCGAGGTCGACGGCGTGCGCCAGGGCGGCCCGCGCGGTGTCGTGGCCACCGGCGGCGTGGGCCAGGGCGCGGAGCACCTCGATCTCGAGGACGCTGCCCTGCCGCTCCCCCGCCGTCGCTGCGACGAGGAGGCGGTCGAGGAGGGAGCGGGCGTCGGTCCGTGAGCCCGGCGAGCCCTCGGCGAGGAGGACGCGGGCCAGCGTCACGTGTTCGTACTCGCGGAGGTAGTGGAGGTCGTCCGCCACCCCGATCCCGTGCCGGCGGGCCCACGCGAGGGCGCCGTCCACGTCGCCGGAGGCCGCGAGCACGCGGGCCCGGGTGGCGTGCACGGGGTGCACGGGCGGCGAGAAGTCCCCGACGTGGACGCGCTCGGCCTCCTCCAGCAGCTCGAGCGCGCTGCCGAGGTCACCCTCGGCGGTGCGCAGGCGGGCCAGCGCGACCCGCCACCGGTAGGGGTGCTGGGGCAGCCCGGCGCCCTCCCCGAGCTCCTCCGCCCTGCGCAGGTACTCGGCGGAGGCGGCGAGGTCGTCGCGGTGCCAGGCCACCCGGCTCAGGGCGACGAGCATGTCGGCCGTCCCCCGCAGCACGTGCGGTCGGGCGGGGCCGTGCCGGTCGGCCAGTGTCAGGGCGTCCTCGAGGGTCCGCCGCGCGTCGGCGAGCCGGCCGAGGGTGAGCTCGAGGTCCGCCAGGGTGAGCGAGCAGCCGAGCACGTCGGCGACGTGTCCGGCCCGGGTCAGAGCGGCGACGGAGGTCTCGTACGCCGCATGGGCCCCGTGGACGTCACCGGCGGCCCAGCCGGCCAGCCCGGCGAGGCCGGCGGAGGCGCCCCGGACGAGGTCGTCGTCCGGGACGGCCAGCTCCAGGGCCCGGTCCGCGTGCGCGACCGTACCGGCGAGGTCACCGTCGACGAGGGCGAGTGCGGCGCGGTAGTTCTGGACGGCGGCGGGCAGCCGGGCCAGCTCGCCCGGGTCGCGCACGACGAGGCGCTCCGGTGGCCCGGCCAGCAGGGCGTCGAGGTCGGCCAACCGGCCACGCACCCCGGCCACGTCGTTGCTCGCCATCAGCCCCCCGACGAGGCCGACGGCGAGCACGGGACGGTCGCGCACGACCTCCTCGGGGAGCTCGTGGGCCCAGCGACGCATCAGGGCCTCCCGACGCTCCCGGCGGAGGCGGGGCAGGGCCTCCTCGGCGAGGTCCGCGGCCCGGTCGGAGTCCCCGGCGGCCAGTGCGTGCCGGACCGCCTCGTCCGGCTGGCCGGCGGCGGCGAACCAGTCGCCGGCGCGCCGGTGCAGCCCTGCGACCGCCTCGGGCCGGGTCCCCTGCAGGTGGGCGCGCAGCACGTCGGCGAAGAGGTGGTGGTAGCGGTACCACTGCCGTTCGTCGTCGAGCGGGACGAGGAACAGGTTGCGGCGCTCGAGGGCGGCGAGGGCCCGGTCCCCGCCGTCGGTGCCGGTGACGGCATCGCACAGGGGGCCGCACAGCCGGTCGAGCACCGCGGTGGCGAGGAGGAACTCGCGGACGTCGGCGGGCTCCCGGTCGAGGACCTCCTCCACCAGGTAGTCGACGACGAAGCGGTCGGTTCCCGCGAACCCGGCGATGAAGGCGGACGCGTCGTCCCGGCCACGCAGGGTCAGGGCGGCGAGCTGGAGCGAGGCGACCCATCCCTCCGTGCGGGCGCCGAGGGCGGCGACGTCCCCCTCGGTGAGCTCGCGCCCGGTGGCGTTCCCGAGGAACCGGCTCGTCTCGGGGTCGGTGAACCGCAGGTCCGCTGCCCGGACCTCGGTGAGCTCCCCGCGGGCCCGCAACCGCGCCAGGGGCAGACCCGGGTCGGCGCGCGTGCTGATCACGAGGCGCACCTGCGGCGGGAGGTGGTCGACCAGGAAGGCCACTCCCTGGTGCACCTCCGGGCTCTCCGCGAGGTGGTAGTCGTCGAGGACGAGGAGGACGTCGCCCGGGAGGACGCTCAGCTCGTTGACGACCGCGGCGAGGACGGCGTCGGTCGGGTGGCCGGCGCCGAGCAGCTCCAGGGCGGACGACCCCGTCCCGGGGGCGGCGCGGTCGAGGGCGGTGAGCACGTACGTCCAGAACGTCGTGGCGGTGCGGTCCGCCTCGTCGAGGGAGACCCACGCGACCCCCGGGCGGGACGCTCGGGTCGGTACAGCGGGTGCCGCGAGCCACTGGGCGAGGAGGGTGGTCTTGCCGAACCCCGCCGGTGCCGAGACGAGGGTGAGCCGCGCCGGGCGGTCGAGCAGCGCGTCGAGGCGGGTGCGGCGGACGAGGCCGGCTCGCGGGCTCGGGTGGAAGAACTTGGTCTCGACGAGGGCCGTGCCGCCGTCGGGGGCTGGGGTCACGCGCCCATTGGACAGTGCTGCTGCCACTGTCGGCAACACCCGGTGTCCGAGGCGGCGTGATGGGTGGGTCGACGGTCGGCTCTGGCGCGTGAAATCCGCTCTGCTGTAGGTGAACAGGTGTGGATCGGGTCTTGTGTGTCGAACAGGTGTTCGGTACGATGAGGCATGGACAGGGGCCGGCTCAGCAGCCGCATCGCGGCACTGCGTGAGGGGTGCGCGGCGGTGGGTCGCGAGCTGGTCGAGGCCGGCCGGGGGCTCGATGCCGTGGAGGCGTTCGAGCTCGCCGGTGAGCTGCAGGGCGTCGTGAACGCGGCCGAAGGTGCCCAGGCCGTGGCGGGCGCGTGGGGTGCTCGGGTGGAGACCACGATGCGGGAGTCGGGTCCGTGGGAGCGGGTCCACCCGGTCGGGTACGTCGACGCGATGGCCGCGGCGGAGATGAGCCTGGCGACCGGGGTGACCGAGGGGCTGGCCGGTCGGAAGGCCGCGCTCGGCGCGGCGCTCGGGTGAGCGGTTCCCGGCGATGCGGGACCTCGTGCTCTCGGGGGACCTGCCGGTGTCCTCGGCGCACAAGGTGGTCGAGGCGTGCGCCGGTCTCGACGTGGAGGCGTGCCTGCGGGTGGATGCCGACCTCGCGCCGCGGCTGGCGGCGATGGACCCCGCCCGGGTGACCAGTGCCGCCCGGACGGTGGCGGCGCGGGTCGCGGCGGACCAGGTCGCCGCGCACGCCGCGAAGACCCGGAGGTGCCGCACCGTCGAGGTCCGGCCGGGGGTGGACGGGTTGACGGAGTGGTTCGCCTCCCTGCCCACCGCGACGAGTGCCGCGGCGTGGTCGGCGGTGGAGAGCCTCGCTGGGGAGTACCGGGCGGTGGACCCGGAGCTGTCGGTGCCGGAGTCCCGGGCGGACGCGTTCGGTGACCTGCTGCTGCGGAACGTGGACGTCACCGCGAAGGTCACCCTGGGGTGCCGGTCGTGACCGGGGTGCCGGACCCGGCGCCGGCTGCCGCACCGGTGCGGTTCAGGTACGACTGGGACGACGACGACACCATCGTCGACCACGACACCGGCGAGCTGGTCCGCTTCGGTGACCTCGCCCGGAGTCGCGGGAGGAGCTGTCCTGGATCGAGATGGGCCCCGAACCCGACGGCGACGTCGCCACCGTCGTCTCGCCCGTGACCACCGGGTACGCGGTCTCCGGCACCCACCTGCCCGGCCTCGGCTGGGTCGAGGCGGCCACCGTCGCCGGGCTCCTGAAGGCCCTCCCGCTGGACGTCGCGAGGGCGGTCCTGGACGCCGAGACCGGCACCCTCGCCTCCCACACCACCAGCGCGTACCGGCCACCGGCGGCGATGCGGGAGTTCGTCACCACCAGGGACGGCACCTGCCGCATGTGGGGCTGCTCCAGCCGCGCCGAGCACGTCGACCTCGACCACACCCGCCCCTGGCCCGACGGACCCACCACCCCCGCCAACCTCGCCGGCCTCTGCCGACGACACCACCGGATGAAACAGCACGGCCGCTGGCGCTACACCCTCGACCCCGACGGCACCATCACCTGGACCTCCACCACCGGCAAGACCCGCACCACCGAGCCCCAGCACCGCCTCGACCATCGGATCTGAGCGGAGCAACCTGGGCCGGTGGACCCGGTTCGGGTTACCGGGCTGGGTGTCGCCGCAGCTCAGCGCATGGCGTCGTGGAGGACGACGCCGTCGGCGACGGTGAGGAGGCACTCGGGCAGCGGTGCCCCGCCGCCCAGCACCGGCATCCCGTCCGGAGCGAAGCTGCCCACCGACCACGCCGCGAAGCTCGCCGCGCCGCCGACCCGCAGCACTCCCCCGCCGTCCAGCCCGGCCAGCGACCAACCGCCCGTCGCGTGCGCACCGACGGCCGTCGCGGCGTCGATCCGCTGCGCCGCATCGCGGTGCTCGACCGCGGCGCGGATGGCCACCCAGGGACCGAACGGTGTCACCGGGGAGTCGGACCCGAGCCCGAGCCGCACTCCCCCGCCGACGAACCCGGCGAGCGGGTTCGTGGCGGTCCCGCGCGCCGCCCCGAGCCGTTCCGCGTACATCCCCTCCGGGCCGCCCCAGTAGGCGTCGAACGCCGGCTGCACGCTCGCCCCGATGCCGAGACGGGCCATCGTCGCGATCCCCGCCGCGTCCACCATCTCCGCGTGCTCCAGCCGCGGCCGCGAGGCCCGCACGACGTCGTCCCCGACCAGCTCCGCCGCCCGGACGTACCCCTCGAGGACCAGGTCCATCCCGGCGTCGCCGATCACGTGGAAGCCGCTCTGCACCCCGGCCAGCGCGCACGCCGCCACGTGGTCCCGTACCGCGGCGGTGTCGCGGTACGCCGTTCCGCGGCAGGCAAGGTCGTCGGTGTAGCCGTCGCGGAGCAGGGCCGTGTGCGACCCGATCGAGCCATCGATGTTCAGGTCGCCGCCGAGACCGACCGCGCCGTGCAGCCCGGCCAGCGACCGCGCCTGCTCGGGGTCGGTCACCGCCTCGGCCCAGTAGCCGACCGTCCACGGCAGGTCGGCCCGCCGGCCGAGGTCGAGCACGTCGGCGAAGTCCTCGGCCGACGTGAGCAGCGGTCCCCCGCACTCGTGGACGGCGACGACGCCCTGTGCGGCCGCCCCGCGCAGGGCCGCCTCGATGTCCGCGCGGCGCTCCGCGTGCGTACGTGATGCGTCGAAGGCCGCGCGTGCCGCGTTCTTGGCATCGCGCACGACGAACCCGGAGGGAGACCACCCGTCGAGCGCGTCGGCCCCGGAGGCCGCGACGAGTGCCGTCGACACGACGGCCGAGTGCCCGTCGATCCGGGACGCGTAGACGACGCCACCGCCGGTGGCGCGGTCCAGCTCGAGGGCGGTCATGGCCCGCTCCCGGGTCCAGTCCTGCTCCTGCCACCCGTGGGCGAAGACGGGGACGCCCGGCATCTCGCGGGCGGCGGCGGCGATCAGGTCGAGGGACTCGGTGACCGTGCGGGTCCCCGCGAGGTCGACTCCGCGCATCCCGAGGCCCGTGTGCGAGAGGTGCGCGTGGGCGTCGACGAACCCGGGCAGCACGAGGGCTCCGTCGAGGTCGACGACCACGTCGGCGGCGTCCTGGTGGACGTCGGCCCCGGACTCGTCCCCCAGCCACGCGATGTGCCCGTCGTCGCCGACGACGAGAGCGGTCGTGCCCGGGGCGTCGGGGGCGTGGACCCGTCCGCGGCGGTAGAGGGTCGTCGGCATGGCGTCACTCTAGGCAGGCCCGGGCGGGCCGCTGCCGCAGGTGCGTCCTCGACGCGCGGGTGGTGGGTCGGCGTACCGTGACGGGCGTGCCGTTCCCCCTCGCCGTGACGCGCTTCAACAAGGCCGTCCTCAACAAGGCGATGATCCACCTCGCGGGGCACGGTCCGTTCGTCGAGCTGGAGCACGTCGGGCGTCGCAGCGGCCGGGTCCACCGGATCCCGCTCAACGCCTTCCGGCACGGCGACGTCCTCACCTTCGCCCTCACCTACGGGCCGCGGGTCGACTGGCTGCGCAACGTGCGCGCGGCCGGCGGCTGCCGGGTGACGATGCACGGTGAGGTGCTCACCCTCGGTGCGCCGGTGGACCTGTCGACGGAGGAGGGCCTGCGACGGATGCCGTCCCCGGCCCGGGTGGTCCTGCGGCTCGCGCGGGTCGACCGCTTCGTCGAGATGCCCGTCGTGCGGCCGGCCGGCGCCTGAGCGTCAGTCCCGGGCGAGCCGGTCCTCGAAGAGCGCGCGGACGGCGGGGGTCCGGCGCAGCAGGCCCAGCGCGAGGTCGGCGTGGCCGGGGACGTACCCGTTGCCGACGAGCATCCGCACGTCCGCCGCGAGCCCCTCGGCGCCCAGGGCGGCCGCGGCGAAGCTCGTGGCCATCGAGAAGTAGATGATCGTCCCGCCCTGGGCGGTCGCCAGCACGGCGGGCTGCTCGCACCCCGGGACGTCGACGCAGACGACCGTGACGTCCGCCGGCCCCCCGGCCGCGGCCACCGCCTCGGACAGCCCGAGCGGCGAGCGTGCGTCGGCCACGACGACCTCGTCGGCGAGGCCGGTGGGACGCAGCAGGGCGGCCTCGGCCTCGGTGGGCACGACGCCGATGGTGCGACCGGCCCCGGCCTCGGCGGCCGCGGCGAGCGAGAGCGACCCCGACTTGCCCGCTGCCCCGAGCACCGCGACGGTCGGGGCGCTCCCGCGCTGCGCGTGCTCCTGCACGACGCGGGTGACGAGCGCCGGCGCGCCGCAGACGTCCATGACCATGAGGGCGAGGTCGGCCGAGAGGTCCTCCGGCAGCCGCGCCGCGATCGAGCGGCCGAACAGCACCGCCGTCCCTGCTGCCGGGACCCGCTCCGAGCGCCCGTCCCACCGCTCCAACCCGTCGGTGATGACCAGCGGCGTCAGTGACAGGGACACCAGGGTCGCGACGCGGTCCCCCACCGCGAGCCCGAGCGGCGACTCCGGCCCCACCTCGGCGACCGTGCCGACGAGCATGCCGCCCGACCCCGTCACCGGGTTCTGCATCTTGCCGCGCTCCGCGACGATCCCGAGGACCTCCGCCCGCACGGCCGCCCCGTCACCCTCGTGCTTGTCCACCAGCTGCCGGAACGACGCCGCGTCGAGGTTGAGGGTCTCGATGTCGATCCGCACCTCGTCCGGCCACAGCTCCGGACCTGCGTCGAGAACCCGGGCGGCCTGGGGCAGCGAGGCCCCGGCGGGGTCGAGCACGCGGTGCAGGCCGACGGGCGAGCTCGGGGTCAGGCGCACAAGAATCTCCTCAGAATCCGACACGCCGCCGCAGGTCTTGCGGCGGATGGATGCGATGTCAGCCATCCGTCCCGTATCCTCCCATGCATGGTGACGAGGATCGAGCAGCCGTACGCGTACCGCCGACGTGAGCTCGTCGAGCCGGACTGGACCCGCCTGCCCGGCTGGCGCGACGTCACGACCGCCGACTGGGAGAGCGCCCAGTGGCAGCGTGCGCACTGCGTGAAGAACGTCGGGCAGCTGCGGGCCCTCATGGGCGACCTCCTCGAGGACCGCTTCTACGCCGACCTCGAGCGCGACCAGGCCGAGCGGGCCACGATGTCGATGCTCGTGACGCCGCAGATGATGAACACGATGGTCTCCGGCACCGACGGCGACCTCCCGGCGGCCGGCGCGGCCTTCACCGAGGCCTTCTACGCCGACCCGGTGCGCCGCTACATGCTCCCGGTCTTCTCCGACCGCCGCACCGACTGGGCCAGCCATCCCTTCGCGACGCGCGACAGCCTCCACGAGCACGACATGTGGGCCGTCGAGGGGCTGACCCACCGCTACCCCACCAAGGTCCTGGCCGAGATGCTGCCGACCTGCCCGCAGTACTGCGGGCACTGCACGCGGATGGACCTCGTCGGCAACTCGACCCCCCAGTTCGCCAAGCTCAAGCTCGCCGGCAAGCCCGTCGACCGGTACGCCGCCATGCTCGACTACCTCCAGCGATCCCCGGGTGTCCGCGACGTCGTCGTCTCCGGCGGTGACGTCGCCAACATGCCGTGGAAGAACCTCGAGGGCTTCCTCGACAAGCTGCTCGACGTCGAGAACATCCGCGACATCCGGCTCGCGACCAAGGCGCTCATGGGCCTGCCCCAGCACTGGCTCCAGCCCGACGTCGTGGAGGGTGTCGCGCGGGTCTCCGCCAAGGCCCGCTCCCGCGGCGTGTCGCTCGCGATCCACACCCACGTCAACAGCGCCGCCTCGGTGACCCCCCTCGTGGCCCGGGCCGCCCGGACCATGCTCGAGGTGGGCATCCGCGACGTCCGCAACCAGGGCGTCCTCATGCGGGGTGTCAACGACACCTCCGAGCAGCTCCTCGACCTCTCCTTCGCGCTCCAGGACGAGGCGAGCATCACGCCGTACTACTTCTACATGTGCGACATGATCCCGTTCTCCGAGCACTGGCGGCTCTCGCTCGCCGAGGCCCAGCACCTCCAGCACGCCATCCTCGGCTACCTCCCGGGCTTCGCCACCCCGCGCATCGTCTGCGACGTGCCGTTCGTCGGGAAGCGCTGGGTGCACCAGGTCGACACCTACGACACCGAGAAGGGGATGTCGTTCTGGCGGAAGAACTACCGCACCTCGATCGAGGCCGACGACAGCGACGCCCTGTCGCGCGAGTACGTCTACTACGACCCGATCTACACCCTCCCCGAGGCGGGTCAGGAGTGGTGGCGCAAGAACACCGACGTCGAGGCGGCGCACGAGGCCGCGATGGCCGGGGCCGGAGCCAGTCGCCGCGCGTCGGTCGCCGACCTGGTCTGACGACGCGGTCGTAGGCTCGCGGCATGGTCCGTCGAGCCGCGTCCGGGACGCCCGCCACCGTGGCCCTCACGGGGGCGGGCGTCCCGTTCACCCAGCACCCGTACGAGCACGACCCGGCGGCACCCTCCTACGGCCTCGAGGCCGCCGAGGTGCTCGGGCAGCCGGCCGAGCAGGTCTTCAAGACCCTCCTCGTCGACACCGGTGACGGGCTCGCGGTCGGCGTCGTCCCCGTGGCCGGGCAGCTCGACCTCAAGGCGATGGCCGCGGCGCTCGGGGTGAAGAAGGTGGCCATGGCGGACCCGGCGGCTGCCGAGCGGTCCAGCGGCTACGTCGTCGGCGGCATCTCCCCGGTCGGGCAGAAGCGCCCGCTCCCGACCGTCGTCGACGAGAGCGCCGAGCTCTTCGACGTCGTCTACGTCTCGGGTGGCCGGCGCGGCCTCGACCTCGGCCTCTCCCCCGGCGACCTCGTGCGCGTCACGGGGGCGAGCGTCGCCGACATCGCGCGCTGAGCGGCGGATGGCGCGGTCAGCGGTGGACGTCCGCGGCGGCCTGGATGGTGGCCACGTAGTCGTCCCAGTACGCGTCGTCGCCCATGTCGGCCCGGTCGCGGCCGGCCTGGCCGTCGATCATCTCGCGGATGATCTCGGCGTGGCCCGCGTGCTGGGCGGTCTCGGCCGTCACCCGCACCACGAGGTGCCCGAACGTCGTCTGCCGCGTCTCCTCCGGCCACCACCTGGGCGCGGCCGGTGCGTCGAGGGGCAGCTCGGCGAGCGAGGCGTCCGCGAGCCGCCAGGCCTCGCGGTAGAGACCGATGAGCCACTCCCGGCTCTCCTCGGCCCGGGCCCACATGTCGGCGCCCTCCCAGACCGAGCCGTCCTCGTCCCACGGCAGGGTCGGCGCCTCGCGGCCGACCGCCTCACTGAGGTAGCCCAGCTCGACGCCGGCGAGGTGCTTGACGAGCCCGAGGAGGTTCGTGCCGGTGGGCGTCATCGGGCGGCGGACGTCGTACTCGGACAGGCCCTCGAGCGTCCGCAGCATCGCCTCGCGGGCATCCTGCAGGTAACGGTGGAGGTCGGAGGCGAGCCCCGGCGGGATGCTCACTCCCACGGCGTGGACAGGACGATGGTCGTGCGGGTCGAGACGTGGGCGGCCCCCCGGATCCTCGCGATGAGCTCCTCGAGATCGGTCGGCGTGGACACCCGGACCTTGAGGATGTAGTTCTCGTCGCCCGCGACCGAGTGGCACTCCTCGATCGCCGCGATGCCCTGGAGGCGCTCCGGGATGTCGTCCGGTGCGGCGGGGTCCAGCGGCGTGACGGACATGAAGGCCGTCAGCTCGCGACCGAGCGCCCGCTGGTCGACCTTCGTGGTGTAGCCCTTGACGACACCGCGCTCCTCGAGCCGGCGGACGCGCTGGTGCACCGCGGACGTCGACATGCCGAGGGCCTTGCCGAGGTCGGTGTAGCTGATCCGGCCGTCCTCCGTCAGGAGGTCGACGATCCGCCGGTCGAGGTCTTCCACGGGCGTCAGCGTAGTGCTCCCGGGCCGACCGGGCAGGGACGCGCCGCGGGCCGGACCGGTCGCCCCGGGCCTCCCCTAGGCTCGGTCCATGGCGCCCGACCCCTCCCGGCCCCCGAAGCTGCTCCTCCTGGACTCCGCCTCGCTGTACTTCCGCGCGTTCTACGGGGTGCCGGACCAGCGCACGAGCCCCGACGAGGTGCCGACCAACGCGCTGCGCGGCTTCCTCGACATGATCGCCACGCTCGTCACGGCCCACGGGCCCACGCACCTCGTCGCCTGCTGGGACGACGACTGGCGCCCGCAGTGGCGCGTCGACCTCGTCCCGACGTACAAGACGCACCGGCTGACCGACGGCTCCGAGACCGCCGAGGAGAGCCCCGACGACCTCACGCCGCAGGTCCCGCTCATCCGCGAGGCGCTGGCCGCCGTCGGGATCCCACGGCTCGGCGCGCCCGGGTTCGAGGCCGATGACGTCATCGGCACGCTGACCCGCCGGTCGCACGGCGTCATGCCGGTCGACGTCGTCACCGGCGACCGCGACCTGCTCCAGCTCGTCGACGACCACCACGGCGTCCGGGTGCTCTACACCGGCAAGGGCGGCGTGCGTGACCCGGACATCGCCACCGAGGCCTTCCTCGCCGAGAAGTACGCGGTCTCCTCGGGTGAGGCCTACCTCGAGATGTCCGTGCTGCGGGGTGACACCAGCGACGGCCTGCCGGGCGTCAAGGGCATCGGCGACAAGACGGCCGCCCAGCTCATCGCGCAGTACGGGTCCCTCGCGGCCCTGCGCGCCGCCGTCGACTCCGGCGACCCGGCCCTCAAGGGCGCTCGTCGCGCCAACCTCGAGGCGGCGTCCGCGTACCTCGACGTCGCGCCCACCGTGGTGCGGGTGGCCCCGGACGCCCCGGTCGCGGACGTCGACCTGGCGCTGCCGTCGCAGGTCGCCGACCGGCTCGCCCTCGACGAGCTCGCGGCCCGCTACGGGGTCGAGAACCCGGTCGGTCGGCTGCTCGCGGCGCTCGAGCTCAGCTGACTCCGGCCACTCATCGCGGATGACCCACCTCGGAGCCCCCGTTCTGGGCCCCCGGAGGTGGCAGATTCGCAAGAAGTCGGGGTGTCCGGGGGTGCACGGACGCCGGGCGACCGTCTCAGTCGAGGCGGTCGGCGGCGACGACCCCGCGCATCACGGAGTCCACGGCCGCGCGGGCGGTGCGCCGCAGCACGCCGTCGGTGGCGGCGTCCCCGATCTGGTCGAGGAGGTCGACGAGCTGCTTGCAGCGGCGCACGAAGTCGCCGGCCGCCATGTCCTGGCCGCGCAGCACGTCGTCGAGCCGACCCCCCGAGGCCCAGCGGTGCACCATCCACGCCATCCCGCCGTCGGGCATCGCCGTCGTCGGCAGGTCGTGCTCGGTCTCGAGGGCCTCGATGTCGCCCCACATCCGCTCCATGGTGCGCACCGCCTCGGCGACGTCCTCGGTGGGCATCCGCGGTGAGACGTCGGCCTCCTCGTGGCGGGGCTCGTGGACCAGTGACGACACGGCCGCGGCGAGGCCGGGCGCGTCGAGCCGCTTCCACACGTCGTGGCGCAGGCACTCGGCGGCGAGCAGGTCCTTCTCCGTGTAGAGCCGGCGCAGCCGCTCCCCCCGCTCCGTGACGACCGTGCCCCGCTCGGCGAGGTAGCCGAGGGACTCCAGGGCCTCGCAGATGCGGTCGAAGGTGCGGGCGACCGTGTTGGTGCGCCCCTCGACGCGGCGCTGGAGGCCGGTCGTCTCGCGCTTGAGCCGCCACCAGCGCTCGGCCCACCGGGCGTGGTCCTCGCGCTTCGGGCACGCGTGGCACGGGTGGTCGCGCAGCTGCCGCCGCAGGTGGTCGACGAGGTCGGACTCGACCGCGGTCGGGTCCGGGCGGCCCCGGCGCGACGGGGCGTCCTCGAGGCCGCGCGGGGTGGCGATGCGCAGCGAGGTCGCGAGGTCGCGGCGGGCCGAGGGTGACTTGGGGTTGAAGTGCGGCGGCACCTTGACGTGTGCCATCGCCTCGACCGGCTCGGGCACGTCGACGAGGGTGAGGCGGCGGAACTGCTTGTCCTCGGTCACCACCCCGGGGCCCATCGGGGTGCCCTTCGCGGTCCGGGCCGGTTGCACCACGACCGCCCACCCGGCACGCCGCCCGGTGGGGATCATGATGACGTCGCCGACCCGCAGCTTCTCCATGGAGACCGCGGCCTCGGCCCGGCGGGACGCGGCGCGGGCCTTGCGCCCGTCCTTCTCCGCGTCGGCCAGCTCGCGCCGGATGCGGGCGTACTCGCGGAAGTCGCCGAGGTCGCAGTGCATCGCCTCGGCGTAGCCCTCGAGCCCCTCCTCGTTCTTCCGGAGCTGGGTCGCGATGCCGACGACCGCACGGTCGGCCTGGAACTGCGCGAACGAGGTCTCGAGCACCTCGCGCGCGACCTCGCGGCCGACCTGGGCGACGAGGTTGACCGCCATGTTGTACGTCGGCCGGAAGCTCGACCGCAGCGGGTAGGTACGGGTCGACGCGAGACCGCCGACCGCCATCGGGTCCATCCCGCGCGTCCACTGGACGACGGCGTGCCCCTCGACGTCGATGCCGCGACGCCCGGCCCGCCCGGTGAGCTGGGTGTACTCGGCGGGCGTGATGTCGACGTGGGCCTCGCCGTTGTACTTGACGAGCTTCTCCAGGACCACCGTGCGGGCCGGCATGTTGATGCCGAGTGCCAGTGTCTCGGTGGCGAACACGGCTCGGATGCGGCCGTCGGTGAAGAGCTCCTCGACGATCTCGCGGAAGAGCGGGAGCATCCCGGCGTGGTGGGCGGCGAAGCCGCGCGAGAGGCCCTCGACGAAGTCCCAGTAGCCGAGGATGCCGAGGTCCTCGTCCTCGAGCGACTCCACCCGCTGCTCGACGTGGCGGCGGATGCGGTCGCCGTCCTTCTCCGGGACGAGCCGGGTCCCGGCGGCGAGCAGCTGGCCGACCGCGGCCTCGCACCCGACCCGGCTGAAGATGAAGGTGATGGCGGGCAGCAGACCCTCGCGCTCGAGGTCCTCGATCACCTCGGCGCGGGTCGCTCCGCCGCCCGGGCGCCCCCCGCGGGCGAAGCCGCGCCCACCGGGCCCTCCCCCCGGGCCGCGCGGCGGCGTGCGGTCGCGCCGGTTCCGGGCGCCGCGTCCGCCCCCGGCCCCACCGAGCCGGCGGGCGTCCTCGGTGGCCCGCCCACGCTGCTCGGCGTTCCGGATGGCGTGCAGCAGGTCGGGGTTGACCCGGTTGCCGGCGAACAGGTCGAACAGCGTCGTCCCCACGAGCATGTGCTGGAAGAGCGGGACCGGCCGGTGCTCGGTGACGACCACCTCGTGGTTGCCCCGCACCTCGGCCAGCCAGTCGCCGAACTCCTCGGCGTTGCTCACCGTCGCCGACAGCGAGACGACCTGGACGGACTCCGGGAGGTGGATGATCACCTCCTCCCACACCGCCCCGCGGAACCGGTCGGCGAGGTAGTGCACCTCGTCCATGACGACGAAGCCGAGCCCGTTCAGGGTGCTCGACCCCCCGTACATCATGTTCCGCAGCACCTCGGTGGTCATGACGACGACCGGCGCCTCACCGTTGACCGACGAGTCCCCCGTGAGCAGTCCGACGTTCTCGGCACCGTGCAGGCGCACGAGGTCGTGGTACTTCTGGTTCGACAGCGCCTTGATCGGGGTCGTGTAGAACGCCTTGCGCCCGGTCGCGAGCGCCAGGTGCACCGCGAACTCGCCGACGATGGTCTTGCCGGCCCCGGTGGGGGCGGCGACGAGGACGCCCCTGCCCTCCTCGACCGCCTCGCAGGCGCGCAGCTGGAAGTCGTCGAGGGGGAAGTCGAGGGCCGCGGTGAACCGACCGAGCTCCGAGCGCTCCCGACGGCTGCGCGCCGCGGCTGCGGCGTACCGCTCAGCGGGACTGGGCATGGCCTCAGGCTACGTCAGGGGTCAGGCCAGCACGGACAGCGCGCCGGGCACGACCTCGAGGTCGACGGGCAGCGGCGCGAACCGCTCCCCGTCGGCGTACGCGACGATGCCGGTGGCCTCGAGCCGCACCGTGCGTGCCCGGATGATCTCCACCGCGGGATGGCCCGTGTGCGCCCCCGAGAAGACCTTCGGGAAGACCCGCAGGAACTCGTGCACCGGGATCCGGTTCAGGACGAGGACGTCGAGCAGCCCGTCGTCGAAGGCGGCGTCCGGGGTCACCCGCATGCCACCCCCGTACGCGGGGCCGTTGCCGACGGCGACGAGCATCGCCTCGGTCTCCATCCGGACGCCGTCGAGGGTGAGGACGTACGGGATGGGGCGGAACACCGGCAGCTCGCGCAGGATCGCGAGGTTGTAGCGCATCGGACCCTTCGGCCAGGTCCAGTGGTTGGCCCGCTCGTTGACCACGGCGTCGAAGCCCCCGGCGAGGACGCCGACGAACCACCGCCCCTCCCCCGTCCTCGGTGACGAGGCGGGCGGCGTCGACGGCCCGCGTCCGCCCGTCGAGGATGCGGGCGACCGACTCGGCGGCGTCGCGCACCGGGAGCCCCAGCTCGCGGGCGATGTCGTTGCCGGTGCCCGCGGCGATGACCCCGAGCGGGACGCCCGTCCCGGCGCAGAGGTTGGCCCCGAGGTGCACCATCCCGTCACCGCCGGCCACGACCACGGCGTCCACGGAACCCGCGGCGACGGCGGCCCGGCCGTGCGCCAGGGCGCCCACGGCGTCCGCGGCGGAGAGGTCGACGACGTCGGCGCCGGCGGCGCGGAGCAGGGTCAGGGCCTCGAGGCCGATCCGCCGTCCGGTGTTCTTCCCGGACGTCGGGTTGACGATGAGCCCCAGCCGCCGCGTCATGGCGCGAAGGCTATCCCCCGCGGACGGTGCGGCGCCCGCGGTTCGGCGGTGGGACCCTTGGGCCGTGGACGCCACCTTCCAGCTGCTCGCGGACGCACCGCTGCTCCTGCTCGCCGTGCTCCTCGCGCTCGGGGCGGCCCTCGGCGCCGTCCGGGTCGGTGGCGTGCACCTCGGGCCGGCCGCCGTGCTCTTCGCGGCACTCGGCCTGTCGGCGTGGGCGACCTCGACCGGCGTCGAGCTCGAGGTGTCCGAGGCCATCGGCACCTTCGGCCTCGTCCTGTTCACCTACACGGTGGGCGCGGTGGCGGGCCCCCAGTTCTTCGCCTCGCTGCGCCGCGGGTGGGTCCAGATGGTGCTGACCGCCGCCGTGCTCGTCGTCGTCGGCCTGGCCGCCGCCGGGGGCGGCCGGCTCCTCGGCCTCTCCACCCCCGTGGTGGCCGGGGCCTACGCGGGGTCCCTGACGAACACGCCGGCCCTCGCCGCGGCGTCGGCCCGCGCGGGGGATGCGGCGGGCCCGACCATCGGGTACTCCATCACCTACCTCGGTGGGGTGCTGGTCATGCTCGCGATCTCGGCCTGGGCGCTGAACCGGCCCGGTGCCGAACCGCGGCGCGAGGACGTGGAGCACGTGACGCTCCGGGTCGAGCAGGACCCCCACCTCACGGTGGGCGAGCTGACCGCCCGGTTCCGGCACCGCATCGCCGTGTCCCGGGTCAAGACCGAGTACGAGGCCAACCCCACGACCTCCCCCGGGCCCGACCAGGCGCTCGCTGCGGGTGACCTCCTCACGGTCGTCGGCCCGCGCCCGCTGCTCGACGAGGTCGTGGGGCTGCTCGGCCACGCGTCCTCCCACGACATCGTCGCGGACCGGCACGTGCTCGACTTCCGGCGCGTCACGCTCTCCAACACCGCCCTCGCCGGACACACGATCGGCGAGCTCGAGCTGGACCCGCGGTTCGGCGCGCGGGTCAGCCGGGTGCGACGCGGGGACCTCGACCTCGTCGCGCACGACACCTTCGTGCTGCAGATGGGTGACCGGCTCCGGGTGATCGCCCCGAGCGACCGGATGGGCCGGGTGAGCGCCCACCTCGGCGACAGCGACCGCGGGATGTCCGACATCAACGTCGGGGGGCTCGCGCTCGGGCTCGCCTGCGGGCTCGCCCTCGGGATGGTCCACATCCCCTTTCCCGGTGGCGGGTTCGCCGTGGGGTCGGCCGCCGGGACGCTCCTCGTCGGCCTGGTGTTCGGGCGGATCGGCCGGGTCGGGCCCGTCGTCACGTCCCTGTCGCACGGCGCGGCGCAGTCGCTGTCGGCGCTCGGGATGGTCACCTTCCTCGCCTTCGCGGGGGTGCGCGCGGGCCAGCACGTCAGCGAGGCCCTGGTCTCCAGCGACGGCTGGCACATCGCCCTCTTCGGGCTCGGGCTGACCGCCCTGGCCGGGGTCCTGCTCGTCGTCGGCCTCCACGTCGTGAGCCGGCTCCCCTGGCTCGAGACGGCCGGGGCGGTCGCGGGCGCACAGACCCAGCCGGCCGTCCTCGCGTTCGTCGACGAGCGGACCGGGCACGACACCCGTGTCGGTGTCGGGTACGCGTTGGTCTACCCCGTGGCGATGATCGTCAAGATCGTCGTGGCCCAGGTGCTCGCCACCGCGGGCTGAGGGCCGCCCGGGTCAGAGCTGGGAGGCCTCGGTGTCGTCGACCTCGAGCCAGTCCGGCCGGTTCGCCGCCTTGCGCTTGTCGAGCCGGCGGCAGACGAACCAGGCCCCGAAGTACAGCGCGGTGAGCGGCAGCGGCGAAGACGAACATCGTGAACGGGTCGGCCGTCGGGGTCGCGACCGCCGCGAAGACGAAGATCAGGACGACGGAGACCCGCCACCCCTTGATCAGCCGGTCTGGCCGGCATCGCACCGATCGCGTTGAGCCCCACGAGGATCACCGGGAAGAGGAAGCCGATGCCGAAGACGAGGATGAAGCGGGTGACGAACGAGAAGTACATCGACACCTGCTGGATGTTCGACGTCCCCTCCGGTGACAGCCCGTAGAGGATGGCGAGGCTCTGCGGCAGGATCGCGTACGCGAGACCGCACCCGAGCAGGAAGAGTGGCACCGTCGGCTCCGAGGAACATCAGCGAGATCCGCTTCTCCTTGCGGGTCAGGCCCGGCACGATGAACGCCCAGAGCTGGTAGAGCCACACCGGGCTCGAGACGATGACGCCGACGAAGATCGACAGGCTGATGAGGTTGGACAGGGCCGACGTCGCCTCCCCGAAGTTCAGGCTGACACGAGGCTCTTCGGGTTGGCAGCGGCGTACTCGTAGAAGGGCGCGGTGAGGAGCTTGAAGACCCGGTTGTAGAAGATGCCCGCGACGATCGCAGCCGACGTGACGGCGGCGGCAGCGATGAACAGCCGCCGGCGGAACTCACGGAAGTGTTCCGCCAGCGTCATCCGGCCTTCGGGGTCACGAGGGCGTCGGCGCAGCCGGGCCATGGAAGAGGGGTCGGGACAGGCGTCAGGCCGCGGGGCCCGACTGGTTGTCGGTCCGCGGGGACCGCTCGTGCACGGCGTTGCCGTCGGCGTCCGGCGTCACGACGTCGTCGACGGCGCGGTCCTGGGTCAGCGACTCGCCGCGGACGGTCTCGGTGGAGGCGGCCGACTTGTTCGCCTCGTTCTCCTTCTTCATCTCGTCGACCTCGGACTTGAAGACGCGGGCCGAGCGGCCGAGGCTGCGTGCGGCGTCCGGGAGCCGCTTCCAGCCGAAGACGAGAATGATCAGCACCGCGATGATGATGATCTCGGTGGGTCCGATCCTGCCCATGTGGGTCCATCCCCTTCAGAGGTTCGAGGTCGTGGTCAGTCTACGCGTGCCCAGGGTGGCATCCGGGCCGCTTGGCGAGCGGCGCGGTCGGCAGCCTGCTCGGCCTTCCGGCGCCGATGCTCCTCCCGGATCCTGTGAGGATCCTGCGTGGCGGCCGGGACCGGCGGTTCCGCGTCCCGGTGCCGTTCGGCGGCGGCCTCCAGCTCGCTGACCAGCGCCCCCGCCCGGCCGAGCTCGGTGGTGAGTGCCTTGGCGCTGCGCCACGTGCTCCGGGCCCGTAGCCCGACGAGCAGGCCACCCCCGAGGAGGATGACGGCCCAGAGCAGCACCCAGCCCCACCACGGCAGCACGGCTCAGCGCCCCCCGGCGGAGGCGTAGCCCGCCAGCGCCGCGGCCGCGCCCTCGCGCACCTCGGCGACGACGTCGGCCGGGTCGGTGACGAAGCCCCGCCCGCCGAGCCGCCACACGAGGCGACGGAGCCAGGCGGTGTCGGCCGTGCGCAGCCGCACGACCTGCCCGCCACCGTCGGCGGGCGGCACCTCCTCGACGGACTCGACGGGGTAGTAGTCCGAGACCCAGGAGGCGCCGGGCAGCAGCCGCAGGGTGACGACGAGGTCGTCCGGCGCGGGCCGGAAGGTGCCCTCGGACAGGTCCCGCTCGGTGGCCTGCGGGGGCGGGGTGCCGTCGACGTCGAGGACGGCGAGGTCCTCGACCCGGTCGAGGCGGAAGAGCCGGGTGTCCTCGGCGCGGTGGCACCAGCCCTCGAGGTACCAGCGGCCGTCGATGCCGACGACCCGCATCGGGTCGACGTCGCGCTCGGTGGCCTCGTCGCGCGCCGGGACGAGGTAGCGCAGGTGCACGCGGCGCCGTGACGCGATGGCCGACCGGGCCCGGGTCAGCAGCTCGGGAGCGGTGCCGTCGGAGGCGACCTCCGCGAGGACGCGGTCGGCCGGGGCGGCGGCCTCCCCCGCGGCGGCCTCGAGCTTGGCGAGGGCACGGTCGACCGCCTCGCGCTCGTCGAGGCCCGGCACCTCCCGCAGGGCCCGCAGGCCGACGATGAGGGTGACCGCCTCGTCGACGCCGAGGCGCAGCGGGCGGGCGATCGAGTCGGCGTTGCCGACGAAGACCCGGCCGCCCTCCCAGTCCGCCTCGATGAGCTCGTCGGGCATCTGGCCGTAGCCACAGAGGAAGAGCAGCCGCAGGTCCGCCTCGAGCTGGTCGGTGCTGACCCCGAGGTCGGCCGCGGCCTCGGCGAGGTCGATCCCCTGCCGGTTGACGAGCCACGGGACCATGGTCAGGAGCCGGGTGAGCCGCGCGGTGGCGGTCTCGGCGGGTGCGGGAGGCATCAGGCGCCACCTCCCCCGTGGGCGGCCAGGGCGCCCCGCAGCCGCTCGACGACGCCGTCGACGAGCTCCGGAGGCTGCTCGGCGACGACGTCCGCCCCGTAGCCGGCGACCTCCTCGGCGAAGGCGTCGAGGTCGGCGTAGTCGAGGTCGACGAGCGACCAGGTGTCGTCGACGTCGCCGACGGTCCGGGCGCGGCGGCGCAGGGCGTGGCCGGAGCCCTGGCGGACCCGCAGCACGGCCGGGCTCGGCTGCGTGCCCGCCCCGGCGAGGGTGCGGGCCATCGAGCGGGGGGCGTGGTCGTCCGGCACCTCGAAGGAGCCGGCCCGCCCGTCCGCCCGCACGGCCCCACCGATGCGGGAGAGCCGGAAGACCCGGGGCGCGCCACGGTCGGTGTCGAAGGCGTTGAGGTACCAGCGGCCGTGCCACGAGACGAGGGACCAGGGCTGCACGTGGCGCTCGGTGCCCTCGGCGGCCTCCGGGCGGCGGTACTCGAACCGCACCGGGAGGCGGCGCACGACGGCGTCCTTGACGGCGTCGAAGGCGGGCTCGGTGGTGCGCAGCCGGGGCTCGATGCCGATGAGCGCGTCGGTGTCGCGCTCGACGCCGGCGGCGCGCAGCTTGCGCAGCGCCTGCGCCGCCGGCCCGGCGAGCGAGGCCTGCGCCCAGGTGCGGCTCGCGAGCCCGAGCACGGCGAGCTCGTCCGGCTCGAACTCGATGTCCGGGAGGGCGTAGTCCCGCTGGTGGATGCGGTACCCCGGCTCGTCCTCCCAGAGGGCGTCGATGTCCTCGGTGACGAGCGGGATGCCGAGCTCGCGGAGCTCGTCCTTGTCGCGCTCGAACATCCTCTCGAAGGCCTCGGTGGACGCCGAGGTGCCGTACTGCGGCACGAGCTGGCGGACCTGGGACTTCGAGAGCGGTCGACGGGCGTACAGGAGGACGAGGACGAGGTTGAGCAGCCGTTCGGTCTTCACCTGGGCCGCACTCGGCGCACCTCCCCCGGACTCGCTGCTCACGCGGGAGACGGTACCCGACGGCTACGCTGCCGGGCGTGATGCAGTGGCGTGCCGGGACCGTGGTCGAGCAGCTCCGGGCGTGGCCGGGGGCCGCGGAGCTGGCCGTCGACCTCGACGGCACCGGGGACCGCGTCCGCGCCCTCGCCTACACCGAGGTCACGGGGACGCCCGAGCCGGGAGAGCGCGTCCTCCTCAACGCCTCCGCGCTGCTGCGCGGCCTCGGCACCGGCGGGCTGGCGTTCGTCGTGGCCCGGACCGACGTCGTGCCCGCCGACCGGGAGACCGGCCCGGGGCACATCGTCAAGGCCCGCTACACGCCCCTGCAGCAGATGCTGCTCGCCGTCGACGAGCAGGAGAGCCCGCACCACGCGGCGCTGGCCGACGCCGACGACCTCGGCGGGATGCCCGTCGTGGTCGCCGACCTGCACAGCGCCCTCCCGGCCGTCCTCGCGGGAGTCCGCAGCGCACACCCGGACGCACGGGTGGCCTACGTCATGACCGACGGCGGAGCGCTCCCCGCGGCCTTCTCGCGCGCCGTGGCGGGGCTGCGCGAGGCCGACTGGCTCGCAGCCTGCCTCACCGTCGGGCAGGCGTTCGGCGGCGACCACGAGGCGGTCACGGTGCACACCGGCCTGCTCGCGGCCCGGCACGTCGTCGGGGCCGACGTCGCGGTCGTGGCGCAGGGGCCGGGCAACGTGGGCACCGGCACCCGCTGGGGCTACTCCGGCGTCGCCGCCGCCGAGGCCCTGCACGCCGCGGACGTGCTCGGCGGCCGCGGCATCGCCTCGCTCCGTGTCTCCGGGGCGGACCGGCGCGACCGGCACCTCGGCATCAGCCACCACAGCCGCACCGCGTACGGGCGGGCCCTGCTGACCCCTGCCGACGTCCCCGTGACGACACTGCCGGACGCCGGGCTGGACGCCCTGGTGCGGCGTCAGCTCGCCGAGCTCGTGGGCTCGGCGCGCGCCGCCCTCACGACGGTCGAGGTGCCGGCGGACGGCCTGCTCGACGCGCTGGGCTCGAGCCCGGTCGGCCTCTCGACGATGGGCCGCGGCCTCGACGAGGACCCCGCGCCGTTCCTCCTCGCGGCGGCGGCCGGGGCCCACGCGGGGTGGGTCAGCGCACGTCCATGAGGTCGACGACGAAGATCAGCGACTCCCCGGGCTGGATGACGCCGCCCGCACCCCGGTCGCCGTAGGCCTTGTCCGAGGGGATGAGCAGCTTGCGACGGCCGCCGACGCGCATGCCGGCGATGCCCTCGTCCCAGCCGGCGATGACCATGCCGACACCGAGGCGGAACTCCAGCGGCGCACCGCGGTTCCACGAGGCGTCGAACTCCTCGCCGGTCGAGTGCGCGACACCGACGTAGTGGGCGGACACGGTGCTGCCGGGGGTCGCCTCGGCGCCCTCGCCGACGGTGAGGTCCTCGACGACGAGCTCGGTGGGCGGCTCGTCCCCGGGGAAGTCGATCTCGGGCTTGGTGGGCTCGGACATGGTGCTCCCTCTCGATCGGGGTGGTGGTCGGCGGGGGCCGACGGTCAGTAGGCGGCGAGGACGTCGATGACGAAGACGAGGGTGTCGGTGCCCTTGATCTTGTCACCGCTGCCGGCGTCGCCGTAGCCCTCGGCCGGCGGGATCTCGAGCAGGAGGCGGCTGCCGACCTTCTGGCCGAGCAGGCCGGAGTCCCAGCCCTTGATGACCTGGCCCTGGCCGACGACGAACTCGAAGTACGGCTGCTCCGGGTGGCTGGCGCTGGAGTCGAAGACCTCGCCGTTGCGCAGCAGTGCCCCGGTGTAGGAGACGCGGACCGTCTGGCCCTCCTTGACCTCGGCACCCTCGCCCTGGATGAGAGGCTGCACGACGGTCTTGGCCGGGGCCTTGGCGCCCTTGGGCACGGTGATCGTCGCCGGCTTGCCGTCGTTCATCGTCACGGTGGGCAGGCCCGCCTTGGGCGGCACGGGGGTGCCCTGGGCCTGGTCGAGGACCTTGGTGGCGCCGACGAGGTCGAGCACGAAGATCACCGGGTCGTCCTTGGCGATGCCGAGCTGCTCGTTGCCGGTGTCGCCGTACGCGTCCGCGGCGGTCGAGGCGATGACGACCCGCGACCCGACCTTCTTGCCGGGGATCTGGCTCTTGAACGACGCGAAGAGGCCGTCCGAGCCGAGGTCGAGCCCGACGGTTCCGTCCTTCCACGTGCTGTGGGCGACCTTGCCGTCCTTGGCGTTCACGAGGACCGCCTGGAGGGTGACGAGGTCGTCCTTCGCGATCTCCGGCCCGTCACCCTCGGTGACGACCTCGGACTCGGTGCGGGTGACCGCGAGCGGCGCCTCGACCTTCACCGTGGGCTCCTTGGCCTCGGCGCCGGTCACCTCGACGGCACTGAGCGAGGTCGAGGGCGTGGCCGCCTTCTCCTCGCCGCACCCGGTGAGGACGAGGGCGCCCGCGAGGGCAGCGGCGGACAGGGCGGTGGTCAGGCGACGTGACACGGCTCAGGGACACCTTCGGGACGGGGGCGCCGGGGTACGGCGGGAACGGCTGTCCACGATAACCGCGGACCGGACCAACTCCAGCATCGCCGGCTGTGAGGACGCTGGACGCTCAGGCGGACATGCCCTCGATGAGCCGGTCGACGCGGGCGTCCTCGGCGAGGAAGGGGTCCTTGCACAGCACGGTGCGCTGGGCCTGGTCGTTGAGCTTGAGGTGCACCCAGTCGACGGTGAAGTCGCGCCGGTGCTCCTGGGCGGCCCGGATGAAGTCGCCGCGCAGCCTGGCCCGGGTGGTCTGCGGGGGGCGGACCTTGGCCTCGAAGACCTCGGGGTCCGAGACCACCCGCGCGATCCGGCCGCGCCGCTGGAGCAGGTAGAACAGACCCCGGCTCCGGTCGATGTCGTGGTAGGCGAGGTCGATCTGCGCGAGGCGGGGGTGGTCGAGGTCGAGCCCGTGCCGCGAGGCGTAGTCCTCGAGCAGCCGGTACTTGACGACCCAGTCGATCTCGGTGCCGACGAGGGAGAGGTCGTCGGTCTCGACCGCCGTGAGCGTGCGGTCCCACAGGTCGAGGACGCGCTCGTGGAGGCTGTCCGTGGCGCCCTCGCGGGCGACGAACTCGGCGGCCTTCGCGTGGTACTCCCGCTGCAGGTCCAGGGCCGAGAGCTCGCGGCCGTTGGCCAGCCGCACGGTGCGACGCCCGGTCATGTCGTGGGAGATCTCACGGATCGCCCGGATCGGGTTCTCGAGGGTCAGGTCGCGCATCACGACGCCCGCCTCGATCATCCGCAGGACGAGGTCGGCGGACCCGACCTTGAGCATGGTCGTGGGCTCGGCCATGTTCGAGTCGCCGACGATGACGTGGAGGCGGCGGTAGTGCTCGGCGTCCGCGTGGGGCTCGTCGCGGGTGTTGATGATGGGCCGGCTCCGGGTGGTCGCCGACGAGACGCCCTCCCAGATGTGGTCGGCCCGCTGGCTCAGGGCGTACGAGGCGCCCTTGGAGGTCGTGACGAGCTTGCCTGCCCCACAGATGAGCTGGCGACTGATGAGGAAGGGCAGCAGGGTGTCGGACAACGACTGGAACTCGCCCGCGCGCCCCACGAGGTAGTTCTCGTGGCAGCCGTAGGAGTTGCCCGCGGAGTCGGTGTTGTTCTTGAAGACGAAGATGTCGCCGGTGACGCCGTCCTCGTGGAGACGCTGCTGCGCGTCCGCGACGAGGCCCTCGATGATCCGCTCCCCCGCGCGGTCGTGCGTGACGACCTGGCGCACCGAGTCGCACTCGGCCGTCGCGTACTCGGGGTGCGACCCGACGTCGAGGTAGAGGCGGCTGCCGTTGGTGAGGAAGACGTTGCTCGACCGCCCCCAGGCCACGACCTTGCGGAACAGGTAGCGCGCCACCTCGTCGGGGGTGAGGGTGCGCTGGCCGGCGGTCGAGCAGGTGATGCCGTACTCGTTCTCGATGCCGAAGATCCGGCGCGTGCCCCGGGTGCTCACGCGGGCGCGCCGCCGTCCTGCTCGGGGCGCTGGGTCTGCGGGTTGGTCGTGGCGCTGCGCGCGCTGTCGTCGTCCTCGCCGACGGGCACGTCGGCCGTCGGGTCGTCGCTGTTGAGGAGCCGGGTCAGGAGCCCACCCTGCACGCGCCGGAAGCGCCGCCGCGGGCGGTACCGGTCGAGCACGGCGACCTCGAGCTGGTCCGGGGAGAGGGCGCGGGCCTCGCCGCCGGCCGGGTCGGTGCCGAGCAGGCCGACCGCCAGGGCCAGCGCCTCCCCGAGGTGCATCCCGGGACGCCACGCCTCCTTGAGGCCGGCCTCGATCTGCTCGGCGCCGCCACCCATCGCGACGAAGCCGTGCTCGTCGGCGACGGAGCCGTCGTAGGTGAGCCGGTACACCTGGTCGCCCTCGACCGTGGGTCCGACCTCGGCGACGACGATCTCGACCTCGTACGGCTTGGACTCCTGGGTGAAGACGGTGCCGAGGGTCTGGGCGTAGGCGTTGGCCAGCCCCCGTGCCGTGACGTCGGAGCGGTCGTAGGAGTAGCCGCGCAGGTCCGCGTACCGCACACCCGCGACCCGCAGGTTCTCGAACTCGGGGTACTTGCCGACCGCGGCGAACGCGATGCGGTCGTAGATCTCGGAGACCTTGTGCAGCGCCCTGCTGGGGTTCTCGGCGACGAAGGCGATCCCACCGTCGTACTGGAGCACGACGACGGCCCGGCCCCGGGCGATGCCCTTGCGCGCGAAGTCCGCCCGGTCCTTCATCAGCTGCTCGGGCGAGACGTAGAACGGCATGCCGGCGGTCATCGGGACCCTCCCTCGGCCCGGTCGGCGAGGATCGCGTCGACGACGGGGGCGATGTCGTCCTCGGGGACGAACCGGGTCCCCTCGGCGTCGACGAGCCCGACGGTCGGCCAGATCCGGCGTCCGACGTCGGGCCCACCGGTGGCGGAGTCGTCGTCGGCCGCGTCGTAGAGCGCCTCGACGGCGACCCGCACCGCGGCGTCGATGTCGAGGCCGCGGCGGTGCAGCTTCTTGAGCGACCCGCGCGCGAAGAGCGAGCCGGAGCCCACGCTGTGGTGGTCGTGCTCCTCGTAGCAGCCGCCCGTGACGTCGTAGGAGAAGATCCGGCCGCGGGCCTGCTCGAGGTCGTAGCCGGCGAACACGGGGACGACGGACAGGCCCTGCATCGCCATGCCGAGGTTGCCCCGGATCATCGACGCGAGCCGGTTCGCCTTGCCCTCGAGGGACATGAGCACGCCCTCGATCTTCTCGTAGTGCTCGAGCTCGACCTGGAAGAGGCGCACCAGCTCGATGGCCAGCCCGGCCGTGCCGGCGATGCCGACGAGGCTGTACTCGTCGGTGGCGAAGACCTTCTCCATGTCGCGGTTGGCGATGATGTTGCCCATCGTCGCGCGCCGGTCGCCGGCCATCACGACACCACCGTCGAAGGTGAGCGTGACGATCGTCGTGCCGTGCGGTGCCTCGAGGGCCGCGCCAGGCGGCAGCGGGCGCCGCGAGGGCAGCAGCGTGGGCGCGTGCGCGGAGAGGAACTCGGTGAACGAGGAGGACCCCGGGACGAGGTAGGCGGCCGGCAGGCGTCCGGAGTCGGCTCCCCCGGTCACTGGCCGCCCTTCTGGACGAACCCGCGGACGAACTCCTCGGCGTTGGACTCCAGCACCCCGTCGATCTCGTCGAGGATGTCGTCGATCTCGCTGACCTGGGCCGCCGGTGCCGCGGCCGCGGGGTCCGGGGTGTCGACGTCGTCCGGCTCGCCGTCGCGGCGCTGCGGCTTGATCTGCTCCTGACCGGCCATGGTCACCCTCCTCGGGTCGTGGTCGTGCTCCGAGCCTAGTCGGAGGTGGGGGTCTCACCGTCGGCGGTCGCGAGAGCGCGCAGCAGGGACGCCGCGTCGGGGGCCGACCGGACGATGTCGCCGACGCCGGCCTCGGTCCCGCGCAGCGGCTCGAGCATCGGGACGCGCTGCAGCATCCGCTGGCCCGCGACGTCGAAGATCACCGAGTCCCACGAGGCCGCGACGACGTCCTCGGGGAAGCGGGAGAGGCAGGTGCCGCGGAACCAGGCCCGGGTGTCGGTCGGGGGCTCGGTGACCGCCCGCAGCACGTCGGCCTCGTCGACGAGCACCTCGAGGTGCCCCGCCGCGGCCAGCCGGTGGGCGATCCCACGCTCGGCGCGCACGTCGGACCACTGGAGGTCGACGGCCTTGAGCCGCGGGTCGCCCCAGCCGAGGGCGTCGCGCCCCCGGTAGCCCTCGAGCACGGCGAGCTTGGCGACCCAGTCGACCTCGCGCCGGGCCTCCATCGGGTCGCGCCCGAGCTTGTCGAGGACCGTGGACCACCAGTGCATGACCTCGGCGGTGTCGGCGTCCGGCTCGCCGCCGGAGCGTGAGGCCACGAACGCGGCCGCGCGGTCGTGGTACTCCCACAGCAGCTCGACGGCGGTCATCCGCCGGCCGTCGGCGAGCTCGAGCTTGGTCTGGAGCGTCGGGTCGTGCGACACCTCGTGGAGCGTGGCGACGGGGCGACGCACGGTGAGGTCGGGACCGACGGCGTCGGCCTCGATCATCGCGAGGACGAGCGAGGTGGTGCCCATCTTCAGCAGGTTCGCCACGTCGGCGTGGTTGCAGTCGCCGATGATGACGTGCAGCCGTCGGTACTTGTCGGCGACGGCGTGCGGCTCGTCCCGCGTGTTGATGATCGGCCGCTTCAGCGTGGTCTCGAGCCCGACCTCGACCTCGAAGAAGTCGCTGCGCTGGGCGATCTGGTAGCCGGGCGTCCGGGAGTCGACGCCGATGCCGACCCGTCCGCTGCCGCACATCACCTGGCGGGCGACGAAGAACGGCGTGAGGTGGCGGACGATCGACGCGAACGGCGTCGCCCGCGACATGAGGTAGTTCTCGTGCGTGCCGTAGGAGACGCCCTTGCCGTCGGCGTTGTTCTTGTAGAGGTTGACCCCCGGCGGCACCGTGGCGAGGCGGGCGACGGCCTCGCGCATCACGAGCTCGCCCGCGCGGTCCCAGGTGACGGCGTCGCGCGGGTTCGTCACCTCGGGCGAGCTGTACTCGGGGTGCGCGTGGTCGACGTAGAGCCGGGCGCCGTTGGTGAGGACGACGTTGGCCAGGGTGGGGTCGTCGACCTCGTCGGTCAGCTGGCTCGGGTGGGCCTGGCCACGCCCCATGTCGAAACCGCGGGCGTCGCGCAGCGGCGCCTCGTCGGCGTAGTCCCAGCTGGCGCGGGCCGGCCGGATGCCCCGCGAGGAGGCGTACGCGGTGACGACGTCGCCCGAGGCGACCATCGGGTTCGCCGCCGGGTCCCCCGGGACGACGATGCCGTACTCGGTCTCGATCCCCATCACACGGCGCACGGTCATGGCTCGACGATACTGAGCCGGTGCGCAGCTATCGCGGGATGTCCCCCCTCACCACGCTCGTCTCCGTCGTCGCCGACCTGTCGCGGACCCGGGTCGAGACCGCGGACATCGACGCGATCCAGCGGGCACGGGCGTCCGCGCTCCCCCGGACTCCGCTGCACGCCGCCATCTGCGGCCGGGCGGAGCCGGGGGTCGGCATCACCTACGGCACCGCGCCGGCGCGCGACGACCACGAGATCCCCCTGCGCCTCTACCGTCCGCGTGCCCTGCGCGACGCGCACACGGACGTGCCGGTCGTCATGTGGTTCCACGGCGGTGGGTGGGTGTGGGGCAACCTCCTCGACTACGACCCGGTCTGCACGGCGATCTCCGCACGGGTCGGGGCCGTCGTCGTGTCCGTCGACTACCGCCTGGCGCCGGAGCACCGCGCGCCCGTCGCCGCCCACGACTGCGTCGACGCCACGACGTGGGTGGCCGCCAGCGGTGACGTGCTGCGTGCCGACACGGGGCGGATGGCCGTGGCCGGCGACTCCGCGGGAGGCAACCTCGCCGCGGTCGTCGCCCAGGTGATGCGGGATGCCGGGATGACCAACCTGCGCCACCAGGCCCTCCTCTACCCGGCCACCGACCTGACGATGGCCTCGCCGTCCCTCACCGAGCACTCCCGGGGCGCCATCCTCGACCGGCGCGCCGTCGACGCCTTCCGCGACCACTACCTGCCGCCGGGCGGCGACCCCCGCGACCCGCTCGTCTCCCCGCTGTGGGGCTCCCTCGAGGGTCTGCCGCCGGCGCTGGTGCAGACCGCCGACCTCGACCCGATCCGCGACGACGGGATCCGGTACGCCGCGGCGCTCGAGACCGCAGGCGTCCGCACCCGGCTGACCAACTACCCCCGCGTGCCCCACGGGTTCGCGTCCTTCCCCTTCGCCACGCCCGTCGGGCGGATGCAGCGCGCGGAGCTCGTCTCCGAGCTGTCCGCGGCGCTCGCGGTGCCCGGCCGCGGTTAGGCTGCGGACATGCGGGAGATCGTGGTGTTCTCGGGCTCGGCCCACCCCGAGCTCGCGCACCGGATCTGCGACGGGCTCGGGGTGCCGCTCTCGGAGTCCGTGACCAGCCGGTTCAGCAACGACTGCCTCCAGGCCCAGCTCCTCGCCAACTGCCGCCAGCGCGACGTCTACATCGTCCAGCCGCTCGTGCCGCCGACGCAGGACTCGCTCATGGAGCTCCTCCTCATGGTCGACGCCGCCCGGGGCGCCTCCGCGGCGATGGTCACCGCGGTCATCCCCCACTACGCGTACGCCCGGTCGGACAAGAAGGACGCCTCACGCATCTCGCTCGGCGGCCGGCTCGTCGCCGACCTCATCTCGACGGCGGGCGTCGACCGGGTCATCACGATGAACCTCCACGCCCCTCAGGTGCACGGGTTCTTCTCGGTGCCGGTCGACCACCTCACCGCCCTCGGCGAGCTCGCGAACCACTTCCGCGAGGGCGACCTCACCGACAGCGTCGTCATCTCCCCCGACCTCGGCAACGCCAAGGACGCCACCCAGTTCTCCCGGCTCCTCGGCCTGCCCGTCGCGGCGGGGTCCAAGCGCCGGCTCGCGGACGACAGGGTCGTCATCGACTCGATCGTCGGCGACGTCTCCGGCCGCCGCGCGATCGTCCTCGACGACGAGATCGCCACCGGCGGCAGCATCATCGAGCTGCTCGACCGGCTCGCCGACCACGGGGTCACCGAGGCGGCCGTCGCGTGCACGCACGGGCTCTTCGCCGGCCGGGCGGTCGAGCGGCTGCGGGACCACCCGATGATCAGCGAGGTCGTCACCACCGACACCGTCCCGGCACCGGCCGACTGGCCCGAGCTGCGGGTGCGCTCGGTCGCCGGGCTGTTCGCGGAGGCGATCAAGCGGATCCACGAGGGCGAGTCGGTCTCCAGCCTGTTCGACGGCGTCGACCCCACCCACGCGCCCCCGCGCCAGCGGTCCCTCTTCGACGGCGTGGCCCGGTGAGCCGCCTCCTCCCGGCGCTCCTGGACGTCGTCCTCGTCGTCGTGTTCGCCGCGGTGGGCCGCCGGTCGCACGCCGAGGGCCTCGACGTCGCCGGCATCCTCCGCACCGCGCTGCCGTTCCTCGTCGGCACCGCCGCGGGCTGGCTCGTCGCGAGCATCGTGCTCGACGGCGGACCCCGGACGCTCGGCTACGGCGCGGTCGTCGTGACCCTCACGGTCGTGGTGGGGATGGGGCTGCGGGCTGTCGCCGCCCAGGGCACGGCCCCGTCCTTCGTCGTGGTCGCCACGGTCGTGCTCACCGTGCTGCTCCTCGGGTGGCGGCTGCTCGCCCGGCTGCTCCCCGCTTGACGAACGCCTGTCAGGTCTTGGCGAAGCCCTGACGCGCCTGCGCTCCCGGACGGGCTGGGGCCCTCCTAGCGTCGAGGGTGTCCGTGACCGTTCGTGACCTTCTCGAAGGAGCGCCACCACCCATGTGTGACCTGCACGAGACCCCCTCGACCACCACCCCCCGCCGGGGCATCGGCCGCCGCTCGCTGATCCGCGGGGCCGGCGGCGTCCTCCTCGCCGGCGGCGCCGTCGGTGCCACCGCGTCGAGCGCCGCCGCGGCCACCTCCCAGAACGGCTGGCCCGCCGGTACCTCCGGCCAGGTCCCGCTCTCGGCGCTCGGCGTCGGTGCGGCGACCTTCCCCGCCGGGGTGCGCACCGGCGACGTGTACACCGTGCTGCGCCACGTCGCGGTCCAGGTGAACGCGACGGTGGAGGCGCTCTACTCACCCGGGTGCTGGGGGCACAGCTACCGCGAGATCTCCGGCAGCACGTCGCTCTCGAACCACGCGAGCGGGACGGCGATCGACGTCAACGCCCCGGACCACCCCCTCGGGGCCTCCGGCACGTTCACCTCCGTGCAGGTCTCGGCGATCCGCGCCATCCTCACCCGGTGCAACGGTGTCGTCCGCTGGGGCGGCGACTACTCCGGCCGCAAGGACGAGATGCACTTCGAGATCAACGTCGGCCCCGGCGACTCGCGGCTGTCCACGCTGGCGGCCTCGCTCGGTGGCGGGGGTGGGGGCACGCCGCCGCCCTCCTCGTGGCCGGTGGTCCGGCGGGGGAACAGCGGCTTCCGGGTCACCGACGTCCAGCACCTGCTGCGGGCGCGCGGGCAGTCCGTCTCCGTGGACGGCGTGTTCGGCGCCGGGACCGAGGCGGGCGTCAAGGCGTTCCAGTCCTCCCGCGGCCTGTCCGCCGACGGCATCGTCGGGACGAACACCTGGACGGCGCTCGTCGTCACCGTCCGGAGCGGGTCCTCGGGTGACGCGGTGTACGCCGTGCAGAAGTCGCTGACCGCGCGGGGCTACTCGACGACCGCCGACGGGGTCTTCGGCTCCGGGACCGACGCGAAGGTGCGGTCCTTCCAGAGCTCGCGGGCGCTCGTCGTCGACGGGATCGTCGGGTCCGACACCTGGCAGGCCCTCGTCAGCTGACGTCGGGTCGCGGCGTCCGGCGGGTCAGGAGACCCGTCGGACGACCTCCGCCAGCAGGTCGTAGGCGGCGGGGTCGGTCGTGTTGGCCATCGACACGATGACGTGGTCGATCCCGCTCTCGCGCAGGCCCTCCACCCGCTCGACGGCCTGCTCGACACTGTGGGGTGCGACGCCGTCGGGGAGGGTGGACCCGGTGTCGAGCGTCAGCGCCGCGAGGCAGGTCTTGGAGATCTCGTCGTAGTCGCGGCCGACGTCGTCGCAGTGGTCCCGCAGGACGTCGAGCTTGTGGGTGATGGCCTCGGGCCCGGCGTCGAAGAGGTTGCAGGCGTCGGCGTACTGCGCGACCAGCCGCAGCGTCTTCTTCTCGCCCCCGCCGCCGATCATGATGGGCGGCCGGCGCACCGGCTGGGGGTGGTTGAGCGGCCGCTCGAGGTTCACCACGTCCCCGTGAAAGGGGGTGTCGTCATCGGCGAACATCCGGTGCGCCAGCCGCAGGGTGTCCTCGAGGAGCACGAAGCGGTCCCGCGTCGAGGGGTAGGGCACCCCGAGCCCACGGTGCTCCTCCTCGTTCCACGCCGCCCCGATGCCGAGCCAGGCGCGGCCCCCGGAGAGCACGTCCAGCGTCGTCACGGTCTTCAGCAGCAGGCCCGGGTGCCGATACGTGACTCCGGTGACGAGGGTCCCCAGCCCGATCCGCTCGGTGACGGCCGCGGCGTGCGCCAGCGTCGTGTACCCCTCGAGCATGTCGTCCTCGGCCGGTCCGACCATCGAGATCTGGAAGAAGTGGTCCATCACCCACAGCGAGGCCAGCCCCGCCTGGTCGGCGTCACGGGCGATGGCCCGCCACGTCGCGCCGGTGGAGGCGGGTGCGCCGTCGAAGGAGAACCTGGAGACCTGCAGCCCGAGCTTCATGACCCCATCCTCACCCCTGGGGGCGGCGTCGGCCCTCTTCGCGGTCACATGACTGCCGCTACGACACCAAGTGCGTCACAAGCGGCGAAGAGGGGCTACCTCGACGAGCGCTTGGAGCCGGCTCTAGCGTGGCGGGGTGATGTTCAGTCGAGACCTTCGTGAGCGGGTTGCCGGCGGCGAGGTCACGGTGTCGATCCGGCTGTGGAGCAGGCCGCAGGTCAAGGTCGGTGGCCGCTACCGGACCGCCGGCGTCGTCATCGCGATCGACTCCATCGAGGTGCTGCCCTTCTCGGCCGTCACCGACGATGATGTGGCCGCGTCAGGCGAGGCCGATCTTGAGGCTCTTCGTGACCGGGCCGCCCACTCTGGCCCGATCGGCGATGACACCCTCGTCCACCGAATCGAGTTCCACGTCGTGTAGCGACTTCGCTTCGAAATGACGCAGGTGCGAAACGTCCGACTCTGCTTGATATGTGGGTGATCCGCGTGGTCACCGGCGCTCCTACGTTGGGGTGTCCGTTCTCCTCGAGGAGGCACCCTGATGTCGAGTCCTGTGCCGTGTCTGATTCCGCCTGCTGAGGCCGTGGCGCCGGATCGGTTGGGTGACCCGCTGCTGGATGACTACCTGGAGTTCCTGGCCGTTCGGTGCCGACCGAACTCGGTGCTGGCGGCCAGGTTCGACCTGAAGGTGTTCTTCGAGGTGGTGGCCAAACCGGTCGACGCAGTGGGCGCGGCGGACGTGCTGGGGTTCATCACCGCGCAGCGCACCGGCGCCCGGTGCCTGCCCGAGCCCGGTGTGCGGGCGGTGCCGGAGGACCCGGCGGGTGTCTGCTCGCGCACGATCCGTCGCCGGCTGTCCACGGTCAGTGGGTTGTACGCGTTCTTGGCGGTGCGCGGGGACGTGCCGGCCAACCCGGTCCCGCGCGGGTTGCCGACCCGCCGGGAACGGGGCCGACCCGGTCAGGGTGTGCCGTTGGTGCGGGCCCCGCGCCGGACCTTGCCGAGGATCCTGACCCCGGCCGAGGTCGACGCGTTGACCGCGGCGCTGCGCACCCACCGGGACCGGGCGATGGTCGCCGCGATGGTCCTGGGCGGGCTGCGCCGCTGCGAGGTCCTGGGCCTTCGCCTGGCTGACGTCAACGCGGGCGAGGGGCGGTTGTTCATCAACGACGGCAAGGGCGGTGCGCAGCGGCTGGTGCCGATTTCGCCGCGGTTCTTCGAGCACCTGGCCGCCTACCTGGACGTGGAGCGACCCGCCGACGCCGACACCGATGCGGTGTTCCTGGTCCTGAAACGTCCCCGCCGGGGCCAGCCGTTGACCGCGTACGGGATCGACCAGGTGATGGACGGCGCCCGCGCCCGGGCCGGGCTGGCCCACGCGTCCTGCCACGAGCTGCGGCACACCTGCCTGACCCGGCTGCGCGAGGCGGGGATGCCGTTGGAGGCGGTGCAGGCCCAGGCCGGGCACGCGTCGATCGAGTCGACCAGGATCTACCTGCACCTGGCCGATGACTGGCTGGCCTCTCAGTACCGGCGCGCCGCCGAGGTCATCGACGCCCAGGTCTTCGCCGGTGCCCCGACCGGGAACCCACCACCACCGACCCCGCCTGAGCAACGGGCGCCGATCCCGGGCTTTCGGAGGCTGCGGTGAGCGGGCCGCTGCTGCTGCCCACCTGGGCCCAGCTCGAGGCGGCCCACCCGCAGGTGGTGGCCACGATGCGCGCCTACCTGGCCCAGGTCGCCTGCGTCCTGCGCCCGGGCAGCGTCGGTGGTGCCGACCTCGCGCTGCGCTCGTTGGCGACCTACCTGGCCGACCAACACCCTGGCCTGCACCGGGTCCGCGACATCGGACGCGCGCACATCGAAGGGTTCAAGCCGTGGCTGGCGGCCCGCCCGGGACAAAACCGTGCCCGGCTGACCCCGGCCACCATCGCGCACCGGCTCGGCACGCTGCGGGTGTTCTTCCTACGCATCGACGAATGGGGCTGGGACGACGCGCCTCCGCGGGTGCCGATGTTCCTGGGCGACGTCCCCAAACAGCACCACGCCCTGCCCAAGGCCCTGGACGACGCCACCGCAGCGAAGCTGCTACGCGCCGCCCAGGCCGACAAGCGGATGCTCGTCGGGGTCACCGTGGAGTTCCTCCTGCGCACCGGGCTGCGGGTCGGGGAGTACACCGCCCTGACCGCCGACGCCGTCGTCCTGATCGGTGACACCCACTGGCTGCACGTGCCGGTCGGCAAGCTCCACGAAGACCGCTACCTGCCCCTGCACCCGCGCATCGTGGACCTGGTCGACACCTACCGGGCCGCGCACGTCCCACCCGGCCACCCACTGCTGCTCCCACGCGAGAACGGCAAACCGATGGACCGGCACGGCGTCACCCGCTACATCAACAAGGCCGGCGCCGCGGCCGGACTGGGCCACATCCACCCCCACCAGCTGCGGCACACCCTGGCCACCCAGGCCATCAACCGGGGCATGAGCATCGAAGCGATCGCCGCGATGCTGGGCCACAAGTCGCTGGACATGACGCTGGTGTACGCCAAGATCGCCAACCGCACCGTGGCCCAGGAGTACTTCACCGTCGCCGCCAAGGTCGACGCCCTGTACGCCTCACCAGCCCAGCTACCCGCCGACGACCTCGGACCCAACATGGCCCGCCTGAACCGCGAGCACCACCGGATGCTCGGCAACGGCTACTGCGCGCGACCCAAGGTCATGGACTGCCAGTTCGAGAACATCTGCGAGTCGTGCACGTTCTTCCAAACCAGCATCGAGTTCCGCCCCACCCTGCTCGCCCAACGCCAAGACGCCTGCAACAAGGGACAAGTCCGACGAGCCGAGATCTTCGACCAGCTCATCACCGGCCTCGAGACCACAGAAGCCTCTTGACACCGATCACCCACATAATGCCGATGACAGGGTGTTTTCTCAGCGAGCGCGACGGGGGTCCGAAGGGTCGAACGGGGGTGCAGGCGCTGACTCTGCAATCAGTGGCCCAGACGTGATCGCTGCGCGGAGACCCTGGACGTTGTTGTCAGGGATGGCGATGTCCAGCGCGCGCTTGCCGCTCGCTCCTACCCGGTTCAAGCCTCGCGGCTCCAGGTGCGTCCGCCAGAGCCACTCAAGCCATGCCTGAGCCCACGAGCCCTCGTCCCCTTTCCCGCTCACCTGCCTCCACCCAGCGGGCTTCGGGTTCTGGCATGGGCAATCGGCGTGCCAGTAGTAGGCGTTCGATGCGGACAGAGCGTAGGCACCCTGGGGCCGCTTGTTGCGCCACGCTGTCACGGGGCGAGTGTATGAGCGCTGACGTCGCGACGTCCGCTCATCAGCGTGAGGTGTTTTGCGTCAAGGGGTGGGCGGGTGCCCGTGTCCTCGTCGTCGGTCCCTGCATAGCGGTAATCGAGGTGTGCTCGGCAGCGTGTGATCGGGTTGTGTCGACGACGGGACGGGGCGGCCTGTGATGAGCGACGAGATACCTGGTGGTTCTCAATGCCGCGGAAGGCTCGCCCCGCCCCAGCCCTTGGGACGCGTCAGCCTCCGGCGCTGATGCGCGGATCGGGTTATGCCGCAGCCACCTCCACCGTTCGCGATGGCCGTGGGCGGCGACGACGGGGTCCCACGCCTGGCGGTGGGTGATGACGGAGTGCAGCTGGCGCAGGATCGCCGCGGCGACGGCGGTCTGGGCCTGGGTCGGCGTGAGCTTGTTGGTCTCCCGGGTGGTCAGGTGCCGGTAGCGGGCGGCGTACACCCGGTTGGTCTGCAGGCACCCCCACACCGCCCGCCAGGCGGCGGCGCGCAGCAGCGGGTCGGCCGGCGCCGGTGACCCGGGCCCGGCCGGTGAAGGTGCCCGACTTCCGTCTCCCGCGGTGCCAGGCCGGCGTGCTTGACCACGGCCCGGGCGGAGGTGAACCGGGTCAGGTCGCCGGTCTCGGCCAGGATCGCCGCGGCCCCGACCGCGGACAGCCCGTCGATGCTGGTGGCCAGCTCGGTCAGCTCCAGCTCGTCCAGCACGGCGACCATCCGGGCCTCGGTGTCGACCAGCTTGGTCTTGGCGTGGTCCCAGTCGTCGATGACCCAGGCGATCCGTTCGAACGCGGCCGGCCGGTGCGCCAGCACCCCGGCCGGGTCGGACAGGGCGGTGAACAGCTTGCGCACGATCCGCAGGCAGGGCCGCTCCTGCCGCGGCGGACCACCTCCTTGCGGACGGCGCGCTCGAACCGGGCCGCCCCGAGGCGGCGGGTGCGGTCCAGGTCCCCGCCGTCGCGGCTCGACGACCACGGTCAGCGCGGCGACCCAGGTGGTCGACTTGAACGGGTGCTTGGCCGCCGTCGAGCGCGGCGGGCCACACGCACTCGAGCAGGTCGCGGATCTGCTGCACGCACCGCACGTGCTCCTCGATCAGCTGCTCGCGGCGGGTGCCCAGGTGCCGCAGCCGGCCCCAGGTCTCATCGACCGGTTCGGGCAGGTAGCAGCGCAGCTGCGCGACCAGCCGGGCGATCAGGACCGCGTCCTTGTCGTCGGTCTTGTCGATGGTCAGGTCCTCGGTCTTGCGCGCCCACGCCGACACCGCCGGCTGCACGCACACGAACGACATCCCGCGCTCGCTCGGCGAGCTGGCCCAGGACCCGCCACCGGTGCCCGGTCGGCTCGCACGCCACCGTCACCCCGGCGAACCCGGCCTTGGCGGCGCGCTCGGCAGCCCAGTCCAGCGCGGCGCCGAGGTCCCACGCCTTGCACCGGAACGTGCGCCGGGCCAGGACCTTGGAGTCGTGGTCGGTGACCACGACCATCTGCTTGCGATCGGCCAGGTCGATCCCGACGATCGCGTTGCTCACCGGCACCGCTGCCCGCAGCCGGGACAAGCGTGCGTTCCGGTTCCGATCCCCACGAGAGACACCACTACCGTTGTTCATGAACGTCCTCCTCTTCGCTTTGGGACACCAAGCCCGACAAGCGCATCAGGAGGACGTTCCCAACGCCAGACCGAAGACGCTCAACGTCTTCCTAACCGCCTCATGCCGCGTTCAAGGAAGACGACGGCTGGCGTGTGGCCGGTCTTGCGCTCAGGGCGACTGCTCGAGCGCGGCCAAGGTCGTCTCCAACGGCGAGTCGCCGGGCTCGGTGTCCAGCGAGACCAGGTGGCTGCTCCTTGCCTTCACGACTTGGCCTTCAACGTCCATGACGGCGTCATCTCCCCCCACCGAGACCCACACGTCGTCGTCCACCAGATCAAGCCCAGGGACCTGCTCAGCCGTTGAGGTGGTCGAGCCACAACACCACACGCTGCCCAGTGCGCAGCGCACTGACCCGGTCCTCGACCCCAGCGGCCGAGCCGGGCCAAGCGATCGTGATCATCCCGGGGGCTTGGCCACGGATGGCGCGTTCAACTGAGAAGCGGAGCAATGTCACCAGTGTCCCTCCGCCGGCGGTGACCGACTCCGGGTTGCCTCCGTTGTCGAGCTCCGTTCCGATCAAGCCATCGACCGTGCCGAGGACCGCGGCGTCAGCGTCCCGGTTCAGCGCGGCCACAGAGGTGAACCTGGGACGGTCAGATCCGAGCAAATCGGCTCCCGTGTCGCCCTGGGAGCAGCCCGCTGCACCGACGCTCAGCGCCAACACGGTGAGGGCGACGGCCCATGGCATCCCACCCATGAGCAGATCCTGCACCCTGCGATCGGAAAGCTCGTCGTGATACGAAGGAACGAATCTGCAACTATTCCGCTATTGCCGCAGTCAGGACGATTGATCCTGCGGCTGGCACACGTCAGGCGGCGTGCTCTCGAAGCCAGGGAACGCCGTATGTGAGTAGGTCGTTCAGGGCGTCGTCTCGAACTTCTGGTGCTTCAACGCCACGAACGATTCGCCACCACTTGTCTTCGCCTTGGGGGGTCAGCTGGCCTATTCGCACCTGGCGGGCCCAGGCGCCGTAACGAATGCTCGGGCTTGGCCGCTGACCGAGACGCGGGGCGGAGGTCGCCTGCTCTTGCCACTCGTCACGCCCGATCACAGAGAGGTTCACAGTGAAGCGAACCTCTTGGCCATCGCTGTACGCGGATTTCTGGAACCCAAGCTGCGCCCAGAAGGACCCGGAGGGCAACTCGAACCGGCCACCCGAACCGCGCAGCCCGGCTCCGCGAAGACCCGGAGCGAACACCGCCTTCATCCACTCCGCGTAGACCTGTTGTGGGGAAAGGCTGGTCGAGGTGGCGCCAGGCGCCTGCTTTGGCCGATGCTTCCAGACCTTGAAGCGCTCGAAGCCCTCGTGCTCCTCCGGGGTTAGCCCTTCGACCATGGCCGCAACCT
>CAVPXT010000010.1:0-112752 GCA_963709785.1 uncultured Actinomycetota bacterium | reverse complement strand
TTCCGCTTCAACGTCTGAGGCCCGCGGGCGCCGCGGACCGCCGGTCTCGCTGCCCTGTACCCACTCGTTCCTGACGTACGCAATAGCCCGAACTGACTATGTCTTGACCTTGTCGGTGACCGCGACACCCCGTGTCTGCGCGCGGCGGGGGCGCACCTTGCCGCGGCAACCCTTCGAAAAGGGTTGGCACACAATGTGATTCCGGGATAGATCATAGATCTCCCTGTGTGCGTGGGCTGTCAGCATGACAAAGGCATGACGACTGAATGACCCAAATCTGACGGTGTCCTTACCTGCGCATGACCGGACACTGACCCGCGCGTGACCGTGCCCTCACTCCTGCGTGACAAGTTCTCCCAACCCCTCGGCCTGAGGGGTCCTCGGGCTGTCCCATGTTCCCCGTGAGCGTCCGCAGAGGGGACGCGACCAAACAGCAGGGGTGAGTTGAATGCAGGGAAACCACCACGTCCTGGCCAACGGCACGGACACCACGACACAGCGGAAGAACCGCAGGACCGGGCGCAGGAGCTCGGTACGCCTGGGCCTGTGGCGGCCCGGGTCGATCTTCCGACGTGTCGTGACGGTGGTGGGGGCCGCAGCCCTCGCCACCGGTACGGCGGTCGCCGTACCGGTGGTGGCTGCCGGCCCCGCTCAGGCGGCGACGACCACCACGGTGGGCCTCAGCGTGACGAGCGCGCGCACCGAGCCGCACGCGCCGAACGGCCCGGTCACCGAGGGTGACGCGGTCGGCGACTACCGCTACATGATCAACGTCGACAACACGGGGACCTCTGACCCCGTCGGCGGCCCCGAACCCGGTTCCGGCTGCTCGGCCGAGGACCCCGGCTACCCCTCCGAGTGCACCTGGGCCTCCATCACGGAGGTGACCGGTGCGCCGATCTACACCCAGGGCGACCAGGACGACTTCGCCGGCGGTGCGACCCTCGACCTCCCGGACGGCCGGTACCTCATCACGGTCCTCGCCGACGGCTACAAGATCGACGGCGTCCACTTCACGATCCCGTCGTCCGACCCCGTCATCGACGTCACCGTCCAGCCCAACCCGCTGTCCGACTCGACGCTGCGGGCCTTCGTCTTCCAGGACGAGGCCTCGACCAACGGTGCGATCGACAACGGGGAGAACGGCCTCGAGGGCTTCCAGGGGCACATCAACGACATCCTCGGCGAGGTCACGACCGACGTCTACGGCAACCCGCTCTGCACCACGTACGTGAACGAGGACGCGAACTACCAGATCCCCTGGGACGCGGCCTCGCGCGACGCCGACGGCAACCCCATCGTCGAGGCCATCGGCGGCAAGTGCCTCAGCGACGCCGACGGCATGCTCGTGATGCCACACCTCGGGACCAACCGCTACACCGCCTTCGTGATCCCGCCGGACGGCTCGGACTGGATCCAGACCACCACGCTCGAGGGCAACCACGACTGGGACACCTGGCTCATGGAGGGCTCGACCGGGTACGACACCGAGTTCACCCTCGCCGGCGAGCTCGTGCCGACCCCGCAGTTCGGTTTCGCGCACCCGCACAGCGACATCACCGACACCACGCCGACCGGCTCGATCTCGGGCACGGTCGTCGCCGTCAAGCAGTACTACCCGCCGGTGGGTGGCAGCTTCACGCAGTACTGGGGCGCGGTCGGCAGCAAGCTCGACAAGCCGATCCCCAACGCGGTCCTGTCCCTCAACGACCTCGGCAACGGGGACCAGTCCGTGTGGGTCGGGCGCTCCGACGCCAACGGCAGCTTCACCATCCCGCACGTCCCCGACGGCACCTACATGCTCACCTGGTGGGACGAGCCGCAGAACTACATCCTCCAGCTCGTCCAGGTCACGGTCAGCGGTGGCGAGGCCGTCGACCTCAAGCAGCTCCCGAGCAACGGCTGGTGGACCCCGCTCAGCGGTCACGTCTTCCTCGACAACAACAAGAACGGCAAGCGTGACCCGGGCGAGCAGGGCGTCGCCCAGTTCCCGCTGACGCTGCGCAAGAAGGACAACTCGCTGATGGACCGCGGCACCAACGCCGTGGGGACCGACAGCAACGGTTACTACGAGTTCACGAGCGCGTACCCGCTCGCCGAGTGGTTCATCATGGAGGCGTACTCCGACAACTTCTACACGACCGGAGTCACGTACCAGACCGACAACCAGCCGACGCCGACCACGGTCAAGGGTGCGGGCGTCGACCTGAGCATCCTCCCGATCATCGGGCTCTCCGGCACCGTCGACTGGGGCGTCCAGAAGTACGACGCCGCCGGCACCAACGGCGGTCCGCGCAACGGCGGCATCGTGGGCTCCATCAGCTACGACACGACCCGCAACGAGCTCGACCCGACGTACGCGGCGTCCGAGGACTGGCAGCCGGGCATCTCCGACATCCCGGTGATGCTCTACGGGACCGTCGACTGCGGGACGAACGCGGGCGTGCCGTGCGACAGCACCGACACCTACGAGCTCGCCCCCGACGGCGCGATCGCCAAGGGCAAGCTGCTCAACTCCTACCTCTCCGAGAAGTGGAGCCGCCCGACCGGCTGTACCGCGCGTGACGTGGACGGCAAGGCCTTCACCCACGGCACCGAGGAGAACGTCCTCGTGACCAACCAGGAGACCGACGGCGAGTGCCTCTCGGCCCTGATCCAGGGGGTCCAGGTCGGCACCTACGCCACCGACCAGGGCACTGCCGACGCCAACTTCGGCGCCTCCGTCGACGGCAACTACGGCTTCGGCGACCAGTGCACCGGTGAGCTCGACGCCACCGACCCCTCGGACCCGCAGTGTGTCGGCGGCACGTTCGAGCCGCTGCCCGCCGGCGAGTACCTCGTCTCGCTCGACATCCCGAACGACGCGAGCGGCAAGCCGATGTACAAGGCCACCGAGGAGGAGGACATCAACGTCGGGCGGGGTGACCAGGTCCTCCCGCAGGTGCCGCCGCCGGCCTGTGCCGGCCCGCTGCACACCGTCGACGTCAAGGGCCTCGGCACCGACGGCTACCCGGAGAACCCGCTCGGCAACGGCGTCACCGTCCCCGCGTCGACCGCGGTCGACAACCCGACCTTCCTCGACATGGGCGGGTCGCCCTACGAGGGCACCCCGAAGCCGGGCTGCGAGACCAAGCTCGTCGGGCTCAACAACGGCAAGTCGATCGTCCCGATGTTCAACATCTTCACGGACGTGCCGATCCCCTCGCGACTGCGCGGCCTGATCGTCGACGACCTGAACTTCTCGACCGACAACCGCTCGGTGCTCTACGGCGACAAGGCCGGCGTGCCGAACGTCCCGGTCGGGATCTACGACTTCGCCAACGACCTCAAGTACACGGCGGAGTCCGACTTCAACGGGTACTACGACGTGCTCATGCCCTCGACCGACCACATCAACTGCCCGACCCCGGCCGGCGTGTGCGAGAACATGTACCGCTTCATCGGGAACGACCCCGGCATCCCGGGGGCGCTCAACGCGAACTACAACCCGCGGTTCCGCACCATCGGCACCGAGTTCGAGGCGATGCCCGGTGTCACCATCCCGACGGACCTCGCGCCGACCCAGGTGGGCGTCGGCATCGAGACCCCGGGCGGCGGGCCGATCACGGTGAAGTGCATGGCCAACCCCGTGCGACCGCAGCTGTTCTCGGTCTCGAAGCCCTTCATGCGGAAGACCGACACCAACCGGAACGTCACGATCAAGGGTCTGGGCTTCGGCGCCACCAAGGGTGCAGGGGCAGGTCTACCTCGGCGCCACGGAGCGCTGACCACGACACGCTGGACCGACACCGAGATCGACGTGACGATCCCTGCTGCGGGCAATGGTGCTGGGCCAGATCACCGACAAGCGCGTACAACCTCCGTGTCAAGGCGGACAACGGCCGTCGAACGGTCAACGGCCTCACCTTCCACGTCCTCGGTGACCGGCTACAGCGTGAGCGTCTTCGAGGTCGGCCCCGGGGTGAACAACCAGCGGTACGACCCGACCAAGCCGGCGAGCCAGACGGGAACCCCGGGAGTCAGCCACGCGATCCAGAACGCCATCGACGACGCTGCGCGCAACGCCGGTCCCGACCTCATCGTGGTGTACCCCAACGTCGCAGACGACGGCCAACCCCCGGGGCGCCTACTACGAGAACCTCGTCATCTCGAACCCGCTCAAGCTCCAGGGAGTCGGGCCCAGGCGGATTCCAGGGACCGAACGCCGACAGCCCGTACGTCCAGGGCACGGTTCTCGACGGTGGCGCGTTCGGTGGTGACACCGACCTCGCAACGGACTGGTTCACCAAGGTCGGCGACCTGACGTGGGCCGGCAACCAGCAGGTGAGCGACGGCGCGGTCATCTACCTCTTCGCGGTCAGTCCACGAGCTTCTCCTCGACCAGCAGCTTCACGCCGGCGATCGATGGTTTCGACATCCGCGGCGGTGACCAGCAGGGCTTCCCGGGCAACATCAACGACCTCACCGGTCAGCCGACGGGGCTGCCGCCGAACATCGTCACCCAGGGCGGGGCGATCTTCGCCAACGCCTACATCCGCCGGCTCCAGATCACGAACAATGTCGTCGAGAACAACGGCGGCGGCTACGGCACCATCCGGATCGGCACGCCCGGACCTCACCGGCGCCGACGAGAGCCAGCACAACGACTAGGTGCGGATCGCCAACAACCGGATCATCCAGAACGCCGGGACCAACCTCGCCGGATGCCATCGGCCTCTTCGCCGGCTCTGACCGGCTACGAGGTCGCGGACAACGACATCTGCGGCAACTTCTCGCTCGAGTACGGCGCCGGGGTCAGCGTGTACGGGCTGAGCCCGAACGGGAGGATCCATGACAACCGGATCACGCTGAACCACTCCAACGACGAGGGCGCCGGCATCATGATCGCCGGGGCGCTGCCCGCCAACCCGGACGACCTGTCGGCCGGGAGCGGGCCGGTGGACATCTACGCGAACGAGATCCAGGGCAACCTCGCCAACGACGACGGGGGCGGCATCAGGTTCCTCATGGCCGGCAACTTCCCGATGAACGTCTACAACAACGTCATCACGAGCAACATCTCGACCCACGAGGGCGGCGGCATCGGCATCAACGACGCACCCGACGTCCGGATCTTCAACAACACGATCATGGACAACATCACGACCGCGACGGCCGTGACCTCCAACGGACTGCCGGCCCCGGCCGGTGTCTCCACCTCGGAGAACAGCCAGCAGCTCCAGGCATCGCTGCCGACGAGTGCCCCGGCCTTCAGCAAGCCCCTGCTGTTCAACAACATCCTCTGGAACAACCGGGCCGGTTCCCGCGCCGGGACGACGGTGTCCGGCATCGGGCTCGCGGGCGCCGCTGACCGTCGACGCCTGGGATGTCGGGGTCGCGGACGACCACGGGCTCACTCGTGCCCGGTCAACTCCGTGATCCAGCAGGACGCCACCGAGCACGACTACACGGTCGACGACCTCGAACGTGACGGCCGACCCCGAGCGTCATCGAACCGTGGCCGGTCTCGGTCTCCTTCGCGACCTGGCGCCAGAACCCGGCGTTCGTCGACGCCACCCTCGTCGCGGTGGAGGCCCCGGCTGGCCTCATGGGCGACTACCACCTCGATCGCTGTCCCGGGCAGTCGCCCGCCTGTGACATCGGCGCGGCGAGCCGCGGCGGCGTGTCAGCGCCCGCCAACGGACATCGACGGTGACCTGCGGCCGACAACGTGCGCTTCGACGCCGGTGCGGACGAGGCGGTCGTCGGGTCCCCGCAGGTCGCAGTGGACTTCGCCTTCTCCACCGTCGGCAACGGTCGCCCGCCGGGAATCTTCGGCACGGTCGACAACTCCGACATCTACCGCTGGAACGGATGGACGGACAGCTACTCGCGTCTGGTCGATGCCGACGTGGGAACCGGCGTCCCGACGTCCGCCAACGTGGACGGCTTCGCCCAGGTCAACGCAGACCAGTACTACATGTCCTTCTCGACGGACACGAACCTGCCGGACGTGGGAGTGGTTCAGGACGAGGACGTCGTGTTCTGGGACGGTGCGCACTGGTCGGTCTACTTCGACGGCACTGCACACGGTCTGACCATCAACGCACTCGATGTCAACTCCATCGGCGTCCAGAGTGGAACCCTCTACTTCACGACTGCGGGTGCGGCGAACCCACCCGGCGTCACGGGGACGTCTGACAACTCGGACATCTACTCCTGGAACGGCACCGCATTTGCACGTGTCTGGGACGCGACGGGTGACGGCGTGCCCGACGCACCGCGGGTCGATGGCGCGGTCGTGCTCGGCCAGGGTCACTACCTCCTCTCCTTCTCCACCGACACGACGCTCCCCGACCTGGGCCCGGTCCAGGACGAGGACATCGTCGAGTTCGACAACGGCACCTGGCGGGTGTGGTTCGACGGCACCGCCCACGGGTTGACGAACTCGATGCTCGACATCGATGCGTTCTCCCTCCCGGGAGGGGCGACGGCGCCATGAGCGACATCACGAGGGGCTCCACGTCCCACCAGCACGAGACCACACCAAGGCAAGGGGATGTGATGACCAGCCTCGACGCGCAACGCAGCAGGGACGTTGCCGAGGGCCCGGACAGCGGTCGCAGCACCGCACTCGGACGGCTCGCCATGAGCCGCCGACGGGCACTCGGGCTGACGGGCAGTGCGGTGGCGGTGGCAGGCGCCGCCTCGTGGGCCGGCAAGGTGCTGCTCCCGGAGCAGGAGGCCGTCGCGGCCGCCGGCCCCGTGAACCTCTACCTCGCCGGGACCGACGGGTGGATCCACCTCCCGGAGTCCCCGGCCATCCCGCCCTTCCACCCGGACCCGATCGGTGCGGACGTGGGGCCGGGCCTGACCACCTACATCTTCGGCTTCCGGAACGTCACGGAGATGTCGACCACCCAGCGGCTCCAGCAGAAGTACAAGGCCCAGCACTCGGCGCCCGTCTTCTGGGTCGACCAGTACGACGAGACGGAGGCGAACGAGTTCCGGGTCCAGCTGACCAACCTCGGCCTGGAGCTGCGCCCCGACCTGTTCGACGCGCACACCCTCCACTGGCACGGGTTCCGCAACGTCATCCCGTTCTTCGACGGGGAGCCGAGCGGGTCGGTGTCGGTGCCGGCGGGACGCGAGTTCACGTACGCCTACCGTCCGCGCGAGGCGGGGACGTACATGTTCCACTGCCACGTCGAGGACGTCGAGCACGTCCACATGGGCATGACCGGCATGGTCTTCGTCCGTCCGAAGCAGAACCGGACCGGCAACGCGGCCGGGGCGCCGATCGCGCGAGTGGGCGGCAACACGGACCCGGCCGCCCCGATGGGGTACGTCTACAACGACGACGTCGCCCCCGGTGCCGAGGGCTCCACGGCCTACGACCGCGAGTTCTCGATGTTCCTCTCCGAGGTGTGGGCCGAGGCGCACTGGGCGGACGCCCACATCCAGCTGCCCGAGTGGTCCGACTACCGGGCGGACTTCGCGCTCCTCAACGGGCGCGTCTACCCGGACACCGTCGCGCCCAACGGGCCCGGCGTGAACCCCTTCGACGTCGAGGAGGGGCGCACGTTCGACACGAACGGCGACCTCATCGCGCCGGACGGGCACCCGGAGCTGCAGTTCCAGCCGATCTCCTCGCTCGTCACCTGCGTGGCGGGCGAGCGCGTCGCCCTCCGGTTCTCGAACCTCGGGTTCCGCGAGTCGGCCATGACGATCGCCGGGCTGCGGATGCGGGTGATCGGCCGCGACGCCACCCCGATGCGGGGGCGGGACGGCACCGACACCTCGTACGAGACCGACACCCTCAACATCGGCCCCGGTGAGAGCTACGACGTCCTGTTCACCGCGCCGAACAAGGTCGGCACGGACCCGTACGACACGTACTTCCTCTACAACCGGTCGTTCTCGCGGTCCAACAACCTCGAGCCCGACGGCGGCTTCGGAGGACAGACGACGGAGATCCGGGTCTACGCCCAGGGTGATGCCGCCGCCCCGGCGAACAGGCCTTCCCGAACCACTGGGGGTTCTCGGCATGATCACCACGACCAGCTCCGTGCGCCGTTCACTGCGGCGCGCCGCCGTCCTCACCGTCGGCGCTCTCGTGGCCGTCGGTGGGACCGCGGCCTCGTCCGTCACCGCCGCGACCGCCGACGCGCCCCCGCGCAACGGGATCGTCTGCACGACCGGCGGTGCCGGCGCAGCCAGTGGCAACCCGGTCTTCGACCTCACGACACGGACCGGCTACATCGACCTGCCCGACGGCAACACCGCCTTCATGTGGGGCTACTCGAGCGGGTTCGACGCCTTCCAGCACCCCGGCCCCGTCCTCTGCGTCCACGAGGGTGACGAGGTCACCGTCATCCTCCACAACACGTTGCCGGCCGACACCTCGATCGTCTTCCCGGGGCAGGACGACGTGCGCGCCGACGGTGCTCTGTCGCAGCCCCAGGTCGACACCGGCACGGGGATGATGACCAGCCTGGCGCCCGGCGCCGCGGCCGACACCGGCAGCGTGACCTACACGTTCACCGCGGACCGTGCCGGCACCTTCCTCTACGAGTCGGGGACCGACCCGGAGACCCAGGTGCGGATGGGGCTCTTCGGAGCACTCATCGTCCGGCCCTCGCTCGGCGACGAGTACGCGTACGACAACCCGACGAGCAAGTTCACGGCCACCGAGGAGTTCATGGTCCTGCTGTCCGAGATCGACCCCTACCAGCACGCGGCGGTCGAGCGGGGCAAGTCCTTCAACCTCAACAACTACAAGGCCCGCTACTGGCTGATCAACGGCCGTGGCTTCCCCGACAGCATCGCCGACAACGGTGCGTCGTGGCTGCCCAACCAGCCGTACGGGGCGCTCGCCACGATCAAGCCGTACGACGCCGCGACCCACCCGCTGCCGGGCATGGCGCGCTACCTCAGCGTCGGCAGCGAGGACTACCCGTTCCACCCGCACGGCAACAACGGCCTCGTGGTCGGCCGTGACGGGTACGAGCTGAAGTCCGACACCGCGGGCCAGGACATGTCGATGGAGAAGTTCGCCATCAACATCGGTCCGGGCCAGACGTGGGACGTCCTCTTCAAGTGGTACGACGCCGAGGACTACAGCCCCGCCAACCCCGTGTCGGTGACGGTGCCCGACCTGGCGAACACCTTCGTCGGGACGTTCTACAGCGGCAGCCCGTACCTCGGGGACATGAAGGACCTGCCACCGGGCGTCCAGACGCTCAACCAGTGCGGCGAGTTCTACATCATCTCCCACAACCACGCCCTGTTCCAGATCACCTCCTGGGGCGTGAACATGACCGGACCGATCACGTACATGCGGATCGAACCGCCCGAGCCCAACACCTGCGCGTGAGAGAGGGGACGACCATGAACAAGAACCTGCGTACCGCCGCTCTCTCGACGATCGCCGGCGGGGCCCTGACGGTCCTCGGCCTGCTCCTCGGGCCGGCCGGCTCGGCCAGCGCGGCCACGGTGGACATCCACCTGGACGCCACGACCGGCTCGGCGACGCTGCCCGCGAAGACGGGGCCCGCCTCGGTCCCCGTCTGGGGCTACTGCCAGCGCACCGACTCGGCCACGCCGTGCGGAGGCGTCACCGCCCCCGGTGGTCCGACCCTGACGGTCGACGCCGGGGACGAGGTGACGATCACCCTGCACAACACGCTCGGCGAGGCCACCTCGCTCTACCTCGGCGGACAGGCCCTCGTGCCCGACACCGTCGGTGCCGCCGCCGGTGGCACCGCGTCGTACACGTTCACCGCGAGCCGCCCGGGTACCTACCTCTACGAGGCAGGGCTCACGAAGAACCACCAGCACCAGGTGGCCATGGGCCTCTACGGAGCCCTCGTGGTCCACTCGGCCACCGCCGGGGAGGCGTACGACGCCGGCTCGACGTTCGACACCGAGCAGGTCATGCTCCTCGGCGAGATCGACCCGGCACTCAACACCGCGGCCGTGCCGGCGGACTTCGACATGCGGGCCTTCGCGCCGCGCTACGCCGTCGTCAACGGGCAGGTGCACCCCTCCACGGCGCCGATCGTGGCGACCTCCGGGCAGGACGTCCTCCTGCGCTGGGTCAACGCCGGCACCTTCTACCACTCCATGACGGTCCTCGGGGCCGACCAGCGGATCGTCGGCCTCGACGGGAACCGGCTCGCCAACACCGGGGTCGACCTGGCGCGGCGCGTGGTCGCCGAGACCTTCGGGCCGGGGCAGACCGCCGACGCGATCGTCACCGCCCCGACGACCGTGGCCGACCGCCGGCTCGCCGTCTACGACGCGAGCATGACGCTGCACAACACCAACGCGGCAGGCGCGGGTGGCATGCTCACGTTCCTCGACGTGACCGGCGCCGGTGGCGCCGAGGCCGACACCTTCGGCCCGGCGACGACGAACGCCCGCTACGTCACGGCCGACGGCACGATCGCCGCGACCGTGAGCGACGCGGCCACCGGAGGCGGCAACGTCACCGCCGCGGAGATGCGCCTCGACGCTCCGGACGCGACCGCCGTCGCGATGACCGGGACGTTCGGCGGCCCGAGCGCCGACGTCACGGCTCCGTTCACCGTCCCCGCGGGCCAGCACGTCGTGTACGTCCGCGGCCAGGACTCGCTCGGGAACTGGGGTCCCTGGAGCTCGGTGCTCATCGAGGGTGCCGACGAACAGGGTCCGACCACCTCGGCCCTCTCGCTCACCCCGGAGCGGGCCAACGGCGGCCTCGCTGTCGTCATCGGAGCGACCGGCAACGACTCGGCCTCCGGCAACCACGCCATCGCGGCCGGTGAGTGGTGGATCGGGACCGGGACGCACACCGCCATGACCGTCGAGACCACGGGGTCGGTCGCGAGCCTCACCGGGACCATCCCGGCGGCCACGGCGGCCGCGCTCGTCGAGGGCCAGCACCTCGTGTACGTCCGCACGCAGGACGACCAGAACAACTGGGGCGACCCGGCCGAGGTCATCCTCTACGCCGATCGCCAGGGCCCTGCGCCCAGCGGCGGTGTCGGTCTCCCCGACTCCCAACAACGGCCTGATCCCGGTCAACGGGTCGTCGGCGTCGGTGCGGGTCGTCGCGACGATGACGGACCCCGTCTCCGGAGACGCGAACGCGACCACCGGCACGGTCCAGAGCCCGGTGGCCCGGGCCGAGGCGTACGTCGACGTCGCCACGGCCGGAGCGCCCGGGAGCGGGATCCCGATGGAGGCCGCCGACGGTGCGTACAGCACGGCGACCGAGAACGTCTACCTCGACATCCCCCTCGCGACGGTCAGCTCATGAGCAACGGGTCCCACCAGCATCTGGGTCCGTGGCCGTGACGCCGCCGGCAACTGGGGTGCGCCCGTCGACGACGGTCCTCGTCGTCGACAAGCACGGGCCCGGTCATCGGACCACTGACGGTCACGCCGAACCCCACGGGCGGTGCGCACCCAAGCGACGCTCACTGGAACCATCGCCGACGACGCGCACCGGCATCGCCACTCGCGGAGTGGTTCGTCGGGGCGACCCGGGAATCGGGAACGGCACACGCGATCAACCGTGCCTCGGACGGCACGTTCTCCGCGCGTGATCGACACGTCGGCCCTCCCCGAAGGGACCAACCGGCTGACCGTCCGTACGCGCGACGGCCTCGGGAACCGGCGAACCGGGCCGTCAACTTCCAGGTCACCAGACCCCTGTGGTTCTCCACCTCGGGCAACAGCCAAGCCCGGAGTGACCGGCACGGCGGACAACGCCGACATCTACCGGTGGGACGGAGCGGCGATGAGCCGGACGCTCGACGTCAGCCAGCCCCGTACGGCGTACCGACCGGTGCGAACGTGACGGGTTCAGCAGGGTGGACGCGCACGCACTTCTACCCCTCGTTCACGAGCAACGTAACCTGACGGGTTCTCGGGCACCGTGCAGGCGCGGGACGTCGTGGTACTGGAACGACAGCCACTGGGAGCTCTTCTTCGACGGGAGCCGCGCGAGGCTTCGGCAGCACGAACATCGACGCGATCAGTGTCCGCGGCGGCGTCGCTGTACTTCTCGGTCAGCAACACAGCGGTGCCTCCGGGCGTCGCCGGACCGGGGACTGCCTGGGACATCTACTCGTGGAACGGGACGGCGTTCAGCCGGTTCCTCACCGGGAGCTCGATCGGGCTCAACGGCAACGTCGACGGGTTCGTCTACCTCGGAGCCGATGACTGGGCCTTCTCCATCAGCGCCAACACGATGGACGTGGCGGGCCTCGGATCCATCCGGGACGAGGACGTCATCCGGCGCACGGCCGGGACGTGGAGCGTCTACTTCGACGGCTCGACGCATGGACTCAATGCTGGCGGCCTCGACGTCGACGCGTTCGACCTGCCCTGACCCGACCGGGGCGCCGGCCGCAGACCGCGGCCGGCGCCCCCTTCACCCAAGGACATCCGATGAGCACCGGAACCCTCTCCGCACCCGCCCTCCCGCAGCCCGGGTCGACGAGCCTGCTGTCCCGGCGGCGGCTGGTCGTCCTCGCGGTCCTCCTCGTCGTCGCGCTCGTCGGCTTCCTCGGCGTCCGGGCCGCGATGGCGCACGCGGACGACGTCCGGTCCGGGACGCAGGCCGTCTCCGCCCAGGACTTCGCCGCCCGCACGGGCGTCAAGGTCACCCTCATCGGGGTCACGGGCGGTGGCGGCATGATCGAGTTCCGCTACCAGGTCGTCGACCCCGACAAGGCCAGCCTCCTGCTCCACCAGGAGGAGAAGCGGCCGATCCTCGTGGCCGAGGACTCCGGGGAGACCCTTGCGATGCTGTCGCGACCGCACAGCCACAAGGCCGAGCTCAACCTCGGGGGCACCTACTTCTTCATCATGGCCAACACCCGCAGCGCCATCAAGGACGGGACGAAGGTGACGATCATCGTCGACGACGTCCGCCTCGAGCACGTCGTGGCCCAGGCATGACCGGGGCGGTCCGGACCGCCCCCGCGCCGCGTGCGACGGGGGCAGGCCGGACCGTGCGCCGGCTCCTGAGGGCGGCCGTGGTCGTCGTGCTGCTCGGGCTCGGGCTCGCGCCGGCCGCGGGTGCCCACGCGACGCTGGAGCGCTCGGACCCGCCGAACGGCGGGATGGTCGCCACCGGGCGCACCACGCTCACCCTCTGGTACGGGGAGGCGATCACCGAGGCCGCGAGCTCCTTCACGGTGCAGGGGGACCAGGGGGCCGTCCCGGTGACGGTCGCCCTCGACGACGGCAACCGGGTCGTCCACCTCACCACCCCACCCCTCGAGCGGGGGACCTACACCCTGAGCTGGGCGGTCGTCGCCGCCGACGGGCACCCGACGAAGGGGTCCGTCCTCTTCGGGAGCGGGTTCCGCCCCGACGGGATCCCCAACGCCGACAGCTCCCTTCCCGGGGTGCTCCCCGTCCTGCTCCGCTCCGCGGACCTGGGCGGCACGCTCCTGGCCCTCGGCTGCCTCCTCGCCCTCTGGCGGGTGGTCCCCGTCCTGGGCGGCCTCGCCCGCGCCACGGGCCGACGGGCCCTCACGGCCGGCGCGCTCGGCGTGACCCTGGCGCTCGCCGCCTCCATCGCCACCCCCGTCGTCACGACCGCCTCCCAGGTGGGTGACGGCGCGGCCGCCGGTGCGTGGCTGTCGGCGCTGGACGACGTCCTCGTCGGGAGCACGTGGGGGCGGCTCTGGATGGTCCGGGTGGCGTGCCTCGTCGTGGCCTACCTCGCGCTGTGGCTCGCGCGGCGCGACATCGGACGCCGAGGGCGCGGAGCCCGGGGCGCGGACCCGCACGACCGGCGTGGTCGCCGTCGCCCTCGTCGTCTCGGTGGGACTGGACTCCTGGGCCGGCCACGCCTCCGCGCTGCCCTCGGGGGAGGCCCTCGCCTGGGCGGCCGCGACGGCCCACGTCCTCGCGGCCGGGGTGTGGGCCGGGGGCCTCCTCGTGCTCGCCCTCGTGCTGCGTCCGCTGGCCCTCCTCGACCGTTCCGGACGGGCCGGCCTGGCGCTCGCCGGGTGGCGCGCCTTCAGCCCCGTCGCGGCGGTCTCGTCCGGCGTCCTGCTCGCGACCGGCCTCTACGAGGCGGGCCTGCACGTCGACTCCTGGAGCGCCCTCTCCCGAGGCGTCTACGGACCCGCCGTCCTCGGGAAGGTCGCCGTGGTCGCCGTCGCCCTGACCATCGCCGGGTACAACACCGTCGTCGTCAACGACCGCGTCGCCGACCGGCTCGGTCGGCTCGCCGGGATGGGTCGGGGCTGGCGTCCCCGGCCCCGACCACTGCGCACGACCGTCCTCGTCGAGGCGGGCGTCCTCGGCCTCGCCGTCGTCCTCGCCGCCCTGATGACCTCGGTCCCGACCGCCCGCGAGGTCACCGCCGCCGCCACGGCCACCGCACCGCAGAGCGACCGCGCCGACGGGCTGTTCGTCACCGTCGAGGCGGTCCCCACCGGCCGCGAGGTGCGGCTCCTCGTCCGCGCCCAGGCCGTCGTCCGCCCCCTCGGGACCCCCGTCACCAGCGTCGAGGTGGGTGTGTCCGACGGGGTCGCCACCGAGCCGACGACCCTCCAGGAGAACCGCATCGTGCTCACGCAGAGCGAGCCCGGACGCTACGAGGGTCGCATCCCGGAGCCGGCTGCGCAGGACTGGACCGCCGAGGTGTTCCTCCACCGCGCCGGCGCCCGCACCACCGTCATGCTCGTGCCGTGGAGCTCGGCCGAACCCCACTCCGCCTTCCGGGCCACGGCGTCCACGGTCGCACTCGGGCTGCTCCTCGCGATCGCGGCCGTCCTCGTCCTCCTCCGCGTCCGCCGACGGCGCACCGCCCCCGAGTCCCCGCCGGACGCGCCGACCGACGGTCCGCGTCCGGCGGTGCTCGAGGAGGCAGGGCGGCGATGAGGCTCGTCGCGCGACGGACCCACGTCGCGGTGGCCCTCGCCGCAGCCGCCGCACTGCTCGCCGGACCACCCGCGCAGGCGCGTCCGCCGGTCCAGACCGACCCCGTCGTGGAGCGCCTGCTCGCCGGGGTCGGGGAGCACGAGACCGTCACGGTGCTCGTCACCCTGCGCGAGGGCGTGGCCGCCAGGACCTCCGGGCGGGCGCGCGGTGAGCGGCGGGAGTCCCTCGTCCGCGGCCTGCGCTCCCGCGCCGGCGCCAGCCAGGCCTCCCTGCGCTCCCTGCTCGCCCGCCTCGAGCGCGACGGCGAGGTGACCCGGACGACGGCCCTGTGGGTCACCAACGCCGTGTCCGTCACGGGGACCCCGGAGGCCGTCCGTGAGCTGGCCCGGCGCGCCGACGTCGCCAGCGTCCGCTCCGATGCCGTGACGGTCGTCGTGCCGGACGTCCCGGCCGAGCCCGGGATCGCGACGACCGGTGCCCCCCAGCTGTGGGCCCGGGGCCGGACCGGGGACGGTGTCGTCGTGGCGAGCCTCGACACGGGGGCGGACCTCGGCAACCCCGACCTCGCGGCCAGCTGGCGCGGGGGAACCAACAGCTGGTTCGACCCCTTCGGTCAGCACCCCGACGCCCCGGTCGACCTCTCCGGTCACGGCACGGCCACCCTCGGGGTCATGGTGGGCGGCCACGACGCGGGCACGTCCTACGGGATGGCCCCGGGGGCCCAGTGGGTCGCTGCGCGCATCTTCGACGACCGTGGGGCCTCGAGCGCCACGGCCATCCACCAGGCGTTCCAGTGGGTCCTCGACCCCGACCACGACCCCGCCACGGACGACGCGCCGGACGTGGTCAACGCGTCGTGGGCGCTCGGGGGAGGGCCGGGGTGCGACCTGCAGCTCCAGCCCGACCTGGCGGCCCTGCGCGCCGCCGGGATCCTCCCCGTCGTCGCCGCCGGGAACTTCGGCTCGGGTGCCGGCACGAGTGCCAGCCCGGCCAACTACCCCGAGTCCTTCGCGGTCGGCGCCGTCGACGCCTCGGACCGGCTGTGGTCGTCCTCGAGCACCGGGCCGACGACGTGCGGCACGAGGAGCAGGGTCTTCCCGGACCTCGTCGCCCCCGGGGTCTCCGTCCTCTCCGCGGACCGGTGGGGCGGCTACCAGTACGTCTCCGGCACCTCGATCGCGGCGCCCCACGTCTCCGGTGCGCTCGCCCTGCTCCTCCAGGGGCGTCGTGGGCTCCCGCCCGACGCCCAGGCGGACGCCCTCACGGCCTCCGCCGTCGACCTCGGGGACGTGGGCCCGGACGAACGGTTCGGTCACGGCCGGCTCGACGTCGCCGCCGCCGAGGCCAGGCTCGAGTCCGTCCCGGACGTCGCGGTGGCCGTCGTCCCCAGCGGGCTGACGGTTCCCGCCGGCCGGGCCGTCGTCGCCCGGGTCACCATCGACCGGCTGCACGGGTTCGACGCGGCCGTCGACCTCTCGGTCTCCGGGGCCGAGGCCTTCGGAGGCACCGCGGTGGTGGCGCCGGCCGTCCTCACCGGGTCCCGTCGCACGGCGGTGCTCCGGATCCGGGTCCCCCTCGGGGCTCCGGGCGGCGTCTACCCGCTCACGGTGACCGCCGCCGGTGGTGGGCTGACCCGCACGGCCACCGTGGACCTCGGCGTCATCCCGGCGCCCGACTTCTCGGTGTGGCCGGGGTCCGAGGCGGTGACGGTCCGGCGTGGCCACGACGCCACCGTCCCGGTCTCCGTGGGCGGGCTCGCCGGGTGGACCGGGTCCGTGCGCCTGTCCTCCGCCGCGCGTCCACGGGGGATCGGGGCGGTCCTGGCGAACCGGACGGTCGCGGCTCCCGGGGAGACCACGCTGCGGGTGCGGGCCGGTCGCTACGCCCCGCTGGGGACCCACTCCGTCGTCGTCACGGGCCGGGTCGGGCGGGTCGTGCACCAGGCCACGGTGACCGTCACCGTGACGTCCTGAACCGACCCGCCCGGTCGACCGGTACGAGGGGTCAGACCCGGGCCGGGACCGACAGCGCGAGCCGCGAACCACCGTCGGTGTTCGTGCCGGCCACCAGGCGTCCCCCGGCGGACCGGGCGATCGAGTGGACGATCCGCAGCCCGAACCCCGTCTGGGAGTACGCATCCCGGAGCTGGGACGAGAGGTCGGTGCTCTCCTGCTCGTCGTCGAGGCCGGCGGGACCGTTGTTGATGCGGTCGATGAGGTCCTCGGACAGCCCCGGGCCCGCATCGCTGACTCCCACCTCGACCCGACCGTCGACGAGCTCGCTGAACAGGCAGATCCGGTCACCGGGAGCGGTGTACCGCACGGAGTTCTCGACGAGGGTGTCGACCGCGGCCCGCAGCCGCTCGGTGTTCACCGCGACCGACCCGACGGAGGCGCGGACGACGAGGTCGCGGTCCACGACGACCGCCCACCGGCGCCGGACGTCCTCGAGCAGGGCGCCGGCGTCGGCCGGTGCGTCGGGGGCACCGAGGTCGAGCGACACCGCCCGGACGAGGCGGTCGGTGACGCGGGTCAGCTGGTCCAGCTCCTCGCGCACGGTCGTGAGGTCGTCGCGGCGCTCGTCGTCGGGCTCGCCGGCCACGAGCTGGTCGACGTAGCCCCGGGCGATGGTGAGCGGGGTCCGCAGCTCGTGCGAGGTCATCCGCCCCAGCCGGTCGCGGGCCACCGCGCGTCGCCGGTCGGCGGCGGCGAGCTCGGCGACCTCGTCGATGGCCGCGTCACGCCGGCGCACGTGGTAGATGACGACGGCCGCGAGGAGGACGGGGGTGAACACCTCGACGAGCTCGATCGGTGGGAGCTCCTCGCGCAGGACCCGGGGCAGCATGATCGCCGCCGCGTAGACGGCGAAGCCCACGACCGACAGCACGGTGCGACCGATCGGCCAGGACCCGAAGCCGTAGAGCACCGCGAAGGCGAGGATGACGAGCTCGATGGCGATGAGCTCGAGGGTCGGGAAGCACAGGAGCGAGAGACCGCTGACGAGGAGGACGACGATCCAGAGGCCGAAGAGGGCCTGGCCGGCCCGCGGGTCACGCCCCGGCGACGCAGTAGCCGACGCCACGGACGGTCTCGATCATCGCGGGGTCGAGGATCTTCGTGCGCAGGCGCCCGACGCACACCTCGAGGACGTTGCTGCCCGGATCGAAGTCGTAGCCCCAGATGTCCTTGAGGAGCTCCTCGCGGGTGCACACGTCCCCCTCGCGGCGCAGGAGGTAGGCGAGCACCGCCGACTCGCGCTCGCTGAGCGTGCGGTCGCCCGTGGGCGCGTGGAGGACGCGGCGCCGGGTGTCCAGGCTCAGGTCCCCGTGGACGAGGTAGCGACCGGTCTCGGCGACGGCGCGGGGCACGCCGAGGTGGCGGTTGACCCGCGCGAGCAGCTCGGCGGTGACGAACGGCTTCGTGACGAAGTCGGTGGCCCCCTCGTTGATCGCCTGCACGCGCGTCCCGACGTCGCCCACCCCGGACAGGACGACGATGGGTGGGGGGTCGTCGAGCTGTTGGACCTGGCGCAGCACCGTCAGGCCGTCCATGCCCGGCATCACGAGGTCGAGGAGCACGAGGTCGACGGCCCGTGCGCGCACGAGCTGGCACGCCTCGGAGCCGTCCGCTGCGGTGAGCGGGCGGTGGCCAGCGGCGACGAGGGTCCGGCTGAGCAGTGTGCGCAGTCGGACCTCATCATCGACGATGAGAATGTCAGCCATCCCCTGCTGCCTCTCATGACGCGTTCGTGACGAGAGGCTAACGTCCCGATGAGGCGAGCGTAAGGGTTTTCTGAGAATTGGCCCCCGGGTCTGGCGCGAGGGTGCCTGCGCGCGCGACGGTGGGGAGGCACCACGGGGAGAGGACGTCCGGGCACGGTGCCCGGTCGACGGTCACGGCGACCACCCTGCATCGAAGGGCCCCTCGGGTGCTTCGATGGTCGCCGTGGCCGGCCCGCGTCGCCGGGCGGGAGCCCGCACCGGGCCGTGTGACCCACGAGACTGCGGTCCCGGCGCGTCCGGAGGAGACTGGGCCCATGGCCGATGACGTGCTCTCGAGGCAGTCGGACCGGACCCCTGAGGGGTCAGGCCCACGACGGGTCGTCGCCGCGCTCGACGGGTCCTCCCACGAGGACGCCGTCGCGACGTGGGCGGCGGCCACCGCCGAACGGCGGGGCGTGGGGCTCGACCTCGTGCACGTCATCGAGGTGGGCGTGACGCTGACCCCCTACGACATGCTCGCCGGTGAGGTGCCCTGGTACGGCGAAGAGCTCGAGACGGCGGCTCGCGCGCACCTCGACGAGGTGGCGGCGGGGGTCCGTGAGCGCCATCCGGGCCTCGACGTCCGGGTGCTCACCCCCGTCGGTTCGCCGACGGCCGTCCTCGTCGGTCTCTCCGAGCGCGCCACGGTCGTCGTCGGGGCCTCTGCCCACGACCGGCTCGAGCGGCTCGTCCTCGGATCCACGGCGCTCGCGGTGGTGGCCCACGGCCACGGCACCGTCGTCGTCGTCCCCGAGCTGTTGCCGCCCGTGGAGCCGCGCCGTGTCGTCGTGGGGGTCGACGGCAGCGAGGCCGGGGGGCGGGCCCTCGCGCACGCGGTCGACGAGGCGTCGACGGTGGGTGGCGGCGTCACCGTCGTCACCGCCTGGACCGTCGAGGTCGAGGACGGCGTCGTGGTCACCGAGCCGGGCACCGAGCGCTGGCAGCGCGTGCACGACCGCCTCGTGGCCTCCTCACGGACGGCGCTCGCCGCCGCCCGCGAGGCGCACCCGGACGTGCCGGTCGACGTCGTCGTCCGCAACGGCCGCCCCGCGACGGCCCTGCTGGACGTCGCCCGGGAGGTCGGCGCCGACCTCGTCGTCGTCGGACGCCGCGGGCGTGGCGGGTTCGCCGGGCTGCTCATGGGCAGCGTGAGCCGGACCGTGGCCCAGCGCGCCACGTCACCCGTCGCCGTCGTGCACTGACCGGTCAGCCCATCGCGGCACGCACCAGCGGGGCGAAGCCGTCGCGGTACCCGGCCCGGGTCGGGTGGTAGATGCCGAACAGCCCGGTCTTCTTGCCCCACAGGTACGGCGTCGACGCGCACACGTCGTGTCCGGTGAAGGCCGGCACCGGGTCGAGGTAGGTGAAACCGGCCGCCGCGGCACGCTCGGCGATGACCCGGTCGAGGTGGCTCGCGACATCGTTGAGCAGGGCCGACTCGCGGCTGTTGACACCGGAGGCCTGGGAGCACGAGACGCTCGCGCCGAACGGTTTCGGGTAGCCGACGACGATGACCTTCGCTCCGGGGGCCCGGCCGCGGATGTCGGCGTACGTCGCGTCGAGGCGGCCCGGCAGGCGGGAGTCGATCCGCCCGTTGACCGTCGCGACGGTGGAGCGGCACAACGGCTCGTCCCACGTGCTGAAGCAGGACACGATGAGGTCGACGAAGCCGACGTCGTTGCCGCCGATGCTGATCGTCACGAAGTCCGTCGAGGACGACAGCGCGGCGCTCTGGCCCCCGGTCACGTCCGAGGTGTCGGCACCCGTGCACGCCCGGAAGGTCAGGCTCGTGTTCGGTCGGGCCTTCGCGACGAGGGGGGCGTAGGCGAGGCTGCTGCGGTAGCAGGAGAAGCTGAGGTCCGGCCACCCGGTGCCGTTGCCGGACGCGTAGGAGTCGCCGAGGGCGACGTACTGGTCCGGTTCGGCCGCGGCCGCCGACGGGGCGAACGCCAGCGCGAGCGCGAGGGGGAGGGCCGCCGCAGCGGCGACGAGGGACCGGAGGCGGGGGCGGACGGACAACGGGCACTCCTTCGTGCGGTGTCTCGGGCGGAGTGGGCCGCCGCCCCGGCTCCGCTCACTGTGGACCCCTCCCGGGGGTCCCGCAAGCGGAGCGTCCGGGTCACGCCTGCGCGAACGGCCACCCCTCGACCAGGCCCTCCGGCCGGCCCGGCTCGAGGTAGTGCTCGAAGCCGAAGGCGGTCGCGAAGACCTCCGGCGGCATCGCGAGCATCATGCCGACGTCGCTCGTCTGGCTCGCGTGGCAGGCGAGGGCGGCACGCTTGCGCTCGACGAGGTCCCGCACGTCGACGCGCCAGTGCAGCTCGGCGGCGGGGGTGCCCATCGGGTTGCCGTCGTCCATCGGGGCATCGGGGTCGAAGGCCTCCTGGCCGGCGGCGCGGGCCAGCGCGGCCATCTCGCGCATCGCGTCGCGGTTCATCGACGACTCCAGGAGGCGGGGTCGGTGCGCCGCGAGCCCGGCGGCCCGGTGCAGCACCCGGTGCACCTGGACGTGGTCGGGATGGCCGTACCCGCCGTGCCAGTCGTAGCCGACGACGACATCGGCGTCCTCCTCGTCGAGGACCGCGGCGACCCGGCGCGCGGCCTCGTCGAGGTCGGCGGCCGCGAAGGCTCCCTCGTGGGCGTTCTGCTCCCAGCCGCTCATCCCCGAGTCGGCGTAGCCGAGCCACTCGAGGCGGTGCAGCCCGATGACCCGCCCGGAGGCGGTGAGCTCGGCGCGGCGCCGGTCGACGACCGTCTCACCGGCGGCGAGGTCCTCGGGAGCGGTGCCGTGGTCGCCGTTGGTGGCCACGACGAGCACCACGCGGTGGCCCTCGTCGACGGCACGGGCCATCGTCCCGGAGGTCTGCGAGGCCTCGTCGTCGGGGTGGGCGTGGAGGAACACGATCGTCGACACGGGGGCCATCCTGCCGGACCGTCCGCAAACCCCCACACGGCCGCCTCCGTCCCTACGGTGTCCTGTGGCCCGCGCGACCGCAGGGCCACCCGTGGGGACGAGGAGGTTTCCGTGAGCACCACCGACCAGGCCGACACCGGCGGACCACGCCGGGACGAGGTCGACCACGACACCGTGCCACCCGCACGCAAGGGGCTGCTCGCCGTCGCGGGCGTGCTGCTGCTCATCCCGATCGTCGCCCTGCTGTGGGTGGGCAGCTACACCCGGGTCGACCCCAAGCTCGGGCCGTTCCCGTTCTTCTTCTGGTACCAGTTCCTCTGGGTCTTCCTCTGCTCCGCCATGACGTACTCCGCCTACCGGATCGTCCTCGTCGCCCGGCCGCACCGGTCGATGGCCGACACCGAGGGCACGGGGGAGCGGTCGTGAGCGGGGTCAACGGCGTCGCGCTCGCCGTCCTCGTCGTCCTCTTCGCGCTCGTGACGGGGATGGGCTTCTGGGCGACGCGCTGGCGCCGCCCGACGTCGATGGAGTCGCTCGACGAGTGGGGCCTCGGGGGCCGGTCGTTCGGCACCTGGATCACGTGGTTCCTGCTCGGGGGTGACCTCTACACGGCGTACACGTTCGTCGCGGTGCCGGCGGCCATGTTCGCGGCGGGGTCGGTCGGGGGGTTCTTCGCCGTGCCCTACACGATCGTGCTCTACCCGATCATCTTCGTGTTCATGGGCCGGCTGTGGTCCGTGAGCCACCGCCACGGCTACGTGACGACGGCCGACTTCGTCCGGGGCCGCTTCGGCTCGCGCGGGCTCTCGCTCGCGGTCGCCGTCACCGGGTTCCTCGCGACGATGCCGTACATCGCGCTCCAGCTCGTGGGCATCCAGGCCGTCCTCGAGGTCGCCGGGCTCGGCGGCGGTGACAGCGTCCTGGCCAAGGACCTGCCGCTGTTCATCGCCTTCGCGCTGCTCGCGGCCTACACCTACTCGAGCGGCCTGCGTGCACCGGCGGTCATCGCCTTCGTCAAGGACGCCCTGATCTACCTCGTGATCGTCGTCGCGATCATCTACCTGCCCTCCAAGGTCGGCGGCTGGGACGCCGTGTTCTCCGCGGCGGAGCAGAAGATGACCACGCCGGCGGCCGACGGCAAGCCGACCGGCGCGTTCATCCCGGCCGCCACGCAGCACTGGGCCTACGCCACGCTCGGGCTCGGGTCCGCGCTGGCCCTGTTCATGTACCCGCACTCGATCACGGCGAGCCTGTCGTCGAAGTCCCGCAACACGATCCGGCGCAACGCGTCCATCCTCCCGGCCTACAGCTTCGTGCTCGGCCTCCTCGCGCTGCTCGGCTGGGTGGCGATCGCGGCGGGGACCAAGCCGATCGGCCTCGACGGCAAGCCCAACGCGCAGCTCGTCGTCCCGCAGCTCTTCGAGGACATGTTCCCCTCGTGGTTCGCGGGCGTCGCGTTCGCCGCCATCGCCATCGGTGCCCTCGTGCCCGCCGCCATCATGTCGATCGCCGCGGCGAACACCTTCACGAGGAACATCTACAAGGAGTGGCTCAAGCCGGACGCCACGGTGCAGCAGGAGGCCAAGGTCTCCAAGCTCGTCTCGCTCGTCGTCAAGGCGTTCGCGCTGCTCTTCGTCCTGCTGCTCGACAAGCAGAACGCCATCAACTTCCAGCTGCTCGGTGGCATCTGGATCCTCCAGACCTTCCCGGCGGTCGTCCTGGGGCTGTACACCCGCTGGCTCCACCGGTGGGCGTTGGTCGCCGGCTGGGCGGTCGGCATGGTCTACGGCACCTGGAGCGCGTACCAGGTGGCCAACCCGCGGGCGGGGGTCGACCACTTCGGGGGGTCCCTCGACCCGATCCCGGTCATCGGCGACCTCGGGTACATCGCGATGACGGCGTTCGTGCTCAACCTCCTCGTCGCCGTGGTGCTGACCTTCGTGCTGCGCGCGGCCAAGGCTCCCGAGGGCACCGACGACACGATCCGGGGCGACTACTTCGCGGACGCCGGGGACCCCCGGGTCCAGAAGGTGCTCGAACCCCTGCACCAGGAGACGCCCAGCCCCTGACGGCCGGTGGGGCCGGGAGCGGACCGGCGTCCGCTCCCGGCCCCGCTGTTGGCAGGATGGGGGCATGCAGCCCGCCCCGTCGTCCCGGCTCGTCGAGCTCGCCCAGGCCCACGGGGTCGCGACGGAGTACTGGGACTGGTTGGGCCAGCACGTCACGGTCAGCGCCGACTCCATCCGCGCGGTCCTCGCCGCCCTCGGGGTGGCCGCGGGGACCGACGCCGAGGTCGAGGCCTCGATCGTCGAGCACGCCGACTCCGCCTGGCGCCGCACCCTGCCGCCGACGGTCGTCACGCGCGCCGGCCGGCAGCACCAGGTGCCCGTGCACGTACCCGCCGGCTCGCGCGTGACGGTGCACGTCGAGCTCGAGGAGGGTGGCACCCGCCCCGTGCCACAGGTCGACCGGTGGGTACCGGACCGCGTCGTGGGTGGGCGCCCGGTCGGCGAGGCCACCGTCGAGCTGCCCGGCGACCTGCCGCTCGGCTGGCACCGGCTCGTCGCCGAGGTCGACGCCGACGCGCTCGACCCGACCACTCTGACCGGGACGCTCGTCGTGACCCCCGAGCGCCTCGAGCTGCCCGAGCCGGTGGCCTCCCGCCGGGTCGTCGGGCTGATGGCCCAGCTCTACCAGGTCCGCTCACCGGGGACCTGGGGCGTCGGCGACCTGCGCGACCTCGCCGACGTCGCGACGTGGGCCGCGGCCGCGCACGACGCGGACTTCGTCCTCGTCAACCCGCTCCACGCCGCCGAGCCGGTCCCGCCGATGGAGTCCTCGCCGTACCTCCCGACGACGCGGCGGTTCGTCAACCCCCTCTACCTGCGCGTCGAGGACGTGCCCGAGGTCGCCTCCCTCGACCCCGCCGACCACCGGCGCTTCCTCACCCTCGCCGCGCGCGGCCGGGCGCTGTCCTCCGGGGACCGGATCGACCGCGACGCGGCCTGGGAGGTCAAGAAGGACGCGCTGCGGCTGGTCTTCGACACCGGCCTGTCCGGTGCCCGCGCCGACGCCTTCGCCGCGTACCGCGAGCGCGAGGGCGAGGGCCTGCTGCGGTTCGCCACGTGGTGCGCGCTCGCCGACCACCACGGCCTGCCGTTCACCGCGTGGCCGGCCGAGCTCCAGGACCCCGACGGGCCGGCGGTCCGTGCCTTCCAGGCCGCGCACCCCGACGACGTCGACCTCTACCGGTGGTTGCAGTGGCTGCTCGAGGGCCAGCTCGCGTCCGCGCAGCGCGAGGCCCGCGCGGCCGGGATGGCCCTCGGCGTGGTCCACGACCTCGCCGTCGGCGTGCACCCCGTGGGCGCGGACGCCTGGGCCCTCGGCGACACCCTCGCCCGTGGGGTCACCGTCGGCGCCCCGCCGGACCAGTTCAACCAGCTCGGCCAGAACTGGAGCCAGCCGCCGTGGCGCCCGGACCGGCTCGCCGAGCTCGGGTACGCCCCCTTCCGCGACATGGTCCGCACCGTGCTCCGTGACTCCGGGGGCATCCGGGTCGACCACATCCTCGGCCTGTTCCGCCTCTGGTGGATCCCCGCCGGCGGGACCCCCGCTGACGGCGCCTACGTGTACTACGACCACGAAGCGCTCATCGGGATCCTCGTGCTCGAGGCGCAGCGGGCGGGGGCGGTCGTCATCGGGGAGGACCTCGGGGTGGTCGCGCCGAACGTGCGCGACGTGCTCGTCGAACGCGGCGTGCTCGGCACCTCCATCCTCTGGTTCGAGTGGGACGGCGACACCGTGCGCCCACCGGAGTCCTACCGGGACCTCTGCCTCTCGACCGTCACGGTGCACGACCTGCCCCCGACCGCGGGGTACCTCACCCTCGAGCACGTCGCGGTGCGCGAGGGGCTCGGGCTGCTGACCCGTCCGGTCGAGGAGGAGCGCGCGGTCGAGGAGGCCGCCATCGGCCGCGTGCGTGGCGCCCTCCAGGAGCGTGGGCTGCTCGCGCCGGAGGCCGACGTCGACGACACGGTCGTCGCGCTCCACCGCTGGCTGGCGCAGACCCCCAGCCGGATGCTCGCCGTCGCGCTGCCCGACCTCGTGGGTGACCGGCGCGCGATCAACCAGCCCGGCACGAACGACGAGTACCCCAACTGGCGGCTGCCGCTCGCCGGGCCGGACGGCACCCCGGTCGACCTCGACGACGTGCGGGAGTCCCCGCTCGCGGAGACCCTCTTCGACGCCCTCCGCGGTCGCTGACCTCCCCGACCTTTCATGCCGGCATCCGCCCGAACCGCCGTCGCGACGGCGTGCCGGGCGGACGCCGGCATGAGAAGTCGGGGTCAGCCGAGCTGGGCGGCGAAACGGTCCGCGACGGGCCGCCAGGCGGCGCGCAGGGCGTCGCGCGCGGCCTCGACCGCGTCGAGGAGCCCGCGTGCCTCGTCGTCGAGACCTTCGGGGAGCTCGGAGCGCACCCAGTCCTCGAACACCTCGGGGGAGGTCTCGGGATGGAACTGGACGCTCCACGCGCGCAGCCCGAGGCGCAGCGCCTGCGGTCGGCCGTCGGGGAGCCGCGCCAGCACGGTCGCACCGGGCGGCGTCGTGAGCACGACGTCGTCGTTGAAGTGCACCGCGGGCGCGCCGTCCGACCCGCCGAGCAGGGGGTCCGCGGCACCCTCACGGGTGAGGCGGACCGGGACGACCCCGATCGTGCGCCCGGACGGGTTGCGCCCGGCGGTCCCGCCGAGGCCCACCGCGGCGAGCTGGTGGCCGAGGCAGACGCCCAGGACCGGCAGCCCACGGCGCACGGTGTCGCGCACGAGCGCCCGCGTCGGCGCGAGCCACGGGTGGTCGGCGTCGTCGTTCGCGCCCATCGCCCCGCCGAGGACGACGAGCCCGTCGGCGCCGGTCTCCTCGAGCCGCCCGGGGAGGGGCTCCGCGAGGTCCCCGCGGACGACGTCCAGCCCGATGCCTGCGGCCTCCCACCACTCGCCGAGCCACGCGGCCGGGGCGTCCGGCTCGTGCTGGACGACGAGGAGCCGTCGCGCCATCACCCGACCTGGGTCCCGACGAGCGCGCCGATGCCGTAGGTGACGACCATCGCGATGACCCCGCCGGCGACGACGCGGACGGTGGCACGGCGTGCGTCGGCCTCACCGAGGCGGGCGCTGAGCAGCCCGGTCCCCATGAGGGCGAGCACCACCGCGACGACGGTGACCGGCACGCGCCAGGACAGCGCCGGCAGGACGATGGCCAGCAGCGGGAGCAGGGCCCCGACCGTGAAGGCGACCATCGAGGCCAGGGCCGCGTGCCACGGGTTGGTCAGGTTGTCCGGGTCGATGCCCAGCTCGGCCTCCGCGTGGGCGCCGAGCGCGTCGTGCGCCGTGAGCTCGACGGCCACCTGGTGCGCCAGCTCGGGGGAGAGGCCCTTGCCCTGGTAGATCTCCGCGAGCTCGGCGAGCTCGGCCTCGGGCTCCTCGCGCAGCTCACGGATCTCCTTCTGGATGAGGGCCCGCTCGCTGTCCCGTTGGGTGCTCACCGAGACGTACTCGCCGACGGCCATGCTCATCGCGCCCGCGGCGAGCCCGGCGAGCCCGGCGGTCAGCACGGCACCGCGGCTCGTCGTGGCGGCGGCGACCCCGATGACGAGGCCGGCCGTGGAGACGATGCCGTCGTTGGCGCCGAGGACGCCGGCGCGCAACCAGTTCAGCCGCCCGGCGAAGGACCGGTCGTGCGCCTCGTCGTGACCCTCGAGGGCCACGGCGGCCGCCTCCCGCTCGGCGGGCGGCGGGGTGTGCTCAGCCACCGAGGTCCGCCCCCTCCGCGCGGGCCGCCTGCGAGATGCGGTGCGCCAGCTCGACGTCGAGCTGGGTGAGCCCGCCCGCGTCGTGGGTCGTCAGCAGCCACCGCGTCGTGCGCCAGCGGATGTCGATGTCCGGGTGGTGGTTCATCTGCTCGGCGTCGTCGGCGGCAGCCGCGACGAGGCGGATGGCCGCGGGGAAGTCCGGGGCCTGGATCGTCGCGACGATGGCGTCGCCCTCGCGCTCCCAGCCGGGCAGGTCGGCGAGCTGGCGGGTCACCTCGTCGTCGGTGAGGAGTCGGCTCATCCCGCCATCATGGGCCACCCGACCCCGCGACGGCACGTCAGGTGGACCTCACCTCGACGAGGTCAGACGCTCCCGTCCCGGTGGTGCGGGAGCGCGGCCTCGGCCTCGGCCTCGGACTGGGGGCCGAGCAGGTCGCCGTCGTCGGTGCCGTTCCAGTCCTGGGTGGTCGCCGTCGGTGTCACGTCGTGCGGCTGGATCTCGCCGCTGGCGATCTGCTCGGCCCAGTGGCAGGCCACCTTGTGCGACGCGGGCATCCCGTCGATCTCGACGACGCGCAGCTCGGGCCGCTCCTCGACGCACCGGGTCTCCTGGCGCCAGGGGCACCGGGTGTGGAACCGGCAGCCCGGCGGTGGGTTCGACGGCGAGGGCAGGTCCCCCGGGAGCAGGATCTGCTCGCGGCTGTCCTCGGCGACGGGGTCGGGCAGCGGCACCGCGGAGAGCAGCGCGCGCGTGTACGGGTGCAGGGGCGTCGCGTACAGGTCGTCGGCGTCCGCCTCCTCGACGAGCCCGCCGAGGTACATCACGCCGATCCGGTCGCTGATGTGCCGGACGACGGCGAGGTCGTGGGCGACGACGAGGTAGGTGAGGTCGAACTCGTCCTGCAGCTGCTCCAGGAGGTTGATGACCTGCGCCTGCACCGAGACGTCGAGGGCGCTGACCGGCTCGTCGGCGACGATGAGCTTCGGCTCGACCGCGAGGGCGCGGGCGATGCCGATGCGCTGCCGCTGGCCGCCGGAGAACTCGTGGGGGTACTTCTTGAGCGCGGCGGCCGGGAGCCCGACGGCCTTGAGCAGCTCGCGCAGCCGGGCCGCGGTGGCCTTGTCGTCGCTGGCGAGACCGTGTGCCTTCATCCCCTCGACGAGGAGGGACTCGACGGACTGGCGGGGGTCCAGGCTCGACATCGGGTCCTGGAAGACCATCTGGAAGTCCTTGCGGCGCTTGCGCAGCTCCTCGCCCCTCAGCGACGCGACGTCGGTGCCGTCGACGAGGACCGACCCCTCGGTCGGGGGCTCGAGGTTGAGGATCGCCTTGCCGAGGGTCGACTTCCCGCAGCCGGACTCGCCGACGAGGCCGTACGTCTCGCCCTTGCGGATCTGGAGGTCGACGCCGTCGACGGCGTAGACGTGGCCGACGACCTTGTCGAGGATGACGCCGCGCTTGATGGGGAAGTGGACCTTGACCCCGCGGGCGTCGACGAGGAGCTCGCGGTCGTCGGCCGGGACGGGTGCCGGGCTGGGCTCGGTGGTCGTGGTCATCGCGTCACCTCACGGGGTTGTGGCAGCGCAGGGCCCGGCCGGCGGACTCCTCGAGCACCGGGGTGGTGCTCGTGCACACGTCGATGGGCTGGGAACAGCGCGGCGCGAACGCGCAGGCGTGCTCCCAGGGGAGGTTGTCGGCCACCGATCCCGGGATGGGCGTGAGCGGCGCACCGCGGGCCCCGTCGATCCGGGGGATCGAGGCGAGCAGGCCGCCCGTGTAGGGGTGGCGCGGGTCGGCGAAGAGCTCGTGACGGCGGCCCCGCTCGACGATGCGCCCGCCGTAGAGGACGTTCACCTCGTCGCAGAGGCCGGCGACGACCCCGAGGTCGTGGGTGATCATCACGAGCGCCGTGCCGGTCTCGCGGACGAGGTCCTTGAGCAGGCCGAGGATCTGCGCCTGGATCGTCACGTCGAGTGCGGTGGTCGGCTCGTCGGCGATGAGCAGGCGCGGCTCGCAGGCCAGGGCCATCGCGATGAGGGCGCGCTGCCGCATCCCGCCGCTCATCTGGTGCGGGTAGTCCCGGAGCCGACGGTCCGGGTCGGGGATGCCCACCCGGTCGAGGAGGTCCCGGGCGACGGGCGTGGCGGCCTTGCGGGACATGCCGCGGTGCCGCTCGAGCACCTCGGTGACCTGCCGGCCCACCGAGACGACGGGGTTCAGGGAGGAGAGCGGGTCCTGGAAGATCATCGCGATGTCGCTGCCCCGGCGGTCGCGCATCTCGTGGGCCGGGAGGCGGAGCAGGTCGGTGCCCTCGAAGGTCGCGCTGCCCTCGACGGTGTTGCCCCGCTCCGGGAGCAGCCCCATGATCGCCAGCGAGGTGACCGACTTGCCGCAGCCGGACTCGCCGACGAGCCCGACGGTCTGGCCGGGACGGACGTCGAAGCTCACGCCGTCGACGGCGGTGAAGGGCTCCTCGCCCTGGCGGCGGAAGGTGACGGTGAGGTCGCGCACGGACAGCAGGGGCTCCTCGCCCTGCCGGGACGCGCCGGGAGTGGTCGCGGTGGCGGTCATCGGCTGCGTCACCTCCTGCTCTTGGGGTCCAGGGCCTCGCGCAGCGACTCGCCCATGAGGGTGAAGCCGAGCGCGACGACGATGATGCACAGCGCCGGGTAGATCGCGAGGTGCGGGTAGTCGTAGATGTACTGCTGTGCGCGGCCGAGCATCTGGCCCCACTCCGGCTGCCGGTCGTCGGGGTTCCCGAGGCCGAGGAATGACAGCGCGGCGGCGTCGATGATGGAGACCGCGAGCACGAGGGTGGACTGGACGATGACCGGGCCCAGCGAGTTCGGCAGCATGTGCCGGAAGACGATCGCGCGCTGGTTGACGCCGAGCGCGCGGGCCGCGAGGACGTGGTCGCTGGAGCGCTGCGAGAGCATCGAGCCCCGCAGCAGCCGCGCGAAGATCGGCACCTGCACGGCCGCGACCGCGATGATGACGGTCAGCTGGCTCGGCCGGGCGGCGATCGCCGCGATCGAGAACGCGAGCAGCAGCGAGGGGATCGAGAGCAGCACGTCGACGATGCGCATGACGAGGGCGTCGACCCAGCCGCCGAACGCCCCCGCGAGGATGCCGAGGGTCAGGCCCCCGGTCAGGCCGAAGACGGTGGCGACCACCCCGACGATGAGGGTCTGCTGGCTCCCGACGAGCAGGCGGGAGAGCAGGTCGCGCCCCACGTCGTCGGTGCCGAGCGGGAAGCCGGGCTGCGGACCGGGCACCGGGTTGGACTGCGGACGCACCTGGTCGATGAGCAGGCCGGCCGCCGGGTCGTGGGGCGCGATGAACGGCGAGACGATCGCGAGGAGGACGAAGAGGAGGGTGATCGTGGCGCCGATGAGGAACACCGGGTTGCGCCGGAGCCGCTGCCAGGCGCTCGCGATGAGCGAGACGCCGGGCTTCTCGTCGACGGTGCCGGCCTCGAGGACCGCGGTGCCGGCGCCGCCTCCCGCGGCGGACGCGGCGAGGGAGTCGATGCGGTCCTTGCGGCGGTTCATCGGGTTGCTCGGGCTCACCGGGTCCTCACCCTCGGGTCGATGATCGCGTAGGAGATGTCGACGAGCAGGTTGATGACGACGTAGGTGCCCGCCGCCGCGAGGATCAGCACCTGGAGTACGGCGTAGTCGCGCCGCTCGAAGGCGATGGCGAGGGCGTTGCCGATCCCGCCCCAGTTGAAGACCTTCTCGGTGAGCACGGCCCCGGCGAGCAGCCCTCCGGTCTGGAGGCCGATCGTCGTGACGACGGGAAGCAGCGCGTTGCGCATGACGTGCCGGCCGCGCACGACCCGGGCGGTGAGGCCCTTGGACTCGGCGGTGCGGACGTAGTCCTCGCCGAGCACCTCGAGCACCGAGGCGCGGGTGATGCGGTAGATCACGGCGAAGGGGATCGTCGCGAGTGCGACCGAGGGCAGGACGAGGTGCTTGAGCGCGCTGGCCGAGCAGTCGAACTCGCGGGTCAGCAGCCCGTCGAGGACGAAGAAGTTCGTGATCCGGGTGCAGCCGAGGCTGTCCTGCCGGCCGGAGACGGGGAAGAGGTGGTGCTCGACGGCCAGCTGGTACTTGAGGATGAAGGCGAGGAAGAAGACGGGGACGGCGACCCCGATGAGCGAGACGATGACGAGCGAGCTGTCGAGGGGGGAGTTGGCCCGCCGTGCCGACACGTAGCCGAGGGGGATCGCCACGACGACGGCGATGACGAGCGCGGCCGCGCTCAGCTCGATCGTGGCCGGGAAGCGGGTGAGGAAGATGTCGAAGGCGTCGGCCCCCGGCAGGACGCCCGTGGAGACACCGAAGTCACCGTGGGCCGCCCGCTCGAGGAACTTGGCGTACTGCACCCAGATCGGCTGGTCGAGGCCGAGGGCCTTGGTCAGCGCCGCCCGGGTCTCGGGGGTGGCCCGCTCGCCGAGGATCGCCGAGACCGTGCCACCGGGGAGCGAGCGCAGCCAGAGGAAGACCAGGAGCGACAGGACGAAGACGACCCCCACCATCTGGAGGAGGCGTCTGATGATGAATCTCGCCAACGGGGGCTCCTGGTGTCGGGCTGGACGACGGTGGCCGCCTCGAACCTACTGGTTCGAGGCGGCCACCGACCCTATACGTGCGCCGTGGTGGGGTGTTCCCGGGCGGTCACTTGCCGACCGTGACGCTGTCGAACACCTCGGCGGTCAGCGGGCTCGCGACCAGACCCTCGACCTTGCCGCTCGTGACGAGCGCCGGCGGGGAGTGGCTGATCGGGAGGCCGGGGAGGTACTCCTCGGCGATCCGCTTGTTGATGTCCTCGTAGGCGGTGGCGCGCTCACCCTCGTCGACGATGGCGTCGGCCTTCTTGAGGTCCTCCGAGAGCGTCTTGCCCCACGGCATGACGCTCGTGTGGAAGTCGTTCTGCTGGAGGTTGCTGAAGAAGGTGCCGAGGAAGTTGTCCGCGGCGTTGTAGTCGCCGGTCCAGCCGAGCAGCCACGCGTCGTAGTTGCCGTTGTTCACGTCGTCGAGGTAGCCACCGTTCCACGGCTTGCTCACCGAGTCGACCTTGATGCCGACGGCCTCGAGGTCCTTGACGAACGCGGCGTGGATCTTCTGCGGGTCCGGCATGTACGGACGCGAGACCTCGGTCGGGAAGGCGAACTGGAGGGTCATCCCCTCGGCGCCCGCCTCCTTGAGGAGTGCCTTGGCCTTCTCGACGTCGTACGGGTAGGGCTGGAGCTCCTTGTTGTACCCGGTGACCGCCTCGGGCATGAACTGCGAGGCGACGGTGGCGCCCTCGGGCAGCTGGCTCTTGACCATCTGGTCCCGGTTGAGCGCGTAGGCGAGGGCCTGGCGGACCTTGAGGTCCTTGAGCTTCGGGTTGTGCTCCGGGTTCAGGCCCATGTAGAGCACGTTGAACGCGGGGCGGACCTCGACCTTGTTGCCGGCGTCCTCGAGACCCTTCCAGTCGACCGGGTTCGGCAGGTCGTAGCCGTCGATCGATCCGGCCTGCAGCTCCTGGCGACGGGTGCTCTCGTCGGGGATGATCTTGAAGACGAGGGTCTTGGTCTTCGGCTGGTCGCCGTAGTACGTGTCGTTGGCGACGAGCGTGACCGTCTTGTTCGCCTCGTCGTACTTCTCGAGCTTGTACGGGCCGATGCCGACCGGGTTCTTCGAGTACTCCGGGTAGGTGAAGCCGTCACCCTGGGCCTGGACGTTGTTCGCGTCACCGGCCTCGAGGGCCTTCGGGGACTGCATCGAGAACGAGTCGAGCGACAGGATGGTCGGGAAGCTCGAGGTCGTCCGCGTGATGTCGATGACCGCGGTGTTCTCGTCCTTGGCCTCGCACGACTTGTAGAGCGAGTTCGACGGGTCGTCCTTGAACGAGCCGAAGAAGTACGTCCAGTACTCGGCGGCCTGCTGGCCGGCGCCCTTCTGGTCGAACATCCGGTCCATGTTGTAGCAGACCGCGTCGGCGTTGAACGGCTCGCCGTCGCTGAACTTCACGCCCTGGCGGAGCTTGAAGGTCCAGCTGAGGCCGTCCTCGGAGGGCTCCCAGCTCTCGGCGAGCTCGGGCTGGATGTCGGCGGTGCCGGGCTTGACCCCGAGCAGGCCGGAGTGGATCTGCCGCGTGACGCGGAAGGTCTCGCCGTCCGTGGCGTACAGCGGGTCGAACAGCTTCGGGGCGCCCGCGGCGCCGAAGGTGAAGGTGTCCTTGAGGTCGGCGCTCCCGCTGCCGGTGTCGCCCCCGGTGTCGCGCTCGGACTGGGCGCACGCCGTCATGCTCAGGGCGGCCGCCGTCATGAGGACGAGGGGCGCCGTGCGCTTGAGTGTCATCAGTGTGAACCTCGCTTGGGTCTGCGATCGCTCGCGGCGTCCGGGTCGGACGCCCGAGTGCCCGCGCACGGTCGGTTTGCGACCGTCCCGTCCACGGATGCGCAGGACCCTAGTGGCAAAATCGCCTCCCGGACCGGATCACCGCGAGTGGTTATCCAAGTGAGACCGAACCTGCCCGCAGACCTTGCGGGCGAGGACCCCGCCCGCCACGCGCGGGGCACGATTCGGTGGGGAGGCCGATCCCTGAGAGACTGGTGCGCATGTCTGTCTCCCGCCGCGACGACCTTCGTAACGTCGCCATCGTCGCGCACGTCGACCACGGAAAGACCACGCTGGTCGACAAGATGCTCTGGCAGTCCGGAGCCTTCGGCGAGCACGACCACATCGCCGACCGCGCGATGGACAGCGGTGACCTCGAGCGCGAGAAGGGCATCACCATCCTCGCGAAGAACACCGCCGTCCACTACGCCGGCCGGGCGGCGGTCGACGCCGGCCTCCCGGACGGGATGACGATCAACATCATCGACACCCCCGGCCACGCCGACTTCGGTGGCGAGGTCGAGCGCGGCCTCTCGATGGTCGACGGTGTCGTGCTCCTCGTCGACGCGAGCGAGGGTCCGCTGCCGCAGACCCGCTTCGTGCTCCGCAAGGCCCTCGCCCTCAAGATGCCCGTCGTCCTGTGCATCAACAAGGTCGACCGCCCCGACGCCCGCATCGCCGAGGTCGTCGACGAGGTCTACGAGCTCTTCATGGACCTGCTCGTCGACGCCGAGCACCACCAGGACCAGCTCGACTTCCCCGTCGTCTACGCGTCCGCGAAGGCCGGCATCGCCTCGCTGACCCGCCCGGCCGACGGCGCCCTGCCCGAGGGGGACGACCTCGAGCCGCTGTTCCGCACCATCATCGAGACGATCCCGGCGCCGACGTACGACTCCGACGCCCCGCTCCAGGCGCACGTCACCAACCTCGACGCCTCGAACTTCCTCGGCCGCCTCGCCCTGCTCCGCGTCCACAACGGCACGATCCGCAAGGGCCAGCAGGTGGCCTGGTGCCGCCGCGACGGGTCGATCACGACGGTCAAGATCACCGAGCTCCTCATGACCGAGGCGCTCGAGCGCCGCCCGGCCGAGCAGGCCGGCCCCGGCGACATCATCGCCGTGGCCGGCATCCCGGAGATCACCATCGGCGAGACCCTCGCCGACGCCGACGACCCGCGGCCGCTGCCGCTCATCACCGTCGACGAGCCCGCCATCTCGATGACCATCGGCATCAACACCAGCCCGATGGCCGGGCGGGTCAAGGGCGCCAAGGTCACCGCGCGCCTCGTCAAGGACCGTCTCGACCGCGAGCTCGTCGGCAACGTGTCGATGCGCGTGCTCCCCACCGAGCGTCCGGACGCCTGGGAGGTCCAGGGCCGCGGCGAGCTCGCGCTGGCGATCCTCGTCGAGCAGATGCGCCGTGAGGGCTACGAGCTGACCGTCGGCAAGCCGGTCGTGGTGACCCGCGAGGTCGACGGCAAGGTGCACGAGCCGGTCGAGCGGGTGACCATCGACACCCCCGAGGAGTACCTCGGCGCCATCACCCAGCTGCTCGCCGGCCGCAAGGGCCGGATGGAGCAGATGACCAACCACGGCACCGGGTGGGTCCGGATGGACTACCTCGTGCCCTCGCGCGGGCTCATCGGCTTCCGCACCCAGTTCCTCACCGACACCCGGGGCACCGGCATCGCCAACCACGTCTTCGAGGGCTACGAGCCGTGGCTCGGCGACATCTCGACCCGGATCAGCGGCAGCCTCGTCTCCGACCGGTCCGGCGCGGCCACCGCCTACGCGATGGCGAACCTCCAGGAGCGGGGGACGCTCTTCATCCCGCCGACGACCGAGGTGTACGAGGGGATGATCGTCGGCGAGAACTCCCGCGTCGACGACATGGACGTCAACATCACCAAGGAGAAGAAGCTCACCAACGTGCGCTCCGCCGGGGCCGACGTCCTCGAGCGGCTGGCGCCGCCGCGGGCGCTCTCCCTCGAGCAGTCCCTCGAGTTCTGCCGCGAGGACGAGTGCGTCGAGGTGACCCCGGAGGCCGTGCGCATCCGCAAGGTCGAGCTCGACCAGACCCTGCGCGCCCGCAGCGCGGCCCGCGCGAGGAGGGGCTGACCCCACGGCATGACGCAAGACGACCGGCGCTCCCAGCGCGCGACCCCCGACCCTGCCCCCAGCCGATCGGCGCGGCGCCGGGCCCGGCGGACGCGGCGGCCCCTCCGGTTCGCCCTGCTCGCGGGCGTGCTCGTGGCGGCGCTCGTCGCGGCCGGGGTGGTCGTCGTGCGGCAGCGCGGCGCGGACCCGACCCCGGACACCCTGCCGTCGTCGGCGGTCGGTGACCGGGTCGACACCCGGGGCGGTCGGATCAACGCCCTGTCCCTCGGCCCGGTGTCGTCGTGGGACCCGCAGCGCATCGCCTCCCGGTCCGACATGGCGTTCGCCGGCCGCGTGTTCGCCCGCACCCTCACCGCGTACGCACCGACGACCGACCCCGACGGCCAGACCACGCTCGTCGGCGACCTCGCGACGGACACCGGCACCCCCGGCAAGGACCTCAAGACGTGGGCCTTCACCCTGCGCGACGGTGTGAAGTGGCAGGACGGCAGCACCGTGACCTGCGAGGACGTCGCCTACGGCATCTCGCGGACCTTCGCGACGAGTGAGGTCACCGGGGGCCCGACCGATGCCCTCGCCGTCCTCGCGGTCCCGCGCAACGCGGACGGCACGAGCACCTACTCCGGGCCCTACGCCACCGGGAAGACCGCCGAGGCGGGGCAGGCGGCGTTCGACAAGGCCGTGAGCTGCGACGGGTCCACGATCACGTTCACCCTGAGCACCCCGGTCGGCGACTTCAACGAGATGCTCACCCAGCCGGCCTTCGGACCGGTCAAGGAGTCCGTGGACCGGCGGAGCGAGGGCACCTACGACGTCTTCAGTGCGGGCCCCTACATGCTCCGGGGGGCGTGGGAGAAGGGCCGGGGCGGCACCTTCGTGCGCAACCCGCACTGGTCGGCGGACAGCGACCCGGTGCGCAAGGCCTACCCGGACGAGATCCACTACGAGGAGGGCCTCGACACCCAGGCCGTCGCGCAGCAGGTGATGGCGGACAACGCGACCGGGCGGGTCTCGGTGTCTCTGGGCTCGGCGCCGCCGGCCATCCAGCAGCACATCACGGCGGTGCAGAGCCTCGACGAGCGCTCGGTCAACCCGCTGACGGGGGTCGTCGACTACCTCGTGCCGAACGTCCGCAGCACGGTGTTCGCCGACGAGAAGGTGCGGCTCGCCCTCGCGGCGTCGACGAACCGTGACGCGTACGTCACGGCGATCGGCGGGGACACCGCCGCCGACCCGGCCATCTCCCTGCTGCCCCGGGCGCTGCCGGCCTCCCACGACGACGACCCGGTCGCCGCCGGCCTGCGCGGCGACGCCGCGCGCGCCAAGGCGCTGCTGGCGGAGGCGGGTGTCAGTACGCCGGTGAAGTTCACCATCGCCTACCGCTCCGACCCGACCTCCGACAAGGCGATCTCGGCGCTCGTGGCGGGGTGGCAGCAGGCCGGGTTCGAGCCGACGACCCAGCCGATCACCGAGGACTACTTCTCGACGATCGCCGACCCGAAGAAGGCCGAGGGCATCGACGTGTTCTGGTCGAACTGGGCGCCCGCCTGGGCCTCGGGCTCCACGGTCCTGCCGCCGCTGTTCGACAGCACGATCAACATCACCAAGGCCGGCCCGGGTCGCGACTACGGGTACTTCACGAGCACCGAGCTCGACGAGCAGATGACCAAGACCTCGGCCGTGGCGGACCGCGAGGCCCGCGAGCGGGGCTGGGCCGACGTCGACCGGAGGCTGCTCCAGCAGGGTGCGTACATCGGGCTCGCGGAGCGGCGCGGCCTCTACGTCGCGGGCTCCGACGTGCGCAACCTGTCCGCGAACAGCGTCCTCGGAGGGGTCCTCGAGTTCGCCGACATCGCGGTGGCCCCGTGAAGGGCCTCCTCGACGACGTCGTGACCGGCCCGGGTCCGGCCCGGCTGCTCTTCGTCCACGCCCACCCCGACGACGAGACCCTCACCACGGGGGTCGCGATCGCCCACCACGTGGCACGCGGCGACGACGTCCACGTCCTCACCTGCACCCTCGGTGAGGAGGGCGAGGTGATCCCGCCCGCGCTGGCCCACCTCGAGGGCGACGGCCCGGCCCTGGCCCGGTACCGTCGCGGCGAGCTCGCGGCGGCCACGTCCGCCCTCGGGGTCACCCACCACCTGCTCGGTGCCCCGGACCCGGAGGGCGAGCCGACCCACCGCGACTCGGGGATGGCCGGCTCCGAGGCGGCGGCGGACCCCCGGGCCTGGGCAGGCGTCCCGCTCCCGGCCGCTGCAGCCGCCGTGGGAGCCGTGCTCGACACGGTCCGACCGGACGTCGTCGTCACCTACGACGCCGGCGGCGGCTACGGGCACCCCGACCACGTCCGCACGCACGAGGCCACGCGCGCCGCCGCCGCCACCCGGGGCGTCCCGCTGCTCGGCACCCTGACCCCGCTCTCCTGGGCCACCGAGGACGCGGCGTGGCTGGCCGCGCACGTGCCGGCCGGTGCCGGGTGGGTGGTCCCCGGCGAGGGCAGCCCCTACGCCGCGAACGTCGTCCCCGACGAGGTCGTCACCCACGCCGTGGTCGACGCCGGTGTGCTGCCCGTCCAGGCCGGGGCACTGGAGGCGCACGCGACGCAGGTCGTCCTCGGTGACGGCTGGTACGCCCTGTCCAACCACCACGTCTTCCGGCTGGCCGGCCGGGAGGGCTACGCCCTGCTCGACCCGGCCACCGGGCGGCCCGCACCCGGAGGTGCCGCATGAGCGAGCTCGACCCCGCCGTCTTCCGGCAGGCGATGGGCCGGCTCGTCCAGGGCGTCAGCGTGCTGACGACCACGCACGAGGGGCACGACCACGCGATGACGGCCGACACCGTCACCTCGGTGTCCCTCGAACCGCTCCTCGTGCTGGCCTGCGTCGAGACCGAGAGCCGCTTCCACGACGCGGTCGTCGGGGCCGGCGTGTGGGGCGTCAGCGTCCTGGCAGCCGACCAGCGGGCCCTCTCGGAGTGGTTCGCCACGCGGGGGCGCCCGCTCCACGGCCAGCTCGACCGCTGCGCGTTCCGTCGGGGCGAGAACACCGGGGTGGCCCTCCTCGACGGCGCGCTGACCCAGCTCGAGTGCCGGACCACCGCCGTGCACACGGCGGGGGACCACGTGATCGTCGTCGGTGAGGTGCTCGACCTCGCGGTGCCGGAGACGGTCGGGCCCGCTCTCGTCCACTACCGCGGGCGCTACGGGAGCATCGCATGAGCGCCGGCCCGCTCGAGGACGCCCGGTGGGAGGAGCCCGTGTGGGAGGACCCCGCCCCGGGCCCGCGCCGGTGGCCCGCACTGCTCGCCGGGGCGGTGCTGCTCCTCGGGGCCCTGTACGGGGGTGCGGCGTGGTGGTTCGGGGACCGCGTGCCCCGCGGCATGACGGTCGCGGGTGTCGAGGTCGGCGGGCAGACCGCGGGGCAGGCCCGTGCCACGCTCGAGCGCGCCGTCGGTGACGGTGCGGACCAGCCGCTGACGCTCACCTCGTCGGCGGGCGAGGCCGAGCTCGACCCGGCGGAGTCCGGCCTCGCGGTCGACGTCCCGGCCACCGTCCGGGGGCTCACCGGCTTCACCCTGGCCCCGGCGGACCTGTGGCGGCACGTGGCCGGCGGGGGCGACGAGCCGGCCGTCGTCACCGTCGACGACGCCGCGTTCGGGGCGGCGCTCGAGACGGCCCGGGAGACGCTCGACGCCGAGCCGCAGGAGGGGGCGCTCTCCCTCGAGGGCGGGAAGGTCACGTACACGGCGCCCGTCAAGGGGACACGCACCGACCTCGAGCGCACGACCGCCGCCGTCCGACGCTGGTGGCCGGCCCAGGACACCGTGGAGGTCGTCGCCGAGACCGTGCCGGCGAAGGTCACGACCGCCGAGCTGGAGCGCGTGCGCGACGAGTTCGCGGCCGTGGCCGTGTCGGCCCCGGTGACCGTCGAGGCGAACGGGAAGAGCTTCGAGCTCGCCCCCGCGGACTTCGTGCCGGCCGTCGTGCTCACCCCCGGCGAGGACGGCACCATCACGCCGCGCGCCGACGACGAGAAGCTGCGCGCCCTCGTGCACGCCGCCGCCGCGGAGGCCGGCGCCGACGTGGCACCGAAGGACGCCGTCGTCACGTTCAGCGGACGGACCCCCAAGGTCGCCCCGAGCACGGCGGGCGTCGCCCTCGACGACGCGTCGATCTCGGCCGCGGTCTGGGCGGCCATCTCCTCGACGGAGCGGACCGCGACCGTGACGACGAAGGCGGTCCAGCCCGAGTTCACGACCGAGGTCGCGAAGAAGACCCTCCCGAAGGAGAAGATCTCGAGCTTCACGACGTACTACCAGGCCGGTCAGGCGCGCGTGCACAACATCGAGCTCGCCGCGTCGATCATCAACGGCACCTACATCCCGCCGGGGGAGCAGTTCAGCATGAACGGCGTGCTCGGCGAGCGGACCGCGGCCAAGGGCTACGTCAAGGCCGGGATCATCCGGTACGGACGGCTCGCGGAGAGCTACGGCGGAGGTATCTCACAGGTGTCGACGACGATCTTCAACGCCTCGTTCTTCGCCGGCGTCGAGCTCGACGCCTGGCAGCCCCACTCGTTCTACATCTCCCGCTACCCCGAGGGGCGGGAGGCCACCATCTCGTGGCCGGACCTGCACAACAAGTGGACCAACTCCCTCGACGGCGGGATCCTCATGGAGGTCACGACGACCGACACCTCGATCACCGTCACGTACTACGGCACGAAGAAGTACGACGTCGAGGCCACCAAGAGCGCGCGCTACGCCATCGTCCAGCCGAAGAAGATCACCGACGACAGCGCCACGTGCAAGCCGCAGAACCCCACGGTCGGGTTCACGGTCGACGTCGGGCGGATCTTCCGGGCCGGTGGCAAGGTCGTCAAGAAGCAGACCTTCACGACGCGCTACGACGCCGAGGACGACGTGACCTGCACGAAGGCCTCCGGCTGAGCAGGACGGCTCAAGGCTGCCGCAACGTCACGTACTCGTGGTGCGGCACGAAGCCGGCCGCGCGGTAGAGCGCGAGGGCGCCCAGCGTTGTCGCGGTCGGTCTGCAGGTGGAGGGAGACCGTGCCCCGGCGTGCGGCCTCCCCGGCGAGTGCGGCGAGCAGGGCGGTGGCCAGCCCCCGGCGGCGGGCCGCGGGGGCCACCCACATCGCGGCGACACCGCCCCACGCCGCGGCGAGACCGAGGCGCCCGATGCCGACGACCTCACCGGCGGCGACGGTGGGGTCGGTGGCGCTCGCGAAGACCTGTTCCGGTGACCCGGCGAGCACGGCGCGCGCCGGGCCCTCCGGTGCCTCGCGGTAGCCGCGGTAGGCCGCGAGCCAGGACTCCTCGAGCACGGTCCCGGTCGAGACGAGCAGGCCGTCGGAGGGTGTGCTGCGCACGGCCGCGACGACGGTGGCCGTCGACGCCGTGAGGGTGGTCGTCGGCACGCGCGTGGCGTAGCCGCGACCGAGCAGCTCGGCTCCGAGCGGGTCGGCGGCGAGGTCGAACCCGACCGGCCCCGCGAGGGTGAGCATCGCGGGGCGTCCCCGCGCGGAGTACCAGGACTCGACGGCGTCGACCGCGGCCGGCAGGGCCAGGCCCGGGTCGCCGGCCGTCACCACCGAGTTCGCGCGCTGGGTGAAGCCGCCCGCGGAGCGCAGCAGCCAGTCGCCGAGCCGCGAGGTCTCGGGGGCAGGCCATGCGCCGACCATGACCCGTTGGAGGTCCTCGACGGACAGCGCGAGGTGGGGCGCGCCGCGTCGGGAGGGCGTCGGCGGCACCTCCTTGACCGCGGTGACGGCCCGCCGCAGGACCTCGACGACGCCGCGCCGGCTCCGGACGACCAGGCGGTCCTCGCCGACCTCGACGAGGTCGCCCACGACGTCGGTCAGCGAGGCGCCGGTCAGGGGGTCGGGGGCGGGCAGCCGGTGTCGCACCACGACGCGTGCACCGACCGGCGGAAGGGCAGCGGACCCGGACGTCGGAGCCTCCATGACCCGCATAGTATTGGCGCCATGACGTACGTGATCGCGCAGCCCTGTGTGGACCTGAAGGACAAGGCCTGCATCGAGGAGTGCCCCGTCGACTGCATCTACGAGGGTGAGCGCAGCCTCTACATCCACCCCGACGAGTGCGTCGACTGCGGCGCCTGCGAGCCGGTCTGTCCGGTCGAGGCGATCTACTACGAGGACGACGTGCCGGAGCAGTGGGCCGAGTACTACAAGGCCAACGTCGAGTTCTTCGACGACCTCGGCAGCCCGGGTGGCGCCGCGAAGCTCGGCGTCATCCCCAAGGACCACCCGATCATCGCCGACCTGCCGCCGCAGGAGCACGACGAGTAGGTGCTCCGGCTCCCCGACTTCCCCTGGGACTCGCTCGCTCCCGCCCGGGCGCGGGCGAGTGCCTTCTCCGACCCCGACCTCGAGGGCGACGCCGGTCGCGGCATCGTCGACCTGTCCGTCGGCACCCCGGTCGACCCCACGCCCGACGTGGTCCGCCGGGCGCTCGCCGAGGCCTCCGACGCCCCCGGCTACCCGCAGACCCACGGCACCCCCGACCTGCGCGAGGCCGTCGCGGCCTGGTTCGCGGCCCGGCGCGGCGTGCCCGGGCTCGACCCGGCCGGCGTCCTCCCGACGATCGGGTCCAAGGAGCTCGTCGCCTGGCTCCCCACGCTCCTCGGGCTGGGGGAGGGCGACGTCGTGGCCTTCCCCCGGGTCGCCTACCCGACGTACGACGTCGGCGCCCGGCTGGCGCGGGCCGTCCCGATGGCCGTCGACGCACTGACCGCCCTCGGGCCGCTCACGGCAGCGACGACGCCGAAGCTGTTGTGGCTCAACACCCCCGGCAACCCCACCGGCAAGGTGCTCGGGGTTGCGCACCTCGCGAAGGTCGTGTCGTGGGCCCGTGAGCACGGGGTCGTCGTCGCCTCCGACGAGTGCTACGCGGAGCTCGACTGGCGCGAGCGGGCCGAGGGCTCCGAGGAGCCCCCGACGACGCCGTCGATCCTCGACCCCCGCGTCTGCGGCGGCTCGCACGAGGGGCTGCTCAGCGTCTACTCGCTCTCCAAGCAGTCCAACCTCGCCGGCTACCGCGCGGCCTTCGTCGCCGGCGACCCGGCGCTCGTCCGGCAGCTGCTCGAGGTCCGCAAGCACGCGGGCATGATCGTCCCCTGGCCGGTGCAGCGGGCGATGCTCGCAGCGCTCGGCGACGCCGGGCACGTCGAGGCCCAGAAGGCCCGGTACGCGGCGCGCCGTGCCGTCCTGCGTCCCGCCGTCGAGGCGTTCGGGCTGCGGGTCGAGGACTCCGAGGCGGGCCTCTACCTCTGGGCGACGGCGGGCGAGGACTGCCGCCGCACCGTCGAGCGGCTCGCGGAGCGGGGCATCCTCGTCGCGCCGGGGGCGTTCTACGGCGTGGCCGGCCGCGAGCACGTGCGCATCGCGCTCACCACGAGCGACGAGCGGGTCGCGGCGGCGGCCCGTCGCCTGACCTGACCCGAGCGTCCAATGTCACGGCGGCCCCGTTTCACCGGCTGCTGACCGGCGGGTAGGGTCGAAAGGAAGTCCGACCCCCACGAACCCCAAGGACCGCGACATGACCGACGGAGCCACCCTCCACGCTGCGGGCAAGCAGCTCGACCTGTCCCTCGTCCCCGCGACCGAGGGCAACGGCGGCTACGACATCTCGTCGCTGCTCAAGGAGACCGGGAACGTCACCCTCGACGCCGGCTTCACGAACACCGCCAGCTGCACGAGCGCCATCACCTACATCGACGGCGACGCGGGCATCCTCCGCTACCGGGGCTACCCGATCGAGCAGCTCGCGAAGAGCTCGAGCTTCCTCGAGACCTCGTACCTGCTCATCTACGGCGCGCTCCCCACGCCGGCCGAGCTGTCCGACTTCGAGAACCGGGTCCGTGAGCACACGATGCTCCACGAGGACCTCAAGGGCTTCTTCCAGGGCTTCCCGCGGGATGCGCACCCGATGCCCGTGCTCTCCTCCGCCGTGTCGGCGCTCTCGACCTTCTACCAGGACAGCCTCGACCCGTTCGACCCGGAGCAGGTCGAGATCTCGACGATCCGGCTCCTCGCGAAGCTGCCGACGATCGCTGCGTACGCGTACAAGAAGTCGATCGGCCAGCCGCTGCTGTACCCGGACAACAGCCTCAGCCTCGTCGAGAACTTCCTCCGGATGACCTTCGGCGTCCCGGCGACGGACTACGAGGTCGACCCGGACATCGTCAAGGCCGTCGAGCTGCTGCTCATCCTCCACGCCGACCACGAGCAGAACTGCTCCACCTCCACGGTGCGGCTCGTCGGCTCGTCGCAGGCCAACCTCTTCGCGTCCGTCTCGGCCGGCATCAACGCGCTGTTCGGCCCGCTCCACGGTGGCGCCAACCAGGCCGTCCTCGAGATGCTCGAGAAGATCCAGGGCGCCGAGTACTCCACCGACGAGTTCATGAAGAAGGTCAAGGACAAGGAGGACGGCGTCCGGCTCATGGGCTTCGGACACCGGGTCTACAAGAACTACGACCCGCGTGCGGCGATCATCAAGGACACCGCCCACGACATCCTCGCGAAGACGTCCGGGGGCGACGAGCTGCTCGAGATCGCGATGCGGCTCGAGGAGATCGCGCTCGCCGACGACTACTTCATCGAGCGCAAGCTCTACCCGAACGTCGACTTCTACACGGGCCTGATCTACAAGTCGATGGGCTTCCCGACCCGGATGTTCACCGTCCTGTTCGCGCTCGGCCGGGTCCCCGGCTGGATCGCGCAGTGGCGCGAGATGATCCAGGACCCCACGACGAAGATCGGCCGCCCGCGCCAGGTGTACACCGGCGAGGGCGAGCGCGACTACGTGCCGCTCGACCAGCGCTGACCCCGACTTCTCACACCAGCGTCCGCGCGACGCGCCGTAGCCGGCGCTGTCGACGCGGACGCTGGTGTGAGAAGTGGGGGAGGACGTGGGAGGCCGGGCGTCCACAGGGCGCCCCTGCCGGGGTCGTCGTCCACAGATCGAGGGCGACCCGCAGCGGTCGCCCACGACGGTGTCAGCCTCCGGGGGTGCTCTCCCTCGACCCGCTGCCGCTCGCGTTCGACCGACGCGACGCGAACCGGGCCGGGTGGACGCGCCACCAGTTCCACCGACGGGTGGCCGCGGCCGATGTCGTCGAGGTGGCTCCGTGGCTCTTCGCCGACGCGCTCGCCTGGCACCTCGCCGGCCGTGACGAGCGGCATGTGGCCCTCGCCCGCCACGCCGAGTCCAGGTACGGCGGGGCCGTCGTCAGCCATGCCTCGGCGGCGCTGCTGCACGGTCTCCCCAGCCCGCGCTTCCTCCACGACGCCGTCGTCCTCACCTGCGACAAGGAGCGCGCGGTCGGTGACGACGCCGCGTGGGTGCGGCTGCAGCGCTCCCACCTGCCGGAGCGCTTCACGACCGAGGTCGCCGGGGTCCGGGTCACCTCGCTCGCGAGGACGGCGGTCGACTGCCTCCGGGTGCTGCCGAGGATGGACGGGCTCGCCATCGCCGACGCAGTGGTCCGTCGGGGCGTCGAGCCGAGCGAGCTGGTCGACGTGCGGAGGGCGCAGGCCCGCTGGCCGGGGGTGCGGACCGCGCGCTGGGGGATCGGGGTCGTCGACGGGCGGCGCGAGTCGTGGCTGGAGTCCGCATCGGTCGCGGCCCTCGACGGCTGGCTGCCGCTGCCGCTGCCGCAGGTCGAGGTGCGGGACCGCGCGAGCGGCGCGTTCCTCGGGCGGGTCGACAACCTCTGGCCCGGACTGCGGGTCGTCGGCGAGGCGGACGGCGTCGCCAAGTTCCGGGGGCTCGACGGAGCCGACACCTCCGAGCGCGCCGTCGCCGACCGGCTCGTCGCGGCATCGGTCCGGGCCGACCGCCTCCGCGACGTCGGTCTCGGGGTCGTCCGATGGGGCACGCGCGACCTGCGTGTGCCGCAGGTCCTGAGCGCCCGGGTGCGCGCGGCGCAGCCGACCGGGCCGTGCCGCGCGGAGCTCAGCTGCGGCGTCTGCCACGCGTCGCTGGAGGACTGCAGCTGCGCACCGGCACTTCTCCTGCCCAGATCCGCGCGAGAGGCCGCCTGACCGGCGTGTCGAGCCGACGCCGGCATGAGAAGTCGGGGAAGCCCGGGGGTCAGCCGAGGTCGATGACGACGTCCTGGGCGCCGGCCGAGCCGCCGCCCGACCACGTGAAGGCGGCGTCCTCCATCGATCGCGACCACGAGACGCCGTTCGTCGCGACGTCGGTGACGCCCGTGTCGCCGGCACGTGCCACGGCCCACGAGGCGACACCCCACGCGAGGTCCTGCGAGGGCGCCCGGACCGTGACCCGGGTGCCGTCGACCGACCCCCGGATCCCGAAGTCCTTCTCGAGCAGGTCCGCGGTGGCCTGCGGGTCGCCGGGCGTCGTCGGGTCGCGCAGGGCACAGCCGATGCCGGCGTGGGTCTGGCCGGAGAGCACGGAGGCGCTGGCGCGGGCCTGGCCCTCGTGCTGCGCGTAGGCGTCGCCCGCCGCGGAGCGCTGGACCGCCTGCGCCGCGACCGCGATGTCCATCGAGGCGTAGCCGTCGACCTTGACGAGGGCGTCGTAGAACGTGTTGGTCGAGTACTCGGGGTCGAGGATCTGCTCGGCGGTACCCCAGCCCTGCGACGGGCGCTGCTGGAAGAGGCCGAGGGAGTCGCGGTCGCCGAAGCGCACGTTGCGGACCTTGGACTCCTGCATCGCCGTCGCGATGGCGATCGAGGCGGCCCGCGGCGGCAGGCCGCGCTTGACCGCGATGGCGGTGATCGCGGCGGCGTTGCTCGCCTGGTCCGGGGCCCACCGGTACGTGGAGCCGGCAGCGGTCACCCGGCACTGCTCGCCGGAGACGGCGTGCAGGAGGTGGCCGACGCCCCGATAGCCGCCCACTGCCACGACCGCGACGACGACCAGGGCCAGCAGGGCGGCGACGCGGCGCCGGCCCCGGGAGCGGGGCCGGCTCTCCGCGAGCACCACGGAGCCCCGGGACGAGCGCGGCATGGGTGGACCTCCGGTGGTCGGTGCTGAGGGTCGGTGCGGGTGGTCAGTCGTTGGCGTGCAGGGCCGAGTTGAGCACGATGCCGTGCCCGTCCCGCGGCCGGGCCTGAACCGTGCCGGTCACCGAGTGGCGCAGGAACAGCAGGTTGGACTGCCCGGACAGCTCGCGTGCCTTCGTGACCGTGCCGTCCGGCAGCGTGACCTTGGTGCCGGCCGTGAGGTACAGCCCCGCCTCGACGACGCAGTCGTCACCGAGGGCGATGCCGAGCCCGGACTCGGCTCCGAGCAGACAACGCTCGCCGATGCTCACGCGTTCCGTGCCGCCGCCCGAGAGCGTGCCCATCGTCGAGGCGCCCCCGCCGATGTCCGAGCCGTCGCCGACGACGACGCCCTGGCTGATCCGGCCCTCGACCATGGAGCTGCCGAGGGTGCCGGCGTTGAAGTTCACGAAGCCCTCGTGCATCACCGTCGTGCCGGTGGCGAGGTGCGCGCCGAGCCGGACCCGGTCGGCGTCGCCGATGCGGACGCCCGCGGGCACGACGTAGTCGACCATCCGGGGGAACTTGTCGACGGCGAGCACCTGGACCGGCCCGCGGGCGCGCATCCGGGCGCGCGTCATCTCGAAGCCCTCGACGGCGCACGGGCCCTGGGTGGTCCACACGACGTTCGGCAGGACGCCGAAGAGGCCGTCGAGGTCGATGGTGTTCGGTGCGACGACCCGGTGCGAGAGCAGGTGCAGGCGCAGGTACGCGTCCTCGGTCGTGGCCGGGGCGGTGTCGAGGTCGACCGAGACCGTGACCGCCTCCCGCGTGACCCGCCGGACGTCGTCGTCGCCGACGAGGGCGGCGAGGTCGTCGGGGACGGCGGACCCGTCGGGCTCCCCGAGGGCGGGGGCGGGGTACCAGGCGTCGAGGACGGTGCCGTCGTGCGTGCGGGTCAGGAGGCCGTGGCCCCAGGCGGTGCGCGTCATGGCGTCGAGTTTACGGGGGACCCGTGGGCGGACCGGACCACGCACGGTGCCTCACTAGGGTGGTCGGCATGGCCACGAGCACCCCCACCCTCGACCTCGGCGCGGACGTCACGAGCCTCACCGCCGCCCTCTGCGACATCGAGTCGGTGAGCCTCGACGAGGCCCTGCTCGCCGATGCCGTCGAGGCGGCCCTGCGCGCCCTGGGGCGGCTCGAGGTGACCCGACTCGGCCACACCGTCGTCGCGCGCACCGACCTGGGTCGCGACGAGCGGGTGGTCCTCGCCGGCCACCTCGACACCGTGCCGCTGACGACCGAGCCGGCCAACCTGCCGACGTGGCGGGCCGACGGCCCGGCCGGGGACACCCTGTGGGGGCGGGGGAGCGTCGACATGAAGGGCGGCGTCGCGGTGATGCTCCGCGTCGCCCACGAGCTCGCGGAGCCGAGCCGCGACGTCACGTACGTCTTCTACGAGGGCGAGGAGATCGACGAACGGTTCAACGGGCTGCTCCACGTGCAGCAGCAGCGCCCGGACCTCATCGAGGACGCCGACTTCGCCGTGCTGCTGGAGCCGACCGACGCCGTCGTCGAGGGCGGCTGCAAGGGGACCCTGCGGGCGGTCGTGTCGACCAAGGGCGTCGCCGCGCACTCGGCCCGGCCCTGGAACGGGCACAACGCGATCCACGACGCGGCGGAGGTGCTGACCCGGCTCGCCGAGTACCGCACCGTCACGCGCACCGTCGACGGGCTCGACTACCACGAGGCGATGAACGCCGTCGCCGTTGCCGGCGGCATCGCCGGCAACGTCATCCCGGACCGGTGCGAGGTGACCGTCAACTACCGCTACGCGCCCTCGGTCACGCCGGAGGAGGCGGCCGACCACGTCCGCGAGCTGTTCTCGGGGTTCTCCGTCGACGTCGTCGACAACGCGGGCGGCGCGCGGCCCGGGCTCGACCTCCCCGCCGCGCAGGCCTTCGTCGAGGCCCTCGGCCTGCCGGTCGTCGCCAAGCAGGGCTGGACCGACGTCGCCCGCTTCTCCGCGATGGGGATCGCCGCGGTGAACTTCGGACCCGGCGACCCCAACCTCGCCCACCACGACGAGGAACGGTGCCCGGTCGAGCAGTACGTGCACTGCGAGGCGGCCATGCTCCGCTGGCTCGGCTGACGGGCCGGGCCCGGCATAGGCTGCACGCCGTGGAGACTCCGACCTCGCCCGAGCCCGCCCCGTCGCGCCGGGGGGACCGGGACTACCACCAGGGCCCCGTCGTCATGCGCCGGTCGCGGGTGCCGCGCTCGACGACCGACCAGCGGCTCCTGGACTCCCGCGGCTCCGTCGACTGGCTGCACACCGACCCGTGGCGGGTCATGCGCATCCAGTCCGAGTTCGTCAACGGCTTCGGCGCGCTCGCCGAGCTCGGGCCCGCGGTGAGCGTGTTCGGCTCGGCCCGCACCCGCACCGACGCGCCGGAGTACGCCCTCGGTGAGGAGGTCGGCCGGGCGCTCGTCGAGGCCGGCTACGCCGTGATCACCGGCGGCGGGCCGGGGGCCATGGAGGCCGCGAACAAGGGGGCGCTCGAGGCCGGCGGCACCTCGGTCGGGCTCGGCATCGAGCTGCCCTTCGAGGCGGGGCTCAACGAGCACGTCGACCTCGGGGTCAACTTCCGCTACTTCTTCGCGCGCAAGACGATGTTCGTCAAGTACGCGTGCGGCTTCATCGTGCTGCCCGGGGGCTTCGGCACCCTCGACGAGCTCTTCGAGGCGGTCACCCTCGTCCAGACCCAGAAGGTCACGAGCTTCCCCATCGTGCTCGTCGGGACGAGCTACTGGGGCGGGCTCATCGACTGGCTCCGGGGCACCGCCGCCGCACAGGGGACGATCAGCGAGAAGGACCTCGCGCTGGTCACCGTCACCGACGACGTCCACGAGGCGGTCCGCGTCGTCGTCGAGGCCGACCACGCGGCCGGTCGCGGTGTGGCCACGCTCCCCACTCACCCCGAGTAGCCGCAGGTCCGGACCGTAGGATCGGGCCCGTGGTCCCCGTCCTGCTCTCCCTCGTCGCGGTGGTGCTCGTCCTCGCCGTGCTCGCGGTCGCGAGCGGGCGCGTGGCCGTCGACCCGCTCGCCGACGCGGTCACCTCGACCCCGGACCACGGCCTGCCCGAGGAGCCGGACGCCGCGGACGTCGACGTCGTGCGCTTCGACACGGCCGCCCGGGGCTACCGGATGGCCGACGTCGACGCCCGGCTCGACGCGCTGCGCGAGACCCTCGCCGAGCGGGAGCGCGAGCTCGCCGAGCTGCGGGCCCGGGAGGACTGATGGCCTTCACCATCCGCCGCTCCACCCCCCTGCCCCGCGCGGTGGCGTGGGCCGTGGTCACCGACCTGCCCGAGCACACCCGGCACGTGCCGCTCACCGAGGTCACCGTCCCCGACGGCGGCCTGGCCCTCGGGTCGGAGGTCGCCGCCGTGACCCGGCTCGGCCCGGTCGCGGGGGCCGACCGGATGCTCGTCACGGCCCTGGACCCCGGTCGCCGGCTGCGCCTCGTCAAGACCGGGTGGTTCCTGCGCGGCTGGGCGGACATCCGCGTCGAGGACGACGGTGGGGGCTCCCTCGTCGTCTGGACCGAGGAGCTGTGGCTACCGGGGCTGCGCCGGCCCACCACGCCGGTCGGGGACCGGCTCGGCCCGCTGCTCTTCGGGCGCGTGGTCGACGGCCTCGTCGCGGCGGCCGAGTCCCGCCACGGGGTGAGCCGCTCGTGACGTGGGCGCTGCTCGCCGCGGTGGGCGCCGTGGCCGTCCTCGTCGCGGGTGCCTGGTGGCTCGGCCGGGACCGCCCCGTGACGGTCCCCGCCGACCCGGAGGACCCGACCTTCCGGCTCACGTTCCGCGGGTACCGGATGGACCAGGTGGACGAGGTGCTCGACCGGCTCGAGGCCCGGATCGCCACCCACGACGCGGAGATCGGCCGGCTCCGGGGGCACCCCGACGACGGCCCGCCCGCCACCAGCCGACCCGCGCCCGCGGACCCGGAGGACGAACCGCCCCCTCGACACCGTCCGGCAGCCGGTCCCGACCCGGTTGCCGGACGCCCCGCGCCGCTGGCGCTCGCCGACCTCCTCGCACCCCTGGCCTACCTCGGGGTCGCGGCCTACGTGACGATGCACCTCCTCGGCGCCGTGCACACCGGGTACCTCTCCCAGGGCGTCCAGGACCAGCAGGCGTTCGAGTGGTACTTCGGCGCCACCGCCCACAACCTCGCGACGTTCGCCAACCCCCTGGCGAGCGACCTCCAGAACTACCCCACCGGCGTCAACCTCATGGCCAACGCGGCCGTGCTCGGCCTCGGCGTCCCGCTGACCCCGCTCACCCTCCTCGCGGGGCCGCAGGTCACCTTCGTCGTCGTCGAGCTGCTCGGGCTCACGCTCACCGCGTCCGCCTGGTACTGGCTGATCCGGCGCCGGCTCGCCGTCCACCCGCTGGCGGCCCTCCTCGCCGGGGCGCTCGCGGGCTTCGGACCGGGCATGGTCAGCCACGCGAACGGGCACCCCAACTTCGTCGTCCAGGCCCTCGTGCCGCTCATCCTGGACCGCCTGCTCCGCCTCGCCGAGGGCCGTCGCCCGGTGCGCGACGGCGTCGTCCTCGGGCTGCTCGTGGCCTGGCAGGTCCTCATCGGCGAGGAGGTCCTCCTGCTCACCGCGGTCGGGGTGCTCGTCGGGGGCGCCGTCCTCGTGGCGCACCGACGGGTGCGGGCCCGCCCGCTGGGCACCGGCCTCGGCGTGGCAGGGCTCGTCGCCCTGGCCGTCGTGGGCGTCCCGCTGTGGTGGCAGTTCTTCGGCCCGCAGAGCTACGCCTCGATCTGGCACCCCCCGGCCGGCAACGACCTCGCCCAGCTGTGGGGCCGCGCCACCCGCACCGTCGGCGCCGACCCGTGGGCGTCCGCCGCGCTGTCGATGAACCGCACCGAGGAGAACTCCTTCTTCGGCGTCGCCCTCTGGGTCGCGGCGGCCGCCACCGTCGTGACCCTGTGGCGCAGCGTGGTCGTGCGCGCGCTCGCGGCGGTCGTCGTCGTCACGTGCTGGCTCTCGCTGGGGGAGGAGGTCACCCTCCACGGCGTCCCGGTCGGGATGCCGGGCCCGTGGGCGCTGCTCGAGAAGGTGCCGGTCGTCGAGAACGTGCTCCCGACCCGGTTCGCGCTCGTCGCGCTGCCCGCCCTCGCGGTGCTGCTGGCGCTCGGTGTCGAGGGGATGCGTCGCGCGGTCGACCGGTACGTCGGGGTCCGTGGGCCGGGGCTCGCCCTGGGGCTGGTCGTGGGGGCCCTCGCGCTGCTCCCGGTCGTCCCGACCCCGCTCGTCGTCGACCCCCGCCCGGCGGTGCCGGCCTTCTTCACCGACGGGCTGTGGCGTGACCACGTCGACGACGGCGGCTCGGTGCTCGCCGCGCCGCCCCCGAACGTGGCCGACGCGCGCGCCCTCGAGTGGCAGGCAGCGGCCCGCTGGGGCTTCCCCGTCGTCGCCGGCTACTTCGTCGGGCCCGACGGCACCCCCGCCCGCGGTGGCCAGTACGGCGCCTCCCCGACCGGCCTGACGACCTGGCTCGCCGAGGTCGCGCTCGCCGACGTCCCCCTGCCTCCCGGCCCCTCCGAGCGCGCCGGGTTCGTCGAGGACCTGCGTGCCGGGCGGGTCGACGCCATCGTGCTGCCGGTGGACCGCCCGGGGGCCGCGGCCCTGCGGTCCTCCCTCGCGGGCGTGTTCGGCGCGCCGCAGCGGCTCGGCGGGGTGTACCTCTGGGACGTGAGGGAGGTGACCGGGTGAGCACCGACGTCGCGCCACCCCCCGACACGTCCACCGAGGCGGCGCCGGTCGGCGGCTCGGTGCTGCGCCGGCTGCTCACCTCCCGCGGCCGGCACGAGCTGGCCGGTCGTGCCCTCGCCCGGCCCGTGCTCACCGTCCTCGTCGTCTACGCGCTCTCGCGCGTCGTCTCGCTCGCCGCGATCTGGGTCGCCGCCACGTGGTTCCAGAACCCCGCCGGGGTCGGGCACCCCGACCCCACCGTGGGCGACGTCATCGGGCTCTGGGACGGCGTCTGGTACCAGCGGATCGTCGAGGACGGCTACCCCGTGCCGCTGCCGGTGGACGCGGACAACGGCCGGGTCACCTACAGCGCCTGGGCGTTCTACCCGCTCTACCCCTACCTCGTGAAGGCCGTCATGGTCACGGGGCTGCCGTTCGCCGTCGCCGGGGCCGTGGTCAACCTCCTCCTCGGCGCGGTGGCGGCGGTCCTCATCCACGCGCTCTTCCGCAGCAGCTACCACGCGGCGCGGCAACCGCAGCGGGAGCGGCTGGCCCTCGTCGCCGCGTGCCTGTGGTGCTTCTACCCGACGACCTCCGTGATGCTCAAGCCCTACACGGAGGCGCTCGCGGTGGCGCTCGTCGCCGGCGCCCTCCTCGTGCTCGTGCGTCGCCGCTACCTCCTCGTCGCCGCCCTGGCCGTCCCGATCGGGTTCACCCGGGGGGTCGCGCCCGCCCTCGGCATCGCGGTCCTCATCCACCTCGTCGTCCGGTGGCGCGAGGACCGGGCGGCCGGCCGGCGCCCCATCGAGGGACAGCGCGTCGGTGCCGTGGCGATGCTCGGTGCCCTCGGAGCCAGCGCCGTGGCCTGGCCCGTCGTCGCGGCGGTCGCCACCGGCGTGCCGACCGCCTTCTTCGACGTCCAGGCGGCGTGGGGGCAGAAACCCGCGGACGGGCCGTTCGTCCTGTGGGTCCAGTGGGCCTGGGAGGCCAAGGGCCTCTTCGGGGTGGTCGTCCTCGTCGCGCTCGCCGGCACGTACGTCGCCCTCGTGCTCGGGCGGCACGGGCGGTGGCTGAGCCTCGAGATGCGGGCGTGGGCGTTGGCCTACCCGGTCTTCCTCTTCGCGGTGGTCCGGCCGATCACCTCGATGTGGCGCTTCCTCCTCCTCGACATGCCGCTGGCCGCGCTCCTGGCGTCGGTCGCCATGCGGACCGCGAACGGCCAGCAGGTCGTGCCGCACTGGAAGCGGCGTGTCGGGGTCGTCGTCCTCGTGCTCGTCGGCGGCATCACGTGGTGGACCTGCAGCCTCCTCACGTACACCCCGTGGGGCTCGTTTCCCCCGTGACCTCGCGGTTCGGATTTCGTGACGTCCGAGCCCTGAGAGATAATGGACGCCTACGTCTGGCGGTCCGGCGCCGGACCGCTTCGCGGCGCGACCTTCGCTGCCGCGCAGAGGAAGGGAAACACGCCATGGCGGCAATGAAGCCGAGGACGGGTGACGGCCCGCTCGAGGTCACCAAGGAAGGTCGCGGCATCGTGCTGCGCATGCCCCTCGAGGGTGGCGGACGGCTCGTCGTCGAGATGACCCCGGACGAGGTCCGGGCGCTGGGCGTGGCCATCGACAACTGCGAGGGCCTGAGCTGACCTCGGTCCGACCCGCTGGCGGGGCCCCCACCGACACCGGTGGGGGCCCCGCCCGCGTCCCGGGCCGTTAGGGTCCTCGGGTGCCTCGTGACGACGTGATCCTCGACCCGCCCGTCTCCACCTGGTCCGTCGCCGAGGGCCTGCCCGCCGCCCTCGGCGGCGCCGGCCCGGACCGCGTCCTCGCGGTGGCCCTCGGCGACGACGCGCCGGGGGCCGCCACGCGCGCCGCCCTGACCGCCGCGGGCCTGGACCCCGACGAGCTCCTCGCCACCCACGAGCCGGCGACCGCGGCCGGCAGCCTGGCCGACGTGCCGCTGCCGCCCGGCGCGCACCCGGTCCGCCGCGTCCTCCTCGCCGGGGTCGGCGACGGCTCACCGGCCGCGTGGCGCTCCGCCGGCGCGGCGGTCGGCCGGGCCTCCCGGGGGCGGGTCGCCGCCGTCCACGCCGTCGGCGGAGCGACGGAGGACGCGTTGGCGGCCTGGGTCGAGGGCGCGGTCCTCGGGGGTTCCGGGGCGCCCCGCTGGACCGCCGCGGGCGCCGTCGCCGGCCCCGCGCCCGCCGGCACGTCGGTGGTCGTCAGCGAGCTCCCCGACGCGGCGAGGACCGTCGCCGGGGCGGTCACCGCGTCCACCGCCCAGCTCCGGGCCCGCGGGCTGGCGATGACCCCCGCGAACACCAAGAGTCCCGCCTGGCTGGCCGGCGTGGCCGAGCGCCTCGCCCGCCGCGCCGGGCTCGCCGCGACGGTCTGGGACGAGACGGCGCTGCGCCGCGACGGCTTCGGCGGGCTGCTGGCCGTCGGGCAGGGCTCGGCCACCCCGCCGCGGCTGGTCCGGCTCGACCACACCCCGGCCGGGGCGACCCCGAGGACCCCGCGCGTGGTCCTCGTGGGCAAGGGCATCACCTTCGACACCGGCGGCCTCCAGGTGAAGCCCTCCGACGGCATGCTCGGGATGAAGAGCGACATGTCCGGGGCGGCGGTCGTCCTCTGCGTCCTCGTCGCCTGCGCCGAGCTCGGGGTGCCGATCCGGGTCACCGGCCTCCTCGCGCTCGCCGAGAACGCCGTCGACGGTGCCGCGTACCGGCCGGGCGACGTCATCACCCAGTACGGCGGCACCACCGTCGAGATCGGCAACACCGACGCCGAGGGGCGGATCGTCATGGCCGACGCCCTGGCGTACGCCGACGAGCACCTCGACCCCGACGTCCTCCTCGACGTCGCGACCCTCACCGGGGCGGCCCGCATCGCCCTGGGGCGGGTGATGGCCCCGGTCTTCGCCACCGACACCGCCCTCGCGGGTGCACTCGTGGCCGCCGGCGAGACGACTGGTGAGACGGTGTGGCCGATGCCGCTCGCGGACACCTACCGTCGAGCCCTCGACTCCGACGTCGCCGACCTCACCCACATCGCCCCGGGGGTCGGTGGCGGTGCCGTCACGGCGGCACTCTTCCTCCGCGAGTTCGTCGGGCGGCGCCGCTGGGCGCACCTCGACATCGCGGGTACCGGTCGCTCGGACGTCGACGCGGGTGTCAACGCCATCGGGGGCACCGGCTTCGGGACACGACTGCTGCTGCGCTGGCTGGAGGAGATGGAATGAACGCCGGATACGGACTCACGGTCCGCTGGTCGCTGGAGGAGGCGCCCGACGGGGTGGCCGAGGAGCTGCGCGAGTACGTCGTCGGCACCTCGATCGCGCGCTTCATGTTCCTCGACGGGCTCGCCTTCAAGACCTGGCGGATGCGCGAGGGGGAGTGGTTCGAGGGCACCTACGTCTTCGACAGCGAGCAGGAACGGCTGCACTTCCGGGAGGACTTCGAGCCGGGTGCGGCGACCTCCCCGGGGAGCCGTCTCATCGGCTCGCCCCCGGTCCTCGTCGAGGAGTGGGAGGTCGTCGCCATCGCCGAGGGCCCGGCCGGCTTCCGGCGGGGGGCGGGGCCGTCGGTCAGCTGACCGGCGCCGGAGCCCGGCTCAGCGGCGCACGGCGACGAGCACGCCGTCGCTGACCGGCAGCAGCGCCGTCACGAGGTCGTCGTGGTCGCGCACGGACTTGCCGAGGTCGCGCAGCGTCGAGGTCGTCGCGTCGCGGGCCGCCGGGTCGGCGACCCGGTCGTGCCACAGCATGTTGTCGACGACGAGGATCCCGCCGGGCCGCAGCAGCCGCACCGCGTGCTCGACGTACGTGGGGTAGGTGTCCTTGTCGGCGTCGACGTGGACCATGTCGTAGCCGCCGTCGGCCATCCGGGGCAGGACCTCGGCCGCCGCCCCGGTGATGACCCGGGTGCGCTGGGTGGGGTAGCCGGCCTCCGAGTACGCCTGCCGCGCCAGCCGCTGGTGCTCGGCGGAGACGTCGATCGTCGTGAGCACCCCGTCCTCGGGCATCCCCGCGAGCAGCCACAGGCCCGACGTGCCCGCCCCGGTGCCGACCTCGAGGACGTGACGAGCGCCCACGGCGGCCGCGAGGAGCCGCAGGACGGCGCCCGCGCCGGTGCCCACGGGGGAGGCCGCGCCGAGCTCGACGCCCCGGCGCCGGGCGGCCTCCTGGGCCTCGGGCTCGGGCACGAAGTCCTCGGCGTAGGACCAGCTGGCCGGCTTCAGTCCGCTCATGGCGGCAACCCTAGTGCGCCCCGTCGGGGTCGGCGCGCCACCGATTCCCAGCGGACGTTCAGGCTTCCCGGGAACAATTCACGGCCACGACGCGTATCGATGGGTGACATGAGCAGCCTGGTGAGGGACGAGCCGATGACGACCACGGAGGACGCCGCGCGCGGCACCGCCGGGCAGGCCTGGGTCCCGCCGACCTGGGAGGAGGTCGTCGAGGAGCACTCCGCCCGCGTCTACCGCCTCGCGTACCGCCTCACCGGCAACGTCCACGACGCCGAGGACCTCACCCAGGACGTCTTCGTCCGGGTGTTCCGGTCGCTGCACACCTACCAGCCGGGCACCTTCGAGGGGTGGCTGCACCGCATCACGACGAACGTGTTCCTCGACAAGATGCGCCGCAAGCAGCGGATCCGCTTCGACGCGCTGTCCGACGAGGCGGCCGCGCGCCTGCCGAGCCGCGGCGTCGGCCCCGAGCAGACCTTCGCCGACACCCACCTCGACGACGACGTCCAGCGTGCGCTCGACGCCCTGTCGCCGGACTTCCGGGCCGCCGTCGTCCTCTGCGACATCGAGGGCCTCTCGTACGAGGAGGTCGCGGCCACCCTCGGCATCAAGCTCGGCACCGTGCGCTCGCGGATCCACCGCGGTCGCGCCCAGCTCCGGGAGGCGCTCGCCCACCGGGCGCCCCGCCCGCGGGCCGAGGTGACCCCGTCACGTCGTCGGGGGCCGATCGTCCGGCGCCCGGCTGCGGGGGCCGTGTGACCGCTCGCCCCACCGTCCGCTGCCTCGACGACGAGCTCTCCGAGTATGCCGCCGGGCGGCTCGACGGTGCTCGGCGCAGCGCGTGGGAGCACCACCTCGTGGCGTGCGAGCTGTGCTGTGGGGCGGTCCGGCAGGAGCGCCGGCTCCGCGAGGCGCTCGCCGGTGCCCCGTCGATGCCGGGTGACCTGCGGGTCACCCTCCTCGCCCTCGGACGCGACGTGGCCGCCGTGCCGCGCCCGGTCGGCGGCCCCGAGCCGCTGCCGCTCCTCGCGCCGAGCGACCCCCCGTGCCACCGCAGCGCCCTGCGCGCCACCGTCGTCGCGGCGGCGGCGGCCGGGGTGTCCGCGGCGGCGGCCTGGAGCCTGACCGTCGGCGGTGCCCCCGTCGTCCAGCGTCCGGCGTCCGCTCCGGGGACCGCGACGCCCCCGGTGGCGCGGTCCGTCGCTCCGGGAGGTGCGGTCCTGGTGCCCGTTCGGTGGACGCCGGGGGCCACTGCGCCCGCGCCCGGGGTGCAGCAGGCAGAATCGACGCCATGAGCGAACGGCAGCCCGGGGACGCGCAGTGGCAGCCGTGGGACCGGGGTGCCGACGACGCGCCGGCAGACGCCGCCCCGGCCGAGGGTCCGCCGCCGGCCGAACCGGTGTGGGCCGCCGCCGGTGGGTCCGAGGTCACCACCGAGTACCCCCCGCCGCCCGCGGCGCCGCCCGCCGTGCCGCGGTACCAGCCGGCGTACGAGCCGATCAGCGGGTCCTGGTCGGCCCCGCCGACCCAGCCCCCGCCCGGCCCCGCGGCCCTGCTCTCGGCCCCCGAGAACGCCGGCCGCCGAGGACCGGGGTGGGGCTCCCTCGTCGGGGTGGCGGTGGCCAGCGCGCTGCTCGCGGGCACCGCCGGTGGCGTCGTCGGCGGCTACCTCGCCGACCGCGGGACCCAGCCGGCGGCGCGGTCCACGACCTCCGGCGCGCCCACTCCCGGCGCGGGTGCCACGACCCGGCCGGAGGGCTCGATCGCCAACATCGCCGCGAACACGCTGCCGAGCGTCGTCACGCTCCGGGTCGAGGGCGCCGACGGCGGAGCCACCGGCTCCGGCTGGGTGTACGACGACCAGGGCCACGTCGTGACGAACAACCACGTCGTCGCGGGCGCCGGCGGCTCCGGCACGATCACCGTCGTGCTGTCCAACGGGACCCAGGTCTCGGGCAAGGTCGTCGGGCGGGACGCCTCGTACGACCTCGCCGTCGTCAAGGTCGAGGGAGCCACCCTCGACCCGCTCGCGCTCGGCCGCTCCGCCGACGTCGTCGTCGGTGACCAGGTCATCGCGGTCGGTGCGCCGCTGGGGCTCGACTCCACGGTCACGAGCGGCATCGTGAGCGCGCTCGACCGCCCGGTGACCCCGGGGGTGGGGAGGACGACCAGTCCTTCATCAACGCCATCCAGACCGACGCCGCGATCAACCCGGGCAACTCCGGGGGCCCGCTCCTGGACATGCAGGGCCAGGTCATCGGCGTGAACTCGGCGATCGCGCGCGTCTCGGGGAGCTCGATCGGTGGGCAGAGCGGGAACATCGGGGTCGGCTTCGCGATCCCCAGCGACCAGGTGGCCACGACCGTCGAGCAGCTCATCGAGACCGGCAAGGCCGAGCACCCCGTCATCGGGGTCTACCTCGACACCGGCTACGACGGCGAGGGCGTGCGCATCGCCGACGACGGCCCGAACGGGCAGCCGGCCGTCAACCCCGGGGGTCCGGCGGACACCGCGGGGCTCCGCGCCGGCGACGTCATCCTCTCCTTCGAGGGCGCCCCGGTCTCCGACAGCGGGGAGTTCGTCGTGAAGATCCGGGCCCGCAAGGTGGGGGACTCGGTGGACCTGACCATCCGTCGCGGCGGCACGACGCGGGATGTCACCATGGTCCTCCAGGGGTCGGAGTGACCCGAGGCGGCGCGGTGCGTGACGGAAGGGGTGTGACGCGGTGTTCGGCGTGAACGGGTGGGAGATCATCCTCCTCGCGCTCATCGCGGTCTTCGTCCTCGGCCCCGACAAGCTGCCCGAGTACGCCGCCAAGCTGGCCCGGGGCATCCGGCAGCTCCGGGTGATGGCCGAGGGCGCCAAGGACCAGCTGCGCGACCAGCTCGGCCCCGAGTACGAGGACATCAACTGGCGGCAGTACGACCCGCGCCAGTACGACCCGCGCCGGATCGTGCGCGAGGCACTCCTGGAGCCCCTCGACGAGGCCATCGCGCCGGTGCGCGGCGAGATCGACTCCGTGCGGGACGCCGCCCGCATCCGCAAGAGCACGGCGGCCGCCGCGGCGGTCGCGGGCTCCACCGCCGCGGCCGCGGGCGGCAGCGGGGTGGGGGAGACCCGGGGCGAGCTCGACGGCGCGCACCTCGTCCCCGAGGACGACCCCGCCGGCTTCGCGCCGTGGTCGGCGCCGCAGGAGTTCGACCCGACGCGTCCGACGCCCTACGACGTCGACGCGACCTGAGCGGCCCCCCGACGCGTCAGCGGCCGACCGGGGAGAGCCCGAGCGAACGGCCGGCGAGCCCGCGGGAGCGGGTCGCGAGGCCCTTGGCGATGCCGCGCAGGGCGACGGCGGCCGGGGTGTCCGGCTCGCCGAGGACCACCGGGGTGCCCTGGTCGGCGCCGATGCGCAGCCGCGTGTCGAGGGGGATCTGGCCGAGCAGCGGCACGTCCGCACCGACCGCGCGCGAGAGCGACTCCGCCACCTCGCGGCCCCCACCGGAGCCGAAGATCTCCTGGCGGGAGCCGTCGGGCAGCTCGAGCCAGCTCATGTTCTCGATGACGCCCGCCAGTCGCTGGTGGGTCTGGAGCGCGATGGAGCCGGCCCGCTCGGCCACCTCGGCCGCGGCCTGCTGCGGCGTCGTGACGACGAGGATCTCCGCGCCCGGGATGAGCTGCGCGACCGAGATCGCGATGTCGCCGGTGCCCGGCGGGAGGTCGAGGAGGAGGACGTCGAGGTCGCCCCAGAAGACGTCGGCGAGGAACTGCTGCAGCGCCCGGTGGAGCATCGGGCCGCGCCAGACGACCGGCTGGTTGCCCGGGACGAACATCCCGATCGAGATGACGCGCACCCCGTGGCTGACCGGCGGCATGATCATGTCGTCGACCTGGGTGGGCTTGTGCTCGACCCCGAGCATCCGGGGGATCGAGAAGCCGTAGATGTCGGCGTCGACGACCCCGACCGAGAGCCCGTCGGCGGCGAGCGAGGCGGCGAGGTTGGCGGTGACCGACGACTTGCCGACGCCGCCCTTGCCGGACGCCACGGCGTAGACCCGGGTCAGCGAGCCGGGCTGGGCGAAGGGGATCTCGCGCTCGGGGGTGCCGCCCCGGAGCTTGGTCTTGAGCTCACCACGCTGCTCGTCGCTCATCACCCCGAGAGTGACCTCGACGTCGGTGACGCCGTCGACCTTCGCGAGGGCCGCGGTGGTGTCCTTGGTCAGCGTCTCCTTGAGCGGGCACGCGGCCACGGTGAGGAGGATGGTGACGGCCACCCGTCCGTCGTCGTCGCAGCTGATCGCCCCGACCATCCCGAGCTCGGTGACGGGCTTGCGGATCTCGGGGTCGATGACCGTCTCGAGGGCGGCGTGGAGGGCGTCGGGGCTGACCTGCGGCATACCCCCGAGTCTAGGTCGGCTCGGCGCCCTCGCCGACCTCGCCCCCGTCGCCGGTGACCTCCCTCACGACCGACAGGCCGCGTTCCTCCATCTCGTCGAGGAGGTCGCGCAGCTCGCTGCGGACGAAGTCGCGGGTCGCCGTGTCACGCATCGCGATGCGGAGCGCGGCCACCTCGCGGGTGAGGAACTCGGTGTCGGCGAGGTTCCGCTCGTCGCGGGACCGGTCCTGCTCGAGGGCCACGCGGTCACGGTCGGCCTGCCGGTTCTGGGCCAGCAGGATGAGCGGGGCCGCGTACGACGCCTGGAGGCTGAGCATCAGGGTGAGGAAGATGAACGCGTAGGGGTCGAACCGCAGGTCGGCCGGCGCGAGGAAGTTCCAGAGCAGCCAGACCGCGACGAAGACGGTCATGCCGATGAGGAAGTACGCGGTGCCCATGAAGCGGGCGAACTTCTCCGAGATGACCCCGAAGGCCTCCTCGGTGAAGAGCACCGGCACCTGCAGCCGGCGTCGCGAGACGTCCCGGGGCTGGTCGATGCGCACCCGACGGTCGCGCTCAGCCACTGGTGACCTCCTTCGGGGCGACGACGTCGTGACGCTCCTCGCGCCAGTCGTCGGGGAGGATGTGGTCGAGCACGTCGTCGACGGTGACGGCGCCCACGAGCGCTCCGTTCTCGTCGACGATCGGCATGCCGACGAGGTCGTAGGTGGCGAGCATCCGGGTCACCTGCCCGAGGCTGGCGGTCGGGAGGAGCGGCTCGACGTCCTTGTCGATGATGCCGCCGACCGGGTTGTGCGGCGGTTCGCGCAGCAGCCGCTGGAGGTGCACGATGCCGAGGAACTTGCCGGTGGGCGTCTCGAGCGGCGGGCGGCAGACGAAGACGGTGGTGGCCAGTGCCGTGGAGAGCTCCTGGCGGCGCACGACCGCGAGGGCCTCGGCGATCGAGGCCTCGGGCCCGAGGATCACCGGCTCGGTGGTCATCAGGCCACCGGCGGTGTTCTCGTCGTAGGTGAGCAGGCGGCGCAGGTCGGCGGCCTCGTCGGGCTGCATCCGCTGGAGCAGCTCCTCGCGGCGCTCGTCGGGCAGCTCGGAGAGGAGGTCGGCGGCGTCGTCGGGCTCCATCGCCTCGAGGACGTCGGCCGCGCGCGCGACCTCGAGCCCGACGAGGATCTCGACCTGGTCGTCGCCGGGGAGCTCCTCGATGACGTCGGCGAGGCGCTCGTCGGCGAGGACGGCGGCGACCTCGGCCCGGCGCTGCGGGGAGAGGTCGTGGATGACCTCCGCGAGGTCGGCGGGCTTGAGGTCCTCGTAGGTCTCCAGGAGGCGCGCCGCGCCCTGTCCCTCGCTCGGGTCGCGCAGGCCCTTGACGTCCTCGATGGGGGCGACGAACGTCTCGCCGCGCCGCCGGCCGATGCCGAGGCGTCCCGGGCGGGAGGCGGAGAGCCGGACGGCGGCGCGGGTGACGGCCCAGCCGCGGGGCCCGAGCTGCTCGATGCCGACGTCCTGGACGGTGGCGGTGACGACGTCACCGGAGTCGACGCGGACCTGCACCTGCCGTTCGAAGAGCTCGGCGACGACGAGGGTCTCGTTGGGGCGCTGCTCGAAGCGGCGCATGTTGACCAGCCCGGTCGTGATGACCTGACCGCCCTCGACCGAGGTGACGCGGGTCATCGGGACGAAGACGCGGCGCCGTCCGGGGACCTCGACGACGAGGCCGATGGCGCGGGGGCGGCTGCGGCTCGCGCTGAAGGTGACGACGACGTCACGGACCCGGCCGACCTTGTCGCCGAGCGGGTCGAAGACGTCCAGCTCGGCCAGGCGGCCGACGAAGGCGCGGGTCGGCGTGCTCACGACCGACAGGCTATCCGGCGCCGGGGGTGGGACCCACGCTCAGCGGGTCGTGTTGCGGCGGGCTCCGGCCCGACCGCGCCAGTGCCAAGGGCGCCAGCCGGCGGTCGCCGGCGGTGCCGGACGCACCGGCGCGGTGCCCGACGCGTCGTCGTAGTGCCCGGGCGACTCCACCGGGTGGCCGTGCGGGACGAGGACGTGGATGGTGCACCCCTCGCGCCACCGCTGCGCGACGTCTCCGGTGGCGTTGAGCCGGGCGGGGCGGAGCACCTCGACGGCGGCCTCCCACGCCTCCGAACCCGGGTCCAGCTCGCGGGCGCTCGCGGGCATCGTGAGGAGGCGGCCCCCGGAGTCCTTGCTGCGCAGGACGAGCTCGACCTCCTCGGGGAGCCAGGGCAGGTGCTGCTCGCCGGGACCGGAGACGACGTACGCCGCGGGGCCGGTGCCGCGCTCGTCGCCGTCGTCGTGCCAGACGTGCCAGACGGGGTGGGTCTGGCCCCCGGGGACGCGGACCCACAGGAGGCCGGACTTCGTCGCCGCCTCGTTGACGAGGCGCGTGACGTCGACGGCCGGGGTCTCGGGCGCCTCCTCCGTCATGCCCCGCACTCTCCCACACCCCCGGGGTCGGCGGGCCCCGGCGGGAGCGCGCGCAGGGGCGTAGTGTCGGGGGACGGAGCCGTCCAGGCTTCCTCTCAGAGAGACGCCCCCATGAGCGACAAGTCGCCGCGGCAGAACATGTCCAAGAAGTCCGGGAAGTCCATCAAGGAGAAGCGCGCCGAGAAGCGCAAGGGCGCCGACGTGTCCTTCTCCGACACGATCCACCCGCCGAAGAAGAAGTGACGCTCCTGTCGCTCGGTGTCGTCGGGACGTCGGCGAAGGAGAACGAGTACCGGCTGCCGCTGCACCCGGAGCACCTTCCCCTGCTCGACCCGGACCTGCGCGCACGCATCACCCTCGAGCACGGCTACGGCGCGCGGTTCGGTGCCTCCGACGCCTCGCTCGCGGAGCACGTCGCCGGGTTCGCCTCCCGGGCCGAGCTGCTGGCCGACTCCGACGTGGTCCTGCTGCCCAAGCCGCAGCACGAGGACGTCGCGGCGCTCTCGTCCGGCCAGGTGCTGTGGGGCTGGCCGCACTGTGTCCAGGACACCGCACTCACCCAGCTCGCGATCGACCGACGCCTCACGCTCATCGCGTTCGAGGCGATGAACCACTGGACGAGTGACGGCGCGGTGGGCCTGCACGTCTTCCACGCGAACAACGAGCTCGCCGGGTACTGCTCGGTGCTCCACGCGCTCGAGCTCGCCGGCCTGACCGGGGACTACGGGCGGCGCCTCAGCGCGGTGGTCATCGGCTTCGGCGCCACGGCCCGAGGGGCGGTCACGGCGCTCAACGCGCACGGCGTGTCCGAGGTGGCGGTCCTGACGCACCGACAGGTGGCTGCCGTGGGTGCGCCGATCCACTCGGTGCGGATCCGGCACTTCGACCGGCTCCCGCGGGGCGGCGAGCCCGGCCACGTCATCACCGAGCGTGGTCGCGAACCGCTGCCCGCGTACCTCGCGGAGAACGACATCGTCGTCAACTGCACGCTCCAGGACACCGCGGACCCGCTCGTCTACCTGCGGACGGCCGACCTGGACGCGTTCCGGCCGGGGAGCGTCGTCGTCGACGTGTCGTGCGACCGCGGCATGGGTTTCGAGTGGGCGCGGCCGACGTCGTTCGACGAGCCGAGCTTCGTCGTGGGCCCGAACGTCCTCTACTACGCCGTGGACCACAGCCCGTCGTACCTGTGGAACTCGGCCACCTGGGAGAACAGCTCCGCGCTCATGCCCTTCCTGCGGCCGGTGCTCGAAGGGTCCTCCGGGTGGGACGCGAACGAGACGGTGTCCCGGGCGATCGAGATCCGCGAGGGCCAGGTGGTCAACCCGGCCATCCTCGCCTTCCAGGGGCGCTCGGCGGAGGCGCCGTACGCGCTCGTCTGAGCCCCTTCCGGTGTCCAACATTCGACGAATGTGTCACTTCGTGTACGCGAGGCAAACTCGTTCTGCTGTAGGTGAACAGGCGTGGATCGGGTCTTGTGTGTCGAACAGGTGTTCGGTACGATGAGGCATGGACAGGGGCCGGCTCAGCAGTCGCATCGCGGCGCTGCGTGAGGGGTGCGCGGCGGTGGCGCGTGAGGTCGCTGCCGAGGGGCACGGGCTCGATCCGGTGGAGGCGTTCGAGCTTGCCGGGGAGGCGCAGGCGGTCGCGAACTGCGCGGACGGGCTGGTCGCGGTCCTCGGGGCGTGGGGTGCCCGGGTGGAGACGACGATGCGGGAGTCGGGTCCGTGGGAGCGGGTGCACCCGGTCGGGTACGTCGATGCGATGGCGGCGGCGGAGATGAGCTTGGCGACCGGGGTGACCGAGGGGCTGGCCGGTCGGAAGGCCGCGCTCGGTGCGGCACTCGGTGAGCGGTTCCCGGCGATGCGGGACCTCGTGCTCTCGGGGGACCTGGCGGTCTCCTCGGCGCACAAGGTCGTCGAGGCGTGCGCCGGTCTCGACGTGGAGGCGTGCCTGCGGGTGGATGCCGACCTCGCTCCGCGGCTGGCGGCGATGGACCCGGCCCGGGTGACGTCCGAGGCGCGCCGTGTCGCCGGACGGGTCGCGGCGGACCAGGTCGCCGCGCACGCGGAGACCACCCGGAAGTGCCGGACCGTCGAGGTCCGGCCGGGGGTCGACGGGCTGACCGAGTGGTTCGCCTCCCTCCCCACCGCGACCAGTGCTGCCGCGTGGTCGGCGGTGGAGAGCCTCGCCGGGGAGTACCGGGCGATGGACGGCTCGCTCACCCTCTCCGAGGCACGAGCCGACGCGTTCGGTGACCTGCTGCTGAGGAACGTGGACGTCACCGCCAAGGTCACCCTCGGGATACCGGTCGTCACCGGTGTGCCGCTCGTCGAACCGGGGCCGGTCGAGCGGTTCAGGTACGACTGGGACGACGACGACACCATCGTGGACCACGACACCGGCGAGGTCGTCCGCTTCGGTGACCTCAGTGCGGAGTCCCGCGAGGAGCTGTCCTGGATCGAGATGGGCCCCGAACCCGACGGGGACGTCGCCACCGTCGTCTCGCCCGTGACCACCGGGTACGCGGTCTCCGGCACCCACCTGCCCGGCCTCGGCTGGGTCGAGGCGGCCACCGTCGCCGGGCTCCTGAAGGCCCTCCCGCTGGACGTCGCGAGGGCGGTCCTGGACGCCGACACCGGCACCCTCACCTCCCACACCACCAACGCGTACCGGCCACCGGCGGCGATGCGGGAGTTCGTCACCACCAGGGACGGCACCTGCCGCATGTGGGGCTGCACGAGACGCGCCGACCACGTCGACCTCGACCACACCCGACCCTGGCCCACCGGACCCACCACCCCCGCCAACCTCGCCGGCCTCTGCCGACGCCACCACCGCCTCAAGCAGACCGGCCGCTGGCGCTACACGCCTCGACCCCGACGGCACCATCACCTGGACCTCCACCACCGGCCGCACCCGCACCACCGAACCCCAGCACCGGACCCAGCGGGCGCGCCTCTCCTGACCGCCCCGCTACACCTCGTCAAGCCGGATCGGGCTGCAGTGCAACCCCGCCGGACCCAGGGCCTGCTGCTACGGTGACCGAAGGCCATCCCGGAAGTCTTCGGAAGGAGCCATTCATGCAGAACGACCGAACGCAGATCGACGAGTCGCTGCGAGCGCTGTTGTCGCGAGAGGACGGCCTCGCCGAGATGCTCGAGCGATCCCTCGACAAGGCTGCCGACAGGGCGCCCCGCGAACTCGAGTCCACGCTGGTCGACGCGCTCTCCTGGCCGCGCACCATCGGCGAGTACGTCGACTACCTCGCGGGTTTTGCACGGTGGGTTCCCCGCCAGTCGCGGAGCGAGGCCTGGTCCGGCGGGCCGGCACGGCAGCGGCACGCGGAGGAGGTCAGCGACCGGCTGGCGCACTTCTTCTGGGTCATCGACCAACCGGTCGGCGACGACGGCCACCGCGCGGCCGAGAGGTCCCCGGCGCTGCGCCGGTGGCTCACGGAGTTCGCGAACACGTGGGGGGAGTTCCTCGACACCCCGGAGTCCTTCGACGAGGACGTCCTCGCGTCCTTCCTCGAGGACGCGCCGCAGTACACCATCGAGGAGTCCCTCGTGGGAGGTCGGCCCAACATGCCCAGCGGGTGGCAGACCTTCAACCAGTTCTTCGCGAGGCAGCTCAACCCGGGGCTGCGCCCGGTCGCCGACCCCGTCGACAACCTGACCGTCGCCTGCCCGGCCGACTCCAGCTACGAGCAGACCTTCCGGATCGGTGACGACTCCGCCATCCCGAGGACCCGGGTCAAGGACACCGCCACCTACGGCCGCATCCCCGAGCTGCTGACGGACAGCCCTCACGCGGACGCCTTCGCCGGGGGCACGTTCGTCCACTACATGCTCCCGCCCTCGGCCTACCACCGCTTCCACGTCCCCGTCGCGGGCCGGGTCTGCGAGTCCCGGGTGGTCCAGGGGCAGGTCTACATGCAGGTCGACGTCGAGGACGGCAGGTTCGCGTCCCTGGACCGCGCCCAGTCGGGCTACGAGTTCTTCCAGACGCGCGGGGTGTTCGTCCTGGACACCGCCGGTCGGCCGGAGGGTGACATCGGCCTCGTCGGGGTGGTCCCGGTCGGCATGTCGCACGTCGCGTCCGTGGTCCTGACCGCCTCGGAGGGCTCCGAGCTGTCCAAGGGGGCCGAGTTCGGCTACTTCCAGTTCGGAGGGTCCGACATCATCCTGCTGTTCCAGCGCGGCGTCGAGGTCGACGTCGACACCAGCGACGCCTTCCGCCACGTGGGCACGCCGGCGGCCCGGCTCCGAGCGCCCGCCTGACCCGCGCCGCCGGGCCCGTCCCCGGTCCCGGTCCCCTACGAGGGCTCGCGCAGCCTGCCGCTCCTCGCGAGGTCCGGGTCGGTGCAGGACGACAGGTCGAAGCAGCAGGGGCGGCGCTTGCCGTGGTCCATCTTCGACAGGCTCACCTCGACCCGGCGCTGCCGCGTCTCGGGGTTCCGTGTCGCCCCGACCCAGCGCACCCACTCCCACCGGGCCATCGGGGTGATGTCCTCCCACGTCTCCCGGATGCTCTCGGGCGCGTCCGCGAGGGCGGCCGCGAGGTCCTCCGGCACGTCCGGCTCCGGCCAGTCCGCGGCCACCTCGAGGGTCAGCGAGACGGTGTCGCCGGGACCGACACCGGCCGCCTCCTGCAGGCGGGCGTCGACGCGCACCCAGTGACCCCGGCGGCCGTCCGGCTCCACGACGGTGTCGAACGCGTGGCCCTCGAGCGTCGCGTGCACGGCCACCTGGCCGCGCGAGGGGAGGGCCGTGCTCGCGTCCTCTGGCAGGCGGACGAGACAGGTGTCCTCGATGGTCACGAGCTCGCCCTCGAGCTCGATGGGCTCGGCGTCGGTTCGCGTGTCGGTGGGCATGACCTCGAGCGGCCTCCTCGGTTCAGGACGTCGATCCTACGCGGGGGCGGCGTCCGTCACACGTGACGTGGCTCATGGGTCGGGAACGGTTCCCGCTGCTAGCGTCCGACCCGACCGTGCACCCGCCTCGGAAGGCTCGATGATGCGCAGCGCCAAGGACTTCTTCGCCCCCCTCGCCGTCGGTGCCCCGCTGCCGCTGCGCGAGGTGCCGGCGCGGCCGTCCCGGATGATCCACTTCTTCGACCCGAGCAACCCGAAGATGGCCGCCAAGGTGCCGGACATGGTCGGCACCGTCGACGTCCTCCTCGGCAACCTCGAGGACGCCGTGAAGGCCGAGAACAAGGAGGCCGCCCGGGCGGGCCTCGTCGACATCGCCAGGACCACCGACCTCGGCGAGCACACCCAGCTCTGGACGCGGGTCAACGCCCTCGACAGCCCGTGGGCCCTCGACGACCTCACGACCCTCGTCACCGAGATCGGCGACCGCCTCGACGTCGTCATGGTCCCCAAGGTCCAGGGGCCCGAGGACATCCACTACGTCGACCGGCTGCTCGCCCAGCTCGAGGCCCGGGCCGGCCTCACCCGGCCGATCCTCGTCCACGCCATCCTCGAGACCGCCCGGGGGATGGCCAACGTCGAGGCCATCGCCGGGGCCAGCCCGCGGATGCAGGGCATCAGCCTCGGCCCCGCCGACCTCGCCGCCGACCGGCGGATGAAGACCACGCGGGTCGGGGGCGGCCACCCCGGCTACCTCGTCCGCCAGGACCCGGTGGACGGCGACATCCAGGGCGACCGGCCCACCTACCAGCAGGACCTGTGGCACTACACGATCGCCCGGATGGTCGACGCCTGCGCGATGCACGGGATCCTCCCGTACTACGGCCCGTTCGGTGACATCGCCGACGTCGTCGCCTGCGAGGACCAGTTCCGCAACGCCTTCCTCCTCGGCTGCGTCGGCACGTGGACGCTGCACCCCGTCCAGATCGCCATCGCCAAGAAGGTGTTCAGCCCCTCCGCCGCCGACGTCGCCCACGCGCGCCGGGTCAAGGAGGCGATGGGTGACGGCACCGGCGCGGTGATGCTCGACGGGAAGATGGAGGACGACGCGAGCCTCAAGCAGTGCCTCGTCATCCTCGAGCTCGCCGACCGGCTCTCCGCGAACGACCCCGAGCTCGCCGAGCTGTACGCCCCGGCGGGGGAGGGGCAGGCATGAGCGAGCACTACACCCCCCGACGCTCGGTGCTCTACATGCCGAGCAGCAACGAGCGCGCGCTCGAGAAGGCCAAGGGCCTGCCGGTCGACGGGCTGATCCTCGACCTCGAGGACGCGGTCGCGCCGGACGCCAAGGATGCCGCCCGTGAGAACGCCTGCAGCGCAGCGTCGTCCGGCGAGTACGGCCACCGCGAGGTGACGATCCGCGTCAACGGGCTCGGCACGCAGTGGCACGACGCCGACCTCGAGGCAGCCTGTGCCGCCGGCCCGGACGCAGTCGTCGTCCCGAAGGTCGGCTCGGCCGAGGAGGTCCGGGGCCTCGTCGCGGCGATGGAGCGGCACGGCGCCCCCGACCGCACCCGGCTGTGGGCGATGGTCGAGACGCCGGGCGCGATCCTCGACGCCCGGGCGATCGCCACCGCGTCCGACCGGCTCGCCGTGCTCGTGCTCGGCACCAACGACCTCGTCAAGGAGCTGCGCGCCCGCTTCGTCCCCGGACGGGCCCCGCTGCTGACCTCCCTCTCGCTCGCCGTGCTCGCGGCGCGGGACGCCGGGGTGGCCGTCCTCGACGGCGTGTACAACGACGTCGCGGACCTCGACGGCTTCGAGGAGGAGTGCCGGCAGGGCCGCGACCTCGGCTTCGACGGCAAGACCCTCATCCACCCCGGCCAGGTCGGTCCCTGCAACACCGTCTTCGCCCCGTCCGAGGCCGAGGTCGAGGACGCCCGCGGGATCCTCGAGGCCTGGGAGGCCGGCGCCGGGAGCGGGGTCGTCACCCACAACGGGCGGATGGTCGAGAACCTCCACGTGGAGGTCGCGCGCCGCGTCCTGGCCACCCACGAGGTGGTCCGGGCCCGGTCCTGAGCCGTGCCCCCGCACAACGATGCGGTCACGGCAGGGCGCGCCGATTTGCGTCCCGCGGCCCCGATGACGTCTCGTGGAGGTTCCACCACACGTCGACGGGGGACCACGGATGAGGACCAGGACTGCGCGCGGGGCCGCAGTGGCCGCGCTGGCGCTCGCCGCCACGACGGCGCTGGCCGGCTGTGCCCAGCTCGACCGCTGGACCGGCACGAGCGCCGGCGCCCCACCGGCCGCTCCCGCGTCCTCGGCGTCCGGGTCGCCCTCCGCCTCGGCATCGGCCTCGCCCAGCGCCTCCGGCACCCCGTCCCCGTCGAGCACGCCCACGCCGTCCGCGACGCCCACGGCCACCCCCACCACGACGCCCACGCCGGAGCCGCCGAAGCCACCGGCCTCGCTGCGCTACGGCGACAAGGGCAAGGACGTCCTCGCGGTGCAGCAGCGCCTCTCCGAGCTCGGCTACTGGCTCGGGACCCCCGACGGCAGCTTCGGGTCGCTGACCCAGCAGGCCGTCTTCGCCCTCCAGAAGTCCGCCGGCATCTCCCGCGACGGGGTCGTCGGGCCGAAGACCCGGGCGGCGCTCGACCGGGGCGCGCGCCCGTCGGCGAAGCTGTCGGGCAGCGGCATCGAGATCGACCTCGACCGCCAGGTCCTCATGGTCGTCCGGGGCGGGAAGCCCACGGTCATCCTCAACACCTCGACCGGCAGCGGCGAGACGTACACGTCCTCGGCCGGGCACCAGGCCGTCGCGACCACGCCACGCGGCACCTTCGCCGTCTTCCGCCAGGTCGACGGGCCCGACGACAGCGAGCTCGGCGAGCTGTGGCGGCCGAAGTACTTCTACCGCGGCTGGGCGGTCCACGGGTCGCCGAACATCCCGCCGTACCCGGCCTCGCACGGCTGCGCCCGGCTGAGCAACGGCGCCATGAACATGATCTGGGCCCAGGACCTCATGCCGATCGGGGCGCGCGTCCTCGTCCGGTGACCCCCGAGGGCACTGCTCAGCCCCGGGTGTCTCCGGCGGCCTGCGCGGCCTCGTAGGCCCGGCGCGCCTCGCCCCACGGGCCCCGCAGCCCCGCCAGCTCGGGGACGAGCCGCACGAGGTCGGCCGAGAAGGCCGTGCTGGCCTCGCGGGGCAGCAGCGACGGCAGGTTGTCGACGGCGATGACGTCGAGGAGGGGGTCCTCGGCGACCCGGCGCGCCGGCTCCTCCCAGCTCGTGATCGCCGTGTTCACCGGGATGAGGTTGTGCTCCGAGGTGACGTCGCACGTGACGTCGGCGACCACCCGCAGGGCGCGCCGGGCGTCCAGGTCCTCCGGCCCGACGAACGGAGCCTGCGGCACCGTGGAGAGGACGCAGTTCACGAGGAGCTCGTGGGCGCGCAGGGCATCGCGGTCGAGGGTCACCGTCTGGCCGCGGTCCCAGGTGGTCGGTGCCGCTCCGGCCCCGGTGAGCGCGTCGACGGCGCCCCGTCCGCTGCGCCCCAGCGCCCCGACGACGAGCGCGCGGAGCCCGTCGGAGCCCGCCGCGGCGACGAGTGCGTCGAGCTCGGCCCGCTCCATCGGTCGCAGCGGTGCGTCCAGCCGACCCGCGGCCGCGAGGAGGCCGAGCGAGGCCCCGACGTACCCGGCCCAGTACCCGAAGGCGATGACGCGGCGGCCCTGCGCCGTGAGGTACTCGAGGTCGAGCAGCGCGCCTCCGCCGTCGGCGAAGCGGCGCAGCAGGTCGCCGGCCCCCTCCTGGCCCTTGTACGCGTGGCCGAAGAAGATGTGGCGGTGCCGGAGGGCGTCGGGGGTGGCGGGGAGCTCCTTGATGCCGAGGACGTAGGCGTCGTCCGGGGCGTCCACCCAGGAGTCCGCCGGCACGACGCGGCACCCGCCGACGCGGTAGGCCTCGGCGCCGAAGACCCGCTGCGGGGACTCCTCGACGGTGACCGTCGCCCCGTCCGCGACGAGCCGTGCGGCGTCGCTGGGGGTGAGCGGGGCGCGTCGCTCGGTCGAGCGCGTCTCGTGTCGCATCCACAGGTGTACCGATCCCATGCGCGTCATTCTCCCGGGTAGACGACGCCGACCTGACCTCGGACCCCGTCCATGACCGCCATGACCCGTCGCGTGGCCTCCCACGGGACCGACCACGTCTCGGTGCGGGCCTCGCCCACCGCCCGTGCCACCTCGGCGACCTGGTAGCGGAACCCGTGCTCCCGGGACGCCGGCTCCCACGTGTCGAGGACGGTGTCGTCGGGGGCCACGAGCCGCAGGGTCGAGCCCAGGCCGTAGAACCGCGTGCTCATCTCGATCCGGCCGGCCGTGCCCGCGACGGTGGCGGTGCACGCCGTCGCGGCGGCCATCGTGCAGGTCATCCGGGCCAGGGTGTCACCGCTGCGAGCGGTGACCCCCACCGTGACGTCGACGCCCTCCGGGCTGAGCGTGCCGCGTGCCGCGACGTCGTCGAGCCCGCCGAGGACGTGGTCGGCGAAGGCGATCGGGTACACCCCGAGGTCGAGCAGGGCGCCGCCGGCGAGGGCGGGGTCGGCGAGGCGCTGCGGCCCGTCCGGCCACAGCCGCTGGCCGTGGTCGGCCTGGACGATGACCAGGTCGCCGAGCGTCCCGGCCTCGACCGTGCGCCGGACCACGTCGTACTGCGGCAGGTAGCGGCTCCACATCGCCTCGGCGGCGAGCAGGCCCGCGCCCCGCGCCGCGTCGAGCACCTCGTCGACCTCCGCGAGGTTGCGCGCGAAGGCCTTCTCGACGAGGACGGGCTTCCCGGCCGACAGGGCCAGCAGGGCGTGCTCGCGGTGCTCGCTGTGCGGTGACGCGACGTAGACGGCATCCACCCCGTCGTCCGCCACGAGCGCCTCGTACGACCCGTACGAGCGGGCGGCGCCGTGGCGGCGGGCGAAGACGCTGGCCCGGTCGGCCGACCGGGAGCCGACCGCGACGACCTCCGAGCGGGTGCCCTCGCGCACGGCGGAGGCGAAGACGTTGGCGATGCCGCCGGGCCCGAGGACGCCCCACCGCAGCGGTGGGGCCTCCATCGGGTCCGGGACGGTCGGCTCGGCGAGGGCGGGGGGCTTCGTCGGCATCCCCAGACCCTAGGGGGTCAGAACCGGCTCGTGGCCTCGGCGACGAGATCGGCGACGAGCTCACCGCCGTCGAGGTCGAGCCCCTTGCGCTGGAACCACGTCGCCATCGTCAGGGCGTCCCGCTCGAGGAAGTCGAACCCCTGCGGGTTGCCGATGACGTCGACGACCTGCGGCCAGTCGATGAGGACGAGCCGCTCCTCGTGGACGAGGACGTTGTACGGGCTGAGGTCGCCGTGCGCCCACCCGTGGTGCGCCAGGGTGAGCATCGCCGTGCGCAGCTGCTCGAAGAGGTCCTCGAGCAGGTCCGGGGCCGGGCGGTGGTGGACGAGCCGCGGTGCGGCCACCGGGGTGGCTCCGTCGGTGCTGCCGACGAACTCCATGAGCATCTCGGACTCGTCGAGCTGCACGGGGTAGGGGACGGGGAGGCCCAGCTCCCAGAGCCTGCCGAGCGCGTCGAACTCGGCGGCCGCCCACTGGCCGGAGATCATCTGCTTGCCGAAGTCGGTGCGGCGCGCCATAGCCCGCATCTCGCGGGTCCGGCGGACCCGGCGCCCCTCGAGGTAGCCGGCGTCGCGGTGGAACAGACGGTGGTCGCCGCTGCGGTACCGCTTGGCGGCCATCGTCGTGACCCGGTCGCTGCCGGGGACCCAGCGGCGGACGACGTGGACGTCGGCCTCCTTGCCGGTCTTGAGGACGCCGAGGTCGACGTCGACGGCGCCCAGGTCGGTGACGACCCAGCCGGGGCGGGGCTTCGGGCCGTGGGTCGCGCCGTCCCAGGAGGACCAGCGCTCGCCCTCGGGCGGGGCGTCAGGTGAGGTGTCGGTGGAGAAGGCTGCCTGCTTCTCCGGCAGGTGGAACGGCTGGTGTGCCACGGGGGTGCTCCTGGTCGAGGGAGGGTGCGGGGGCCTGGGTGCGGCCCGGGACGGTCATCGACATCTCGGCCTCCTTCGATCGGTGCTGACGCCGTGGCGGCGCGGCGGGGTGCCACGGCCTCCAGCGTCCCGGACCCGCCCGCTCGGCGCCAGCGGGTTTCTCGGGTCACCCGATAAACCCGCGCTTCACCCGGAAAGCCTTCTCGGGTGAAGCGCGGTCTTCTCGGGTCACCCGATAAACCCCGCACGTGCCGGGACTCACACGGTGGGGGGACTCACACCGGCGGGACGTTCCTGAGGCACACCGCCCCCGGCATACTCGGAAGCCGATCCCGACCGACCCACGCGAAGGCGGCACCCGCGCATGTCCCGACTCCAGACCACCGACGGTCTCACCGAGGAGCAGCACGAGCTCATCAAGCTCGTCCGCGAGTTCGTCGACGAGCAGATCCTCCCCGTCGCCACCGAGCTGGAGCACCGGGACGAGTACCCGACGAAGATCGTCGAGGGCATGAAGGAGATGGGGATCTTCGGGCTGATGATCCCCGAGGAGTACGGCGGGCTGGGGGAGTCCCTGCTCACCTACGCCCTCGTCGTGGAGGAGATCGCCCGCGGCTGGATGAGCGTCAGCGGCATCATCAACACGCACTTCATCGTCGCCTACATGATCCTCCAGCACGGCACCGAGGAGCAGAAGGAGCGCTACCTGCCGCGGATGGCGACGGGCGAGGTCCGCGGCGCCTTCTCGATGTCCGAGCCGGGCCTCGGCTCCGACGTCGCGGCGATCCGCACCAAGGCCGTCCGCGACGGCGAGGAGTGGGTCATCACCGGCCAGAAGATGTGGCTGACCAACGGTGGGTCGGCCAACCTCGTCGCGGTGCTCGTGCGCAGCGACCTCGGCGAGAGCGACAGCCCGTACAAGAACATGACGACGTTCCTCATCGACAAGGAGTCCGGCTTCGGCGAGACCGCTCAGGGTGTCACCGTCCCGGGCAAGATCGACAAGATGGGCTACAAGGGCGTCGACACCACCGAGCTCATCTTCGACGGCCACCGCACCACCGACGCCCAGGTCCTCGGCGGCGTCCCCGGCAAGGGCTTCTACCAGATGATGGACGGCGTCGAGGTGGGCCGCGTCAACGTCGCCGCCCGCGCCTGCGGCCTCTCGCGCCGGGCCTTCGAGCTCGGGATCGCCTACAGCCAGCAGCGCGAGACCTTCGGCAAGAAGATCGCCGAGCACCAGGGCATCCTCTTCCGCCTCGCCGACATGGCGACCAAGGTCGAGGCGAGCCACCAGATGATGGTCAAGGCGGCCCGGCTCAAGGACGCGGGCCAGCGCAACGACCTCGAGGCCGGGATGGCGAAGTACCTCGCCTCGGAGAACTGCGCGAACGTCGTCGAGCAGTCCTTCCGGATCCACGGTGGCTACGGGTACTCCAAGGAGTACGAGATCGAACGGCTCTACCGCGAGGCCCCGATGCTCCTCATCGGCGAGGGGACCGCCGAGATCCAGAAGATGATCATCGGCCGGCGCCTCCTCGAGGACTACCGGGCCGCGTAGGCCGTCCAGCCCCCGTCCAGCCGGCTCCCAGCCGGTGGTGGGACACTGGGGGCATGAGCAACCAGCCGATGCGCCCGGGCCTGCGCGCCGCCTTGTCGCTGGAGTACCCGATGTCGCTCGGGGTCCACGACTCCTACGAGGAGGCGCAGAAGGCCGTCGACTACCTCTCGGACCACGAGTTCCCGGTCCAGGACCTCCTCATCGTCGGCACCGACCTCAAGCAGCTCGAACGCGTCACCGGCCGGCTCACCCGGGGACGGGTCATCGGCGCCGGGGCGCTCTCCGGCATGTGGCTCGGGCTCTTCGTCGGCACCATCCTCGCCGTGTTCGACCCGAACGGCTTCAACATGGTCAGCGTCCTCGCGACCGTCGTGTTCGGCGCCGTCTTCGGCTCCATCTGGGCCACCGTCGGCTACCGCCTCACCCAGGGCCACCGCGACTTCACGAGCGTGAGCCAGGTCGTCGCCGCGAAGTACGAGGTGCTCTGCGAGCACAAGCACGTCGCCCGGGGCCGTGAGCTGCTCACCCAGATGGACCCGATGAAGGCCGCCCAGGAGCAGGTCCGTCGCGCCCAGGAGGAGGAGCGCGCCCGGATGGCCCAGCGCTCCTCGGAGCCGGAGCAGGCACCGCCGGCCAGCTGACCGGCGGGATCGCCACCGCTCAGCCCTTGACCGCTCCCGACGTGAGGCCGCGGACGAAGAACCGCTGGAGCGCGAAGAAGACGATCATCGGGATGACCATGGAGACGAAGGCCGCCGCGGTGAGCAGCTCCTTGCCCTGTCCCTGAGTCCCGAGCAGCTGCTGCACCTGGACGATCACCGTCGAGTTGCCGGAGCTGAGGAACAGCTTCGCGATGAGCAGGTCGTTCCAGACCCACAGGAACTGGAGGGTCGCGAACGCCGCGATCGCGGGGACGGACATGGGGGCGACGAGCTTCCAGAACGTCTGGTAGTGGCTGCACCCGTCGACCTTGGCCGACTCCACGACGCTCACGGGCAGGGTGGCCATGTAGTTGCGCAAGGTGTACACCGCGAGCGGCATGCCGAACCCGGTGTGCAGCAGCCACACCGCGATGAACTGGCCCGAGATTCCGAGCCCGCGGGGGCCGAGCACGTCGAGCATCGGCTGGAACGCCACCTGGATCGGCACCACGAGGAGGCCGACGACGACGATGAACAGCACGTCCTTGCCGCGGAAGTCCATGAACGTGAACGCGTACGCGGCGAAGGCCGCGAACATGATCGGCAGGATCGTCGCGGGGATCGCCACGATGACGCTGTTGAGCAGCCCGGTTCCGATGTCGTTGCCCTCGAACACCCGCTGGTAGTTCGACGGGGTGAACCCGGCGTCCCCGGGGTTGAACAGCGCCGACCACCACCCCGTCGACGCCGCGGCGTCCCGGGTCCGGAACGAGGTGACGAGCAGGCCGAGCGTGGGGATGGTCCAGAGAACGACCAGGACCGTCATCGTCACGATCGAGAAGAGGCTGCGGGGCCTCCCGTCCTTCATCAGCGCACGGCCGCTCATCGGTTGGCCTCCTCTGCTCGGAAGTGACGCACCTGGTAGATCAGCACGGGGATGACCGCGATGAGGAGGACGACGACGATCGCCGTGGCCCGCCCCGCCTGGCTGTTGGCGAACAGCTCGTTGAAGAACAGGTTCGCGATGACGTTGGACTCGAAGCGCCCGTTGGTCAGGACGTAGACGATGTCGAAGACCTTGAGCACGAGGATGAGCACGGTGATGAAGACCGTGACGATCGTGCCCTTGATCTGCGGGATGATCACCTGGAAGAAGATCTGGACCTCGCCCGCGCCGTCGATCCGGGCGGCCTCGATGGTGTCCTCCGGGACGCCCTTGATCGCCGACGACAGCAGGATCATGGCGAACCCGACCTGGAGCCAGATGAGGATCACCATCATGAGGAACGAGTTCAGGCGTCCCGTCGAGATGTTCAGCCACGCCTGGGGCTGACCCCCGACCCCGGTCCAGATGGCGTTGAGCAGCCCGGTCTGGGTGGAGCCGGGGTTGTCGAAGGCGTAGATGAGGCCCCAGATGGCCGAGGCGCCGACGAACGAGATCGCCATCGGCAGGAAGATGAAGCTCTTCGCCACCTTCTCGCCCTGGGTGCTCAGCCGGTCGCCGAGGACCGCCACGATGACCCCGAAGACGACCGTGACCGCCGGGACCACGGCGATCCACAGGACGTTGTTGAGGATCGACTGCCAGAACGTGCTGTCGGAGAAGATCGCCCGGTAGTTGGCGAACCCCACGTAGGCGGTGCTGTCGGCGTTCGCGAACGAGTAGTTGACCGTCTGCACGGTGGGGTAGACGAGCATCAGGCCGATGAACGCGAGCGACGGCACGAGGAAGACGTAGGGGATGAGCCCGTCCGAGAGCCTGCGCGGCAGGGCCTCGACGAACACGTTGAGGAAGTAGAACAGCAGCGCCGCGCCGCCGACGCCGGCGACGAGGGCGATGGCGCCGATGACGGGCTTGCTGTCGAGGAACCATTCCGGGTAGAAGGCCAGCGCCAGGAAGAGGTTCGCGACGAACCAGACCACGAGCGCCATCCCGACGACGCCGACGAGGATGCGCAGGGGCTGCGCTCGGCCACCTCCGCCCTCCTCGGGTCCGCGCACCTCCTTGTCGTGGGTGGTCCCGGGAGGTTCGGTCCCGATGGGTGCCGTCGCGGTGCTCACTGCTGGGCCGCCTGCTCGGGCCAGGAGGCCTCGATCTCGTCGGCCACCTCCTGGGAGGACTTCCCGCTCATCCACTCGACCATGCCGGTCCAGAAGGTTCCGGACCCGACCTCCTTGGGCATGAGGTCGGAGCCGTCGAAGCGGAAGACGTCGGCGTCGACGACGATCTTGGCCATCTGCCGGGTCGTCTCGTTCGGGTAGTTGGCCTGGTCGAAGCTCTTGTGCGGCGAGAGCCACCCGCCGGTCCGGGCCCACTCGGCACCGAACTGGTCGGACGTGATGAACTGCATGACCTTCTTCGCGTCCTCGTCGTTGCCGTTGAAGAGGCCGGCGATGTCGCCACCACCGAGGATCGCCTTGCCCTCGTAGCCGCCCTGGAACGGCGGGTAGACGAAGATGCCGACCTTCTGGTCCAGGTCGGCCTGGACGTCTGCCGGGAGGAAACCGGTGGCGAAGTTGCCCTGTCGCATGAGGTAGCACTTCGGGGGGGCCGCGAAGGCGGGGTTCATCGCCTCCCCGAATGCCGTGTTGAGGATGCCCTGTGCTCCGCCGAGGACCATGCCGTCGCCCTTGGCCACCTTCGCGAACTCGTCGAAGGACTGGACGATCCGCTCGTCGTTGAACGGGATCTGGTGGGAGGTCCACTGGTCGTAGACGTCCGGCCCCCACATGCGCAGGACGAGCTCCTCGATCCAGTCGGTGCCCACCCAGCCGGTGGCCTGGTCGGACTCCCAGCCCATGCACCACGGCGCGGTGCCTGCGGACCTGATCTCGTCGGCGGTCCGCTGCAGGTCCTGGATGGTCGAGGGTTCGGTGGAGTACCCGGCGTCCTCGTAGGTCGGCTTGGGATACCAGACCAGGCTCTTCACGGCGAGCCTCATCGGTGCCCCGTAGACGCGACCGTTGTAGCGCGCCGACTCCAGCAGCCCCGGCACCAGGGTGGAGTCGAGCTTGTCGTAGTCGAGGTAGACGTCGATCGGGTTGACCTTGTTCTCAGCCGCGAACTCGAGGAGACCACCCGGCTGTGGGAAGAGGCCGATGTCCGGGGCGTCGCCCGAGTTGACCTTCTGCTTGATCGTCGTCGTGAAGTCCTGGTCCGGCGTGTACTGGACCCGGATGCCGGTGTCGGCCGAGAACTTCTCGAGCGAGGCGTTGAAGGCGTCGGCCTCTGCGCCGCCGAAGGCACCGAGGATCGTCACCTGCTTGTCGCCGTCGGCGCTGCCGCCGTCCACGAAGCCGGACAACCCCCCACCGCCGGCCCCGCCGGTGGGGTTGGGGTTCTGCAGGCACCCGGTGAGGGTCAGGGCTGCGGTGGCGAGGGCCGCTGCCCACATCCCGCCCCGCCGACGTCGTGTGGTGTGCGTCATCTCGGCTCCCTCGACGAATGTGAGCACCACGTCGCCGCAGCGTCGCGGTCCGGTAACGACAGTCCTACCCCATGTTGTGCGACGTGGCCACCCCCGGCTACGGTCGTCTAAGGCTGGTGGCCGAGCGACTGGGATCTGTTCGGCTGCGGGGGTTTTCGCGGCCATCACCGGGGTCTATGGTCAGGTCATGGGAGACCACCGCCGCGCCCTGCAGCCCCTCGAGGGACCGTTCTCCTCCGTCCTCTGCGTCGTCGCGCACCCGGACGACATCGAGTACGGCACCGCCGCCGCCGTGCACCGCTGGGTCGGTGAGGGCGCGACCGTCGCGTACTTCCTCCTGACGCGCGGCGAGGCCGGGATCGACACGATGGACCCCGAGGAGGCCGCGCGGGTCCGCGAGGACGAGGAGCGCGAGAGCGCTCGCCGGGTCGGGGTCGAGTCGGTCGAGTTCGCCGGCTGGCCCGACGGGTCGGTCGAGTACGGGGTGCCGCTGCGTCGTGAGATCGCGGCGGCCATCCGCCGGCACCGGCCCGACCTCGTCGTCGGCCAGCTGTGGGCCGACCGCTTCGGCCCGGGCATGGTCAACCAGGCCGACCACCGCGCCGTCGGCCTCGCGACCCTGGACGCCGTCGCCGACGCCGGCAACCGCTGGCTGCACCGCGACCTCGTGGACGAGGGGCTCGAGCCGTGGGGCGGGGTCCGGACCTTCGTGGTCGCCGGGTCCCCGGAGGCCACGCACTTCGTCGACGTCACGGGCGAGCACTTCGAGGCCGCCGTGCACTCGCTCGAGGCGCACGAGGCCTACAACGCCGCGCTGCCGGACGACTTCCCGGTGCCGCGCGAGCTGCTGACGACGATCCTCGGCGGGGCGGGCGAGGCCGCCGGCGTCGAGCGGGCCCTCGGCCTCGAGGTCGTCCTCGACCGCCGCTGAGCCCGGTCGCTCAGCGGCCCTGGAGCCGCGCGGTCCAGGCCTCGACCTCGTCGGCGCTGCGGGGCATCGCGTCGGAGAGGTTCTCGCAGCCGTCCTCGGTGACGAGGACGTCGTCCTCGATCCGCACGCCGATGCCGCGGAAGCGCTCGGGTGCCTTGAGGTCGTCGGCCTTGAAGTAGAGGCCCGGCTCGACCGTGAGGACCATCCCCGGCCTGAGCTCGGCGTCCATGTACTCCTCGCGGGTGGCGAGGGCGCAGTCGTGGACGTCGAGGCCGAGGTGGTGCGACGTGCCGTGGACCATCCACCGGCGGTGGTACTGGCCGTGCTCCTTGTCGAGGGTGTCCTCGACCGAGACGCCCTCCGGGAGAAGGCCCCACGCGTGGAGGTGCTCGGCGATGACGCGGATGGCGGCGGCGTGGACGTCGCTGAACCGGTTGCCCGGCTTCACGGCCGCGATCCCGGCCTCCTGGGCCGCGTAGACGGCGTCGTACACCTCGCGCTGGGCGTCGGTGAAGGTGCCGTCGACGGGGAGGGTGCGGGTGATGTCGGCCGTGTACAGGGTGTCGACCTCGACCCCGGCGTCGATGAGGACGAGGTCGCCCTCCGTGACGTCGCCGGTGTTCTTGATCCAGTGGAGGGTGTTCGCGTGGTCGCCGGCGGCGCAGATGGAGTCGTAGCCGACACCGTTGCCCCGGTGGCGGGCGGTGAGCGCGAACACGCCCTCGAGCCAGCGCTCCCCGCGACCCTTGGCGGCGGCCTCGGGGAGGGCCGCGACCATCGCCTCGAAGCCCTCGTGGGTCGCCGCGACCGCGGCGCGCATCTGCTCGACCTCGTACTCGTCCTTGCAGATGCGCAGGAGCGAGACCTCGTGGGCCAGCACCTCGTCGGACTCGGCGAGCTCCTCCTCGACGGCACCGTTCTCGACCCGGGCGGCATCGAGCCGCGCGCTCAGCTCGCGGTCGGCGTCCCGGACGAGGCGCACGGTGAGCTGGCCGGCGTCCTTCGCGACGGCGTCGACGAGCCCGTCGACGTGCCGGGCGGTGAGCCCGAGCTCGAGCTCGACGTCCTCGATGGTGGGGCGGGCGCCGACCCAGAACTCGCCGTACCGGGCGTCGGCGAAGAACTCGTCGCTGTCGCGGTCGGCGAGCGGACGGAAGTAGAGGACCGCCTCGTGGCCCCCCTGCTCGAGCGGCTCGAGCACGAGGACGGCGTCGGGCTCACGGTCGGCCCCGAGGCCGGTGAGGTACGCGAAGGCGGTGTGCGGCCGGAAGACGTAGTCGCTGTCGTTGCTGCGCACCTTCAGGCCCCCCGCAGGGATGACCAGCCGCTGCTTCGGGAAGGCGGCACTCAGCACCGCGCGCCGGCTGGCCGCGTGCTCGGCGGCGGGGGAGGGGCCGGTCACCGTGGGGCGCCGCGGTGCCCAGCCGTCGCGGATGAACGCCCGCAGCTCGTCGGTGGTCGCCCGGGCGCGGTTGTCGGCCTGCTTCTGCTCCTCGCTCATCCGGCCCATGGTGCCACGGGTCGGCACGGGCCCGGGCACCGCGCGGTGTCGCGGTTTGCGGCCCCCGAGCCGCCGTTGCGACACTGACGGGATGGGCACGGACGCGGCACCCGGCACCGCGACGCTCGCGGACCGGCTGCGGGAGCACTTCGGCCACCGTGACCACCTGTACGGCGTGCTGCTGGCGGAGATGGCCGACGACTGGGACGTCGGCGGCGTGACCCGCGAGCTCCTCTCGGGCTGGGAGGATGCCGAGGCCCGGCAGTTCCCCCAGCTGCGGCTGCTCGCGGGACTGCACCGCATCGTCCTGCGCGGGGATGCTCCCCAGCTCGTGCCGTTCTACCCGACGCTCGGCGGCGACGCCGACCCCGAGGAGGCCTGGGCCGCGGTGCGGCCGGTGCTCGCCGCGCACGTCGAGGAGCTGCACGAGGCGCTGACCGAGGCCCCGCAGACCAACGAGCCCGCGCGCACCGTGGCCCTGCTCGTCGGCCTGACCGAGGCGGTGCGGCGCACGGGCCTGCGCCGGGTGCGGCTGCTCGAGCCCGGCGCCTCGGCCGGGCTGGGCCTCCTCGTCGACCGGTACCGCTTCGTCGGGGACGGGTGGACCGCCGGTCCCGAGGGTGCCCCGATGCTCGTTGACGGTTGCGGCGCAGCCGGGTTCGAGCCGGAGGCGTTCGAGGTCGTCGAGCGGTACGGGTGCGACGTCGCCCCGGTGGACGCCACGACGGACGAGGGCGCCGGCCGCCTGCGGTCCTTCGTCTGGCCCTGGATGCTCGACCGGCACGCCCGGCTCGAGGGTGCGCTGGCGGCGCTGTCCGAGACCCCGGTGGCCCTCGACCGGGCGCGCGCGGCGGAGTGGGTCGCCGAGCGGCTCGCCGACCCCGTCGACGATGACGTGCTCACGGTCGTGTGGCACTCGGTGACGCGGCTGTACTGGCCGCGGGAGGAGTCGCGGGCCCTGGAGGCGGCCATCGCCTCAGCCCGCGACCGGCTGCCGGTCGCCCACGTCGCGATGGAGAACCCGTGGACCCCGGACGGGGAGCGGCCGGACACCTCGGCCGGAGCCCTGCCCGTCATCGAGCTCGACGGCGAGGCGCTGGGGACCTGCGGGCACCACGGTCCGCCCGTCGAGCTGGTCGGACGCTGACGCACCTCCAAAAGGACTTGTTCTAGGCGAACTAGAACACTAGGATGGCGGCGTGCTCGGGGGCCATCGAGCTGCGCCGCCCCGCGCCCGCGCCGTCAGGTCCTGAGCGCCCGCGCCCGACGCCTCAGTCCTCGACCCAGTCGAAGGTGCGCTCCACGGCCTTCTTCCAGCCGGCGTAGCCGTCGCGGCGCTGCTCCTCGGACCACGTCGGCTCCCAGCGCTCGGCCTCGGCCCAGTTGGCGCGCAGCTCGTCGGTACCCGACCAGAAGCCCACCGCGAGCCCGGCCGCGTACGCCGCGCCGAGGGCAGTGGTCTCGGCGACGACCGGCTTGGAGACCGGGACCCCGAGGATGTCCGCCTGGAGCTGCATGCAGAGCCGGTTCGCGGTGACGCCGCCGTCGACCTTGAGGCAGGTCATCTCGACACCGGAGTCGGCCTCCATCGCCTCGGCCACGTCCCGGGACTGGTAGCAGATCGCCTCGAGGGTGGCCCGGGCGAGGTGGGCGTTGGTGTTGAACCGCGAGAGCCCGAGGATGGCGCCGCGCGCGTCACTGCGCCAGTAGGGCGCGAAGAGGCCGCTGAACGCCGGGACGAAGTACACGCCGCCGGTGTCCTCGACCTGGCCGGCGAGGCGCTCGACCTCGGAGGCGCCGCTGATGATGCCGAGCTGGTCGCGCAGCCACTGGACCGCGCTGCCGGTCACGGCGATCGAGCCCTCGAGCGCGTACACCGGCCCGGCGTCGCCGAACTGGTAGGCGACCGTCGTCAGCAGGCCGTTCTTGCTGCGGACGATCTCCTCGCCGGTGTTGAGGACGAGGAAGTTGCCGGTGCCGTAGGTGTTCTTCGCCTCGCCCGGCTCGAAGCAGACCTGCCCGACGGTGGCGGCCTGCTGGTCTCCGAGCACCCCGGCGATGGGGACCGCGCTCGCGCCGCGCTGGCCGGAGGTCTCCCCGAACGCCTCGGCGTGGCTGCTCGGGTGGATGCTCGGCAGCATCGACCGCGGGATGCCGAAGAAGCCGAGCAGCTCGTCGTCCCAGTCGAGCGTGCGCAGGTCCATGAGCATGGTGCGGCTCGCGTTCGTCACGTCGGTGACGTGGCGTCCTCCGTCCGCGCCGCCGGTGAGGTTCCAGATGACCCAGGTGTCGGCGGTGCCGAAGAGGGCGTCGCCGCGCTCGGCGGCCTCCCGCAGGCCGTCGACGTTCTCGAGGAGCCACTGGACCTTTCCGGCCGAGAAGTACGTGGCGGGGGGCAGCCCGGCCTTCTCGCGGATGACGCCACCGCGCCCGTCGGCGTCCAGGGCCCTGGCGATGGCGGCGGTGCGGGTGTCCTGCCAGACGATGGCGTTGTGGAACGGGCGCCCGGTGCGCCGGTCCCAGACGATGGCGGTCTCGCGCTGGTTCGTGACGCCGATCGCCGCGAGGTCGGACATCGCGATGCCGGCCCGGGTGAGCGCGGAGCCGATGACGGTCTGGGTGCGGTCCCAGATCTCGAGCGGGTTGTGCTCCACCCATCCGGCCCGGGGCAGGACCTGCTCGTGCTCGAGCTGGTGGCGCGCCACCTCCTGCCCGTCGTGGTCGAAGACCATGAACCGGGTGCTCGTCGTGCCCTGGTCGACCGCTCCGATGAAGTCCGCCATGACCCGAGCCTAGGACCCTTCGGTCCTCGCCGGTGTGGGGAAGGGCACGCACCGGACGGGTTGGGCGCAGGCGGGCGGCGCGCGAGGATGGGCCGCACCGTGGGCGGGTCGGCCGCCGCGACGAGGACCGAGGAGACATCGTGCAGTTCGGGCGCAGCTACGAGGAGTTCGAGGTCGGAGCGACGTACAAGCACTGGCCGGGGAAGACGGTCACGGAGTACGACGACCACCTGTTCTGCCTGTTGACGATGAACCACCACCCGCTGCACCTCGACAGCCACTACGCCGAGGAGACCACGCAGTTCGGGAAGAACGTCGTCGTCGGCAACTACGTCTACTCGATCCTGCTCGGGATGAGCGTCCCGGACGTCAGCGGCAAGGCGATCGCCAACCTCGAGATCGAGAGCCTGCGCCACGTCGCCCCGACCTTCCACGGCGACACCCTCTACGGGCGAGACGACGGTGCTCGACAAGTGGGAGAGCACGAGCAAGGACGACCGCGGCGTCGTCCACGTCGAGACGATCGGCTACACCCAGGACGGGAAGGTCGTCTGCATCTTCCGGCGCAAGGTCATGGTGCCGAAGGAGAGCTACCTCGAGGCCCGCGGCGGCGAGCAGCCCGGCCGCCCGTCGCCCGTCCCGGACAAGAACTGGCCGGGCGCCGTCGGCGGGTGACGGACGTCCGACGTCACGGGATGCCGACGGTGTGCGAGTGGCCCGTGCCGTCCACCCAGAGCAGTTCGCGCGCCCGACCACCCCGGGCGGCCCGGTCCGAGGTGACCGCGAGGAACGTGAGCCCGGTGCCCGGGATGTCGACCTGCGCGAACGACCCGTCGAGGAACGGGGTGCCTCCGGCGTCGCGGAGCGCGGCGTCGTCGACGTGCTGCGGCACGACCGCGCACGGCGTCGCGCCGAGGCACGTCCTCACCCGGCCGTCCGGTCCCAGGTCGCGCGCGTCGAACGAGACCGGGGAGGAGGTCGCCCCGTCGTCCCGCAGGACCCGCACGACGACCGAGGTCGCACCGTCGTCGGTGACGGCGTCGACGGAGAACGATGTCCCCGGGGCCCCGGGCGCCTCGAGGACACCGGCATCCGAGTAGAGGTGCTGGCCCTCCGCGTCCCTCCAGGACACGGTGCGGACCGCGGTGCCGTGATAGGCGTCCGAGCCCTCCCAGCGCAGCAACGCGACCGTCCCCACCCGGTCGAGGGAGGCCGTCCGCAACGGCTCGACGACGTTCACGGCGGGGTCGACGTCGGCCCGGACGTCGGTGGCGCCGGCCGGCAGGAGGATCGCGTACGTCGTCGTCATCCGGCCGCCCTCCGGCCCCCTCCCCGCGGCGTACACCGGCGGCAGCCCGGCGTCGCGCGCGTCCTGCATCGGGATGGTGGCGGACCCGTCGGGCTCGACGATCCCGAGCTGGTCGGCGACCTCGTCGACGTACAGGACCCGGTCGTCGAGGCGCGTGCTGGGGACCTCGGCGCCGCGGGTGTCGTAGACGTGCGTGCCATCGGTCCAGTCCAGTCCCGCGAGCGACCCGGCCGGATCGGTCCGCTCGGCCCGCCAGACCACGGCCTGGTAGGGGGTCCCGGGCAGCGGTGACCGGTCGGACGAGATCCCGCCGAGGTCCCCGGTGAAGCGGGTCATCGTCTGGGTGGCGGCCGCCGGGACGACGCCGACGACGACGAACGGCTCCGTGGACAGAGTGGCCCAGGTCGCGACGGCCCCGGTGCGCGGCACCGTCCCGAGAGGGACGGGGGCGTCGGGGTCCAGATCGCCCTTCGTCGCGGTGACCTCGCCGGTCGAGGTGTCGAGGCGGACGGTGTACTGCGCACTGCCCCCGCCGTCGTCGAGGGTCACGTCGGCCTTCACGACGCCGACGTCGGCCATCGTCGTCCGGGTCGCCGGGACCGGGGCGGCCCGGTCCCGGCCGTCGTTCACCGCGGCCCAGCTGCCGGCCGCCACGACGACGGCCGCGGCGAGCGCTCCACCGGCCATCGCGATGCGGCGACGCCGCAGGACGCGGCGACCCCGGACCACCACGACGCCGAGGTCGACGTCGACGTAGGCGGGTCCCTCGGCATCTGCCGCGTCGTGCAACAGGGAGCGCAGCTCGTCCTCGAACGTCTCGGTGCTCATCGCACGCCTCCTTCGATGCCGGTCAGGTGGGTTCGCAAGGCGGCGAGCCCGCGTGAGGCGGCCGACTTCACGGACCCCACGGAGATGTTGAGCGCGTCGGCCGTGGCCTGCTCGGACAGGTCGGCGTAGTAGCGCAGGACGACGACCTTGCGCTGCTGCTCGGGCAGGGTCGCGAGCAGCCGCACGACGACGTCGCGGTCCTCGGCCAGGCTGCCGGGGGCGGCAGCCGCCTCGGGTGGTGCCGCGACGACGAGCTCGGCACCGTGCCGGCGCCACCGGTCGGTGCGCTCGTTGACGAGGATGCGGCGGGCGTAGGCCAGCGCGGTCTCCGGGCGCACCCGGGGCCAGGCCACGTAGGTGCGCACCAACGCCGCCTGCACCAGGTCGTGGGCGGCGTCGTGGTTGCCGGTGAGCAGCCAGGCGGTGCGCAGCAGGGACGAGGTCGCCTGCTCGACGAACGCCGTGAACTCGGCGTCGCGCTCGGCCTTGCCGGTCCGGTTCATCACACCCCCAGGAAGTCGCGTCACACCCTGCACTACGCCGTGCTGCCCGGAAAGGTTGCCGCGCGCCGGGGACTTTCGTGTCGCACTACGCTTCCGGTGTGATCGACCTGCACACCCACTCGTCGGCCAGCGACGGCACCGAGGCGCCCGCGGTGCTGGTCGCGGCGGCGGTGGCGGCTGGCCTCGAGGCGCTCGCGATCACCGACCACGACACCACGCTCGGCTGGGCCGAGGCGTCCGCCGCGGCGGACGGCGCCGGCCTCGTCCTCGTCCCCGGCATCGAGGTGTCGTGCGCACGCGACCACCAGAGCGTGCACCTGCTCGCGTACCTGCCCGACCCGTCGCACCCGGCGCTCGTCGCCGAGCTCGAGCGCTCGCGCGCCAGCAGGGACAGCCGGCTCGACCGGATGGTCGAACGGATGGCGGCCGACGGCATCCCGCTGTCCGTCGAGGCGGTGCGCGCCGAGGTGGGGGAGGGCGCGACGGCAGGCCGCCCGCACATCGCCGACGCGCTGGTCCGGGCCGGCGTCGTCGAGCACCGCGACGAGGCGTTCGACCGCTGGCTGGGCGACGCCAGCCCCTACTACGTGGCGCACTACGCCCCCGACCCGGTGCGCGCGGTCGAGGTGGTGCGCGCCGCGGGCGGCGTGCCGGTCGTGGCGCACCCGTCCTCGCGGACCCGCACCGGCACCGTCGGCGACGACCTCATCGAGGAGCTCGCGGCCGCCGGCCTCGCCGGGCTCGAGGTGCTGCACCGTGACCACGTGGAGGACGACGTCCGCCACCTCACCGACCTCGCGGGCGCGCTGGGGCTCCTCGTGACCGGGGCGAGCGACTACCACGGCGACGGCAAGCAGAACCGCTTGGGCGAGAACACGACCCACCCTGACGTGCTCGCAGCCATCGAGGCGCTGGGCAGCGGCACGAAGGTGGTGCGGCCGTGAGCTGGTTCGACCTGCCCGCCTTCACGACGACCTTCGTCACCCTCGTCGTCATCCTCGACCCGCCGGGGGCGATCCCGATCTTCCTCGCGCTGACCGGCCCGCTCACCCAGAGGCAGAAGGCCTCCGCGGCGCGGCGCGCGAGCCTCGTGGCGCTCGGGGTCATCGCGTCGTTCGCGGTCTTCGGGCAGCAGATCCTCGACTACCTCGGCATCAGCCTGCCGGCGCTCCAGGCGGCCGGAGGGCTGCTGCTCCTCGTGGTGGCGCTCCAGCTGCTCACCGGCGCCGAGTCCGAGTCGCTCGCCGACGCCGGGGTCAACGTGGCCCTCGTCCCGCTCGGCACGCCCCTGCTCGCCGGCCCCGGGGCCATCGTCGCGACGATGCTCGCCGTGCAGCGGGCCGACGGCGCCGGTGGCATCGTCGCCGTCGCGGCGGCGCTCACGGCCGCACTCCTCGTCGTCTACCTCGTCTTCCGGTTCGCGACGCCGCTGGCCCGGCTGCTCAAGGACAGCGGCATCGTCCTGCTCACCCGCATCGCCGGCCTGCTCCTGTCGGCGATCGCGGTGCAGATGGTCGCCAACGCCGTCATCGCGTTCGCGAGAGGCGAGGGCACGCCGGTCGGCTGACGGCGTACGGTGACGGCGTGTCAGACCAGCCCCGGGCCGAGTACGTCCTCCTCCTCTCCTGCCCCGACCACCGCGGGATCGTCGCGACCGTCACGACCCTGCTCTTCGAGCACGACGCGAACATCGAGGAGAGCCAGCAGTTCGACGACGTCCGCACCGACCAGTTCTTCATGCGCATCCGCTTCTCGGCGGGGCCGCAGGACCCGGGGGCCGACGGCTGGCGCGCGCTCGTGGAGCCGGTGGCGACGCGCTACGAGATGGAGTGGACGGTGCGCGACGCGCGCGAGCCGTACCGCGCGGTCATCATGGTCAGCCGGTTCGGCCACTGCCTCAACGACCTGCTCTTCCGCTGGCGCTCGGGCGCGCTCAACCTCGAGATCCCCGCCGTCGTGTCGAACCACGAGGACCTCGGGCCGCTCGTGCGCTCCTACGGCATCCCGTTCCACCACGTGCCGGTCACCCGCGACACCAAGGACGAGGCCGAGGCGCGGCTGCGCGAGATCGTCGCCGAGCACGACGTCGACCTCGTCGTGCTCGCCCGCTACATGCAGGTGCTCTCGGACGCGTTGGCGTCCGACCTCTCGGGGCGGGTCATCAACATCCACCACTCGTTCCTGCCGTCGTTCAAGGGCGCCAAGCCCTACCACCAGGCGTTCGAGCGGGGGGTCAAGCGGGTCGGGGCCACCGCCCACTACGTGACGCCGGACCTCGACGAGGGACCGATCATCGAGCAGGACGTCGTGCGCGCCGACCACCGGATGACACCGGAGGACCTCGTGCGCGCGGGCGAGGAGGTCGAGTCGCGCGTCCTCGCCCGGGCCGTGCGCTGGCACTGCGAGTCGCGGATCCTGCTCAACGGGACCCGGACCGTCGTCTTCAGCTGAGCCGCGTCACTGCGCGCGCTGGCGGGCGTGCAGGTGCGGCAGGTGCACGCGGGGAAGGTGCAGCCGGGGGAGGTGCAGCCGCGGGAGCCGGACCTCCAGCGTGCGTGGGGCGCGCTCGCGGCGCCGGAGCTGCTCGGAGGTCCAGTCGCGGGGGGTGAGGGCGTCGGCGAGGCCGGGCGTGATGATCTTCATGCCGTGAGGAGCCGCGAGCGGCGCCGGTGATACCGCCGGTCAGCCGCGCGCGCTGTCCTCGGGGGTCGCCGCGTGGCCGGGCCGGCCGTGGGTGCGCCGGTCGTCCTTCATCTCCGCCTCGAAGACGTGGCGGCGCCCCTCCATCAGCTCCTCGCGCGCCGCCCTCTCGTGCTCGCGGAACGCGGCGTAGTAGCCGTCGTCGTACTCCTCGACGACCTGGAAGGACCAGCGTCCCGCGAGGATGTTGCGGCCGACGAGGTCGGTCTCGACGCGGTCGGCGAGCTCGGTGTGGCCGGCCTCCCGGAGCTGGTCGACGGCCTCGCCGAGGGTGAGGTCGGCGGTGCCGCAGCGCCGGTGGAACGCGTAGAGGTGGCCCCGGGCCTCCTCGACCACCTCGAGGGCCTCGGAGAACTTGCCGAGGGCCGCGACGGTGGCGTCGTCGGTGCCGGCGGGGCGGGCGTGGGCGTCGTCGAGGGCTGCCATCGCCCCACCCTCCCAGAGTCGGGTGCCGAAACGGCTGCTCCGGCGACCACCCGGGCACCCGACGCCGAGGGCTGTGGAAAAGTCCGCGGTCGCTCGCGGCCACCCGGGCAGGCTGCCGGCATGGCCTTCGAGAACCTGCCCGAGACGTGGACCCGGCTACCCCTCGACGACCCCGGCCTCGCCGCCGACGTCGTCGACCTCGTCGTGAGCCACGCCGACCGGCTCGACGGCTGCGTGTGCCTGCTGGTGCTCGACGCCGAGCTCCGGCTGGTCCAGCCGTGCGTCGTCGGCGACGTGCCCGCCGACGCCGATCCCGGCGCGATGCGCGGATTCCTCGTGCAGCTCGCGCGGATGGTCGCCGCCGAGGGCGGGGCCGTGCTCTTCGCGCGGGGGCGCGAGGGCTCGGTCCTGCTCACCGACGTCGACCGGGCGTGGCACGAGGTGGTGCTCGACGGCTGCCGCCGGGGCGGCGCGCGCCTCGTGGGCGCCTACCTCGCCACCCCGGCGACGGTGCGGGCGTTCCCGGAGCCGCTCGGCGCGGTGGGGGGCCTCGCGTCGTGAGCTCGCGAGCCGCCCGCCCACCGCCCTCGGTCAGCTCGGCGAGGGCTCCGCCAGCCGGAGGAACTCCAGGTGCCGCTCGTAGTGGTCGAGGCAGTCGTGGATGACCTGCGCGTGGCCGTAGCCCATGACGTCGTAGCCCTGGCCGCCGTCGGCGAGGTGCACCTCGAGCCGGGCGTAGGTGTCCCGGCTCTGGATCATGCGGCCGCCGTAGGTGGGCACCGGGCACATCTCGAGCGCGACGCGGTAGACGAACGGCGGGTCCTCGCCGGGGGTGCTGAGGACCACCGACGGCGTCTCGCCCGCCAGGTCGACCTCGCACGTCGTCTCGACGTCGTGCCGGCACAGCTCCTCGGCGACCTCCGCCAGTGCGGGGGCGACGACGGAGCCGAGGTGCTCCAGGGCGTCCGCGCGGTCGACGAAGTTCGTCGCCCGGGCCAGCCGCGACTTCCACGAGGTGGCGCGGTCCTCCTTGGGGGAGGCGCTGCGGGCGGAGATGAGGGCGTGGATGGTGTGGTCGCGGCTGTCCGCCCGCCGGCCCTCCACGCGCAGGGCACGCACGAGCCCCACCATGACGAGGACGAGCACGACGGCGAACGGCAGGCCGAAGATGATCGTCGCGTACTGCAGCGCGACGATGCCGCCGACGAGGAGCATCGCGATGGTCAGCAGGCCGGTGGCCGCGGCCCAGGTGATGCGCAGCCAGGGTGCGGCGTCCTCGGTGATGGAGCCGAGCCGGCTCGTGAGGTTGGCCATGACGAGCGCCCCGGAGTCCGCCGAGGTGACGTAGAAGAGCAGGCCGACGAAGAAGGCGAGCCCGATCACGAACTTGCCGGCCGGGTAGGCCGACAGCAGGTCGTAGAAGCCGACCCCGGTGAAGTCCTGGGCCGTCTCGGCGAACGTGGTGTCGCCGCCGCGGATCCGCTCGATCGCGGCGTTCCCGAAGATCGAGATCCACATGACGATGTAGAGGAACGGGATGATGAGCGTCCCCGCGACGAACTGCCGGATGGTGCGCCCGCGCGAGATGCGGGCGAGGAAGAGCCCGACGAACGAGGCCCACGCGACCCACCACGCCCAGAAGAAGAGCGTCCAGTAGCCCATCCACTCGGCGTTGTCGACGAAGGGGAAGGTCTCCATCGTCTTCGCGGGAAAGGTGCGCACGAAGTCGCCGACGTTGGCGACCGTGGCGTTGAGGAGCAGGGCGGTCTTGCCCGTCACGAGGACCCACGCGGCGAGGCCGAGCGCGAGGATCACGTTGAGCTGGGAGAGGAAGCGGATGCCCTTGTCGACGCCGGTCGTCGCCGAGATCGCGGCCATGACGACGGCGAGGACGGCCAGCCCGATCTGGGCGCCGGTGCCGATGCTCACCCCGAAGAGGACGTTGAGGCCCACGTTGAGGAAGACGACGCCGATGCCGAGGGAGGTCGCGACCCCGAAGATCGTCCCGAGGACGGCCGCGGTGTCGACGGCGTGGCCGAGTGGGCCCCCGATGCGCTTGCCGAGGACCGGCGCCAGCGCGGAGCGGACCGCGAGCGGCAGGTTGCGGCGGTAGCAGAAGTAACCGAGGGCCAGGCCCATCAGCGCGTACATGCCCCACCCGGTGATGCCGTAGTGGAAGAGCGTCCACACCGTCGCCTCGCGGGCCGCCTCGACCGACTCGGGGGCCGCCCCGCCCGCAGGGGGCGCCATGTACTGCGTCGCGGGCTCGACGACGGAGTAGAACATCACGTCGGTGCCGATGCCCGCGGCGAAGAGCATCGAGGCCCACGCGAAGGTCGAGAACTCCGGTCGGGAGTGGTCCGGGCCGAGGCGGACGTGCCCGTACCGCGACACCCCGAGCCCGATGACGAACACGAGCACGACCGTGGCGAGCAGGACGTAGAACCACCCGAACCACTCGGTGACCCAGCCGGTCACGGTCCCCAGCCCGCTCTCCGCGGACGAGGGGCTGATCAGGGCCCACGCGGCCATGACGAGCACGCCCGCCAGCGAGGCGATGAAGACCGGCATCCGCACCGGGGGGCCGCCGAGGGAGCGCGGGCCGACCGGGGGCGGCGTGGTGTTCTCCGCGGGTGGGGCGTCGGTGGTGGTCATGGGCTCTCCTCGGCGACGGGTGGGCGGTCGGTCAGGAACGGGCGGGTGGGTCGAGCGGGCTGCCGGCGCGCAGGTCGTACCAGGGCGCGTCCGAGGGGGGCAGGGGCGTCGCCCCGGCGATGAGGTCGGCGGCCTTCTCGGCGAGCATCATCACCGGGGCGTAGATGTTCCCGTTCGTCACGTACGGCATCGCGGACGCGTCGACGACGCGCAGCCCCTCGGTGCCGTGCACCTGCATCGTCAGGGGGTCGAGGACGGAGAGGTCGTCGACGCCCATCCGCGCCGTGCAGCTCGGGTGCAGCGCGGTCTCGGCGTCGTCGCGGACCCAGTCCAGGATCTGCTCGTCTGTCTCGACCTGCGGCCCGGGGGAGATCTCGCCGCCGTCGTACGGGGCCAGGGCCGGCTGGCTCATGATCTCGCGGGTCACCCGCACCGCCTCGACCCACTCGCGGCGGTCCTGGTCGGTCGAGAGGTAGTTGAAGAGCAGGGCCGGCTTCATCCGCGGGTCGGCGCTGCGGATCCGGCAGGTGCCGCGGGCGTCGGAGTACATCGGGCCGATGTGCACCTGGTACCCGTGGCCCTCGATCGGGCTCGAGCCGTCGTAGCGGATCGCGATGGGCAGGAAGTGGAACATGAGGTTGGGGTAGTCGACGTCCTCGTTGCTCCGGACGAACCCGCCGCCCTCGAAGTGGTTCGTCGCGCCGAGGCCCTTGCGGAAGAACAGCCAGTCGGCGGCGAGCTTGGGGCGGTTCTTGTACGCGAGCCCGGGCGCGATCGACACCGGCTGCGTGCAGGAGTGCTGGATGTAGACCTCGAGGTGGTCCTGGAGGTTCTCGCCGACACCGCGCAGCCCGGAGACGACGTCGATGCCGAGCGGTCGGAGCAGCTCGGGGTCGCCGACGCCGGACAGCTGGAGCAGCTGCGGGGTGTTGATCGCGCCACCACAGAGGATGACCTCCCCGGCCCGCACGGTGTGCCGGCGACCGAAGGCCGTGTACTCGACGCCGACCGCCCGGGTGCCCTCGAAGAGGACACGTGTCGTGAACGCCAGGGTGCGCACGTGGAGGTTGGGCCGGTCGATGACGGGGTGGAGGTAGGCGCGGGCAGCGGAGAGCCGCCGGCCGCGGGAGACGTTGCGGTCGAAGGGGGCGAACCCCTCCTGCCGGTACCCGTTGACGTCCGTCGTGCGGGGGTGGCCGGCCTGCTCGGCCGCCTCGAAGAACGCGCCGAAGAGCGGGTTGGTGGCGGGGCCGCGCTCCATGCGCAGCGGCCCGTCACCGCCGCGCCACTCGTCGGCGCCGGCGACGCAGGTCTCCATCTTCTTGAAGTAGGGGAGGCAGTGGGCATAGTCCCAGGTGTCCATCCCCTCGTCGGCGCCCCAGCGCTCGTAGTCGCGGGGGTTGCCGCGCTGGAAGATCATCCCGTTGATCGAGCTCGAGCCGCCGAGCACCTTGCCGCGGGCGTGGTAGACCTTCCGGCCGTTCATGTGCGGCTCGGGCTCGGACTCGTACTGCCAGTCGTAGAACCGGCTGCCGATGGGGAACGGCAGGGCGGCGGGCATGTGGATGAACGGGTCGATCCGGTAGTCGGAGCGACCGGCCTCCAGGACCAGCACCGACGTGCCGGGGTCGGCGGAGAGGCGGTTCGCGATGACGGAGCCCGCGCTGCCGCCGCCCACGACGACGACGTCCACCCGGTCGGGGACCTCCGCCATCGTCGTGCGGTCGCGGAGGCGGCCGGCGACGTCGGTGACGCGGTCCGCGGCCTGGGCGAGGCGGCTCACGAGAACCACCCCGTCGGTGCCGGGTCGGTGTTCTCCCACACGTGCTTCATCTCCTGGTACTCCTCGAGGCCCAGCTCACCGAGCTCGCGGCCGATGCCGGACTGCTTGTGCCCGCCCCACTCGGCGGGGGCGACGTACGGGTGGTAGTCGTTGACCCAGACGGTGCCGAGCCGCAGACCGCGGGCGACGCGCTGGGCCCGCTCGGGGTCCGAGGTCCACACCGCGCCGGCGAGCCCGTAGATCGTGCCGTTGGCGAGGGCCACGGCCTCCTCCTCGGTACGGAAGGTCTCGACGGTGAGGACCGGCCCGAACGACTCCTCCTGGACCACGTGCATGTCGACCGAGCACCGGTCGAGGACGGTGGGCAGGTAGTAGTAGCCGTTCGCGAGGGCTGGGTCGTCGGGGCGGGCTCCGCCGCAGCGCAGCCGGGCGCCCTCGGCGAGGCCCTTGGCCACGTAGTCCTCGACCTTCGCGAGGTGCTCGGCGCTGGTCAGCGAGCCGGTCTGGGCGTCCTCGTCGAAGGGCGGCCCCATGCGGATGCTCGCGGCCCGCTCGACGATGGTGTCGACGACCTCCTCCGCGCAGGACTCCTCGACGAGGAGCCGCGCACCGGCCGAGCAGACCTGGCCCGAGTGGAGGAAGACGGCCGTCATCGCGTTGTCGATGGCGGCCTCACGGGGGGCGTCGGCGAAGACGATGTTCGGGTTCTTGCCGCCGAGCTCCAGGGCGACGCGCTTCACGGTCTTCGACGCCTCGGCCATGAGGTGCTTGCCGACCGCGAGGCTGCCGGTGAACGAGACCATGTCGACCCGCGGATCGGTGGACATCGGTGCGGCGCAGCCGGGCCCGGTGCCGAGCACGAGGTTGGCGACCCCGGCGGGGACACCGGCCTCCTCGATGGCGCGGAGCATGAGGATCGTGGAGTGCGGGGTGATCTCACTCGGCTTGATGACGAAGGTGTTGCCTGCGAGCAGGCAGGGCGCGACCTTCCAGCTCGCCTGCAGCAGCGGGTAGTTCCACGGCGTGATGAGGGAGCACACACCGATCGGCTCACGGTCGACGCGGCTGACGACGCCCGGCTGGCCGGGGTCGACGGTGCGTGGCCGCTCGACGTCCTCGCCCTTGCCCGCGTAGTGGCGGAAGACGCTCACGACGTCCGCGACGTCCATCTGCCCCTCGGCGAAGCGCTTGCCCGTGTCGAGGGCCTCGGCGCGGGCGATCTCGTCCGTGTCGCGCTCGAGGATGTCGGCGATGCGGCCCACGGCCGCGGCCCGCTCGGTGGGTGGGGTGTCGCGCCACCTCCCGTCGTCGGCGGCGCGGCGGGCCGCCTCGATGGCACGGAGGGTGTCGGTCTCGTCGGCCTCGTCCACCTCGCCGACGACCGTGCCGTCAGCGGGGCAGACGATGGTGCGCCGGCCACCTGCGGCGGCGTCGACCCAGGAACCGTCGATGTACAGGTCGCGCATGGCGGGTCCGATCTGTCGAGGGTGGGGGAGACAGATGGTCCACCTTTGCGGTGTGCCGGTCCGTGCGTCAAGCGCTCCGTCCTGCGGTGTGAGTCCCCACGCAGATCTGGGGCAGCGGAGTGGCCCTGTGCCTATGGTGGAGGCGGCGCAACCGATCGGGAGGCCGCCATGGACCTGTTGACCCGCACCGAGCTCGAGTCCCTCGCGCAGCCGGGGGCGGACGGCGTGTACGTCTCGCTCTTCCTCCCCACCCGTCGCGTCGGCAAGGGCATCGAGGCCGACCGGCTGCGCTGGAAGAACCTCGTCGCCGGGGTCGACTCCGTGCTGCGCCGGGACCACCGGGCACCGGAGGTCGACGCCCTGCTCGCCCCGGCGCACGAGCTGCTCGAGGACCCGATGGCCTGGCGCCACATGAGCGAGGGGCTCGCCATGTTCCTGCGCCCCGACGGCAGCCGGACCTACCGGGTCGCGGCCTCGATGTCGGAGCTCGCCACCGTCGGTGACCGTCCGGTGCTGGGCCCGACCCTGCGCCTCCTGAGTGGCGACGAGCGCTTCTTCGTGCTCGCCCTCAGCCAGCGCGACGTCCGCCTCCTGGAGTGCAGTCGCAGCACGGTGGACGCGGTGCCGCTCACCGGCTTTCCCACCAGTCTCGGTGACGCCGTGGAACCGGCGGAACCACGGTCGGACACGATGGCCCGGCCGGCGGGGACCGCGGGAGGCGGCGGTCCCGCGGTGTTCTACGGTCACGGCGCCGGTGACCGGCACCTCAAGAAGGACGAGGTGGTGCGCTTCCTCCGCGCGGTCGCCGGGGGCCTGCACGACGTGCTCGTCGGCGAGACCGCCCCGATGGTGCTCGTCGGGCTCGAGCAGCTCGTGGGCCCCTACCGTGAGCTGAACACCTACCAGCACGTCGTCGACGAGGCGGTCGAGCACAACCCGGACCAGCTCGAGCCAGCGCAGCTCCACGAGCTGGCCTGGCCCCTCGTCGAGCAGCGGTTGCGGGCGGAGCGGAGCCGGGAGGTCGACCGGTTCCACGCGCTGGTCGGTACCGGTCGAGCCTCCGGCATCCTGCCGGACGTCCTCGAGGCGGCGGCGCGGGGCCGGGTCGAGACCCTGTTCGTCCGGACCGACCCGTGGTGCTGGGAGCAGGCGGCGGACGGGGAGAGGGCCGTCGTCGCCCTCGGGTCCGACGAGCGCTTCGCCGAGTGCGAGCGGGTCGACACCGCGGCCGTGGCGACGCTCGCCGCGCGCGGCCGGGTGTACGCGACCTCGGAGACGGTGGTCCCCGGCAGCGAGGTCGCGGCGATCTTCCGCTACTGAGGCAGCCAGCCGGGAACGTGGGGGCGCGGGCCGGTCAGCACTCGATGACGTTGACGGCGAGACCGCCGCGCGCGGTCTCCTTGTACTTGACCTTCATGTCGCGGCCGGTGTCGCGCATCGTCTTGATCGCCTTGTCGAGGGAGACCACGTTCGTGCCGTCGCCGCGCAGGGCGATGCGGGCCGCGGTGATCGCCTTGACCGAGGCCACGGCGTTGCGCTCGATGCACGGGATCTGCACGAGCCCGCCGACCGGGTCGCAGGTGAGGCCGAGGTTGTGCTCGATGCCGATCTCGGCGGCGTTCTCGACCTGCTTCGGGGAGCCGCCGAGCACCTCGGTGAGCGCGCCCGCGGCCATCGAGCAGGCCGAGCCCACCTCGCCCTGGCAGCCGACCTCGGCGCCGGAGATCGAGGCGTTCAGCTTGTAGAGCGTGCCGATGGCGGCGGCGGTGAGCAGGAAGCGCACGACGCCGTCGTCGTCGGCCCCGGGGACGAACCGGCGGTAGTAGTGCAGGACCGCCGGGATGATGCCCGCCGCACCGTTCGTCGGCGCCGTGACGATGCGCCCACCCGAGGCGTTCTCCTCGTTGACGGCGAGCGCGTAGAGGGTGACCCAGTCCATCGCGGCGAGCGGGTCCCCCGGGTGCTCGTCGCGGAGCTGGCCGGCGAGCCGGGGCGCGCGGCGCTGGACCTTGAGGCCACCCGGCAGCACGCCCTCGGTCGCGCAGCCGTTGTCGACGCACTCCTGCATGACCGACCAGAGGTGGAGCAGCCCGGCCCGGACCTCGGCCTCGCTGCGCCACGAGGTCTCGTTGGCCATCATCACGCCGCTCACGGGGAGGCCGGACTCCTCGCACCGGGCGAGCAGCTCGCCGCCGGTCGTGAACGGGTAGCGCACCGGGGTGGCGTCGGGCACGATCTCGCCCTGGCCGACCTCGTCCTCGTCGAGGACGAACCCGCCGCCGACGGAGTAGTACTCGCGGGTGCGGAGCGGCTCCTCGCCCTCGGCCGGGGAGGCCGACGCCCAGGCCGTGAACCGCATCCCGTTGCTGTGGAAGGGCAGCGTCGCGCGGCGGTGGAGGAGCACGTCGGCGTCCGGGTCGCAGGCGACGTCGTGGGTGCCGCCGAGGCGGAGGGTGCCGGAGGAGCGGACCTCGTCGACCCGGCCGTCGGCGGCCCGGGGGTCGGTGGTCTCGGGCGCCTCGCCCTCGAGGCCGAGGAGCACGGCCTTGAGCGAGCCGTGGCCGTGGCCGGTGGCACCGAGGGAGCCGAACAGCTCGCCCCGGACGCGGCCGACGCGGCCCAGCAGCCCGTCGTCGCGCAACCCGGTGACGAAGGTGTGGGCGGCCCGCATCGGGCCGACGGTGTGGGAGCTCGAGGGCCCGATGCCCACGGAGAACAGGTCGAAGCAGGAGATGGCCATGGCCCGGCCAGTGTGTCACCCCGCGGCGCGTCACGGGGGAGGGCGGGGGGAGCGTCGGGGCGAGCGGCTACCGTCGGTCCGGTGAGCACCACGGGGGAGCAGGCGTCGCCGCGGCAGGCGGCGTTCCCCGGCATGCCCGAGCCGCTGTGGGGCGGGAGCCCGAGCAAGCTGCTCACGTTCCTGGACTGCCCGCGGCGCTACCGGATGGCCTACCTCGACCGCCCCCGGCCCGCCGCCCGGTCGCAGCGCGCGCACACCTCGCTCGGCATCGCCGTGCACAACGCGCTGCGCGACGTCTGGGACCAGCCCGAGCAGACCCCCGAGGCCGGGGGCCGCCTCGTCGAGAAGGCCTGGATCGACGTCGGCTTCCGCGACCGGGACCAGTCGCGCCGGTTCCGGGCACGGATGCGCGAGGCCGTCACCGCCTACCTCGAGGCCGCCGGCCCCACGCCCCGGCCGATCGGCATCGAGCGCACCGTGTCGTTCGTCAGCGACGACCTGCGCATCCAGGGCCGCATCGACCGCCTCGACGACCGCCACGGCGAGCTCGTCGTCGTCGACTACAAGACCTCCCGGCAGGTCTCGACCGACGACGAGGCGCGCACCTCCCTGCCGCTCGCGCTCTACGCCGCGGCCGTGTGGAAGATGTTCCGGCGGCCGGTGCGGCGCGTCGAGCTGCACCACGTCCCGTCCGGCACGGTCGCCGCCCACGAGCACACCGGCGAGTCGATCGGCCGGCACGTCGAGCGGGCCCGCTCGATCATGCGCGACGCGCGCCGGGCCGATGCCGACTTCGCACGCCACGGGGCCGAGTCGACGATGTTCCCCGCCGTCACGGGGCCGCTGTGCGGCTGGTGCGACCTGCGGGCGCACTGCCCCGAGGGCCAGGCCGCCGGCCCCGAGAAGTCCGACTGGGCAGCGCTCGACGACGACTGACGCCGAACCAGGTGCGGCTCAGCCGAGCTCGTCGAGGACGGCGGGCAGGATCTCGTGCATGTCGCCGATCACCGCGTAGTCGGCCTTGGTGACCATCGGCGCGTCCGGGTCGGTGTTCACCGCGATGATCGTCCGGCTCGAGGCGCACCCCGCCCAGTGCTGGATGGAGCCGGAGATGCCGCACGCGAGGTAGAGGTCCGGGGCGATCCGCGAGCCGGTCTGGCCCACCTGCTCGTGGTGCGGTCGCCAGCCGAGCGAGGTGACGACGCGCGAGACCCCCACCGACCCACCGAGCCGCGCCGCGAGGGCGTCGACGGCCGCGAAGCCGTCCGGCCCGCCCGCACCGCGTCCGGCGCCGACGACCACGCGGGCGCCGGTGAGCCCGGAGCTGTCACCGCGCTCGCGGGGCTCGACCCGGGCCACCTGCGCGCGCAGGTCCCGCGGGTCCACCGTGACGGCCAGCCGCGAGACGCGTGCCTCGCCGGGTGTCGGTGCGGGGGACGGCTCGACGGCGTGGCCGGCCATGGTGAGCAGCCGGACCCGGCTCGAGACGGTGGCTCGCTCGAGGGCTGCCCCGCCGACCACCTGGCGTTCGACGACGAGGGGTGCGAGCGAGGCCACGGACACGACGTTGGCCGCCATCTGCAGGCCGCGCCGGGCGGCGACGTGCGCGAGCACCTCGTTGCCGCGGCCGGTGCCGGGGGCGATGACCAGGTCGGACCGGGCGGCGCGCCCAGCCGCCTCGACGACCGCGGCCCACGCGGCCGCCGCATAGCGCTCGAGGGCGGGGTCGACCGCCTCGTGGACGACCGCCACCCCGGCCTCGCGGCAGTCGGCGACGAGCTGCTCGGACGCCGCTCCGACGAGCACCGCGTGCACGTCGCCGGCCGCGAGCGAGCGGGCGAACGACAGGGCCTCGCGGGACACGAGGGAGGCGCGGCCCTCCTCGACCTCGACGAGCACGACGACGCTCATCCGTGCACCACCTTGAGCTCGCGGAGCACCGCGACGAGGGCCGGTGCGGCCGCTGCGCCCTCACCGAGGACGGTGACCTGGCTGGGCGGCGGCGCCGGGACGACGAGCCCCTCGCGTCCCGACCCCACCGGGGTGCCCGACCACGTGCGGGTCTCGACCGCGGCCTTCTTGGCGCGCATCCTGCCCATGACGCTCGGGTAGCGCGGGGTGACCCCGCCCTCGAGGACCGTGGCCACGGCGGGGAGCGCCACCTCGTAGACCTCGGTGCCGTCGGGGCCCTCGCCGCGCAGGGTCGCGACGTCGCCGTCCACCGCGATGGTCTGGATGCCGGCCACGACCGGGCGGTCGAGGAGGTGGGCGAGCCGGACACCGACCTGGAAGTCGCCGGTGTCGGCGGCGTCGTTGCCGACGAGGACGAGGTCGAACCCGGCCCCGGCGGCCTCACGGTCGCGCACCGCGTCGGCGACCGCTGCCGCGACGTCGGCCGGCCCGAGCACGTCGGAGTCGGCCTCGACGAGGATGCCGTCGGTGGCGCCGACGGCCAGGGCGGCGCGGACCTGCTCGATGCTCTCCTCCGGGCCGACGGACAGCACGGTGACGGTGCCGCCGGTGGCCTCGGCGACCCCGACGGCGAGGGCGACCGCGGCCTCCTCGTGCGGGCTCGTCGTGTACCCGGCGAACCGGCCGTCGACGCGCATCCCGTCGTCGGTGAGGACCACCTCCCCGGTGGGGTCCGGGACCCTCTTGACGCAGACGAGGACGTCGGTCACGCGAGCCCCCGGATGCGCGCGTTCTCGGGGTCGAAGAGCGGGGTGGCGTCCACGGCGGCCACGGTCACCGGGTACAGCTCCTCCATGTACGAGACCGCGAGCGCGTTGCCCACCACCGCCTCCTCGGGTGGCAGGAACGCCATGAGGACGTGCGTGCCGAGGCTGGGCGCCGACCCGGCCGTCGTGACGTACGGGTGCCGGCCGTGCCCGTCGGTGAGCGTGCCGCCGTCGCGGGTGAGGATCGGCTCGCCGCCGAGCATGTACCGCTTCACGCCGCTCGCGGAGGTGTGGTCCTCGACCGTGAGCGAGCAGAGGACGGTCTTCGGGGGCTGGCCGGCCTGGGCGAGCACGGCCTCCTTGCCGATGAAGTCCTGGTCCTTCCACTTCGCCCGCGACATGCCGGTCTCCATGAGGGTGCGCTCGGTGTCGAGCTCGGCGCCGTAGGCCCGGTAGCCCTTCTCGAGCCGGCCGGTGGTGCCGTAGACGCCGATGCCCACCGGCACCGTCCCGAGCGGGGTGCCCACCTCGAGCAACCGCTGCCACAGGGCCGCACCGGCCTCCATCGGGGTGTAGAGCTCCCAGCCGAACTCGCCGACGTAGGAGATGCGGGAGGCGAGGACGGGCAGGCCCCCGACCTCGATCTCGCGACAGGTGGCGAAGCCGAAGCCGGCGGGTGTCATGTCGGCGTCGGTGACCGCCGCCATGACCTCCAGCGCCCTGGGGCCCCAGAGGCCGATGGTCGTCCAGCTCGACGTGAGGTCGACGACGACCGCGCCGCCGTCCTCGGGCATCCGGTCGGAGAACCACTTCTTGTCGGCCATGCCGTGGGCGCCGCCGGTGACGACCCGGAAGCGGTCGTGGGCCAGGCGCATCACGGTGAGGTCGGAGCGGAAGCCGCCGCGCTCGTCGAGGACCGGGGTGTAGACGACGCGGCCGACCCGCACGTCGGCCTGGGCGACGATGATCCGCTGGACCGCCTCGAGCGCGCGCGGCCCGATGACGTCGAAGATCGCGAACGCGGAGAGGTCGACGAGCCCGGCGGCCTCGCGCATCTGGAGGTGCTCGGCGTTGATGACCGGGCTCCACCAGCGGGAGTCCCACTCGTGCTCGCGGGGCATGCACCGGTCCGGCCCGAACGTCTCGACGAGGCCCGCGTTGGACTCGTACCAGTGCGGGCGCTCCCACCCGGCGGTCTCGAAGAAGACGGCGCCGAGCTCGACCTGCGACGCGTGCATCGGCGCGAGGCGGACGTCGCGGTTGCTCGACCACTGCTCGCCAGGGTGGACGATGCCGTAGGTCTTGTTGAACGCCTCGGAGGTGCGGGCCTTCACGTGGGCCCGGGTGCGCTGGTGCGGGTGGAAGCGGGCGATGTCGCTGTGCCCCAGGTCGATCTCGGGGTTGCCGTGGGTCATCCACTCGGCGACGGCGCGGGCGGTGCCCGGTCCTTCCTTGATCCAGACGGCGGCAGCGGACCACAGGCCCTTGACCTCGGGGGTCTCGCCGAGGACGGGGTAGCCGTCGGGGGTCAGCGAGAGCAGCCCGTTGATGGCGTAGCGGATCTCGGCGCGCTCGTCGCCGAGGAGCTCGGGCATCAGCTCGAGGGCCTGCTCGAGCTGGGGGTCGAAGTCGTCCTCGGTGAAGGGCATCTCGGTGGGGGAGAGCTTCGCCTGCTCGATCGAGGGGATGTCCTCGGGGTCCCAGAGGATCGGGCGGTGGGCGTAGGACCCGACCTCCATGTCGGAGCCGTGCTGGCGCTCGTAGCAGAAGGTGTCCATGTCGCGGACGATCGGGAAGCTGATCTCGCCCGGCTGCTCGGCGAGCACCTCGCACGGGCCCACCGAGATCATCTGGTGCACCGCGGGGGTCAGCGGGATGTGGGCGCCGGCCATCCGGGCGATCTTCGGGCTCCACACACCGCACGCGATGACGACGGTCTCGGCCTCGATCCGGCCCTGGGTGGTCTCCACGGCCCGGATCCGGCCGTCCACGACCTCCATCCCGGTGACCTCGACGTTCGGGACGGTCGTGAGCGCCCCACGCTCGACGGCGCGCTCCCGGAAGATCGTGCCCGCGCGGAGGCTGTCGACGACGCCGACGGTGGGGAACCACGCGGCACCGATGATGACGCTCGGGTCGAGGAAGGGCACCTTCTCGGCGACTTCCTCCGGGGCGACGAGCTCGGCCGGGATCCCCCAGGCCCTGGCGCTGCTCATCCGGCGGCGCAGCTCCTCCATCCGCTCCTCGGTGCGGGCCACCTCGTAGCCGCCGGACTGCGTGAACACCCCGAGCTCCTCGTACTGGCGCACCGAGTCGAGGGTGATGTCGGCGAACTCGCGGGAGTGGTCGACCGGGAAGATGAAGTTGCTCGCGTGGCCGGTCGACCCGCCGGGGTTCGGCAACGGGCCCTTGTCGAGCTGGACGATGTCGGTCCAGCCGAGCTCGGCGAGGTGGTGGACGAGGGAGTTCCCGACGATGCCCGCCCCGATGACGACGCAGCGGGCGGAGGCGGGGAGTGCGGCCATGACCGGGTCCTTCCAGGCGACCATCTGGGTGCGCAATACGCAACAGGACGCTCATCGTGCAACAGGTGCGACCAGCATGGCAGAGCCCCGGCGTCGTGCCAAGGACCTGTTCGCGGCGGCAGAGGGTGCGCGGGGCCGTGCGTCAGTGCTCGGTGGGGCCGTGGGCCAGGCGCGCGGAGACCTCCGCCGCCACCGCGCCGACGAGCGCCGCGACCTCCGCCACCCGGGCGGGGCCGAACCGGAAGGTGGGACCGGAGACGCTGAGCGAGGCGACGACGTCACCGTGGGCGTCGCGCACCGGGGCGGCGACCGCGGTGAGGCCGACGTCGAGCTCGTCGGTCGCCACCGCCCAGCCGCGCTCCCGGACCTCGGCGAGCTGGGCGTCGAGGGTCGCGCGGTCGGTGACCGTCGACGGGGTGAAGCCGGTCAGCTCACCGATGGCGCGGGTCAGCTCGGGCTCGGGGAGCTCGCTGACGAGCACCTTGCCGTTGCTCGTCGCGTGCAGGGGGATGTGCTGGCCGACCCAGTCGTACGACGAGAGGTTCGCGGCGCCCGAGACCTGGTCGACGTAGAGCGCCGCGCCGCCGGACAGCACGGCGAGGTTGACCGTCTCACCGGTCTCCGAGGCCAGCCGCCGGACCGCGGGCCGGGCCTCCTGGACGAGGTCGAGCCGGGCGCTCGTGGCGCCGGCCAGCTTGAGGACGCCGACGCCGAGCCGGTAGCGCCCGCGCTCCTCGACCTGCTCGACGAGGCGGCGCCGCTCGAGCGCGGCGACGAGCCGGCTGGCGGTGGACTTGTGCACCCCGAGCTCGTGGGCGAGCTGGGTGATCCCCGCCTGACCGTGGAGGGCGAGCAGCTCCAGGATCGTCACCGCACGGTCGACGGACTGGACCGTGCTGCCGCCGTCCCGTCCCGTGGTGCGCATGACGCAACCGTAGCGAAGGGCGCAACACGCGACGAGGTGGCCGGTACCGCAGCGCCGTCGACGACCCCGTGCTCGCGCCCCTCGCGCCGAACAGGGGCGGCCAGTGGTGCCAGTCCGGGCCCGACTGCCTCTGGTTCCTGGACGAGGGGGCCGCCGGCGGCTGAGCGTGCGCGCCGGTTCCTCTCGACGGGTGGTCTCCGCGACCGAGGCCTGACGCTGACGGGCCCGCCGCCGCTATCCTGACGGTGGACCGGTGACCCTCGGTCCGGGAGGTGAGGTGGCCTCATGTGGTTGACGATCGTCATCATCGCGTTCGCCGTGGTCGTCGTCGCGACCGTGGTCCGCGACCTGACGCGCAGGCCCGACTCCTCGCTGGAGCACGACCCCAACCGCTCGGCACTGCCCCCGTCCGAGCACGTCAAGGGCTCCAGTGGCTGGGAGGGCGTCACCGGTGGCCCGGACGCCGGCCGGGGAGCGGGCTTCTAGCCGCCTCCGGACTCGGCTGGACGACCGTCGCGGCGGCGACGACGGCGCCGAGCGCGAAGAGGGCGGCGCACACCCACATCGCGACGTCGAAACCCCGGTCGAACGCCTGCGGGTCCACGGCGACGTCGCCGCGGAGCCCGACAGCGACCGGGACGGCGGCCACCGCGAGCAGCGACGCGGTTCTCGCGACCGCGTTGTTGACCCCGGACGCGAGCCCGGACCGGTCGGTCGGCAGGGCCGAGAGGGCGGTGGCCGTCAGGGGCGCCACCATCGCCGCCAGCCCGAGCCCGAGGAGCGCGACGGCCGGGAGCACGTCGCGCACGGCGGACGCCGTGCCGTCGACGCGGCGGGCCAGCAGGACCGCGCCGGCGCAGAGGAGCGGCCCCACCGTCAGCTGGGGGCGAGGCCCCAGGCGCTGGGCGAGCGCGCCGCTGTGCCGGGACAGCACGAGCGTGAGCAGCGTGACGGGGACGGCGCTCGCGCCGGCCGCCAGGGGGGACCAGCCGGCCACCACCTGGAGCTGGACGACGAAGAGGAAGAAGAAGACCCCGATCGGCCCGTAGACGAGGAAGGTGACCCCGTTGACCGCGCTGAGCTGCCGGACACGGAAGACGGCGAGGGGCACCAGGGGACGAGCGGATCGCCGTTCGTGCAGCGCGAGGGCGGCTCCCGCCACGGCGGCACCGACGGCCGCCCGCGGGCTGGTGCCGATGATCGCGTACGTCCCGGAGCCGAGCAGGGCGACGCTGAGGACCGCACCTCCCCAGTCCAGGGGGCCGACGTCACCCCTCTCGGAGCAGGACTCGGGGATGTGGCGCAGCCCGACGGCCAGCACGATGACGGCCAGCGGGAGGTTGACGAGGAACACCCAGCGCCAGGAGCCGAGCCCGAGCAGCCAGCCTCCGGCGAACGGGGCCACCGCTCCCGCGACGCCGCTGAACCCGGCCCAGCTCCCGATGGCGACCGCCCGGTCCTCGGCGACGAAGGCGCCTTCGAGGATGGCCAGCGACGCAGGGGTCAGCAGGGCCGCCCCCACTCCTTGCAGGACCCGCGCGCCGACCAGGACGAGCGCCGTCGGTGCCGCCGTACAGAGCAGGGACGCCCCGGTGAACCACACGACCCCGACGAGGAAGACGCGCCGTCGACCGAACCGGTCACCGGCCGCACCGCTCAGGAGGACCAGCGACGCCAGGGTCAGCGAGTACCCGGTGACCGTCCACTGAAGCGCGGCGAAGCCGGCGCCGAGGTCCGCGCCGATGGCCGGCAGCGCGATGGTGACGATCGTCGCGTCGACGGCCGCGAGGGCCGACCCGAGGACCGTCGCGAGGACCACCCAGCGGCCCGCCGCGGACCGGTAGGCCAGCAGGACCTGGGGTGGCGCGGTGGCCGGCGTCCGCTCGTCCCGGCCGGTCCGGCTCGCTCGTGTCGTCCTCACGGCCGCCTCGTCAGACCGTGGTGACGAGGCCGCCGTCGATGAGCACGTCGGTGCCCGTGACGTTGCCCGCGGCGGCGGAGCTGAGGTAGAGGACGAGCCGGGCGACCTCGTCCGGGCGGGTGAACCGAGCGGTCGGGGTCCCCGCGACGGCGGCATGCCGCACCGCGTCCGGCTCCAGGCCACGGGCCCGCCCGACCGTCTCGGCGACGCCACCCGGCCCGAGCCACAGGGCCGTCTCGACCGGGCCCGGGGAGACGGTGTTCACCCGGACCCCTGCGGGCCCCAGCTCCTTCGAGAGCGACTTGCTGAAGCTGCGCAGCGCGGCCTTGGCGGCGCTGTAGTCGATGACACCCGGGTCCGGCAGGGTGGCGTTCACCGAGCACACCGTGGTGATCGCCGCGGGTGCGCGCTCGAGGAGGTGGGGGACCGCGGCCCGGGTGGCACGGACCGCCGAGAGGAGGTTGACCTCGAGGGTCCAGAGCCACTCGGCGTCGTCGACCTCGAGGAAGCCCGCCGTGCGTGGACGGACACCGCCGACGTTGTTGACGAGCAGGTCGATGCCGCCGAACCCGTCGAGCGCCGCGTCGACCAGGGCCTGGCACCCGGCCGTGCTGGTCAGGTCGCCGAGGACCACCAGCACACGGCCCCGGTCGGCCAGGGTGCTCAGCTCGGCCGAGGCGCTCAGCGCTCCGGCGACGACGTTCACCCCTTCGTCGACGAGGGCCTGCGCGACGGCGAGCCCGATGCCGCGGCCGGCCCCGGTGACCAGCGCCGTCTTGTCGGCGAGCTCGAGCCTCACAGCGACTGCTTCGACAGCCACGTGAGGCAGGTGTCGGCCACCTCGGTCCACCCCGAGTCGATGGTCAGGGAGTGGCCGCGGTCGGGGAAGGTCTCGATGTCGGTGACGGCCTCGGAGTGGCGGTACTGCTTCAGGGTGGACCGAGTCACCGACTCGGGCACGGTGTGGTCCCGCCCGCTGCCGATCAGCAGGAGCGGGCCGCGGCCCTGGTTGCCGGTGTTCACGGCGGCCGGGGAGTGGGGGTTGAAGTTCGCGGCCGCCGCCTCGAACAGGGGCCGGCCGGGCGCCGGGATCGTCCAGCGCTGGTAGAGCCGGTCGGACTCGTCCTCGCTCACGGCGTTGGCGAAGGCGAACCGGAACTGCTCGGCGGTGAGGCTGACGGCGCGGTGCCTGTTCGCGGGGTTCTTGAACACCGGGAGCGTCGCCCGCAGGGCCGAGAGCGGCACGGGCAGCACGCCCTTGATCTGTGCCGCATCGATGGCGACCGCCGCGCGGGCCAGGTCCTGCCCGAGGAGCTTCTGGGCGATCATCCCGCCGAAGGAGTGGCCGACGAGGACCGGTGCGGTGGGGAGCCGTTCGATGAGGCCGGCGAAGTGCGCCACGACGTCGTCGATGCCGTGGTCGCCGATGGTGTCGGGGTCCTCGCGGGAGGCCTCGACGGTGTCGCCGTCGCCGGGCCAGCCCGGGGCCTGCGGCGCGTAGCCGGCCTCCTCGAACATCGGCATCCACGGGTCCCACGACGAGGCGTGCAGCCACAGGCCGTGGATGAAGAGCACTGGTGTTGACACGGGCGTCCTCCTTCTCGGTGCCGGGTGCCGAACGCACCACGGCGGTCCTCTGAGGCTAGGAAGAGGTGGACCCCCGGCGATTGCGTCATCGGGCTGCATCCCGTCGCGGTCACAGCAGGCCGACGGTCCCGGGGCTAGCGTCAGCCGACTGAACCGGTGGGCACCGCGTCCGGCCCCGTGCCGCCGCCGAGAGCGCGGCCCAGCTGGGCGCGGCTCGTGATGCCGAGCTTCGGGAAGATCCGGTAGAGGTGCGAGCCGACGGTCCGGTGCGAGAGGAAGAGCCGCTGCCCGATCTCCCGGTTGGACAGGCCCTGCGCCGCCAGGGTGGCGATCCGGGACTCCTGCACCGAGAGGCGCTCCCGGGGCCGGGACGCCGGTCGCCAGCCGGGCTCTCCGGTCGCCCGCAGCTCGTGGTCCGCCCGGTCCGCCCACGCGCCGGCCCCGAGGGCCGCGAACGTCGCACGTGCGGCCCGGAGCGGGTCGCGCGACTCCAGCACCCGTCGCTGCCGCCGCAGCCACGAGCCGTGGGCCAGCTGGAGACGGGCCCGGTGCCACGGGTGCCGGCTGGCGGCGCCGCGCAGCGCGGCCCCGAAGAGGGCCTCGGCGGAGGCGTCGTCCGCGAGGACGGCACGGGAGTACTCCACCGCGACGACCGAGCCCGGGGACGGTGCGGCGCCCGCGAGCCGGGCCACCGAGTCCACGACGGCGACCGCCTCCTCGCGGCGTCCGGCGGGCACGGCGGCGTCCGCGAGGTAGCCCAGGGCCCAGAACTGCTGGATCTGCTGGTAGGCGGGGTCCGTGGGGACGAACGCGCGGTGGAGCTCGGCGAACGCCCGGTCCGGCCGGTCCTGTCCCAGCTCGGCGATGCCTCGGGCCAGCTGGACCGCGGAAAGGAGCGACGAGCTGGCGTTGGGCGTGCTCATCGCCGTGCGCTCCGCCTCCGCGAGCAGCCGGTGCTCCCCGTCCCATCCGCCGGCCACGGCGTCGGCCACGGCGACGGCGATGCGTGCGGTGGCGGCCCAGACCGACTGGCCGGTCTCGTCCGCCAGCCGCATCGCCTCGTCGGCGGAGCGCGCCGGGTCGAGGACGCCGAGGTTGACCTCGGCCCAGGAGCGGATGGCGAGGACCTCGGCCAGCAGGCTGAGCCGGCCCTGCGCCCGCAGCTCGACGACGGCGGTCGAGAGGTAGGTCTCGGCCCGCTCGTGGTCCCCGACGCAGAACGCCGCGATGCCGAGCAGTCCGGCGAGGTCCGGCCGTCCGCCGGCGTCGGCCGGCCACCGCTCGAGCCGTTCGATCACGGTCGGGCTCAGCCGGAGCGACTCGGCGAGCCCGAACACGGCCAGCACCCGGGGGTCGCCGTCGGCGACCGGCACGGCCCGGGCGGCCTGCACGATCTCCAGCCGCACGTCGTCCCCGGGGTCCCGCCACCACACCCTCCGAGCGGCACCGAAGAGCAGCTGCAGCGCGAGGTCGGGGTCGCCGTCGGACGTCGCCCGCCGGGCGAGGGCGACGAGCCGCCGGACCTCCGCCGGCTCACTCGAGGACCCGTCGTGGAAGACGCCCTCGAGCCAGGTGAGCCGGGAGCGGTCCCGCACCGTCAGCGGCATCGTGACGACCTGGTCCCGGATGTGCTCGACGCGGGCGAACCGGCCGAGCTCGTAGTCGAGCTCGGCGGCGTCGAGCAGTCGCCGCGCCCGGGCTCCGTCGTCCGCACTGAGGACGGCCGCGCGTTCCAGCCGGGCGACGGCGGTGCTGACCGCGCCCCGGCGCCGGGCGTCGACCGCGGCCTGTTCCAGCGCCAGTGCGACCGCCTCGTCCGGCCCGGTGGCGGCGGCGGCCCGGTGCCACAGAGCCCGGTCCGGGTGCGTGGTGAGCACCTGTGCCAGGGCCGCGTGCGCGCGGCGACGCCCCTCCAGGGTCATGGCCTGCCGCAGCGCCGAGCCGACGAGCGGCTGGGTGATCCGGTACCGGTCACCGGAGACGGTGACGAGACCGAGGTCGAGGACCGGCTGCAGGGCGGAACGGTCGAGAGGCCCACCGAGCAGCACCGCCGCCGCGCCCAGGACGTCGTGGAGGCCGTCGCCGTCGTCGACCGCGGCCACGTCCAGCACCGTGCGTGACGGGCCGTCGAGCTGGTCGGCACGCGCGACGAAGGCCGCCTCGAGGCGCGCGGTCATCGGCAGGTCCGCGTCGAGCTCGGCCCACTCGTCACTGCCGGCCTGGAGGGCGGCGGCCATCTCGACGAGCGCCAACGGGTTCCCGACGGCCTGGCGCAGCACCCGCTCGCGCAGGTCCGCCGTGAGCCCCGGGGCCCGCGAGGCGAGCAGGGTGGCCGCCGACTCCTCGTCGAGACCGCCCACCGGGATCCAGCGAACGGTGTGCCCGTCGCCGAGGGCGGCCACCTCCGTGCGGGCCGTCCCGACGAGCAGCACCCGTTCTCCCGCGACCCTCCTGGCCACGAACGCCAGCACGTCGAGGGACGGCTGGTCCATCCGGTCCACGTCGTCCAGGGACACGAGCACCGGCGCCCGCGTCGATGCGTCGACGAGCAGCTCGAGCACGGCCAGCGAGGTGAAGAACGGGTTGACCTCGACCGAGGGCCCCATCGCAAAGCAGGCCAGGAGCGCCTCCCGCTGGCTGGTGGGCAGGACGTCGACGCGGGGCAGCACCGGGCGGACGAGCTGGTGGAGGCTCGCGTACGGCAGGTGGGTCTCCGCGTGGCTCCCGCGGGCGGTGAGGACCGTGGAGCCGGCTGCCCGTGCCCGGTGCTCCACCCGGCGCAGCAGCGCGCTCTTGCCCACCCCCGGGTCGCCGAGCAGGCCGACTGCGGCCTCGCGGGGGGCCGCCTCGTCGAGGCGAGCGAGCAGGGCCCGCAGCACGTCGTCGCGACCGACGAAGCCCTGGTCGGGCGTGGTGCTCACGACGACGAGCATCCGCCGGTTCGCGGCCGCTGTCCACCACGGGACACCGCGCGCGGACCGACGGACCGGCGCAGAGCCCCGGCCCGTCGTCCGGTCAGTCGCCGAGCTCGCGGCGTCGCCGGACGACGAAGGCCTCGAGCTCCTCGCGGACGGCGTCGTCGAGCGGCGGCTGCTCGTACTCCTCGAGCTTCTTGCGCCAGATGGCCGCGGCGCGGGTCGCGGTGTCCTGGGCACCGTTCCGCATCCACCGCTCGTAGTTCTCCGAGGAGTTGAGGAAGGGCCGGTAGAAGCACGTCCGGAAGCGCTCCATCGTGTGCATCGA
>CAVPXT010000009.1:0-41352 GCA_963709785.1 uncultured Actinomycetota bacterium | reverse complement strand
GACCGTATCCACCGCCACGGGCACGGTGGTTTCATGGTCCGATGAGGCGCACGGACGAGCGACTCGACCGGACCGGCCTCGGCATCGTGCTGCGCGGCCTGGATGCCGGGTCACTCGGCGCGACCCTGGGTCCGGCTCTCGAGGACCTGCTCGGCGCGCGCACCGGCCGCGCCGTCGTCTGTGCCCGGCTCCACCCGCCGACGCCCGTCTCGCGCGAGGTCCTCGAGCAGGTGGTCGACGCGCTCATCCACGCGGGCTGCACCGACGTGACCGTCGGGTCCACGCTGTCGGCCCAGGACCGCGACCGCGGCCACCGCTCGGTGAGCGGCCTCGCCCGCCTGGCCGGCCTGACCGGCCGCACCGCCTCCGGGCACGCCTACGAGGTCGCCGACCTCGGTGACGACACCGTCCCCGCCCCGGTACCGCCGACGAGCCTCCTCGACGGCCGACCCGTGTCGCGGCTGTGGGCCGGCGCAGGCACCCGGGTCGTCGTCGGTCGCGCCGTCACCGACCTGCTCGAGACGTACGCCGGGTGCCTCGACACGCTGACCGGCGTGGTCCCCGAGGTGGGCGGCGCCGAGCCCGCGGACGTCGTGGTCGATGTCGTGCGCCACCTCGCGCCGTCGCTGTGCGTCCTCGACGCCACCGTGACGAGCGACGGCGCCGACGGGGCGCGGCTGGCCCACCCGAGGGACACCGCCACCGTCGTGGTCACGAGCGACGCGCTGCTCGCCGACACGACCCTGGCGTCGCTGCTCGGCGTGGACCGCGGCGCCTCCCGGCTCGTCGAACGCGCCCTCGCCGAGATCGGGCCTCCCCGTGGGTCGGTCCGGGGCGACGTCACCGAGTTCGCCGACGTCACCGGGCCCCACCCGCTCGCCGTCGAGGCCGCTCGGCTGGCCACCGCCGACCGGCGCCTGGAGCGGGTGCTCGCGGCGAGCATCGGCGGCCCGGACGACGGCGCGACGGGGGACGACCCCGTCCTGGCGGCGGTCCGGGCGGTGCTGACCCCCGCCGTCGCCGCGGCCGCGGACCCGGTCGGGCAGGGCGTGCTCGTCGGGCTCCTCGCCGCGGTCGCCACCGCCTCGGGCGCCGACCGCGCCTGGTCGGTCAACCTCGACAAGGACCGCGTCCCCCACCGCGTCGTGCCGCTCGGCTTCGAGCCCGCGGCCCACCCGGACGAGGACTACGACGACCTGCCGACGTTCCTCGCCGTCATCGACGACGCCCTCGCCGGGCTCCCCGCACCGGCGGACGGTGGGATGCGGTGGACCCTCGTCGACGGCGCCACGGTCTTCGAGGTCAGCCGCGAGATCGTCGCCGACTTCGACGAGTTCGTCGCCCGGGTCGACGTGGCCGAGGGCATCGCCCTGATGGCCGACTACCTCGGCGGGCGACGGGTCGAGCTCGGGCCCGCCGCGGCCGGGGAGTGGACCACCCGCGTCCGGCAGGCCGAGCGCAACCTGTACCTGCCGCAACCGAACTACCTCGCGGCGTGGGGCGGCGAGCCGATCGACGTGTGCAAGATCGAGCTCGTCGAGCGCAGCCCCGACGAGCACCGGCTGCTCTGGCGGACGGTGCGCAGCCCCAACGGCTCGGCGGCCCACGACGACGGGTCGCTGACGTTCACCCGCACCGCGACCGGCACCCGGGCCACCGTCCGGGGGCGGCAGCTGTTCACGCTCCCGCCGGCGTGGCAGGGGCTCGACCTGACGCTCGTGCCGGAGGTGCGTGCCCCCCTCCTCGAGGAGGCCTACCGGCGGTTCTTCACGACGACCTTCGACAACCTCGAGGCGCGCTTCGAGGGCCGCGGGTTCCGGATCGGGCGACCGCCCCCGGACCCCGACGAGGCCCTGCTCACCCGGTCGGTCGAGCTCCTGCTCACCGCCGCGCAGGACTGGATGAGCGAGCGGTCGGGCCTCGACCCCGGCGCGATGGGACGCGCCGGGGAGCGCAACGGCAGGACCCCCGAGGCCGACGAGGTCGACGTCCACGGCTTCCGGCACGTGCGGGGCGGGCGGGGCCGGCGATGAGGGTCGCCGTCACCGGGGTGACCGGCCTGGTGGGCTACCACGTCGCGCGCGAGGCCCTCGCCGCCGGGCACGACGTCGTCGCCGTGGCCCGCCCCGGTCGCGCCCTGCCCGAGCGGATCCGTGCGCTCGCCTCCACCGGCCCCTTGTCGACGCGCGGGGCCGACCTGGGCGACCGGGACGGGCTCGCCCGCGCCCTCGAGGGCGCCGACGCGCTGGTCCACTGCGCCGCCGTCTACGCCTACGGCAAGGACCAGGCCGACGAGGTGGCCCGGGTCAACGTCGACGGGACCCGCGCCGTCGTCGAGGCCGCAGCGGCCGCGGGCCTGGGCCGGGTCGTCGTCACCAGCTCGGCCGTCACCCGAGGGTCGAGCGCCGAGCCGGCGACCCGGACGGAGACCGACCGGCTGGGCGACGAACCGGCGCCGGCCTACTACGCGAGCAAGGTCCGCCAGGAGGAGGTGGCGCTGGCGGAGGCCGACCGCCACGGCCTCCACCTCGTCCTGGCCCTGCCGACCATCGTCCTCGGAGGGCCCTTCTCGCGCCTCGGCCCGAGCAACGCCATCGTCCTGCGCTACCTGCTCGACCCGACCCGCAGCACCTACCCCGGCGGCTGCAACGTCGTCGACGCGCGGGACGTCGGCGCCGGACACCTCGCCCTCCTCGAGCGCGGCGAGCCGGGGCAGCGGTACCTCCTCGGCGGCGAGGACCTCACCTGGCGAGAGCTGCACTCCCTCGTCGCCGACCTCGCCGGCCTCCCGGGCCCCTACCTCGAGGCGCCCTCGTCCGCCGCGTGGCTCGCCTCGGCGGCGGCCGAGGCCTGGGGCCGCGTGACCGGCACCGCTCCCCTGTCGACGACCGACGAGGCACGCACCGTGGGCCGCTACTACTGGTACTCCTCGGCGCGTGCCGAGGCCCTCGGCTACGCGCCTCGACCGGCGCGGACCGCCGTCGCGGCCTCCCTGGCCTGGCTCGCGCTGGACGAGTCCCTGCCCCGGTGGGTCCGCGAGGGACTGCGGATGTCGCCGGAGGTGCGGTCCGCGCGGCCGCTCGTCCCGAGGCCGGTGGACGCCCCGGAGGCGGTCAGTCCACGTCGACCACCACGTCGACGACCGCCTCGACGCCCCCGGTGACCTGGATCTCCCCGACGTACCGCTCACCGGAGTGGACCGCCTCCTCGGGAAGGTCGACCTCGACGGTCACCGTCTGCTCGCCGTGCGCGGGGATCGTCACCCCGGCCGGGTCGACCCGCACCGGGAGCGCGCCGTCGCGGGCCGGCTCCCGCAGGACCTCGCCCGGGGTCAGGACGACCCGTCGCGCCCGGGGGTGCTGGTTGGCCAGCACGACGGTCCCGATGGCGGTCCCCCCGGGGGCCGCGCGGAGGCCGACGGCGACCTGCGGCGCCGGGCTCCCGGCCCCGTCCGCTGCCGCTGACCGGCGCTCGGCGGCGGGACCGCCCGTGGCCGGCTCCGCGGCGTGGTGGTGGTCGGCCGCGTGCGCAGAGCCGGCCGAGCCCGCCGAGCCCCCCGAACCACCCGACGCGCGCTGCCCGCGGGTGCGGTCGACCGCGGCCTGGGTCTCACCGAGCACGCGGGCGACGCTGCGGCTGCCGATGGTGAGGACCTGCCCGGCGACGTCCATCCCGAGGGTCCCGACCTCACGCCAGTAGCGCGCCCCCTCCCGACCCACCGCCTCTGCCCAGGCGCGGCCGGTGGCCCCCGGGTCGGCGCCGGGCGAGAGGACGGCCCGGCCGAGCTCGATGGACTGCTTGGCGGCGTCGGCCTGTGCCTGGAGCGTGCGACGCGCCAGCTCGCCCAGCCGGGCGAGGGTCTCCTCGGGGTCCGTCGTGCGTGGGTTCATCGCGGGTCCTCTCCGCTCGTCCGTGCAGGAAGCATCTCCACCGTCGTCGTCAGCAGCATCCGCAGTCGCACACCACCTCGACCGCGTTGCACGCGGCGGGCTCGACGACGACGGCGACCCGCTGGGGGCGCGCGCACCCCTCGAACCGCACGTCGGCGTACGCGCTCGAGCACTGACCGACGTCGGCGAACCGGACCGCGGTCTCGCCCTTCTCCTTCGCCACGGCCGCGTCGTCCGCACCACCGACGGTCACGAGGAGCCGCACGATGCGGTCCTCGCACGGCCCGAGGGTGAACGCCTCGGCGTCGACGTCGGCCCGGATGGTCAGCTCAGCGCCGCTGCAGCGGTGCCAGGGCCCGACGGCGACGCTGACCTCCCGGTCCCGGCGCCACCGGTTGTGCAGGACGAACGGGACGACGCGGCGCTCCCCCGCCCGGGCGTGCAGGACGATGTCGGCCTCGGGGACGCAGCACGCACACGCGTCGGTCTCGCACTCGCAGCCGTGGTGGTGACGCTCGTGGTCCGGGTGGTGCTGGTGGCCGGCCCGCTGCCCCGCGCGCGGCCCTCCGGCCCGGCGGCCGGCGGGACGAGGGTCGGGCGCGGGCGGCCACGGGGCCATCCCCCACTGCTCCCACACGGCCTGGGACTGGTCGGCCCACTGCTGGACCGCGTCGGCCCAGCCGGTGGTGACGGTGGTGATGAGGTCGGGGGCGGTGGTGGTCATGACGGGGTCTCCGATTCCGTGTGGGGAAGCACGATGACGATGAGGTCGGCGACACCGACCGGAACCCGGGCGGCGTGCCGGCGGGCGGGGTCGAGGCCCTCGGGGACGTCCAGCCGGCCCGTGAGGGTCACCTGGTCGCCGGGCTCGAGCGTCGTCGGGTTGTCGACCTCGAGGCTGACCTCGGGGCCGGGTTCCCCTCGCCCGTCGTCGGTGGCGGCGACCACCCGGCGCGCGAGGGGGATGGCGACGTTGCCGTCGTTGGCGACGTCGAGATCGATCGGCTGCCGTCCGGCGACGGCCAGCACCTCGTCGGGGCTCACCGACAGGGACAGCCGGGACCTCACCCGGAGGACCGCGGACCGGCGCGCCCCGCTGACCTCGAGCTCGGCGGCATACGTGCCCGGCGCCGTCGTCGGGTCGAGCGAGACCCGGACCGGCAGGCTCGCCGTCGAGCCGGCCCCGATGACCGCCCCCGCGGCCCCGGCGACGGGGGTCCCGTCGGCGAGGTGGAGGGTGGCGCCGCGGACCGCGAGACGACCGTCGGAGGTGTTCTCGACGCTGACCGTCGCGCGCAGGCTCGTCGGCGGGCCGCTGAGGACGATGGCGTCGGCCGGTGGGGTGGCCGGTCGCTTCGAGCGTCGCGCGGTGGGCATGGCCGGTCAGAGCTCGATGACCGTGGCGGCGCGCGGCTCCGGGCGGACGTGCGTCGACAGCGAGCCCTGGACCGTGAGGGCGAAGAGCTCGAACCCCAGGACCGACCAGGCCCAGCGCTGCTCGTAGGGCGAGTGCACCTCGGTGGGCGGCGCCGGCGCGAGCTCGAGCCGGACGCACGAGTCGAGGGCGACCGGCTTCAGGTCCACGCTCGAGGTCGTCGTCACCGGCGTGAGGGTGATCGTCGCGTCCGAGTGCACGGTGTTCTCACCCGCGAGGGTCGTCGTCGTCCCGCCGGCCAGGGTCGTCGTCGTGCCACCGGCCAGGGTGAGGCTCATGTCGTCGAGGCCGGCCAGGGTGCTCGTGACGTCGGCGGTGACGTCGCTGACGACGGGGCCGATGACCGAGGTGTCGACGGAGAAGTCAGCCATGGCGGCCTCCTGGGGGTGCGGGGTCCGGTGGGGGTGGAGCAGCGGCCCCGGCGGCGACGGCCGGCTCGGGGCTGACGAGGTAGGAGTGGTGGAACCCCAGCCGGGGGTCCGCCCAGTCGGCCAGGCCGTCGTCCAGCTCGTGCAGGTCGGGCATGACGATCCGGTCGCGCAGGCGCAGGGAGGGGTAGTCGTAGACGGTGATGTGGTTCTGCCCGCGGTTGGCGGTGAAGAGCAGGGTCTGGTCCGCGGAGAGCTGGCAGGCATAGATGCCGTCGATGAGCGAGCCGCGGCTGACCCGCAGGGCCTCTCCGTAGAGGTGGGAGTTGGTGAAGAAGTTGCCGCGCATGAGGCTCTCGCCGACGGTGTTGAGCGACTGCCGCGGGAACTCCCACGAGCCGAGCGGTCCGGGGTTCTCGTCGATGATCCGGTGCTGCGTCATCGTCGCGAGGTCGACGAGGACGACGGTCTGGCTGCCCCCCGTGCAGAAGATCAGCTCGGAGTCCGAGATCGTCACGTCGGAGTTGATGTGCGCGGGCACGTCCCGGTCGGCCGCCCAGTGGCGCAGCACCTGGCCGTGCTCCGCGTCGACCTCGAAGGCGTACTGCCGCAGCCACGCCGTCCCCCAGTGGCCGTAGTCGCTGCGATCGGCCGGGTGCACCCGGAAGCTGATGGCGTAGAAGACGTCGAGCACGGGGTGGCAGACGAGGTGCCAGCAGGTCGTGGGCAGCGTGACGTGCCGGACCTCACCGCTGTGGGTGTCGAGGATCCCCACCTCGCGGGCCTCGCCGCGCTCGGGGTGGTCCATCCCCCCGTAGACGATGTAGCGGCCGGACGCCGTGCGCTTCATCGCGTGCGGCACCTTGAGCTGGTGGGGCGCGATGAGGTCCGCCTTGGCCAGTCGGTTGACGTCGAACTTCCACAGGTGCTCGCCGATGCTGGTGACGAACTCGGTCTCGTCGAGCCAGACCACGTGGGTGCTGCCCTTGGCCGTCGTGTCCGGTACCTCGAAGCGCAGCGTGGAGATGCGGTCGGCCTCCTCGAGGGTGGCGAGGTCGTAGAACAACAGGTGCTGGCCGGTGTTGCCGAGGAAGCCCACGCGCCGACTCGGGTCGACACTCGGCGCGTGGCCCCCGGAGGCGCCGCCGAAGTACCTCACCTTGTAGGCGTGGTCGCCGCTGGCCGGGTCGTACCGGAAGAGGCACACGCCGGCCCGTCCCTCGAGGCCGTTGAGCCCGTTCCCGTCGAGGGCCACGTGGAAGGAGTACGGATATGCGCGCATTGGCGTCCCGGCGTCCGTGATGACGTGCGTCCAGGCCCCGCTGGGCCATCCACACAGGCTATCGGCTGGGCCCGTGCCGCGACAGGGTGCAGCAGCGCACCCGTGGACCGGGCCCCGTCGTCGCGGTCGGGATCCGCGCTTGACCTTGACGCAGGGTCAGGGTTGCACGCTGTCCGCATGACCACGACACCAGCCATCGAGCTCGCCGGACTCACCAAGTCGTACGGCGACAACACCGTGCTCGCGGGCGTCGACCTCCGCGTGCCCGCCGGCACGATCGTCGCGCTCCTCGGCTCCAACGGCGCCGGCAAGACCACGGCCGTGAGGATCCTGTCCACCCTCCTGCGGGCCGACGGCGGCTCGGCCACCGTCGACGGCCACGACGTCGCCACGGACCCGGCCGGCGTCCGGGCGTCGATCAGCCTCACCGGGCAGTTCGCTGCGGTCGACGAGGTCCTCACCGGGCGGGAGAACCTCGTGCTCGTCGCGCAGCTGCGGCGGCTCGCGGACCCCGGCGGGACGGCCGAGGACCTGCTGTCCCGGTTCGGGCTGACCGACGCGGGGGGCAAGCGGGTCGCGACCTACTCCGGGGGGATGCGCCGCCGCCTCGACATCGCGATGAGCCTCATCGGCGACCCGCCGGTGCTCTTCCTCGACGAGCCGACGACCGGCCTCGACCCGCAGTCACGCCTCGAGGTGTGGCGCACCGTCCGGGACCTCGCCGGCCGGGGCACCACCGTGCTGCTCACCACGCAGTACCTCGACGAGGCCGAGCACCTCGCCGACCGCATCGCGGTGCTCCACGAGGGGCGCATCATCGCCGACGGCACCCTCGCCGAGCTGAAGGCGCTCCTCCCCCCGACCGCGGTCGAGTACGTCGAGAAGCAACCGAGCCTCGAAGACGTCTTCCTCGCGATCATCGGCCACCACGGCTCCCCCACCTGAGGACACACCATGACCACCGCCTTCCTCCACGACACCACCGTCCTGCTCCGGCGTTCGCTGCGGCACGTCCTGCGCAGCCCGGACACGATCATCACGACCGCCGTCACGCCCATCGCCATGCTGCTGCTGTTCGTCTACGTCTTCGGCGCCGCGATCGACGTCGGCGGCGCCTCGTACGTCGACTACCTGCTCCCCGGCATCCTGCTCATCACCGTCGCGTCCGGGATCGCGTACACGGCCTTCCGGCTGTTCACCGACGTCTCCGGCGGCATCTTCGAACGGTTCCAGTCGATGCCGATCGCCCGGTCCGCGCTGCTGTGGAGCCACGTGCTCACCTCGGTCGTGGCCAACCTGACCTCGCTCGTGCTCGTCGTGCTGGTCGCCCTGGCGATGGGCTTTCGTTCCGGCGCAGGCGTCCTGGCATGGCTGGCCGTGATCGGGATCCTGCTGCTGTTCACCCTCGCCCTCACCTGGCTGGCCGTCATCCCCGGGCTGACCGCCACCTCCGTCGACGGGGTGAGCGGCTTCTCCTACCCGCTGATCTTCCTGCCGTTCATCAGCTCGGCCTTCGTGCCGACCGGCGGGATGCCGGGGCCCGTCCGCTGGTTCGCCGAGCACCAGCCGGTGACCCCCATCGTCGACACGCTCCGCCACCTCCTCGCCGAACAGCCCGTCGGCCGCGACGGATGGATCGCCCTCGCCTGGTGCGTGGGGCTGCTGCTCGTCGCCCACGCCCTCGCGATGCGCACCTACCGCACCAAGGTCGCCTGATGCACCGGCCCGGAGATCGCCGAGGACCTCGCACACTGGGACCATGCTGACCATCAGCCAGCTCGCGTCGTATGCCGACGTGACCGTTCGCGCCGTCCGGCACTACCACGCCAAAGGGCTTCTGCCCGAGCCCGAACGGGACGCCTCCGGGTACCGCAGGTACGACGCCACGGCGGTCGTGGAGCTCGTCCGGATCCGCACGCTCGCCGAGGCCGGTGTGCCGCTGTCGCGGGTGCGCGAGCTGCTCTCGGCGACGGACGAGGAGTTCGCCGCGGCGGTCGAGGAGATCGACCGCCGCCTCCGGGCCGAGATCCGCGAGCGCCAGCGGCATCGCGAGCGGATCGCCCGGCTCGCGGCCGGCGACAGCCTGGCCCTGCCACCCGAGGCGGTCGCCTACCTCGGCAGGCTCCGCGAGCTCGGGATCCCGCAGCGGATCGTCAACGGCGAGCGGGATGCCTGGATCCTCGTCGCGGCACAGCTGCCCCAGTGCATGGAGGCGTACATCGCGGACAAGAACAGACAGATCGAGGACCCGACCATCGTCGAGTTCTACCGGGAGCTGGACGACGTCGTCGACTGGGCGCCCGGGGACCCGAGGCTCCCGGCGCTGGCCGACCGGCTCGTGGCGCAGCTCGAGGCGGCCGGTGACGCGGACCCTGGGGCCTTCGGGGATGGCGGCATCTCCGACGACCTCGCCGCACTCCTGGACTCGATGTTCGTGGACCAGGTGCCGATGGCGCGCGAGCTGATGCGACTCGTCGAGGAGCGGGGCTGGACGGGGTGGACCACCCTCCGCCGGGTGCAGCGACCGGTGTGACCGCCGCACCCGGGAGGGCGCTCATCCTCAGAGGCGGACGAGCATCTTCCCCGTGTTGGCGCCGCTGAGCACCCCGAGGAACGCGTCGACCGCGTTCTCGATGCCGTCCTCGAAGGTCTCGCGCGAGGCGAGCCGACCCTCGCCGATCCACCCGGCCGCCTTCTGCGCGTACTCGCCGGAGAGGTCCCAGTGGTCGCCGACGAGGAAGCCCTGGATGCGGCCCCGGGTCTGGATGAGGCGGGCCAGGTTGCGCGGGCCCGGTGCCGGCTCGGTGTCGTTGTAGACCGAGATCATCCCGCACACCGCGATGCGGCCGCCCAGGCGCAGCGACCCGATGGCGGCCTCGAGGTGGTCGCCCCCGACGTTGTCGAAGTAGACGTCGATGCCGTCGGGCGCCGCCTCGCGCAGCTGCGTCGAGACCTTGCCGTCCTTGTAGTTGAAGGCGGCGTCGAACCCCAGCTCGTCGACCAGCCAGGACACCTTCTCGTCCGAGCCCGCGCTGCCGATGACCCGGGAGGCCCCGAGGGCCTTGGCGATCTGGCCGACCGCACTGCCGACGGCCCCCGCGGCCCCCGAGACGAACACGACGTCGCCGGGCTTGACCTCCGCGATCCGGGTCAGGCCCGCGTAGGCGGTGAGCCCGGTCATCCCGAGGATGCCGAGGTAGGCGGACGCCGGGGCGATCTCGGTGTCGACGACCCGCGCGCCGGAGGCGTCGACGACCGCCACCTCGCGCCAGCCGAGGGCGTGGAGGACGTGGTCACCCACGGCGAACCCGTCGGCGCGCGACTCCTCGACGACGCCGACGGCGCCGCCCTCCATCGCCACGCCGAGCTCGAACGGCGCCGCGTACGACTTGGCGTCGCTCATCCGGCCGCGCATGTACGGGTCCACCGACATCACGACGTTACGCACCCGCAGCTGGCCCTCACCGAGGTCGGGCACCGCGCTCTCGGCGAGCGCGAAGTCGTCGTGCGTCGGCCAGCCGACGGGGCGCGCGACGAGGCGGACCTCTCGCGGGGCGGTGGTGGTGCTGGCGGTGCTGTCGGTCATCGGTACCTCTTCGACTCGGTGGGGCAGGGTCACGTCACGGTCCAACGGCCGCACCCACCCGGGTATGCCGTGAGCCATGCCACCCCGCCCGGAACCGCCGGGTGATTTCGCCGCGGCGGCCCGTCCCGGTAGCGTTGGCCGCGAAAGGGAGTAGTCCCCAATCGCCGTGTCGACACACTGACCTCCGGGTCCGGTACGGCGGGCCACCTCGGGTGGCGGACGAGACTTTCGGCCAGTTCACGACCTTCGACGGACGTGCCGGCCGATGAGTCGTCCACGGCGCTCCTCGTCCGGCACGGGGAGAGAGCCCGACACCATGTACGCCTTCCTGCTCAGCACCGCAGTGATCTTCGTCGCCGAGCTCGGCGACAAGAGCCAGCTGATGGCGATGACCTTCGCCGCCCGCTACCGCGTCCGCGACGTCCTCGTCGGCATCACCGTCGCGACGGCGCTCGTCCACCTCGTGTCCGTCGGGATCGGCGCCGCCGTCGGCACCGCGTTCCAGCAGTACCAGGGGGCCATCGCGGTGGTCGCCGGCCTGGCCTTCCTCGCCTTCGCCGTCTGGACCCTGCGCGGCGACGAGCTGACCGACGAGGAGGCCGACAAGGCCCGGCGGAGCACGGGCGCCGCGATCCTCGCCGTCGGCGGGGCGTTCTTCCTCGCCGAGCTCGGCGACAAGACCATGCTCGCCACGATCACCCTGGCCACCCGTGAGGGCTGGTTCGGGACGTGGGTCGGGAGCACCGTCGGGATGGTCGCGGCGGACGCCCTCGCCATCGGCGTCGGGGCCGTGCTCGGCCGCACCCTGCCCGAGAAGGTCATCCGCTACGGGGCCGCCGCACTCTTCGCGATCTTCGGGATCGTGCTCGTCGCGCAGGGCCTCGGCGCGTTCTGACGTGGCACCGGGCCCGACTACGCTCGACGCATGACGCACTCCACGACCACGGTGTCGGTCGACCTCCAGTTCGACGTCACCACCGCCGGCCGGATCGCGTTCTGCCTCGCGGTCGCCGACCACCTCGGCGCCGACGACCGGCTCACCGCCACGGGGAACGGCGCACCGCTCGACACCGAGGTCCTCGCGATGCCGCACGGCACGCGCATCCACCTCGTCGACGCCCCCGCCGGCCCGCTCCGCGTCGAGTACCGCGCCACGGTCGACCGCGACGCGGGTGAGCCGCTCGGCCTCACCGACGCCGACCGGCTCACCTACGTCCTCCCGAGCCGGTACTGCCCGAGCGACGAGGTGGCCGGCTGGGCGGCGGGCCAGTTCGGCTCCGAGTCCGACCCCGCGACGCAGGCCCTCCGTGTCGCCGAGTGGGTCCACGAGCGCACGTCGTACATCCCGGGGTCCACGGGCCCCACCGACGACGCCCTCGTCCCTCTGCTCACCGGGCAGGGTGTGTGCCGTGACTACGCCCACCTCACGGTGACCCTCCTGCGCGCCCTCGACCTCCCGGCGCGCTACGTGTCCGTGTACGCCCCGGGGCTGGACCCGATGGACGCCCACGCGGTCGTCGAGGTCGCCGTCGACGGCACCTGGTACCTCCTGGACGCCACCCGTCTCGCGCCACGCCGCTCGATGGTCCGCACGGGTACCGGCCGCGACGCCGTCGACGTCGCCCTGATGACGACCCTCGGCGCGGTCACCGGCCCGCCGGCGCTGAGCGTCACGGCCACCGCCGACCCGGCACTGCCCGTCGAGGACCCCGACGAGCTCGTCACCCTCCGCTGACGGCGGCGCTCAGAGCTCGAGCGGCCCGGCGAGCGCCCCACCGCAGTGGTAGACGTCGGGGCGGCCCGGCCAGATGCGGCCCGCCTCGTGCATGGCGTCGTCGAGCTCGTTGCGCCAGGCGCCCCGCTCGTCGATGAAGTAGCGCGCGGAGTGGTCCCAGAGGCGGCGGTACCAGCCCTCCCAGTGCGGGTCGCCGGTGCGCCGCAGGAGGCTCGCGGTGAGCTGGATGCCCTCGCAGACCGGCCAGTGCAGGCGCACGTCGGCGACGGGGCGCCCGTCCCAGTCGACGGTGTAGACCAGCCCCGGCCGGCCGTCGAGCGCCCACCCGCCGTCGAGCGCCCGCCGGGCCAGCGCGTCGGCGGCCTCGGCGAGCCAGGCGGGCGAGTCGAGGAACGGCGACTCGTCGAGCTCGAGGAGGAAGCGGGCCCACTCGAGCGAGTGCCCGAAGGTCGCCCCGTACGGGCGGAACGGGTGGAGGGGCTCGTCCCGGTTGTACTCGGGGAGCACCTGCCAGTCGGCCGTGTAGTGCTCGGGGAGCAGCCAGCCGTGGGCGCGGGCGGCACCGTCGATGAGTCGCTCGGCGATCGCCAGACCACGACGGTGCCACACCGGGTCACCGGTGGCGCGGCCCATCGCGAGGAACGCCTCGAGACCGTGCATGTTGGCGTTGGCACCGCGGTAGTCCTCGGGGTCGGTCCAGTCCGGGGCGAACGACTCGAGCAGCGTCTCGGTGGCGGGGTCCCAGAGGTGCGCGTCGACGACTGCCGTCACCTGGTCGAGGAGAGCTGCAGCAGAGGGGTGCCCGATCCGGAGTGCAGCCGAGGCAGCCAGCCCGACGTGGACGTGGTCGTACGTCATCTTGCGCGTCTCGGCACCCGGCTCGGACAGCCATCCCCCGTGCTCGGCATCCGCGTGCAGCCCGGTGAGCGACGCCAGGGCGTGGTCGAGCAGCTCGCCGGCGCCCGGGACACCGTGTCGCACACCGGTGGCGGCCGTGTACGCCATCCGGGCCGTGAGGAAGAGCTGGGGGCGGCGACCCGGGAGCGGGACGCCGTCGGCGCCGAGGTGGTGGAACCCACCCTCCGGCCGGACCGAGCCGAGCGCGAAGGTCAGCACGTCCGAGAGCCCACGGCCGAGCCACTCGCGGTGGGCGGGGGTGTCGAGCCAGCTGGTCACAGGTCCTCCAGGGTGAGGCGGTAGGCCATCGAACGGCTCTCCCCCGGGGCGATGGTGACCGTGTCGTCGAGGACGTTGGCCGCCTCGACGCAGACGAACCGCGGCCACTCGTCCCCGATGTCGGCGATGCCGGGGCCCTTCTCGGCCCACGGGTTCCAGACGACCCGGTCGGCGGCGCCCTCGGTCTCGACCCGGAGCCGCCGCCCGAGCACGGGGTCGGACACGACGACCGGAGCCGTCGACCGGTACACCCGGTCGGTCTCGCCGGTGAGGACGAGGTCACCGTCCTGGGTGCGGTCCTCGCCGGTCACCTTGTCGTGGAACGTGGCACCGTCCAGCCCCGTGATCGTGACCCGCCGGACGTCGCCCACGGCGAGGTAGGCGTGCAGGGCCTCGCCCACGACGACCGGCTCGTCCCCCGTGTTGTGGGTCGTGAGGGTGACCTCGAGCGACTCCCCGAGGACCGCGCGCAGCGTGACGCGGCTGTCGTGCGGCCACCAGGGGCTCGTCGTGGTGTCGGTGGTCAGTGCGAGGTCGACGGTGGTCACGTCGCCGCTGGTCGTCGTGGCCACGTGCCGCCAGTGCGCCGTGCGCGCGAACCCGTGGCTCGGCGCGTCGGGTGCCGGACCGGGTCCGAACCAGGGCCAGCACACCGGGATCCCGGCGTGGGGCGGCGTGCCCGGCCGGACCCCCGCCGTCGGGTGGACGAAGAGGACGGGCTCGTGGCCGCGCGGCGCCCAGCGCAGCACGAGGGCGCCCTCGTCGTGCACCTCGCCGGAGGCGACCGGCCCGTCGACGGTGCGGGTGCGCGGCAGCTCGTTCACGGGCCCAAACCTACGGAGTCCGAGCACGCAGCGGTACTCGCGGGGCCCGGCTCGCCGGGGGCCGCTCAGCCCAGCTCGGACTCCACGGCCTCGCGCCGCCCCTCCGCGTCCTCCTCGACCGCCCGGCGGGTCTCCTCGCGGCGCTTGGCGACGAGGCTCGTCGCGGTGACGAGCGCGAGGATGCCGAGGATGACACCGAGCGAGGCGAGGGTCGGCACCTCGGGCGTGGCCGGCCAGACGCCGTGCGCCCAGTGGAGGACGAGCTTGACGCCGATGAAGGCGAGGATCGCGGCGAGCCCGAAGCCGAGGTGGGCCAGCGCCCCGAGCAGGCCCTCGAGGACGAAGTACAGGGCGCGCAGGCCGAGCAGGGCGAACGCGTTGGTCGCGAAGACGAGGTAGGCGTCGCCGGTGATGCCGAAGACCGCGGGGACGGAGTCGACGGCGAACACGATGTCGGTGCCGAGGATCGCGACCGTGACGAGGGCCAGCGGCGTGAGGGCGCGCCGGCCGTTCTCCATGACGGTCATCCTCGTCCCGCGGTAGTCCTCGACGACCGGCCGGAACCGCCGCAGCAGGCGCACGGTGCGCAGGGCTCCGATGTCGACGGCGGCGTCCTCGTGGGACAGGGCGTCGCGGAGCACCTTGACGGCGGTCGCGAGCAGGATCGCGCCGAAGAGGAGGAAGGTCCAGGAGAACATCGCGATCATCTGTGCCCCGAGGGCGATGAAGACGCCTCGCAGGACGAGGGCGCCGGCGACGCCGATGAGCAGCACCCGCTGCTTGAGGACCTCCGGCACGGCGAACGCGGCGAGCAGGAGCATGAAGACGAACAGGTTGTCGACCGAGAGCGACTTCTCGACGAGGTAGCCGGTGTAGTACTCGAGACCGCGGTCGCCGCCGTACTGCGTCCAGACGAAGACGCCGAAGAGCAGCGGCAGCGCGATGTAGAACGAGGACCAGCCGACCGCCTCGCGCATCGACACCTCGTGGGGCTTGCGCGTCAGCACGAAGTCGAGGGCGAAGAGGCCCAGGACGGCGGCGATGGTGACGCCCCAGAGCAGGGGGGTCCCGACGGAGGCCTCGGCGCTCGGCTCGACGGCGGTCGCGAGGGTGGGGAGGGATGGCATGACGCTCCTCAGGGCACGGTGATCGGTCCTGAGGTCTCCTTCACCGCCCGGGGGCGGCGCCGCACCGGGAGCACCGCGGGGTGCTCGTACTGACCGGAACGGACTTGGGAAGTACTCCCCTCGTCGTCGCCGAGTCTACAGAGCATCGGGGATTTCCCCAACCCGATGTGCGGAAAACCCGTCCCACGCGGTCGACCGGTCCTGGGTGTACACGAACTGACACATTCGACGATTCGTGTACGCCGGGCGGTGTACACGAACTGACACATTCGTCACTTCGTGTACGGGTCCGGGCGAACCTGGGCGGGGTCCCGTACACGAACTGACACATTCGTCGATCTGTGTACGCCGGGGGGTGTACACGAACTGACACATTCGACGATTCGTGGACGGGACTGGACGAACCGGGCCGGGTCAGGACTTCGTGGCGGCGAGGCGGTCGAGGGCCTCGCGGCGCTCCTCGGCGTGGTCGACGATGCGCCGGGGGTAGCCGTGCGCGTAGCCGTCGTCGTGCTCCCACGGCTGGTGCGCCGCCGTGCCGGGCAGATGCCGCAGCTCGGGCACCCAGCGCCGCACGTAGTCGCCGTCGGGGTCGAACTTCTCCCCCTGCGTCACCGGGTTGAACACCCGGAAGTACGGCGAGGCGTCGGTCCCGGTGCCCGCGACCCACTGCCATCCGTGGTTGTTCGAGGCCACGTCCCCGTCGGCGAGGTGGTCGAGGAAGTGCCGGGCACCGACCGGCCACCACACGTGGAGGTCCTTGGTGAGGAAGCTCGCGGTGATCATCCGGACCCGGTTGTGCATCCACCCCTCGGCGAGCAGCTGCCGCATCCCCGCGTCGACGACGGGGTAGCCGGTGCGCCCGGCCCTCCACGCCTCGACGGCATCCTCCTGCTCGTCGTACCGCATCCCCGAGAGCGCCGGCCGCAGGTCGTGCCACGCGCTGCGGGGGTTGTGCCACAGCACGTCCGCGTAGAACTCGCGCCAGGCCAGCTCGTCCCGGAAGGTCTCGACACCGGTGCCGCTGCGGTCGGCGAGGTCCGCGAGCAGCGTGCGGGGGTGCACCACACCGAGCTTGAGGTAGGGCGACATCCGGGAGGTGGCGTCGAGCGCGGGAGCGTTCCGGTCGTCGTCGTAGCCCGTGAGGTGGTCGTCCCGGAAGGCCCGCCAGCGGCTCAGGGCCGCCTCCTCCCCGGGTGCCGGCAGGTCCGGGAGGTCCGGCGCCGACAGCGCGGCGTCCAGCGCCGCGGTGGCGTCGGCGTCGTTGCGGGCGTGCCGCAGCGGCAGCTCGCGGGGGGTGGGGGCGGGCTCCGGCCAGCCGTGGCCCCGCCAGGCCCGCGCGAAGGGCGTGAAGACCTTGTACGGGTCGCCCGAGCCGTTCGTGACGAGGCCCGGCCCCACGGCGTACGGGGTCCCGGTCTCGACCCACTCGGCCGTCCCACCGAGCTCCTCGCGCACCGCGGCATCGCGTCGCGCACCGGCGGGCGTGGTCTCGCGGGAGACGTGCACCGACGACGCCGACACCCGCCGCGCCAGCTCGGGCACCGCGCGCCGGGGGTCACCGTGGACCAGCGTCAACGACCCGCCGAGGGACTCGTCGAGCGCCCGGAGGTTCGCGGCCAGCCACGCGCGCCGCACCGGGCCGCCGCCGTCCCACAGCCCCGGGTCGACGACGAACGCCACGACGAGGTCGCCGTCGGCGGCGTCGCGCGCGGCGAGCAGGGCGGGGTGGTCGCGGCGGCGCAGGTCGCGGCGCAGCCAGAGCAGGGTGGTCATCGGCAGCTCCTCAGCTGAGGCGGTCGAGGAGGGGCGGGAGGATGAAGAGCATCCCGAGCGACCACGTGAGGTGCGTGACCACCGGCCCGAGGATGCCGCCGGTCACCCGCCGCTGCAGCCCGACGACGAGGCCCACGAGCGCGGCCGCGAGGACGAGGAGGGGGATGCCGGACGTCGCCGTCACCGCGGCGTACACGAGGGTCGTCACGGCCACCGCGTGCTTGCGGCCGACCCCCGCGTAGAGCGCGCCCCGGAAGTACATCTCCTCGGCGACACCGTTGATGGCGGTGATGACGGCGACCACGCCCAACGACCCGAACTCGGCGTGGTCGAGGAGCTGCAGCACCGGGTCGCGCAGGACGGGGATCTGCGCGACCCCGACCGCCCCGGCGCTGAACAGCACGAGCAGCATCGCCCCGAGCGCGAGGGACTGCACGACGGCACGGCTCTGCCCGTCGCCGGCGCGCGTGTTCGCCCGCCCGAGGTGGAGCGGCCCGGAGGCGACCGCCCCGACGACCCACACGACGGCCAACCCGAGGGTGGCCACGTAGAACGTCGGGTCGCCCGGCTCGATGCGCAACGCGTACCCGAGGACGCCGGCACCCACGAGCAACGTGACGACCGCGACGACCCGGCGCCGCCGGAAGGCCGAGTCCGACTCGGTGTGGTCCCGCGGCACGGGGTCGACGAGGGCCGCCCGCACGAACGCGCGCAGCTCGGTGACCGCCCTCATCGTGCCCGCACCACACGCTCCACGGGCCTCACGAGGCAGCCCCGCGGCCACCTCCGGCCCAGGCCGGGTCGGCCGCGGTGACCCGGGCGGGGTCGACGGTGCCCGGCTCGGGGCGCGGGTCGGCGTCGTCGCCGGCGATGGCGTCGGTGACTGCGCGGTCGAACCCCAGCGGGCCGCCGTCCGGGCCGCCGACGAGGTCGTCGATGTCACGGTCCGCGCAGACCACCTCGTGGAGCAGGCTCTCGACGAGGGGCTGCGCGAGGCCGGTCGGCACCGGGGTGACGAACCCCACCCATCGGCTGGCCAGCCGCGGCGTGAGCACCGGCACGGTGACGATGGTCCGCGGGAACATCCCGGCGAGCCGGGCGAAGCGCAGGATCATCTCGCGGTACGTGAGCACCTCGTGCCCGCCGATGTCGAGGGTGCGGTTGACCTCGGGCGGCAGGTCGGCGGCCGCGACGAGGTAGTGCAGGACGTCGCGCACCGCGATCGGCTGGATGCGGTTGTCGAGCCACTTCGGGGTGATCATCACCGGCAGCCGGGAGGTGAGGTGGCGCAGCATCTCGAACGACGCCGAGCCCGACCCGAGGATGATCGCGGCCTGGAGCACCGCGGTGGGCACCCCGCTCGCCATGAGCAGGTCCCCGACCTCGACGCGCGAGGCGAGGTGGTCGCTCAGCGGCCCCTCGTCGGGGTGCAGGCCGGAGAGGTAGACCATCCGGCCCACCTCGGCGTCGTAGGCGGCCCGCCCGAAGGTCGTCGCGAGCTCGCGGTCGCGCTCGACGAAGCTGCCCTCGCCGTCCATCGAGTGCAGGAGGTAGTAGGCGACGTCGACGTCGGCGAGCGCCTCCGCGAGGGTCGCCTTCGAGGTCGCGTTCCCCTCGACGACCTCGGCGTCACCGACCCACCACCGGTCCTGCACCTTGCGGGCGTCCCGGGTGAGGACGCGAACCGTCCAGCCCTCCTCGAGGAGCGCCGGGACGAGCCGGGAGCCGATGTAGCCGGTGACCCCGGTGACGAGTGCCCTGCGGCCGGTGCCGCGACGCTCGCTCACCGGCGGTCCAGCGTCTCCTTGAGCTGGGCGGCCGTCCGGTCGCCCAGCCGCTCCAGGAGCGGGGTCATCAGCGGGCCGAGGAAGCGCGCCATCCCGGTGAACTCGAAGTCCGCCCGGTAGGTGACCTCCGACCCCGGCGCGGCCGGTCGGACCGTGATGGTGTCGTGGCTCGTCGTCGTGTCGTTGCGCCCGACGATGACGAAGCGGTCGTCGGTGACCTCCTCGGTCGTGTACTCGAGCTCGACGGTGTTGCCGGCGAACTTCGAGACGTTCCTGTAGACCGTCCCGGGGCCGCCGTCGCCGGAGACCCGCTCGCAGGAGACCGTGCCGGCGTCCCACTCGGTGGCGTTGCGGAAGTCGGCGAGGAAGGGCAGCACGTCCGCCGGGGCGGCCGTCGTGCTGATGGTGCGTTCGACGGTCGTGGTCATGCGTGTCATCTCCTGGTGAATCGGATCTGGGCGACATCGAGGTAGCCGGTGGCGAACCCCGCCTCGCAGTACGCGAGGTAGAACTCCCACATGCGGCGGAAGGTCTCGTCGAAGCCGTGGTGCTGGATGTCGTCCCAGTTGGTGGTGAAGGTCTCGCGCCAGCGGCGCAGGGTCTCGGCGTAGTCGGCCCCGAAGGCCTGCACCCTCTCTACCCGCAACGTCGTCGAGTCACGCGTCACGTCGCGGATCGCCTGCAGCGAGGGGATGAGGCCGCCCGGGAAGATGTACTTCTGGATCCACCCGAACGAGCCCTTGGTCGCGAGCAGCCGGTGGTGCTCCATGAGGATCGCCTGGATCGCGACGACCCCGCCGGGGGCGAGCAGGGCGTCGATCTGGCGGAAGTACGTCTCCCAGTACTCCTCGCCGACCGCCTCGATCATCTCGACGCTGACGATGGCGTCGAACTGCCCGGTCGTCTCGCGGTAGTCCTGGAGGAGCACCTGCACGCTGTCGGCGTACCCGGCCGCCTCGATGCGCTCGAGCGCGAGGTCGCGCTGCTCGGCCGACAGGGTCACCGAGGTGACCCTGGCACCGCGGGCGGCCGCCCGGATCGACAGCTCGCCCCAGCCGGTGCCGATCTCGAGGACGCGGGTGCCCTCGGAGACGTCGGCGGCGTCGAGGATCGCCTCGACCTTGCGGACCTGGGCCTCGTGGAGGTCCTGCTCGCGCACCGGCCGTGCCGGGTCGAAGAGGGCCGAGCTGTACGACAGCGAGGGGTCGAGGAAGGAGCGGAAGAGGTCGTTCGAGAGGTCGTAGTGCGCACTGATGTTGCTCCGCGAGCCCTCGAGGGTGTTCCGCTGGCCCCGCGGGATGGCACGGTCGACGAGGCCGCGCAGCGACAGCAGCGGCTTCGGGACGATCTCGCCCATCCGGGCCGCGAAGGGCATGAGCGCCTGCGCGAGGTCGGTGCCTGCACCGGCCTTCCAGTCGCCGGCCATGTAGGCCTCGCCGAGACCGATCTTCGGGTGCGACTCGAGCCGGCGGAACAGCGCCCGCGGGCGGACGACCTCGAGCACGGGGGCGTCGGGGGCACCGGCGCCCACCTCGGTGCCGTCGGGGTAGCGCATCCGGATGGGCATCGGGCGGACGGCGACCTCGGTGATCGCCTTGGCGACGGCGCCGCGCGTCAGGACGCGGGGGAAGCCGAGGCGGGGGGTCGCGATCTCGAGGCGGGGGGTGTCGGCGGTCATCGCACGCTCTCCAGGGAGGTCTCGGGGCGGGGCCGGACGGGCAGCCTCCGCAGCCACAGCCAGATGCCGTGGACGCGGATGAGCCCGCTGACCCGCTGGGTCATCAACGGGTGCCGCAGCGCGCTGCGGGCCACCGCCGAGGTCGTCGCCGGCCTCGGGGTGCCCGTCACGGTCGCGGTCACCAGGGGTTCGTCGCGGACGCGCAGGCGGATGGCGACGCCCACCGTGTCGGGCGTCAGCGTGAGGCGGATGGCGTACTCGCCCTCGACCTCGTTGAAGGGCGAGACGTAGAACTCCTTGTCCATCGTCGCGCGCCCCTGCGCATCCGGCTGCAGGACGTAGGCGTGCCGGCCGCCGTAGGTGTTGTGCACCTCGACGAGCACCGCCCGCAGCGAGCCGTCGGGGGCGAAGACCCAGAACGCGCTCATCGGGTCGAAGACGTGGCCGAGGACCCGGGCGTGGGCCAGCATGACGACCCGGTCGTCGCGGCTGGTGGCGACGCCGTCGCGCTCGAGCACCCGCAGGACGTTGGCCTTGAGGGCGGCGATGCCGGGGTTGCCGGCGAGGTGGTCCTCACCCCGGAAGGTCGCGACCGGCCGCAGCCAGCGCGGGACCCGCGGCATCGCGTCGAGGTCGACGAGCCACTGCGTGTGCCGGTTCGTGAACGAGTGGCGCAGCGGGCGGAAGCGGGTGTGGTGGACCGTGCCGACGACGAGCGCCGGGAGGACGGGAAGGTCCGAGGTGGTCGTCACGGCGTCACCACTCCACCCCGAAGGCGCGGGCGGCCTCGACGCCGGAGCGGCAGCCGTCCTCGTGGAAGCCCCAGCCCTGGTACGCGCCGGCGAACGCGGTGCGCTCGGTCGTGATCTCGGGGATCCGCCGCTGCGCCCGCACCGCGGGGAGGTCGTACAGGGGGTGGGTGTACTGCATCGTGGCGACGACGCTACCGGGGTCGATCCGCTCGGTCGCGTTCAGCGTGACGTAGAACGGCTCGTCGTCCGGGAGGCCCTGCAGCCGGTTCATCCAGTAGGTGACGACGGCGCCCTCGGCGGGGTCCCCGACGAGGTAGTTCCACGACGAGCGGGCGAGCCGGGCGCGCGGCATCAGGGAGCCGTCACGGTGCAGGACCGTCTCGTTGCTCGAGTAGCGGAAGGCGCCGAGCACCTCCTTCTCCGTGGGGGTGGCGTCGGCGAGCAGGCGGAGGGCGTCGTCGGCGTGGGTCGCGACGACGACGCGGTCGTGGCGACCGAGTCGGCCTCCGGCGGTGCGGATCTCGACACCGTCGGGGGCTCGGGTGATCGAGCTGACGGGGTCGCCCTTGTGGACGGCGGGCAGACGCGCAGCGAGGAGGTCGACGTACGTGCGGGAGCCCCCGACCACCGTCATCCACTGCGGCGAGTCGCCGATCGAGAGCATCCCGTGGTGCTCGAGGAACCGGAAGAGGTAGCGCGCCGGGTAGTCGAGGGCCTCGCCCCCGCCGCTGGACCAGACGCAGGCCACCACCGGGATGGCGTAGAGCCGGGTGAAGGCCTCCGGGAGGCCGCTGTCGCGGATGAACTCCCCGTAGGTCGTCGTGTCCTCGTCGTCGGTCTGCTCGAGGAAGGCGGTGGCCATCGCGTGGAACCGCTTGACCGACCGCAGCATGCCGACGTACTCGCGGTCCAGGAGCTGGCGCGGCCGGGCCACGAAGCCCTTGACGCCACGGCCGCCCGCGTACTCGAGGCCGGTGGACTCGTCGCGGATGCTCATCGACATCTCGGTGTCGCGCGCCTCCACGCCGAGCTCGCGGAAGAGCCGACGGAGGTAGGGGTAGGTGCGGTCGTTGTGGACGATGAAGCCGCTGTCGACGTCGAGGTCGCCGCTCGGGGTCGACACCGTGTGGGTGTGCGCGTGGCCGCCGAGGCGGGCCTCGCCCTCGTAGAGCGTGACGTCGTGGCGGGCGGAGAGGACGTGGGCCGCGGTGAGGCCGGAGACCCCTGCTCCGACGACGGCGATGCGCTCCGGGGCATGGAGTCGCTCCGCTGGAGTGGTGGGCATGACCATGACCGTAGAACCTTCCCTCGATGTTCGTCAAAGGTTTGTCAAATCTCGGGACACCGCTTACGGTGGCTGGATGAGGCGTTCGGTCCCCCCGTCGATGCGGATTGGTGAGCTGGCCTCCCGGGTCGGTGTCAGCACCCACGTGCTGCGCGCCTGGGAGTCCCGCTACGGCCTGCTCAACCCGGTGCGGTCCCCCGGTGGGTACCGCCTCTACGGCAGCGACGACGAGCGCCGCGTCCGCGAGGTGATGAGCCTGCGCGACCAGGGCGTCAGCGCGATGGAGGCCGCCCGCCAGGTGCTCGCCGCCGAGCGCGCCGGCGCCGTGGCCAACGGCTCCGCGTCCGACGTCCCCGGCGGGTCGAGCGCGGACGGCGACGAGCGGCGACGCGGCCAGCGCGTGGACCCGCCCGTGCTCGTCTCCCAGCTGCTCGACGCCGTCACCGCCCTCGACGAGGACCGCGCCCACGCCGTCCTCGACGCCGCCTTCCTCGAGCGGTCCGTCGAGAGCGCGATCGTCGAGGTCCTCGTGCCGTTCTTCGTCCGCGTCGGGGAGATGTGGGAGCTCGGCCGGATCGGCATCGCCCAGGAGCACTTCGCGAGCAGCCTCGTGCGGCGGCGCCTCGGAGCGCTCTCCATGACCTGGGGCATCGGCACCGGGCCGGTGGCCGTGCTGGCCTGCCCCCCGGGCGAGTTCCACGACATCATCCTGCTCGGGTTCGGTGTGCTCCTCGGCCGCGCCGGGTGGCGCATCCGCTACCTCGGCCCGGACACCCCGGTCTCGTCGCTGACCTCCGCGGCCGACCTCACCCAGCCCGACGCCGTCGTCCTCGCCTCGCGGCGGCCGTCCGGGTTCCGGGCCCACGGCCCGGCCCTGCGGCGCCTCGGCGAGAAGCACCCGCTGTGGCTCGCCGGGCGCGGCACGACCCCCCGGGTCCTCGAGGAGATCGGTGCCATGCACCTGGGGCCAGACCTCGTCGCCGATGTCGCGATGCTCACCACCGCCGCCCGCGAGCGCCGGATGGCCGTCGGTGCCGGGACATCCGGCGCCGGGACGGACTCCGAACGCCTCGCGTGACCCGCGCGCCACGCGCCTGACACCGACCTCGAGGAGCACCCGTGCCGCTGACCGACTCCGACACCATCACGACCACCCGCGGCGGCGTCGCGGTCCGCCTCGAGACGGCGCTCCGGCCGCTGCTCGGCGGCCCACTGCCCGTGCGGCTTCGCGCCTGGGACGGCTCGGAGTCCGGGCCCGAGCGCGGCCCGGTCGTCGAGCTGCGCACCCCGCAGGCGCTGACCCGGCTGCTCTGGCACCCGGGTGAGCTGGGCGCGGCGCAGGCGTACGTCACCGGCGAGCTGGAGGTGCACAGCGACCTCGGTGAGGCCCTCGACCGCGTCCGCGAGGCCGTCGCGGCGCGCTCCGTCCCGCCGCTCACGGCGACGCGGGTGGCGCGACTGTTCCCCGACCTCGCCCGGCTCGCCAAGGACACCGGTGCCCTCGCCCGCCCGCCGGCACCGCCGACCACTCAGGCGGTCGTCACGGGCCGGCTGCACTCGCTCGCTCGCGACCGTGCCTCGATCAGCCACCACTACGACCTGTCGAACGAGTTCTACGAGTTCCTCCTCGACCCCCACATGGCGTACTCGTCGGCGTTCTACGTCGACGGGCCGCAGATGCCCCTCGAGCAGGCCCAGGCGGCCAAGCTCGACCTCGTCTGCCGCAAGCTGGGGCTGGCACGGGGCACGCGCTTCCTCGACGTCGGGTGCGGCTGGGGGGCCCTGTCCCTCTACGCGGCCGAGCGCTTCGGCGCGCAGGTCACGGGCGTGACGATCGCCGCCGAGCAGAAGGCCTTCATCGACGCGCGGATCCGGGAGCGGGGGCTGCAGGACCGCGTCGAGATCCGGCTCCAGGACTACCGCGAGGTGCGCGACGAGCCGTTCGACGCCGTCGCCTCGCTCGAGATGGGTGAGCACGTCGGCGAGAAGAACTACGCGACGTACGCCTCGGTGCTCCACCGCAGCGTGCGCCCCGGCGGCTACGTGCTCGTGCAGCAGATGTCCCGGCGCGGGGCGCACCCCGGCGGCGGCCCCTTCATCGAGCAGTTCATCGCCCCGGACATGACGATGCGCCCGGTCGGCGACACCCTGAACTTCCTCCAGGACGCCGGCTTCGAGGTCCGCGGGGTCCACGCCCTGCGTGAGCACTACGTGTGGACGGTCGAGGCCTGGGCCCGCACCCTGGAGGAGCACTGGGACCGCGCCGTCGAGCTCATCGGCGAGGAGGGCGCCCGCGTGTGGCGGCTCTACCTCGTCGGGGCCTCACAGGCGTTCCGCGACAGCCGGATGGGCGTCGACCAGCTGCTGCTCCGTCGCCCCGGCGGGCCCCCCGTCGCCTCGGACCCGGCCCGATGAACGGCGACGCGTTCTCGGGCGGCACGCTCGTCGTGGTCCTCCTCGCCTCGCTCGCCACCTCTGCCGTGGCGATGGGGGTCACGGCGGTGGTCTCGAGGCGGCTGGGCAAGGTCGCGGTCGTCGACATCACGTGGGGGCTGGTCTTCGTCGCCATCGGCTGGGTGGCCTTCGCCGCCGGGCAGCACTCGGCGCGCTCGCTCCTGCTCGCCGTGCTCGTCACCCTGTGGGGCGGCCGGCTCGCCTGGCACATCCGCGGGCGGGCGCTCGGCCGGGGCGAGGACCCCCGCTACGAGAAGATGCTGTCCGAGCAGCCGCCCGAGAAGCGGTTCCGGTACGCGCTGGTGCGGGTCTTCGGCACGCAGGGCGTCGCGGCGTGGTTCGTCTCGCTGCCGCTCCAGGTCGCCGCGGCCACCGACTCGCCGCTGGGCTGGGTCGCGGTGGCCGGCGTGCTCGTCTGGCTGCTCGGGGTGACCTTCGAGTCCGTCGGCGACGCCCAGCTCACGGCGTTCAAGGCCGACCCCGCGAACAGGGGCACGGTCATGGACCGCGGGCTGTGGGCGTGGACCCGGCACCCGAACTACTTCGGCGACTCCGCGGTCTGGTGGGGGATGTTCGTGGTCGCCGCCGGCGCGTGGCCCGGCGTGCTCACCGTGCTGTCCCCCGTCGTCATGACGTACTTCCTCGCGTTCGCCACCGGGGCCCGGCTGCTCGAGTCCGAGATGGCCAAGCGGCCCGGGTACCCGGAGTACCAGGAGCGCACGAGCATGTTCTTCCCGCTGCCCCCCGGCACGAAGCAGAAGCTGACCGGCTGACCGGCGTCACGCGTTCCGGACCTCCGGACCTCCGGACCTCCGGGCGGGCGTACACGAATCGACGAATGTGTCAGTTCGTGTACGGCCGGGGGGCGTACAGGAACCGACGAATGTGTCAGTTCGTGTACGGCCGGCGCCGCCGGGCGTCCACGGCGAGGACCACGGCCGCGGTCACCGTGCAGAGGACCGTCCCCCAGGCGATGTCGACGAGGGCGACGACCAGCGGGAAGTCGCGCAGGACCGCCATCGACGTGAGGTCGAAGGTCGCGTAGGTGACCAGGCCGAACGCGGCGGCGTCGAGCAGGCCGCGCCGCACCCGGCCGTGGACCAGCGACGGTCGCACGACGAAGTGCAGGAAGCCCAGCAGGTAGACCACGTAGAAGGCCACCGCCGCACCGGGGTTCGCCCGGTCCGCCAGCAGGTGGCCGATCCGGTCGTCGTAGAGGTTCCCCGAGCCGAGCGTGAGCCACAGCGCGTCGAGCACGCCGAACACCACCGCGGCGACCCCGAGGGCCACGAGCATGCGTCGGCCCGACGGGGCTTCGGGGCGAACGGCGTCGGCGGTCTCCATCCCCGCAGCCTAGGCGGCAGGACGGGGGCACCCCGCGCGGTCAGGTCTGGTCGTCGACCGCCGCGCCGGGGGCGTTCTTCTGCACCGAGGCGATGCCGTTCATGGCGCTGGCCTTGGTCTCGTACGCCTCGCCGACCGCGATGACCTGGCCGTTGCTCGCCTTGAGCCGGAAGCGGAACTTGTCCGCCTTGTCCTTGTAGACCTCGAACTTGCCTGCCATCACTGACCCCTTCGTCGAGCACCAGGCGGTGGAACCCACCGTAGCGGCGGGGTGACCTCCTGCCAACGGGTCGGCGGCGGCTGCGCTACGTCAGCGCCTGGGCCACGCCGTGGATGACGAGCCCGGCAAGGGCCCCGACGACGGTGCCGTTGATCCGGATGAACTGGAGGTCGCGGCCCACGTGCAGCTCGATCCGCTCGGCGGCCTCGCGCCCGTCCCAGCGGTCGACGGTCACCGAGATCACCTCGGCGAGCTCGCTGCCGTACGTGTTGACGACGAACGAGACCGCTTCCCCCAGACGGGCGTCCACCACCTCCCGCCAGTGCGGGTCGTCGCTGAGCCTCCGGCCGAGGTGCTCCAGCAGCTCGTCGCCGCGGGTGTGGAAGTACGAGGCCTCGTCGTCCATCGCCGTCTCGAGCGCCGTACGGAAGGAGCGCCACAGCCCCACCGCCGTCTCGGCCGCCTGCGGGTGCGTCAGCAGCCGCACCTTGAGCGACTCGGCGCGCTCCATCACCGCGGCGTCGTGCTGGAGGTCGTCGGCGAGCCGCCGCAGCAGGTCGTCGAGCGCGAGCCGCGCGGGGTGCCGGGGGTCGCGGCGGATCTCACGCAGCCAGGTGAGGACCTGCTCGTAGGTCCAGCCGATGACGCGCTCGTCGAGCCACGGGGGCGTCCACCACGGGGCGCGGGTCGTCAGCACCTCCGAGTAGGTGCCGGGGTTCTCGCGGAGCCAGTCGTGGAGCTGCTCGAGGCCGAGGTCGACCAGCCCGTGGTGCGTGCTCTCCTCGACGACCCCCTCGAGCAGGGCTCCGGCGATCGGGCTGACCGGCTCCTGGGCGAGACGGGGCACGAGGAAGTCCTCGACGATGGTGCGCACCTCGTCGTCGCGCAGCCGGCCCAGGCCCGCGCGTGCCACCCGGACGACCTCGGTGAGGACCCGCTGCCGGTTGCGCCGGACCCCGAGCCAGCGCCCGATCCGCTCGCTGACCCGGGCCGCGACGAGCCGCTCGCGGGCGATCTCCTCGGTGAGGAAGTTCTCGGTGACGAACTCCTGGAGGTTGCGGCCGATCTCGTTCTTGCGCTTCGGGATGATCGCGGTGTGCGGCACCGGCAGGCCGAGTGGGTGCCGGAACAGCGCGGTGACGGCGAACCAGTCGGCGAGCGCGCCGACCATCGCCGCCTCGGCACCCGTGTTGACGTACCCCCACACCCCGTCGTGGTCGAGCCGCAGCGTCGCCAGGAAGACCACGGCGGCCAGGAGCAGCAGGGAGAGCGCGAGGGCGCGCATCCGGCGCAGGCCGACGCGCCGACGGGCGTCGGCCGGGGAGGGTGCCAGGAGGCTCACCCGCCCGATCCTGCCGCATCCGCCGGGCGGTCCCTCCGGAGCGGTCGCACCTACGCTGGAGGGGTGCGCTTCCTCAACGGCCTGATGCCCCAGCTCGACCTCACCTACGACGACGTGTTCATGGTCCCGAACCGCTCGTCGGTCACGAGCCGGCTCGACGTCGACCTGTCGACGACCGACGGCACGGGCACGACCATCCCGCTCGTCGTCGCGAACATGACGGCGATCGCGGGGCGCCGGATGGCCGAGACCACGGCCCGCCGGGGCGCGCTCACGGTCATCCCGCAGGACATCCCGGTCGAGGTCGTCGCAGACGTCGTCGCGTGGCAGAAGTCCCGCCACCTCGTCTACGACACCCCGATCACCCTCGACCCCTCGACGACCGCCGGCGAGGCGCTCGTCCTCCTGCACAAGCGGGCCCACGGTGCGGCGGTCGTCGTGGCGGGCGAGCGCCCGGTCGGCATCGTCACCGAGACCGACCTCACCGGCGTCGACCGGTTCACCCAGCTCGCCGACGTCATGGTCCGCGAGATGGTGACGCTCGACGACGGGGTCGACGTCGAGAAGGCGTTCGAGGTGCTGTCGCACGCGCGACGCAGGCTCGCGCCGGTCGTCGCGCCGGACGGACGGCTCGTCGGGCTGCTCACCCGGGCCGGCGCGCTGCGCGCGCACCTCTACTCGCCGGCCGTCGACGACGGTGGCCGGCTGCGGATCGCCGCGGCGGTCGGCATCAACGGGGACGTGGTGGGGCGCGCGGCCGCGCTCGCCGAGGCGGGCGCCGACGCCCTCGTCATCGACACCGCCCACGGGCACCAGGAGAAGATGGTCGAGGTGCTGCGCGGGGTGCGCGCGCTCGGCCTGGAGGTGCCGGTCGTGGCGGGCAACGTCGTCTCGGCCGAGGGGACGCGCGACCTCATCGAGGCGGGCGCCGACATCGTCAAGGTCGGGGTCGGCCCGGGCGCGATGTGCACGACCCGGATGATGACCGCGGTCGGCCGGCCGCAGTTCTCCGCCGTGCTCGAGTGCGCTGCCGCCGCTCGGGAGCTCGGCAGGCACGTCTGGGCCGACGGCGGCGTCCGGCACCCGCGTGATGTCGCGCTGGCGCTCGCGGCGGGCGCGTCGAACGTCATGGTCGGCTCGTGGTTCGCCGGGACGCTGGAGTCACCCGGCGACCTCTACACGGACGAGAAGGGGCGCCGGTACAAGGAGTCGTTCGGGATGGCCTCGGCGCGGGCGGTCCGCAACCGCACCGCGACGGACTCGGCCTACGACCGGGCCCGCAAGGCGCTCTTCGAGGAGGGCATCAGCAGCGCCCGGATGTACGTCGACCCGGCCCGGCCGAGCGTCGAGGACCTCATCGACGAGATCATCGCGGGGCTGCGCAGCTCGTGCACGTACGCGGGCGCCCGGACCCTCGAGGAGTTCCACGAGCGGGCCACGGTGGGGCTCCAGTCGACCGCCGGGTTCGCCGAGGGCCGGCCGCTGCACACCTCCTGGTAGCCCCCGAACCCCTCGACTTCTCCCGACTTTTCATGCCGGGCTCCGCGGGACACGCCGTCTGGACGGGGTGTCGCGCGGACGGCAGCATGAAAAGTCGGGGAGCCCGGGGTGGGGGAAGATGGCGCCATGGCTTACGACGTCGCGCGCATCCGCTCCCACTTCCCCGCCCTCGGCGAGGGCGCAGCCGCCCACTTCGACGGTCCCGGCGGCAGCCAGGTGCCGGCCGTCGTCGGCGAGGCGGTCGCCCGGACGCTGACCTGCGCCATCAGCAACAAGGGCACCGTCACCGCCTCCGAGCGGCGCGCGGCCGACGTCGTCGCGGCGTGCCGGCAGGCGCTCGCCGACCTGCTCGGCGCCGACCCCCGCGGCATCGTCTTCGGACGCAGCTCCACGGCGCTCACCTACGAGGTGTCCCGCGCCCTCGCGAAGCAGTGGGGCCCGGGCGACGAGGTCGTCGTCACCCGGCTCGACCACGACTCCAACATCCGGCCCTGGGTCCAGGCGGCCGAGGCCGTCGGCGCCACCGTCCGCTGGGTCGACTTCGACCCCGCCACGGGTGAGCTGATGGCCGAGGACGTCCAGGCGGTGCTCACCGACCGCACCCGGCTCGTGGCGACGACCGCCGCGTCGAACCTCATCGGCACCCGCCCGCCGACCCGGCAGATCTCCGACGCCGTGCACGCGGTCGGCGCCCTGCACTGGGTCGACGGCGTCCACGCCACGGCGCACGCGTCGGTCGACCTCGAGGCCCTCGGCGCCGACGTGTGGACGTGCTCGCCGTACAAGTTCCTCGGGCCGCACTGTGGCGTGCTGGCGGCCTCCCCCGCGCTGCTCGAGACGCTGCACCCCGACAAGCTGGCGCCCTCGTCGGACGCCGTGCCCGAGCGGTTCGAGCTCGGCACCCTGCCCTACGAGCTGATGGCCGGCGTCACCGCCGCCGTCGACTTCCTCGCGGGCCTGGACGACCCCGACACCCCCGTGACCCCCGAGGACCGGCGCGCGCGGCTGCTCACGTCCTTCGCGGCGCTGGAGAAGCACGAGGAGTCCCTGCTGGCCCACCTCGAGCCGGCCCTGCGGTCGATGCCCGGCGTGACGGTGCACTCCAACGCCGGCCGGCGGACGCCCACGCTGCTGTTCACCGTGGAGGGCCACGACCCGCAGGACCTCTACCGCGGCCTGGCCGAGCACGGCGTCAACGCCCCCGCGAGCAACTTCTACGCCCTCGAGTGCTCCCGGCACCTCGGGCTCGGTGACACCGGCGGCGTGCGCGTCGGGCTCGCGCCGTACACGGACGAGGGCGACGTCGACCGCCTGCTCGGCGCCCTGGGGGCCCTCGTCGGCGGGGAGCGCTGAGCGTGGTCGCGCTGCTCGGGCCGCTGGAGGCGCCGGTCGACCCCGTCGACGCCCTGCGCCGCATCGCCTTCCTCCTCGAGCGCACCCGGGCCGGCACCTACCGGGTCGAGGCGTTCCGGAACGCCGTGAAGACGCTGCGCACCCTGGACGCCGACGAGCTCGCCGAGCGGGCCGAGGCCGGGACCCTCCAGGAGCTCGACGGCATCGGCAAGTCGACGTCCGGCGTCATCGCCGAGGCGGTCTCGGGCGAGCTGCCGTCGTACCTGGGGTCGCTGCAGGAGAAGGCCGGCGGACCGCTCGCCGACGGCGGCGCGGACCTCTACGCCGCACTCCGGGGCGACTGCCACCTGCACTCCGACTGGAGCGACGGCGGCTCGCCCATCGACGAGATGGTCCTCACCGGCGTCGAGACCGGGCACGAGTGGATGGTCCTCACCGACCACAGCCCGCAGCTGCGGGTCGCCAACGGCCTGACCGTCGAGCGGCTGAGGCAGCAGCTGAAGATCGTCGACGGCGTGAACCGTTCCCTCGCGGGCCAGTTCACCCTCCTCAAGGGGATCGAGGTCGACATCCTCGACGACGGCGCGCTCGACCAGACCGACGAGATGCTCGGCCGCCTCGACCTCGTCACGGCCTCCGTGCACAGCAAGCTGCGGATGAACGCCGACCCGATGACGCGCCGGATGGTGGCCGCGGTCTCGAACCCGCGCGTCAACGTGCTCGGTCACTGCACCGGGCGGCTCGTCGAGGGCTCCCGTGGCACCCGGCCGCAGTCGGAGTTCGACGCCCGCGCCGTCTTCGAGGCCTGCGCCGAGCACGACACCGCCGTCGAGATCAACAGCCGACCGGAGCGCTGCGACCCGCCCGACGAGCTCGTCACGCTGGCCCTCGAGATCGGCTGCCTCTTCTCGGTCGACTCCGACGCGCACGCCCCCGGGCAGCTCGACATGAAGGCCTACGGGTGCGAGCGCGCGGAGCGGCTCGGGGTGCCGGCCGACCGCATCGTCACGACGTGGGACGTCGACCGCGTCCGGGAGTGGGCAGCACCGGCCTGACCCCTGACCCGCCGGGACCCCTCAGGCGCTGCGACGCATTCGCCCCTCCAGGTCGACGCGCAGGGCTCGCTCGTCGACGCTGAGCTCCCAGAGGACCCTCCGCACGTCGGCGTCGTCGCAGCGCAGCACCCCGAGCGCGACGTGCTCGCTGCGGATGTCGCGGCTGCGCGCCCGGACGGCCTCGCGCACCGCGAGCTCGAGGACCTTCTTGGCGCCCCTGCCGAAGCGCACCCGGCCGGGTCCGAAGCGGACTCGTCCCCGAGGCGGGCCGTGCGCCGGGGCCTCCTCGTCGTCGGGCGCCTCCGGTGGCTGGGCCTCCTCGTCGAGTGCGCCCACGCCGAAGCGCGCCTCGACGGCCCGGCGGATGGCGTCGAGGTCGATGCCGAGGGACAGCAGCGCCTCGGCGTCCGAGGCGTCGAGCGGCCGGTCGGCCGGGTGGGCCGCTTCCCGCTCGAGGCCCAGCGCCGCCGCGACCTCGGGCTCGGTCACCCCGTGCGCGGCGAGCACCGGGCGTGCAGCGCTGCCCTCGTGCGTGAGGGCCAGCAGGAGGTGGACCGGGCCGACCTCCTCGACCCCGAGCTCCGGGGCCAGGCCCTGCGTGGCGATGACGACGGCGCGGGCGTCGGTCGTGAAGCGTTCGAACACGGTCTACCTCCGGGCGTGCTTGCGGTGGACGGTCTGTTTGGTGACTCCGAGCGCGTCGGCGATCTCCTGCCAGGACAGCCCCTGGGCGCGGGCAGTGCGGACGTGCAGAGCCTCGAGCCGCTCGAGGAGCCGGCCGAGGGCCGCGACGGCGCGCAGGCCCACGGCAGGGTCGGCACTGTCGAGGTCGCTGGCGAGGTCGGACGCGGTCCTGGACATGAGCGTCAGCATATGCTGACGGCGCCTCCGGCGTCAACACATGCTGACGACGAGGGGACGCACCCCCGGTCCGGGCGGGCGCCCGCTGACCGCCGGCCCGTCGCGGGCCGACCCCGTTTTGGTCGGCGGCGACGCGTCCCCTATGCTTTCGGAGTCCTCGACGGATCCGAACTCCGGTCTGCGTGACGTGGAGGGTCCGACCGAGGTCGGGTCCCCATCGTCTAGCGGCCCAGGACCCCGCCCTTTCACGGCGGTAGCACGGGTTCGAATCCCGTTGGGGATACGGTCTTGCACCAGTCAAGGCCCCGTAGCGCAGTTGGTTAGCGCGCCGCCCTGTCACGGCGGAGGTCGCGGGTTCGAGTCCCGTCGGGGTCGCTCCTCCATGAAGGGGCCGGATTCGTCCGGCCCCGACGTGCAGGTCCGGCCAGGTAGCTCAGTTGGTACGAGCGTCCGACTGAAAATCAGCCAGTCACAGGCCGTTGACCTGCACGTTTCCCCACCCTTCCCAGCGTCCTTCCCAGTGGATGGCCCCGTGGCGAGTCCCGTTGGGCGGCTCCAGCTGGCCTCCGAGTCCCCGGTCGTTCGATCTACGGTGCGCTCAAGGGCGTGGCCTGCCGATACACGGACGGTGACGCGCCCCCAGACCGCCATCGCCCGTACCAGCACCGGTTCGGAGTTCTCAGCAGAGCTCTTCGACCGCCTGTGGACGATCCACGACGTCGCCGCGCCGGCCTGAGCCCCTGGTGACCGACGACACGATGTCGGCTTGTCAATGGACTTGACCAACCTCCGCACGCAAGGTTTCAGGCGGAGGCCTTGGGAGCACCGAGCGGGTCCCCTACGGCCTGCGCAACCTTGAGGACAACCAGCGACAAATAGTCGCCGCCCTCGCGCTGTTGAGTAGGGCGCGATACCGCAGAACTACGATCCCGCTTGGTGAAAGCACAAGCATTGGAGTCGGGCCAGTTGCTGACGCGACCCTCACCCAAACAGCGCGACACTGGGCTGAACCCCGCCGACTCTCCCCGCACAGCTGGGGAGCCGACCTGGGGAGCCCGTCGCTGCAACATCCGTGGCCCTGAGTTGCCAGGAATGAGTGGGCGTTCGTTGCGATCCCAGCGGAGCCGGCTGCTGAGGCTGTCCCCGTCTCAAATGCCTCAACGAAGCCGCCGAAATGCCCTTGGCAAGAGGTGCTCGACCATGCAGTGTTACGGACGAGCGAGCCGCGCTTGCGTTCCGGGCCATTCCTGGGTGGCTAGCTTCGATGGCTAACTCACAACCCTTGCCCCACCGCTTGCACCGAGGCTTAGCGAAGACGCGGCCGTTCCCCGCGCACCGTGAGGTACCAGGTCAATCGAAACGGGCAAGGGGTCGTCGACCAAGTGCGCACCAGGCAACGGCCGCCAAGTTGCCGCTGCTGCAACGTACTCGCCGGTCTGTATAGGTTGCTGCACCGTCAGCATATACTTCGTCACATCGGCACCGTGCACCTTATGCTGCTTTAAAGGGTGGGAATCGTTCACGGTCCTGAACCGGCCCGGAGTAGCCATGCGACTGTCGATGTTTACCGCAATCCGAACTCCGGCAGGGACCGACGCCGTCCCCACCGACCTGATGGTTATAAGGCCCGGAGCGAGCCATACTTGTGGGTCCACAGCAGGTAGTTCGACAAATCCAGCTCCGACGTGAGCACTCCATGCCCCCGTAACGTCCTTCGCAGCAAGGACTCTCCCGAACTGCCGTGCTACACCTCCACCGAGCCTGGCCGTAGTCGCGTGGGGCACTTTAGAGTGAACCGCCCTCGCGGCATCTGGACCAATCATGCCTAAAGTCACCTCCAGAGGACTCGCTGATCGGAGGCTGCTGGGGATGACAAGTAGAACCTCTGAGCGGCCCTCAGAAACCCGCTTGCGCGGTGCTGCTAGGAACACCGGTTCGCCTGCGCCCGTGACGACGGCCTGGTCAAGTAGGGTGTAGAGGCCGCCGTCAAAGGTTACGGTGAGCCCCAAATCACCAGTGCCCGGCCCTGAGTAGACCTTTACTCCCAGGACCTGCGGCCTCTCCGCAACCCGACCATCCGCAATCTGCAGAACGGATGTCTCGCCGATCGGTTCAACTGCACCGGTTGGACCGGAGACGACAGTTGCAGCCCGTGTTGGGTCAGCTGTGAGGGTATGCGCCGTCATAATCAGGGTGGCCGAGGCCGCGCCGCGGCCGAAACCGCGCCGGGTCAGCGACGTAGTGAATTGGGTCCGGTCCACTGGTCTCTCCTATTCTTAGGCCTTTTGCCGCTGCGGGGATCACACGGTGCCGCGCAGAAACGGAATCAAGTAGGGCACCCACGTAACCCGCGATATCAGGCAAAGCGTCCCGAAGGTGACGACGATCAACACTGCCGCCAGGCGCCGATCCAGCCGCGCAAACATACCAAGCCCGAAGGCGGCGACTGCAGATAGCCACAACGGCGCCGCAGCCGCAATCAGTTGGGCAAACTCCTGCATCGCATACGGCTTCTCTATAGCACCCGTCAGCGTGAACCAGCACGACGCCCCCACAAGCGCCGTAGCCGCATATCCCAGGGCGACCAGGCGTAGGGAAAGGCGCCACTTGCGATGGTCACGCATCAAAAATGGCGAGCAGCCCAGACCGGCCGCGACGGGCCACAGGCCAAGGCTACTGCTCCCCGGCAAGTGGGTGAACACTTGAAGGTTGAACCTCCACCACGGTAACCCGAAGAATGTCATAGAGAGCGCCAAGGTATAGATCGCGCCGATGGCAACAAGGAGAGCACCTAACCACCGCAAGGCCGAAGTCATGATCCGCGGGTCCCCCCTACAGTCCTAAACGGGGGGAGCGGCCAACACCGCGGCAAATGCTCGCGCCAGCGTATCGGCGTCACTTCCACTTGGCATCTCCGTTGCGTCTGCTAGACCGAGCATAGCGTTCTGACTGATGTTGCCAACCTTTGGAACAGTAGGACCCCAACCGTTAATGAAGTCTCGGAAGGCCGCGCTAAGGTTGTCGCCGCTGCTTTGGAAACGGTGTGAGTAGAAGTTCCTGACCCGATCCGCAGGATCGGCCATAAACAGCCGCCTCAGGGCGTCCGAGAGCCGCACGGCAGGGGCTGAAGACATCGGAGTCGCTTGCGGCGCTCCGATGAGTCTGAGCGCGGTGAGGTATGCGTCCGCGTCGGCGATCAAGTCGGCGCGACCGAGGCGCGCCTCATCGTCCACTCCGATTCGCGACACGGCCCAGGAAAAAAGCCCGCCCGGCTTGCCTGCTCGTTCGTAAGCTCCCCAAACGCTCAAGAGGTCTAGCCCCCAAGCTCCAAGATCACCAATGCCCTTGACTGTCGGCCCGTCCGGAAGCCCCCACGCTAGGTAGCCGAGCGTCGAAGCGGCCCAATGCTTTACATCGAGAGAAGTCTTGGATGACGCGGGGGTGGAGTCGTCAATATGCGGCGGATAAGGCGTGACGATCGAAGGGTTAGCGGGATCGACCATCGCACTGACTCCGAGCTGATAGCTGGATGAGGCGGCATCGAACTGTGGGACCAAACCACTGATCTCACCCAAGTACGCGTCCCAACTAATCCCGGTGTACTTTGGTTTGCGCAGATAGTCGAGCATGAACGAGTGTGCGAAATCGGCACAGGAAGCCGAGTAAGTGAACGCACCCGACCCCGCCACGAGTGCTCGCTCACCGAGGATCTCGGCGAGAGCAACCCACTGAAGCAGGGCGTCAGCTCCGAGGACGCCAGCCGGTCCGTTCGTTGTACTCGGAGGTGGGACGAGGTCCGCCGGTTCGACCGCCCGTGAATTGCGGGAGACCACGACGTGGTCGACACCAATAGTTGAGGACCCAAACTGTTCCTGGACTTCGACGATCTGGTTATAGGCCCACGGCACAGGCATCGGGAAGCCGAGGTTACCCGAGTAGCCGGTGGACATTCCCGACACGTAGCAGGATGCCGCCAACTCTTGGTCCATTAGGTATTGGCAAACGTTCCGGGTGCCATACACCCCCACAGCGTACTTGGACGCATAGAGGTTATCCATTGCCTGTTCTACACCACGCATAAAGTCACGGACAGGACCCCTTATCACCTCGATCGTCGCGTCAAAGTCAATGACGAAATATATGTGGCTCCCCCTCGGTAGACCTAATAGGTTGGCTCGTTGAGAAGCTTCAACACCTTGGCCAAATCCGTTTGCTCGTGTCATTGTAGACGGATCGTTGTTGCTGCGCTGCTCGATGGGTATAAGCAGAATACCCATGTCCCTAAAACCAGAAAGCTCGTCGGGAGTGATCGATTTGCCTGTCCCGGATAGATACCGCCCCACGTGGGTGTACCCTTTATCTCGCGCTGAAGATAGAACCGACGGACTCAAGCGCGTCGCCGTGTCAAATGCCCTAGTGGGCATGGTTATATCTCCGCAACTGACCAACAAGTTGCACCACGAGCGATAGTCAGCAACTCCCGTGGCTTCGATTTCCATAAGATCCTGAAAGGCGATCAGTTGCGTCTGGGTCGAAGTGTCTAGAACACCAGTTTGTGAGACGCCGAACCCGTTGAGGGTCAAACTGCCCTGAAGCAACTCGGTCGGCCTGCCAGTGACTCCGACACTCAACGGACCCAATGTCCGCAAACCCGCCCGCGTTCCAGGTCCAAAATTGCCATTGGCGACGCCATCAGCCATGCCAATGGCGTACTGCACGCCGTAAATCAGCGCGGTGGTAGTTTGTCTCGAGCAGACGCCATCGGTCGGGCACAGTTGGAAATCCCGCCGCGAAGAGAAGCTTCGATTGAGCCACTGCTGAACCGCGCGTGTTGCCTCAGTCCCTCCGAACAATGGCAGCGTAGTGTAGGAGTCCATTGACAATAGCGACGCCATAAGCTTAACGTCCACCACCGCACTGCTGGCGTCCGCGGTCTCGGTAAGTCCCAGGTGGTAGCGAACTGTTGCCAGAGCGGCGGCAATGTCCGAGAAGACTGGTCCTGCTGCTGTGGCGGAGTCAAGCGGGAAAGCCGCGTACCCTTTGCACCATAGAGATCCATTAACTATTCGCAGTACTTGCATGGATGTTGACGATGACGCCGATATGACACCGATCTGATTCTGGAAGGCTGCAGTCGTAGAGGGGCCGAAGCCGCTCGCCAAGGGCGAGATGCCTAATTCAGCTTGAAGGGCGCGACGCAACGCGTAGATAGTTCCCCATCCCGTATAGCCATCCTCATCAATAGGAACCCACCCGGCTTTCTGGCCGTAGGTGGTGTTGAGCCACTGCTGGGTATACAACACCTGATAGTCCACGGCTGCGCTTCCACCCTTCAATTCCGTACATTCGCCATGCAAGCCCTGCCGCGAACTGATCCTCCCCTATATACAGTGGAGGGCACTGCCGCATTCGTTGCCTTTGATTCAGGTGCATACTTGTGCATGACGGTGCAGATGGCCACTAGAGGCGTATTCCGCGCTCAGCGATGAATACTGCGGCCAATCTCCCATCCGGTGGCACGTCGGGTGAACACCTGTTCGTGTTCTCGCCTTATAGTCTGTCCTTGGCTCACATTCGGCGCGCCAGGGACATCCGGGCTATCTCCAACCCACGTTCGGAGGCCACTCTCAGGCACGACTACACAAGTCCTCGTGCCGAGGCGTCAACCTTTGACTAGGGCTTCTTGGCCTCCCAGCACCCCAGAGCTGGCACCGCCTCTGGGTCGTAGTTGACAACTGTATTGGGGCGAGCAGTTGACATCTGACTAGCCCCCCCATCAACAGCAAAGACAGGCCCGGAAAAGGTCTTGGCTGTCGGGTCGGACGTGGTCGACCATATACCTAAGGCGCCCTCTCCGGGTTTGGGCCCCGAGAAGGCGGCGATCAGCCACCAAGCCTTCTTGTCTGGGTCGGCCCAAGAGACGACTCTGTCGACAGAATTGCCTTGGCCTCTCGCCTTTACCGTGGCGTCGACGACAGAGACAACAGCTTCTGAGGCGACAGCGCACTGACGGGGACCGGACGACGCGGAAGGTACCTTGACCTCGGCCGTGGGAGACTTGGAATGCAGCGCACTTGTTTCTGCACCGTGGGTGCCGCATCCTGCGAGCAGCATTACCGCGGCGAGGCCCCATCCGCGTGGGATCACGAAAGACCGTCGGTCGCCGAAGAGGGAACGCTTTCTTTTGGACATGTTGCGAGTGACCCTTACTCAGTAGTACCGGATGTTATATGTGAGGCCGCCGTGCCAGTTCTGTGTGCCGCATCCGTTGCCTCCACAGGCCCCTCCGATGAAGACATTCATGTAAAAGGTTCCCAACGGAACCCCTAGGCCTCCATTGTTATTCTTGAAAGGCTGCCATGAGGAGGATACAGACCCAATTCGTGCGACTTGGTAACCTTGGGTGTTTCGAACACCCATACTCATACCACCGCCAGTATTCCAACCAGTCGCCCACGCCCGCATGTAGTTTTGGGGGTAGCTGTTGTAGCGGGCAGTGTTGTAGTGCACTGTTGACCCGTACCCTTGGCTTCCAGAGATCGACGTTTCCGTCGCCTGAGCCGCGGTTGCACCACCCAGGAAGAAGACCGTCGCCGATAGCACAAGCAGGAGCAGTCGTCCATGCTCACCTAGCGTAGAGTGCGTCATCCCTGCTCTCCTCCTGCTTTATCGCCACATTCGTGTACTCGCTCGAAGTCTTGGATATCAGTGCCTTCCGCTCGCGCGCCGACCCTGAGATATTCACCGAATGTCACGCCGTCGGCATCGGTCGCCTGCAACTGACTTGGTGTTGCTAGTGCCTTGTCGGCGCGGCTTTCCCTCTGGGAATCCTTCGCTTTGACGGCGGCAAGGCGCTCGTCGAGCCAAGCGCATCTGAGTGTCTGCACCATCAAGCTATCAACCAGGCCTTCCTCGAAGATGTGACTTCCGGGTTCGCTTGGGTGGAAGAAGTGAGGCGCCACCGTGGTGGGTTTAGTCCCAGGAGGGAACTGCGGAAGCATCGCTTCATACTTCGCCGCCCACACGCTGTTCACCTCGGCCTCGGAAAGGAAGCCCGCGGCCGTCGCGTCTTCGTTCCCCGCTGTCGCTATTGCCGACGTTCCCACTCCGAGCAATGCCGCCGTGGCAAGTATCCCGGTGACGACGGCTCCCCGCCGAACTCTTGAAGACACCACTGTTCCCCCTATTGGTTCTCAGCTTCGCTAGATTTTGGCGCTCGCGTTTCCCCAACCATTCCCCAATAACTCGATGCGCCGTTCGTTGACTCTAACCAAGTCCAGCCAAATGTATAGGGCACAGGATGGAAATTTTTGGCAAAGTATTCGTATGCCGAACTTCAGTGAGCGGCCGCTGCATCCAAGCCGCCCGCGTTGGTTGCCCGTTCAGCCCCGGTTGACAGGGACGTCGGATCTGCGCTAGCTGCGGGACTGCGCGAGGCAGGTGGAAGCGACGATGGCCATTCTGAGCGGGGGCTGTGCCCGGCGCAGCTCGACAGCCGTCTCTGGGCGCGGTGAGCAACCCACCGTGGCCCCGGACCATGCGGATGTCTTCGAGGACCGCGACTATCTCTGGTCAGTCGCCGGCCTGCTCGGGCGGTCACGGTGAAGAGCACCCCGACGAGCGTGGTTGGCGGCGTGGGTCTTGGAGCCCACCCGCAGCGCGAGGGTCTCAAGGGTTGGTGGTCCAATTCTCCGGTATCGGGCGGTGGTCGCGTCCACTGTTAGCTGGCAGGGCACCGCGTCCGGTGGGCTCTGCGGCCGCACTCAGTGCGCCCTCGACCCGGGCCCCGTTTCCCCAGCACGGCAGCAGTGCCTACAGCCACCACCACGGCCCGGCCCCCACCACGGACACTCCACCCGGGCCCGGTGTCGGACCCCATCGACCAGCCCCGTTCGGTACGCGCAGACTGCCTGGCGACGTGCGGACGCTTGGCCGAGCGTCAGTCCCTGCACTGCACGCGGAGGGGTGATCACCTGCGGAGGTTGGCACGAATGAAAGCAAGCCGATCGAGAGTGCAAGGGGAGCTTTGCCAGTTGGCTGACGCCTTCCGGTGTGCACTGGCGCGACGAGGGTCGAGGGCTACGGTTCCCGGTGCGCGTACTCGACGCACGGACTAGGTGCGAGGGGGAGGTCCAACCCTCGTGATGGGCGCCCGCCCAGATAGCGTTGGCCGCCCTTGACCAGCCTTGACGGCGCCACAGCACGACCATGCGTCATGAAGCTCACTGCCCTGCAGGGGTATACGTTCAGTCACGCGATCACGCGGAGCACTGGCACGCCACACCAACGAGGCTGCAGCCACGCCTTGACGAACGCCTACGAGATCGGTCACGGTGGACTTGCTCTTCCCAGCATGGGATGGCACCACCTGGCACCAATGGGCGTCAAGCAGGAGTCCGACGATGCGTTATGATGTGTGCTCCGCGACAGGACTGCCTGAGGCAATTTCGCAGGTCAGACCCGTCGCGGACGTGCGTGCAGCACGACCACGGCCAGGTAGCTCAGTTGGTACGAGCGTCCGA
>CAVPXT010000008.1:0-85544 GCA_963709785.1 uncultured Actinomycetota bacterium | reverse complement strand
GGCTACCTCCTCGTCGAGCCGGGGGTCGTGCGCAGCACCGTCGAGCGCGACCTCCCGGCCATGGTCGATGCCGTCAACCGCGCGATCGACCGGCTGCCTTGACCCACCCATTCGGGACAGGTCGGGCGGCCCCCGCGGGCCCCAAAATGGGCCCCGAAAATCGCTTTCGGTATCGGTACCGTAACGATGCGGCCTCAGCCGACCCGAGCCGCCATGGGTGCCGTGACCTGCGAGAACGCGATCATCGCAGTCGCTTCGGAGCATCATCAGTCGCGTCGTGTCGGGCCTCTGGCGTGCCTACGGATCAGAAGGTTAGGGGTTCGAATCCCTTCGGGCGCGCTTTGTGTTGAGACAGGCGACGGGCCCCCGGCCAGCGGAAACGCTGACGGGGGCTTACTCGTGCCCGGCATCCGGACGGTGCCTGATGGGGGGGCTGGGCCCCAAAATGCGCCCAAAAGTTCGCCCACCGGGCCCTGAAGTCGGCTGGGCTGACACTGCTCGCTGGCGCGCAGCGCGCAGCGCCAAACCGAATCAGCGGCGCGCGCGCGGCAGTCGGGGGTCGCGCAGGTGTCCCTGCTTGGCGACTGCGGTCGCGACCTGGCGTGCGGCCTTTCTGAATGGCGTCGGCGCCTGGTCGGCGGCCTCCTTGACTGCGCCGGCGACTCCGGTGCGGAGGTACTCGACTCGGTCCATGGCGTAGTCCGGTTCGAGTTCGAACGCGGCGGCGACCTCGAGCCAGTCCTCGACCGTCACGTCGCGGACTTGCCACGCCTTCCCCACCTTCATTGAACTGTGCACAGGCTCTCCGGGCTTGAGGTACGGCGCGTAACTCGCGGCGTCGTACAGCGGTGCCAAGGCGACCCGCGGCCCACGAAGCAGGAGGCTGTAGTTCTTGGCGTGCGCGTCGGTGCCACCAACCAGGGTGTTGAAGGCGAGTGCGTCGAAGAACCGCTCTCGTACCGCATCGCGGTCGTCACGCCCCAGAGAGCCGAGCAGCGCCGCGACGTTCTTCGGTGACGGGCCTCCCTCTGTCTGGTACTTCTTGTCGGGCGGATATGTCATGGCCTGGAGAAGGTCCTCCTGATGCAGGCGTAGCCACGTCCCGCTGCTGTCGCGGCGTCGGTCGTAGCGGGTCGAAACGAGGGTCTTCGCGCCGCCGAAGTCGACCAGGTCAACGTGAGCAACGCGCAGCCCCAGCAACCCGGCTGCCCGCAGGCACACGAACTCGTTGGTATGCATGCTGGCGCTGAAGCGGGTGCCGGTCCGCGTCGGCTTCAGGATGTGCGTCGTCGGGGTCGAGTCGTTCGGCACACCCCAGCTGCCGTCGTCCATCAAGTGCAGGGCGACCTTGTTCTGCGCGCCGGCCAGGCTCCATCGACCCGAGGCATGACCGACCTCCCAGCCGGCGTCGCGAACTGTAAGCTCTTGGAGCATTTCGCAGAGCTCCCCTTCTGACAGGACGTCGACGTCCCCCGTGCGTGAGGCGGCATCCGGCGGGTCGACATCGTCCGGCAGCACCTGCACGGCGCCTGCGGCGTCACGCCCGACGTGGCGCAGCAGGGCGAAGGGGTTGTTGGCTGAGACCTGGAAGCGTCGGCCCCACTCCTCACGCACGGCGGCGTTGTCGGGCAGCAGTCCTTCCAACCACGCCCTGACGACCCGGTTTGTGTGTCGGGTGCCGGACAGCGGCATGGACAGCGACAGCGGCGTCGGGGACGGGCGGGAGGTGTACTCACGGTCGTAGGTGAAGTAGAGGGCGCCGCCGGGCGTCTGGTCAAGGCGGCCGGCCAGGGCACCGTCAAGGAAGACGTTCAATTCGTTCATGACGGTCCTCCACCGAACATGTCGGCAAACGGGTCCGTCTCGAGGGAGAGCCTGGGTGACGGGCCAAGCTTGACGGCGAGTTCGAGAGCGGCGAGGACGTCCAACACCATGCGCAGTTCGGCACCTGGGTTGGAGCCGGTCTCGAGGCGCGAGAGCCATTGGCGGCCCACGCCGGCGCGCTGGGCGAGGGCCTCCTGGCTGAGCCCGCTGGCTCGCCTCGCCTCGCGCACAGCTGCGCCGAGATCCTTCACGGTGGTCAGCACGGTCTCGGCCCTTTCACCTTTCTGTCGCTGTTCAGCGACAATCTGAAATGTCAGCGTACCACGACATTCATCGATGTCGTCGTTCGACGACAATACGGTCTGTCGTCGTTAGGCGACAAACGCGACCACCGCGCGGCGGTCATGGGCGCGCTCTGTGTTGAGGCAGGCGACGGGCCCCCGGCCGGCGGAAACGCTGACGGGGGCTTGCTCGTGCCCGGGCGGGTTTCTCGGGTGACCCGAGAAACCCGCCGAGAAACCCGCACTTCACCCGGGAAGCGTTCCCCCGCGAAGTGAGGGGTTCCCGGGTGAAGCACCGACATGTCCCGCGCAGCCATGGCCGTCCCCAGCGCCACGACGTCCTACCCCGCCGCCCTGCCACTCCGCGCCGGCGCGTGGGCCGGGCGTATCGTCGGGCCCGGAGGTGGTGCGGTGATGGAGTCGTTCTCGATCGGGCAGTGGGTCGGCGAGGCCCTCGACCGGGCACGTCAGGAGGAGAGTGGCCGGGCCGCCGTGACCATCCACGGTGGCCACGACCGGGCCCTGCGGGAGACCGTCATCGCGCTGCTCGCCGGACACGAGCTCGCCGAGCACGACAGCCCGGGCGAGGCGACCCTCCAGGTGCTGCGGGGGACGGTCCGGCTCACGAGCGGAGACCAGCGCTGGGACGGGACGGAGGGGGACCACGTCATCATCCCGCGCGCCCGGCACGCCCTCCTGGCGCTCGAGGACGCCGCAGTCCTGCTCACCGTCGTCAAGGTGCCGTGACCGCGGGACCCGGTGCGATGGCCGACGACGTCTCGGAGGACCTGCTCCGGGTGGCCCGGTGGGAGGTCTCCGGCGGGGTCTGGCAGGTGCTCTCCCGCAGTGAGCACGGCGCAGTGGTGGCCCTGTGCCGGTGCGACGCCGGCGAGGAGGTCGAACGCTTCTCCACGACCGACCCCGCCCTGCTCGCCCATCTGGCCGGCCGCTCCCGGTCCGACGAGGGCTGAATAGTGCTGCGGCCGAAGCTCGTCCACCTAGGTCAGGACGGCGCGTCGCATCCCTCGAGCAGGTACCTCACGGTCTGGGCGGCGGACCAGCCGTCGGGATGCCGCTCCAGCAGCTCCTCGGCCCCGGCGAGGTCGGCGCCGAGCGTGACGAGCGCCGGCTCGCGGTAGGCGTCCCGACGGGTCTGTCCGAGCCCGACCGTCGCGGTGAGTGCGTTGCACAGGCACTGGCGTCCCACCGTGTCGGAGGCGAGGCCGCCCTTGCGCACGTAGGTTCCGACCGGCTCTCCGGCACAGCGGTACCCGACCCTGCCGGGCTCCCGCTCGTAGGGGACGCGGAGGTACCCGAGGTCGCACAGGCGGGGTCTGGCCTCGTACGCGTCCGCGTCGGAGAGGGTCCCCGGGAGCGAGGCGACCTTGAACGGGAAGCCCGTCGGCGAGGCGAGGGGGTCGGTGCGGACCTCGAGGTCCCCGGTGTCGAGTCGGCCGAGCAGCTCACGGCGCAGCCCCGGGTCGATACCCGACTCCTGGGCCAGCGCGAACGGTGTGCCGACCTGCACGCCCTGGGCGCCGTGCGCGAGGGCCTCCCGGACCCGCTCCGGTGTCGAGTACCCGCCGGCGAGCCAGAACGGCAGCCCCACCGCAGCGACCTTGTCCAGGTCGGCGTCGTCCCGTGGTCCGAAGACGGGCTGTCCACGCTCGTCCAGGACGGGACGGCCGCGGGGAGGGGCGTTGTGCCCACCCGCCGGCGGCCCCTCGATGACGAAGCCGTCGGGCCGGGTCGCGTCCTCGCGCGCCAGGTACGCCGCGAGCACGTGGGCGGAGACGATGGCCAGGAAACGTGGGCGGGGGAGGGGTTCCAGCCGGCTCTGGGTGAGGGCCCGCGGGTCCATCTCGACGCCGTAGGAGGTGGTCGCGCCGTCGACGTGGGCGGTCAGCCGCACGGGGTCGTGCCGGGCGAGCCGGTCCAGCATCTGGGGGATCTCGGCGGGGATCCCGGCCCCCATGAGGACGTAGTCCACGCCGGCGAGCATCGCGCCGTAGGCGGCGCTCGGCGTCGCCATCTGGACCTTCTCCAGGAAGTTGATGCCGACGAGGCCGTCGTGGCCCTCCTTCGCCAGCCAGACCTCGACGAAGTTCGCCACCACGGACAGCTCGAGAACACCGGCGGATGGGTCCAGGCGCAGCTTCGGGACGGGCGTGTACGGCTGACCGGAGCCGCGTCCGCCCTGCCGGTGGTACCGCCGCAGGACCCGGTCGGCCATGGCAGGCACCGGGAAGTGCTCGAGCGCGCGCCGGACGTGACCGCCGACGTCGCCGTCCTGCAGCCGCCGTGCGACCACGACGTCGAGGGCGGTCCCCGAGACCACTCCGAGCTGCCCGGTCCGCGCCACCTGCCGGGCCAGTGGCCAGGACGAGACGGCGACTCCCATGCCGCCCTGGATGATCACGGGCAGCGTGTGCGGGCAGTGCGTCACGCGGGGGGTTCGCGGTGGTGACGGTCATGGGACGGAAGCCTCTCGAGGAACGGCTGGACCGTAACCTACGGTCACGTAGGTTACGGTACCGTAGGTTACGGTCTGTCGGCAATTCCTCGACCCACCAGGCGGCGCGGCGGCCGGGCCGGCCCAGGCCCACCCGCTGTGCGGACAGCGGCATCGGAGGAAGGCGGTAGGGGTTGGCAGGCGGGAAGTCGAGGCGGCGCTCCTCGACGAGTGACCCGAGGTGCGCGACGGCGTCGCGGCCCGCCAGTCGGGTGGAGTCCTCGACGAGGACGGGCAGCTCCTCTCGGCCCAGGTCGTGCCAGGCGTGCCGCCAGAGGTCGACACGGCGCCAGGCCGCGGTCGTGACCGGCCCACCCCCGATGGCGACGGCGTAGCCCTCCTGTGCCAGCACCTCCGACGCCGAGCGGCCATGGAGGATGGGCAGGACGAGCAGAGGGCGCAGCACGTCGGGGTTGCCGATGTCCAGTCCGTCGAGCCAGTAGCCGGCGAAGAGCAGGTGGCGGACGTGGTCGGCGACGCCGGCGCCGACGGCTTCCGCGTACGCCGACACCGGGGGGTCGGACCAGGGGGTCGTGCGAGGAGTCAGCCAGGTCGTCGGCTCGCCCGGGAGCGCCTCTTCGCGCCGCCATCGCTCGACGTCCGCGATCCTGCGTGCGGCCTCGGGGCCGACGGGCTCGGCGAGGATGCGCGTCGACCGGTGCGCGGCGACGGCACGCCACTCCAGGTCGACACCCGCCGTCCGGAGGGCGTCCGCGCGGATCGAGGCGACGTAGGAGAGTGGGTCGGTGAAGTCGCCGTACACGGTGAGCGTCATGGGAACCTCCTGGGTTCGGCTCGAGGGTCTGGGGGCGCCGACCTGCCGGGGGCGGTCATGGCGTGACCGTCAGGAGGCCCCTGGCCCCGCGCTCGGCGTCGGCCATCACGTGCGAGACGAAGGGGTAGTGCCCGGGCTCCGAGGCGGTGAGCTCGACGAAACCACCCTGCGCCACGCCGAGGTCGAGGACCTGGGAACCACCCCCGGTCGACCCCAGCGCTCCACGGCCGCGGTCGAGGAGGTAGGTGCCTTCCTTCCACACCGTGTCGAACTGCCCGCCGACGACGTGGAAGGCGGTCCCGCGGTTGGGGCCGGCGGCGAGCACCCAGAACCGGACCCGGTCGCCGACGCGGGCGTCGAGCGGCTGGGCGGTGTACTGGCCGGCGACCCCGTTGAAGACCACCGCATCCGGCTCGTCCTCCGCGGCAGCGGCCGCATCGACCTCGGCGACGGCCGAGCGACCGTCCCCGTCGAGGTACACCTCGGACTGCACGAGCAGGTAGCTGCGGTCGACGGGGGGGAGCCCGTCCGGCTCGATGACCACGGCACCGTGCATGCCGGCGGCGATGTGGGCACTCATCGGCATCGTCGAGCAGTGGTACATCCAGATGCCGGCTCGTCCCGCGGTGAACCGGTAGGTGAGCCGCCCTCCCGGGCGGATGGTGCGCATCACCTGGTCCGGCGCGCGTTCGCCGGCGTGGAAGTCGACGGAGTGGCCCATCGACCCCTCGTTGACGAGGGTGACCACGAAGGTGTCCCCGACCCGGCCGTGGAGGGTGGGCCCCGGGACGGCGCCGTCGAAGGTCCAGCGCCTCTGCCGGATGCCGGGCGCCACCTCGAGCTCGACCTCCCGCACGTGCAGCGTGACGCGGTGGGTGCGGTCGTCGGTGAGCGGCGGGAGGGCAGCGTCGACCGCAGTGAAGTCGTCGTCGAACTGGCCGGCCAGGTCGGCCGGGGTGAGGCCGGAGACCTCCGTCGCACCCGTCGGGGTGGCCCCCGCTGCTGCCGCCACGTCCGGGCCGTTCCCGCCCGGCACCTCGACGCGCAGGACCATCCCCATCTGCCGGTGGCCGACGATCGTGCACCAGCCCTCGGCGTCCCCGACGACGACCCCGACGTCCAGGGTCTCGGACCGTCCGGGCATCACGCGGTGGGTGCCCACGTCGCCGCCGAAGGTCAGGTCGTGCGGCGACCCGTCGTCGGTGTTCACGAGGTCGATGACGAGCCGGTCACCGCGGGGGACCTCGATGGTCGAGGGGACGTAGACCCTGTCGTGCGCCTCGACGCGCACCCGTGTCGTGTGACCGGTGGGGCGCGCTGCCCCGCCCGCAGCCTGGATCCCGGCGGACGCGCCGCCGGCAGTGGGCGATCCGAGGCCTGCGGCCGACGGGTCGGCCGCGACTCCGAGGGAGACCGCGAGGGCGAGGCTCGCGACGGCGGCGACCAGCTGGGCGGTCAGGGCCGGGCCGGACCCATCCGCCGGAGGTGCCGGGTCCCCGGCAGGCACGGTGGAGGCCTCTGATGGTGCCGAGCTGCGGCCGGCGGCGACCTCGGCCAGCAGCCGTCTACGGGCGGCCACCGCCGCTCGCACGGCACCGAGCAGCAGCGGGATGAACACCGCGAGGGCGCCGAGCACGACTGCGGAGACCGTGACCCGCACGGTGCCCGGGACAGGAAGGAGGCACAGCAGGAGGCCGGAGTTGACGACGACGACCCGCCACACCCACCACCGGTCGAACGCGGCGGTGGCCGCCCGCACCACCGACGGGCCGCCCCCGAGCACCACCGGGATGAGGTGCGACAGGGCGCCGAAGAGGAGCTGGGCGGCGAACCCGACCGCCACGACCGCCGCGACGGTGCCGTACCCGTCGGCGACGTCGGCCCAGGTCGGCGCCGTCGCCAGGCGCCAGCCGACGAGCGCGAGTGCCACGACGGCCCACCCCAGCGCGGCCGAGACCGACACGGTCGCGAACCTCCGAGGAGGGGCCTTGCGTGCCGGTGCGACGAGCGCACGCCCCCACCAGAGGAGCCCCGCGGCGTAGCCGACCAGACCGGACAGGGCCACGAGGCGCACCCCGGCCAGCGCCCCGCCCGCGAGCACTGCGACTCCCCCGACGAGCACGAGCAGGGACTGCCGGGCCAGGCGCTCGGCGCGGTCGTCCATCCGGGTCCGGAGCATCGTGGGCCAGAGCGTCACGAGCGTCCCGGTGACGGTGAGGCCGAGCCAGCCGAGGACCATGACCATCGAGTGCGCCACGAGGACCCGGCCGTCCCACTCGTCGTCGAGACCACGGGCGAGCCACGCGCCGAGCGAGGCGCCGACGGGCACGCACGCCGCCGCGGCCACGTAGTAGCGCACGGTGATGCGGAACCGGCCGGGCAGTGCGTGGCGGAGGCGCCGCCAGAGCGCGGCCCCGTGCCACGCCACGGCAAGGGAGACGACGCCGGCGCCGGCGACGGTGAGCGGCCAGACCCCGCTCGGGACGCCGGCCAGCACCGAGGTGGCCCCGACGAGCATGAGGAGGATGCGCCGGTTCTGCCACGGGCGGGTGTCGAGGCTCTCCGGGGTCTTGAGCAGGGCCTGGGTGAAGTGGGTGCTCCACACCATCGCCGAGTGGGTCATGGCTCCGAGCAGCACGAGGTGGACGAGCAGCCAGGTCGCCGCGGGGACGAACGGGTGGAGCAGCGCGACGACCACGGCGAGGGTCAGCCAGACGACCCCGGGCCGGTCCCGGAGAGGGAAGCGACCGCGGCGGGGCGGTCGGTCCGCGGCGTCATACGACACGTCCGGAGGTCGGACGGGACACGGATCGGTCTCGGGCGGCGAGAACGGAGCTCGTGGCGGCGGTGACGGGCAGGAGCAGCAGGGCCGCGGCGGTGCCGGTACCCCCGACCACGACGAGCTGCTGGTGCCCCAGGAGGTCGCCGACCACCCGCACGGCGAGCGCCAGGTGCAGCACCACCAGCGGCGCCCAGAAGGCCCGCCGGTAGGGCACGGCCCGGCGGAGCACGGCGGGCAGGATGACGGGTGCGTGGGCCAGGACCATGCTCATCGCGAAGCCGAGGAACAGGGCGTGGACGACGAGGTCGTGCGCGCGAGCGCTGCTCGTGGCCCCGACGAGGACCCACGAGGCGGCAGCCACGCCGAGCCAGGCATAGCCGGCGAGCATCGCGGCCGCCGCGAAGCGTGGGAGCCCGGTGGTCCGCACCTATTCGGACGGCGACGTCGCGGGGGGCGAGCCAGAGCACGAGCAGGGCCAGCGACCCGCCGAACGCCCGTGCGCCGACGTCGGGACGGACCACCGCGGCGGTGGCTGACGCGGCGACGGGCAGCGACAGCAGGACGAGGACCCTGGAGGCACCCACGGGCAGGTGCAGCGCGGCGAGCTCGACCCGCTCCGCCGCGATCGTGAGCACGACGAAGCCGGCCAGGAGCGGCACGACGACCGAGGCCTCGACGCGGACCCAGAGCAGGGCCGCGAGCAGTGCGAGGGTGGCACCGAGCACCTCGACGAGCACGGCGTCGTCGCGGCGTCGTCGCCACAGCGCGGCCAGGACGGCGACGAGGGCGACGCAGCCGTCGAGGAGCAGCACCTGCCCGAGGGCCCTCGGCAGGGGCGCGAGGAGGGTGAGTGCTCCGAGGCCGAGCAGCACCGGGGCGGCGTACCCCCACGGTGCGCGGAGGGCGACCGCGCGCTCGAGGGCGATGAGCGTGCCGAGGAACCCCAGGACCATGACCGGGCCGTGCACCTCGCCGAGGCGCGGCGACGCCACCGGGGCGGGCCCCCCGAGGAGGACCAGGCCGGCATCCAGCCCTCCGAGCAGGCTGAGCCCCGCCGGGAGGAGCAGCGCCGCGCGACCCGCACCGCTCACGCCGGCTGGGGGTCGGTGGCCGCGGGCGTGAGGGCGAGGACGCGGTCCCACTCCGGGCCGGCGAACGCGATCGCCGCCGCGGGGAAGAGACCGTTCTCCTCACGGTCGATGTGCACCCGCAGGGCTCGCTCGAAGGCCGCCATCGTCGCCGTCCGGCCCTGCCCGATCTCGTCGAGCATCTCGTCGAGCGTCTCGTGCTCGGCGCACAGGGAGCGCACGTGCTCGGTGAACTCGCGGTCCTCGGCGAGGACGGTGAACATCCCGGCCTCCTCGGCGGAGGTGTGGGGCCGCAGGAGGTCCTGCAGCTGCCCGACCGCGCGCGACGTCACGTCGGCATCGCCACCGGCGCAGGCGCGCCGCAGGTCACCGCAGGCGTTGATGATGTCGACGTGCTCGGCCATGAACCGGCCGACCACCGTCACGCTCTCGCACCCGCAGTAGGAGCACATCGACCGCTCTCCCTCCGGCTCAGGCGCGGGTGATCCGCAGGCGCCAGGCCTCGGGCCCCTCGTCGAGGTAGGTGACCGTCACCGGACCCTCGCGCTCGGCGATCTGCGCGAGGAGGGGCTTGGGGTCGTGCGGCGCGACGAGGACGAGGGACCCGCCGGCGGGGATGGCGCCGAGGGCGCCGAACACGGTGGCGTGACGGATGGCGTGCGGGATGGCGCGCACGTCGAGCTCCGGGTCGCCGTGGGCGGAGTCGGAGCAGCCGCAGGCGTGGCCGTGCGCTGTCTCGGTGACGGGGATCTCGGTGCGGTCGTGCATGGGTGGCCTCCGGCCTCGATGTTTTCTACAATGACATTGTGAAAAATACTCCTCCACTGGGCCCGGCACCAACTCCGCCCCCCGCCGGCGGTGCGGCGCCGGACCTCGACCCGGCGCGACGGCGGGTGCTGGAGGCGATCCCGTCGACCGGCGGGCTGACCATCGCCGACCTCGTCGAGGCGCTGGGAGGGCACCCCAACACGGCGCGCCACCACGTGGCGGCGCTCGTCGCGTCCGGCCTGGTGGCCGAGGCGCGGGTGCCACCGACCGGACGGAAGGGGCGCCCCGCCATCCGCTTCGTGACGACCACCGCGGGGCGGGCGGCTCGTCGCCCGGGACAGGGCATGGCGGACGAGTACATCGCTCTGGCAATGGCCTTCGCCGACCGGCTCGCGGCCAACGGTGGGGACCCGGGAGGTGACGCTCGCGCCGTCGGCCGGGTGTGGGGTTCGGGTCTGGTGCAGGGGGAGGCGGGCGGGGAGGACCCGGCGAACGAGGTCGTCGAGCTCCTCGACGACCTCGGCTTCTCGCCGGACCGGGCCACTCCCGGGACGCACCGGGTACTGCTGCGGACGTGCCCGCTGCTGGACGCTGCCCGCCGCCACCCGGAGGTGGTCTGCGCGGTGCACCGCGGGCTGGCCGAGGCCGCGTACGAGGCGTTCGGGGGCGGGGCGCGGGAGGTCGCCCTGGAGCCCTTCGCCCTCCCGGGGTCGTGCGTGCTCACCCTGCCGGAGGCGCCCGCCCCGCTCGAGCGGTGACGGGCGCCCGCGACGCGGGGGGCCTCAGCTCGGCTTCGGCGCGCCCGGTCGGGCGTAGCGCCACCACGTGAGGGCGACACACATGACGGCCCACGCGATGCCGACGGAGTAGAAGGCGACCGGCCCGAGCGTCGTGACGCCGAGGCCGAAGAAGAACGGCCCGAAGGCGGCGATCGCGGCGGTCCAGCCGATCACCCCACCGGCCTGGCGGCGCTCGAAGATCATCGGCATCTGCTTGAAGGTCGAGGCGTTGCCGATCCCGCTGAAGAGGAAGATCGCGAGCATGCCGTAGAGGAACTGCCGGAACCCGCTGTCGAGGGAGGCGGCCGAGGACACGTCGGGGGTCAGCGCGGGGATCGTGTACGCGATCGACGCGATCAGCCCGATGCCCGAGAGCAGCGTCCACCGGGCGCCGCCCATCCGGTCGGTGAGGGGCGAGAAGACGACGCGGGCGGCGGCCCCGATGAGCGGGCCGAGGAAGACGAACTTCACGACGTCCGGCACGGCGTAGCCCTCGACGAGCACCGTGGCGGTCGCTCCGGCGCCCTGGACGATCTCACCGTTGCCGGAGCCGTAGAGGTTGGCCATGAGCAGGCCGAACTGTGCGGCGAGGCCGGAGAAGGTGCCGAAGCTCATGATGTAGAGCACCGTCATCCACCAGGTGTCCTGGTTGCCGAAGATGTCGAACTGCTGGCGGAAGTTCGCCTTGACCGGTACCGACCGGAGCATCGTCCAGGCGAGGATCGCGCCGACCACCATCAAGGGGATCCACACGAAGGCCGCGTTCTGGTACCAGACGGTCGCGGGGGGCTTCCCGGCCACCGCGAGCTGTTGGCTGCCGCCGAAGACCGCCAGTGCGGACAGGGCGATGAGGTACGGCGTGAGGAGCTGGACGAGCGAGACCCCGAAGTTGCCGATGCCGGCCTGGAGCCCGAGCGCCGTACCCTGCATGCGGCGCGGGAAGAAGTACGACGTGCTCGGCATGAAGCCGGAGAAGGCGCCGCCCCCGATGCCGGCGAGGAAGGCCAGCACCATGAGCTCCCAGTAGGGAGCGGTGGGGGACTGCACGCGGACGCCCCAGCCGAGGGTCGAGGCGATGAGCAGCAGGCTGGTCAGCGAGACCATCCGGCGCGTCCCCATGATCGGCGGCAGGACCATCCACACGAGCCGCAGCAGACCCGCGGCCAGACCGGGCATCGCCGCCATCCAGTACAGCTGGTTCTTCGTGAAGTCGTAGCCGAGGGCATTGAGCTTGGGGATGATCGCGCTCGGCAGGAACCACGCCACGAAGGCGAGGGTCAGGCAGAACGTCGTGATCCACAGGGTGCGCCAGGCGAGTGACTTGTCCCACGTCTTCTCGTCCTCGGGGTCCCAGGACTCCAGCCAGCCGCCCGGGTTCTTCGCCGTCGTGGTGCTCATGTCGTGACTCCTGTGGTGCGGGCGGTCAGCGAGCGGCCGCGGCGGGGACGGTGGTCTCGAGCCGGCGGGCCAGCTCGGGGGACTCGGCGTGCAGCATCCGCACGACGGTCCAGTGCATCCACATCGCACAGACCGCGATGAGGAGGAACAGCACGAAGAACGTGGAGGTCGGGAAGCCCGACCACGCCTTGGTGTAGGCGAAGAGCGGCGGGAGGAAGAAGCCGCCGAGACCCCCGAGCATCCCGACGAGGCCGCCGACGGAGCCGACGTTCTCGGGGAAGTACTCGGGGATGTGCTTGTACACGGCGGCCTTGCCGACGCCCATCGCGCTGCCGAGGACGACGAGGAGGACGGTGAACGGGACGATCCCGAGCGCGTAGCCGAGGTGGGAGGTCGCGCGGCCGTCGGCGTGGTCGATGACGAGGTGCCCGTTCGGCATCATGAGCAGCGCGGAGGCGCCGAGCATGACGGCGAAGACCCAGTACATGACACGGCGGGCCCCCCACCGGTCCGAGAACCATCCGCCGACCGGTCGCAGCAGGGACGCCGGGAAGATGTACAGCGCCGTGAGCAGCCCGGCGACGGTGAGGCTCACCCCGAAGTTGTCGACGTAGTACTTCGGCAACCAGGCCGCGAGCGCGACGTAGGCGCCGAAGAACGCGACGTAGTAGAGGCTGAAGCGCCACACGCGGAGCTGTCGCAACGGGGCGAGCTGGGCCGCCAGGGTCGCCGAGCGGCCGGGCATCCGGTCGGCGGCGGGGGTGCCGACCCACAGGACGACGGCCATGACGAGCAGCAGCCCGGCGTAGATGACCGGCACGAGGCGCCAGCCACCCCCGACGCTGCCGCCCAGGTAGGCGGCCCCGGCGGTGCCGGCGATGAGGGGCGGCCCGATGAACTTCGTGACCGACGCCCCGACGTTCCCGGCGCCGAAGAGGCCGAGCGCGAAGCCCTGGTGCTCGCGCGGCTGCCACGCCGCGTTCCACGCGATGCCGGCGCTGAACGAGTTGCCGGCGAAGCCCACGAGGAAGGCGAGCGCCAGGATGGCGCCGTAGCTCTCCGCGTGGGCCACGAACCACGCGGGGACGGCCGTCGCGAGGAGCAGCACGGTCATCACCCGGCGGCCGCCGTAGCGGTCGGTGAGCATGCCGGCGGGGAGCCGCCACAGTGAGCCGTTGAGCACGGCCACGGCGCTGATCCACGCCAGCTGCGGGTCGGTGAGGCCCAGCTCCTTCTGGATCGGGACCCCGAGGATGCCGAACATCAGCCACGCGGCGAACATCAGGGTGAAGGCCACCGTCGAGAGCCACAGCACGCGGCGGGCGCCGGGGGGCGTGGTCCTGACGGGGTCGGGGCCGGGTCGGGACTCGAGGGTGGTCGCCGTCATCACGGGGTCTCCATTTGGCGGATGTAGTTCCTTCAAATTCTGTCACCGGGCACAGTAGTGGTCGCGCCCACGTTCGTCAAACTACACGGCGTAGTTGACCATATGCGTTGTCGTGGTGCGGTTTCTCCGCCCTCCGATCGGACTGCGGAGTTCTGGCGCGGCACCGGTCGTCTGTGGTTATATGGCGCATCGAGATCCTGCAAATGGGAAGGAGCGGCATGCCGACCACGGGTGCTCACGACGGGGCGGCGCTGTTGGCGTCGCCCGTGCGGCGCTCCCTCCTCGAGGCGCTGGAGCGCCGGCCGGTCGCCGACGGTGCCGAGCCGGGCATGACCGCAGCCGAGCTGGCGCCGCTGGTCGGCCTGCACGTGAGCACCGTGCGCTTCCACCTCGACCAGCTCGTCGCCGCCGGTGTGCTCGTCGCCGAGTTCCGGCGCCGCGAGACCCCCGGCCGGCCCCGGAAGGTCTACCGCCCCTCGGCCCGCCCGCCCGCACCCCCGACCGAGCCGCTGCGGCTGCTCACCCAGCTGCTCACCGAGGCCATGACCGCCTCGATCCAGGGCGAGAAGGTCACCCCCTACGAGGCCGGCCGGCGCTGGGCCCGCGAACACCTCGAGACCCACCCGGACCGGGCGCCCGCCGACAGCCCCGGTGTGTGGCTGGGCCGGGTCGGCGAGGTCATCGACGTGCTCGAGGAGTGGGGCTACCAGCCGGAGGTCTCCACGTCCGAGGGTGGTCGCACCGCCGACGTCGCGCTCACCGACTGTCCCTTCCTCGACCTCGCCCGCGGCAACGAGGCGGTCGTCTGCGGTGTGCACCGCGGCCTCATCGCGGAGTCGATGAGCCAGGTGGGCGAGCCCGACACCGAGGTCAGCCTCGAGCCCTTCGTCACCGACACCCGCTGCCTGGCCCGCCTCCGGACCAGCACCCCTTTCCGCCCCACGTAGACCCACGACCTCTCGAGGAGAGCCATGAGCACCCCAGGACTGGACGGCCCGCTGACCGAGGCCCTCGTCGGCACGCGACGGTTCTTCACCTCGGGCGAGGTCTCCGCGGACAAGCGGGCGCTGCACCACGAGGGCGGGCGCTCGGGTGACGCGTTCTACCGCGACCGCTGGGCCCACGACAAGGTGGTCCGCAGCACGCACGGCGTGAACTGCACCGGGTCGTGCTCGTGGAAGGTGTACGTCAAGGACGGCATCATCACGTGGGAGGCCCAGCAGACCGACTACCCCTCCACCGGTGCCGACAAGCCCGAGTACGAGCCCCGGGGCTGCCCGCGTGGCGCTGCGTTCAGCTGGTACACGTACTCGCCCACCCGGGTGCGCTACCCGTACGTGCGTGGGGTGCTGCTCGACCTCTACCGCGCGGCGAAGCAGCGCTACGGCGACCCCGTGCTCGCCTGGGCCTCCATCGTGCAGGACCCCGAGCAGCGTGCGGCCTACACCTCGGCACGGGGCAAGGGAGGGCTGGTCCGCGCGACCTGGGGCGAGGTCACCGAGCTCGTCGCGGCGGCCAACGTCTACACGATCAAGCGCTGGGGCCCGGACCGCATCGCCGGCTTCTCCCCGATCCCGGCGATGTCGATGGTCTCGTACGCCAGTGGGGCGCGGTTCATCGAGCTGGTCGGGGGGTCGATGCTCAGCTTCTACGACTGGTACGCCGACCTCCCGGTCGCCAGCCCGCAGATGTTCGGCGACCAGACCGACGTCCCGGAGTCGGGGGACTGGTGGGACGCCGGCTACCTCATCATGTGGGGGTCCAACGTGCCGCTCACCCGCACCCCGGACGCGCACTGGATGACCGAGGCCCGCTACCGCGGACAGAAGGTCGTCGTGATGAGCCCGGACTACGCCGAGAACGTGAAGTTCGCCGACGAGTGGCTGGCCATGGCGCCGGGCACCGACGGGGCCCTGGCGATGGCGATGGGCCACGTCATCCTCAAGGAGTTCTTCGTCGACACCCAGGTCGACTTCTTCACCGACTACTGCCGCACCTTCACCGACCTGCCCTATCTCGTCGCCCTCGACCGTGCCGACGACGGCACCTGGCGCCCCGGGAAGTTCGTCGTCGCCGGCGACCTGGACCACCCGGAACGTACCTCCGAGAACGCGATGTTCAAGCCGGCCCTCATCGACGACGTCACCGGCGAGGTCGTCATCCCGGACGGCGCGCTCGGGCACCGGTTCGGCGCCGAGGGGGAGGGCCACTGGAACCTCGAGCTGGGGGACCTGCGGCCCCGGATGAGCATGTACACGGGCGCGGACGGCGAGGCCGTCGAGGTCGAGCTGCCCCGCTTCGACGCCCTGGACGGCCAGGCCACGACGCTGCCGCGCGGTGTGCCGGTGCGCACCGTGGGCGACCTCGTCGTCACGACGGTCTTCGACCTCATGCTCGCCCAGTACGGCGTGGGTCGCGAGGGGCTGCCCGGCCAGTGGCCCACCGGCTACGAGGACCCCGTGGCTCCCTACACCCCGGCGTGGCAGGAGGACATCACCACCGTTCCCGCCGAGCACGTCGCCCGGATCGCAAGGGAGTTCGCGCAGAACGCGATCGACACGCAGGGCCGGTCGATGATCCTCATGGGGGCGGGGACCAACCACTGGTACCACTCCGACCTCATCTACCGCGCGATGCTCATGCTCACGACGATCACCGGGTGCCAGGGACGCAACGGCGGGGGCTGGGCGCACTACGTCGGGCAGGAGAAGATCCGCCCCCTCACCGGCTTCCAGCACACGGCGTTCGCCCTGGACTGGCAGCGTCCGCCGCGGCACATGGCCCAGACCGCCTTCTGGTACCTGCACACCAGCCAGTACCGCTACGACACCTTCTCCGCCGACGACGTGGGTGCCGGCCGGGGGGCCTTCCCGGGGCGCACGGTGGCCGACCTGCTCGCCCAGTCCGCACGCCTGGGCTGGATGCCGTCCTACCCGACGTTCAACCAGAGCTCGCTCTCCGTGTGCGACGAGGCCGCGAAGGCCGGCCAGGAGCCCGCCGCCTGGGTGGTGGACCAGCTGAAGTCGGGGGGCCTCCGCTTCGCCGCGGAGGACCCCGAGGCCGAGGAGAACTGGCCGCGGGTGCTCATGCTGTGGCGCGCGAACCTCTTCGGGTCCAGTGCCAAGGGCGACGAGTACTTCCTCAAGCACCTCCTGGGCACCGACAACAGCGTCACCGCCGAGCAGGCGCCGCCGGGGAAGCGGCCGAAGGACCTGGAGTGGCCCGAGGAGGCGCCCGAGGGCAAGCTCGACCTGCTGATGACCGTCGACTTCCGGATGACGAGCTCGACGATGCTCTCCGACGTCGTGCTGCCCGCGGCCACGTGGTACGAGAAGCACGACCTCAACACCACCGACATGCACCCCTTCGTCAACTCCTTCAACCCCGCGATCTCCCCGCCGTGGCAGAGCAAGACCGACTGGGAGGCCTTCAAGGAGATCGCCCGGGTCTTCTCCGACCTCGCGGCCGACCACCTCGGCACCCGCAAGGACCTCGTCGCGAAGCCGTTGTGGCAGGACACCCCCGAGTCGATGGCCACGGTCCACGGACGGGTCCTGGACTGGAAGACGGGCGAGTGCGAGCCGGTGCCGGGCAAGACCATGCCCGTCCTGGCGGTCGTCGAGCGCGACTACCCCGCCACGTTCCAGAAGATGACCGCCCTCGGGCCGCTGCTCGACACCCTCGGCACCACGACCAAGGGCGTCACCTACGACGTCACTCGGGAGATCGACTACCTCAAGCACAAGAACGGCGTCGTGCGCGGCGGTGTGGGCGACGCCCTCCCCCAGCTCGTCACCGACATCCAGGTCGCCGAGACGATCCTCGCGCTGTCCGGCACGACGAACGGGCACCTCGCCACCCAGGGGTTCATGACCCTCGAGAAGCGCACCGGGACACCGCTGCACGACCTGTCGGCCGAGCACGAGGGCAAGCAGGTCACCTTCGCGGACACCCAGGCCGCCCCCGTGCCGGTGATCACCTCACCGGAGTGGTCCGGGTCGGAGTCCGGCGGCCGGCGGTACAGCCCGTTCACGATCAACATCGAGCGCCACAAGCCGTTCCACACCCTCACCGGGCGGCAGCACTTCTACCTCGACCACGACTGGATCCAGGCCATGGGCGAGAGCCTGCCGGTCTACCGGCCACCGCTCAACATGACCCAGCTCTTCGGCGAGACGGCGCTGGGTGAGCAGAACGCGCTGGGCGTCTCGGTGCGCTACCTCACCCCGCACAACAAGTGGTCCATCCACTCCGAGTACCAGGACAACCTCTTCATGCTCAGCCTCTCCCGGGGAGGCCAGGCGATCTGGATGTCGGACAAGGACGCCGACAAGATCGGGGTCTCGGACAACGACTGGGTCGAGGCGGTCAACCGCAACGGCGTCGTCGTGGCACGGGCGATCGTCAGCCACCGGATGCCGGAGGGCACGGTCTACATGCACCACGCCCAGGACCGGCTCATCGACGTGCCGCTCACCGAGCAGAACGGGCGACGGGGCGGCATCCACAACTCGATGACCCGGATCATGCTCAAGCCGAGCCACCTCATCGGTGGGTACGCCCAGCTGTCCTTCTTCTTCAACTACATCGGCCCGACGGGCAACAACCGCGACGAGGTCACGATGATCCGGCGCCGCAGCCAGAAGGTGGAGTACTGACATGCGCGTCATGGCACAGATGGCGATGGTCATGAACCTCGACAAGTGCATCGGCTGCCACACCTGCTCGGTCACCTGCAAGCAGGCGTGGACCAACCGGGCCGGCACCGAGTACGTCTGGTTCAACAACGTCGAGACCCGGCCGGGGCTCGGCTACCCGCGGGGCTACCAGGACCAGGAGAAGTGGCAGGGCGGGTGGGTGCGCAAGCCCAACGGTCGCCTCGTGCTCAAGGCGGGCGGGCGCTTCAAGAAGCTCGCGACGATCTTCTCCAACCCCAAGATGCCGAGCATCCAGGACTACTACGAGCCGTGGACCTACGACTACGACACCCTCCTCAACGCCCCGGCCCAGAAGCACTTCCCCGTCGCCCGTCCGCACAGCCTGATCTCGGGCAAGCCGATGAACGTGTCCTGGTCGGCCAACTGGGACGACGACCTCGGGGGCAGCCGCCAGCACGCCGCCGCGGACCCGATGCTCAAGGGCATCGAGGACAAGGTGAAGATGGAGTTCGAGCAGACCTTCATGTTCTACCTGCCGCGGATCTGCGAGCACTGCCTCAACCCCTCGTGTGCCGCCTCGTGCCCGAGCGGGGCGATCTACAAGCGGGAGGAGGACGGCATCGTCCTGGTCGACCAGGACCGGTGCCGCGGGTGGCGGATGTGCATCACCGGCTGCCCCTACAAGAAGGTCTACTTCAACCACAAGACCGGCAAGGCCGAGAAGTGCACCTTCTGCTACCCCCGCGTCGAGGTCGGCATCCCCACGGTCTGCTCCGAGACCTGCGTGGGGCGGCTGCGCTACATCGGGCTGATGCTCTACGACGCCGACGCCGTGCTGGAGGCCGCGTCGGTCGAGGACGACCACGACCTCTACGAGGCCCAGCGGGGTGTCTTCCTCGACCCCTTCGACCCCGAGGTCCAGCGCGCCGCGGAGGCGGCCGGCATCCCGGGCGACTGGGTGGAGGCCGCCAAGAAGTCGCCGGTGCGGCGGCTCATCATGGACTACCGGGTCGCGCTGCCGCTGCACCCGGAGTACCGCACGATGCCCATGGTCTGGTACATCCCGCCGCTCTCGCCGGTCGCGGACGCCCTCAAGGACACGGGCCACGACGCCGAGGACCGCGACAACCTCTTCCACGCGATCGACACCCTGCGCATCCCCGTCGAGTACCTCGCCAACCTCTTCACCGCCGGTGACGTCGCGCCGGTCGACGCGGTCCTCAAGAAGCTCGCGGCGATGCGTTCCTACATGCGGGACATCAACCTCGGGCGGGACCCGCGCGAGGAGATCCCGGCGTCGGTGGGCATGGAGGGCGAGGACATGTACGACATGTTCCGGCTGCTCGCCATCGCCAAGTACGAGGAGCGCTACGTCATCCCCACGGCCCACTCCGAGCAGGCCCACGCGCTCGAGGAGCTCGCGACGGACTGCGCCGTGAGCGAGTACGGCGGCGGTGCGGGCGAGATCTTCGGTGAGGGCTCGGGGGTGCTGTCGTCGGTGGCCAGCGAGAACTTCGAGATGCTCAAGGAGCGTCAGACCTCCGGGGAGCTGCTCTCCGGCGGGTCGACCCACGGCCGGGTCAACCTCCTGAACTGGGACGGCAAGGGAGTACCCGAGGGCATGTTCCCCAAGGAGGGTGACTGATGCAGTGGCGACGTGACCGGCGCAGCCGTTCCGAGCTCGACCCGGCGCACCGCGCGGCGGTCTGGCAGGTGGTCTCCCTCCTGCTCGACTACCCCTCCGAGGAGCTCGTGGACCGGGTTCCGCTCCTGCGCTCGGCCCTCGCCGAGGTGCCGGAGGCGCACACCGCCGACCTCACGGCCTTCCTGGACGTGCTCGAGGACTGCCCCCTGCGTGACCTCCAGGTGGACTACGTCGACACCTTCGACGTCACCCGCCGCTGTGCCCTGCACCTCACCTACTTCACCGACGGTGACACCCGCAGGCGAGGCGTCTCGCTCGTGCGCTTCAAGCAGGCGTACGGCGCAGCGGGCCTCGAGCTCGACTCCGCAGAGCTGCCCGACTTCCTCCCCGTCCTCCTGGAGTTCGGTGCGCTGTACGACGGTGACGTGGCCTGGCGGCTCCTCAACGACCACCGGGTCGGGATCGAGCTGCTCTCCCGGGCGCTGCACCATCGCGAGTCGAGGTGGGCGGGGGTGGTCGACGGCCTGCGATCCACGCTGCCCCGGCTCGACGGTGACGCGGAGGAGGCGTTGCGACGCCTCATCGCCGCGGGCCCGCCGAGCGAGGACGTCGGCCTCGACACCTCGCCCTACGGCTCGGACATGCACATGGACCCGGCGCTCGACGAGCGCGTCAACCCCCGCCCCGTGCCCCGGTCGGTCACCGACCTCGGCCTCGACATCCCGGTAGGAGCACCACGATGAGCACCGTCCTCTGGGTGATCTTCCCCTACGTCTGCCTCGCCGTCTTCGTCGTCGGCCACGTCTGGCGCTACCAGTACGACAAGTTCGGGTGGACCACCCGGTCCTCCCAGCTCTACGAGGACCGGCTGCTGCGCATCGGGAGCCCGCTGTTCCATGTCGGGATGCTCGGCGTCGTCGCCGGCCACGTCATCGGCCTGGTCATCCCCCAGGTGTGGACCAACGCCCTCGGGCTGAGCGAGCACGCGTACCACGTCATCGCGCTCGCGGGCGGCATCCCGGCGGGGCTGGCTGCCCTCGTGGGGCTGGCCATCCTCATCTACCGCCGCCGCACGGTGGGGCCGGTCTTCAGTGCGACCACCCGCAACGACAAGGCGATGTACGTCGTCCTCGGCCTGGTCATCGCGCTCGGCATGTGGAACACGATCGCCGGGAGCGTGCTGAACTTCGGCGGGGAGTACAACTACCGCGAGGGCGTCAGCCCGTGGTTCCGCAGCATCTTCCTGCTCCAGCCCGAGCCCGACCTGATGGCCGAGGCTCCGTTGGGCTTCCAGCTGCACGCCGTCCTCGCCTTCCTGCTCTTCGCGATGTGGCCGTTCACCCGTCTGGTACACGTCTTCTCGGCGCCCATCGGGTACGTCAACCGGCCCTACCTCGTCTACCGCTCCCGCGACGCGCGGCCCGGCCGCGCCACCGGCACGCGGGCCCCGAAGCGCGGCTGGGAGCGCTCCGAGCTGCAGAAGAAGAAGTGACACCTGCCCCCGCTCGCGCCCCGACCCCCGGAGGAGACCACCCCATGAGCGACCTCGCCGCCGCCGAGCAGCAGTGGCACGACTGGATCGTCGAGGCGTGCCGGTCCGTCGACGTCGACCCGCACGACGTCGACGTGTCGGGCATCCACGGCCTCACCAAGGAGATCGCCCACGGGTTCGCGCGTCCGATGGCGCCCGTCGGCTCGTACATCCTCGGCCTCGCCGTCGGGGCCCGCGCCGCCCAGGGCCGGGAGGTCTCGCAGGACGACCTCACGCGCGCCCTGCGCTCGACCTTCCCGTCCTCCACCTGAGCGACCCGCCCCTCCCCGGCCTCGGACGGACGCGGCGCGGCGGACCGTCAGCCGACGCTTCGCCGGGTGGGGAGGTCGGTCGCCGGGCCCCGCTCGGCCACGTCCGGCCGCGCGGAGGACAGCCGTGTCCCGAGCCGGGCCGCCCAGGGGCTCGCGCTCACCCCGTGGGCGTAGATGCTGGCCAGGACGGTCCACACGGCGATCTCGAGGATCGTGTCGACCCGGGGGCTGTCCAGCTCCTGCGACACGAGCAGCGCGAAGAGGATGGAGGCGAGCCCCCGCGGCCCGAACCACCCGAGGAAGAGCCGGGTCTCCACGAGCGTGCCCGACCGGGAGAGCGCGACGAGCACGGGCACCACCCTGACCACGGTGAGCGAGGCGACCGCGTACAGGCCGATCTCCCAGCTCCAGTGGCCGAGTCGTGGCCCGGCGATCGCGGCCCCGAAGACGAAGAAGGTGACGGCGGACAGCAGCTCACCCTCGTCCTCGGTGAAGTCCTGGACGTCGGCGCTCTCCGTGGTGGCGGCCCGGGCGAAGGCGAGACCCGCGACGAATGCGGCGATGAAGCCGTTGCCGCCGAGGCTCTCCGCTGCGGCGAACGCTCCCGCGGCCACGGCCAACGTCGCCAGCTGGCGGTAGATCCCGTCCACCGCGCCGGCAGCCGACCTCCGGTGCAGCAGAAGCCCGCCGATCCCGCCGACCACGACCCCGGCGAGGAGCCCGACGCCGAGCTGGCGCGCGACGAACCCGCTCCAGCCCCCGGCGCCGGCCGACTCGGCCTCTGCTGCCGCGATGGCCAGGAGCACCGTGACGACCGGGACCATGATCCCGTCGTTGAGGCCGCTCTCGACGTTGAGGGTCTGGCGCACCCGCACCGGCAGCCGACGGTCGCTCACCACGGCCTGGCCGAGCGCGGCGTCGGTGGGCGCGAGGACGGCGGCGACGAGTCCGGCCTCGACGAGGGTGAGGTCGCGGAAGAGCAGCGCGGCCGCGGCCGTCCCCGCGAGGATCGTGAGCGGGAGCCCGACCCCGAGCAGCCGACCGGGGAGCCCGGCGTTGGAGCGCAGCGCCCGCAGGTCGATCCGGGCGGCATCGGTGAAGAGGACGAGCACGAGCGTCGCCTCGACGAGGGTCGAGACGACCTCGCCGTCCAGGGACAGGTCGAACAGGTCGGCGCCGACCGTGCCGACGAGCAGACCGGCGCCCGTGAAGACCATGGGTGCGGTGATCGACGACAACGCCGCGCGCCGCGACAGCATCGCGAAACCGAAGACACACAGCGCCACGACCAGCAGCTCGACCATGCGTCATCGTCGCACTGGCCCTGCTCCGGCGTCGTCCGTGACGCCGCCGCAGGCTCCCTCGCCTCAGGGTGCCCACAGCCCGCGCCCCCTACGGTTCCCGCATGCGAGCATCCGGCGCCCTCGGGCGCGACCTCCTCGAGGGCTACCTGGCCGAGGCGACCGGCAAGGGGCACCGCCCCGACCCCGTGCTGCCGACGACCGGTGGCCCCGCGGGGAACGCCGTCCTCACCGCATGGACCGGGCTCGTCCTGCTCGTCCTGTTCCTGGCCGAGCTGCTCACCCTCTTCGACGTGCGGGGGCTGATCTCCTGGCACGTGGCCGTCGGGGCGATCCTCGTGCCGCCCGCCCTGCTCAAGACCGCCACCACCGGATGGCGGGTCGTGCAGTACTACCGCGGCCACGAGCACTACGGGGTGGCGGGCCCGCCACCGGCGGTGCTGCGCTGGCTCGGGCCCCTCGTCGTCGCGTCCACGCTCGGCCTGCTCGCGTCCGGGGTGCTGCTCATCCTCCTCGGGGAGCAGACCGGCCGACAGGACCTCTTCTCCGTCGTCGGCCAGCGAGTCAGCTGGATCACCGTGCACCAGGCGCTGTTCGTCGTGTGGGGCGTGGCGACCGGCCTGCACCTCCTGGGCCGGATCGTCCCGGCACTCCGCCTCACGCTGCAGCGCGGAGCGGCGCCGGTCCCCGGTGTCCTCTCGCGCGGGGGCCTGCTGGCGGCCGCTGCCGTGGTGGCGGTGGTCCTCGCGGTCGTCCTCGTGGGGGCCGACGGCTCGTGGCAGCACGCCGACCGCTTCCGCTCCGACCGCCCGCCGCCGCAGGGTGCCGTGGCACCTGCCCGCTGAGCCCGCGGCGCGCGCCACCTCTGGCCCGAGACCGCCGAAGGGTGTAGGCAGGGGGTGGGCGCGGCTCGCGCGTCAGTGCACCGAGGAGGACACCCATGGCCACACTCGACTACGCCCAGCTGCTCGCCGCCCTCGAACCCACGGTCGAGGAGAACCTCAACCGGCACATGGCGGTCGCGCAGGAGTGGATGCCGCACGAGTACGTCCCGTGGTCTCTCGGACGCGACTTCAAGGAGCTCGGGGGCGACCCGTGGTCGGTCGACCAGTCACAGCTCTCCCCGATCGCGCGCACCGCACTCGAGGTCAACCTGCTCACCGAGGACAACCTCCCGAGCTACCACCGCGAGATCGACCGGGCCTTCGGCCGCGACAGCGCGTGGGGCGCGTGGGTCAACCGCTGGACCGCCGAGGAGGGCCGGCACGCGTTCTGCATCCGCGACTACCTGCTCGTCACCCGGGGCGTCGACCCCGACGAGCTCGAGCGGGCCCGGATGGACACGATGGAGACCGGCTATGACTCGGGCGACAAGCCCCTGCTCAACATCTGTGCGTACGTCTCGTTCCAGGAGCTGGCCACCCGTGTCTCCCACCGGAACACCGGTCGGTACACCGAGGAGCCGATCGCGGAGAAGCTGCTCACCCGGGTGGCCAAGGACGAGAACCTCCACATGATCTTCTACCGCAACATCGTCCAGGCGGCGCTCGAGCTCTCCCCGAGCCAGACGATGCGGGCGATCACCGACGAGGTCGTGAACTTCCAGATGCCCGGGGCGATCATCCCCGGGTTCGGGCGCAAGGCCGTGCAGATGGCGATGGCCGGAATCTACGACCTGCGCATCCACCACGACGACATCGTCGCCCCGCTGCTGCGCCAGTGGGGCATCTGGGAGCTCGAGGGCCTGGACGCCGACGGCGAGCGGGCGCGCGACGAGCTGGCCGCGGCAGTGGGCGCGCTCGACCAGGAGGCCGCGCGCTTCGTCGCGAAGCGGGAGGAGCGGGCCGCGAAGAAGGCCGCCCGCCAGGAGGCGTAGCCCCCCGGTGCTCGGCGACCGCTGGGGCGTCACCGACGCCGAGGTCGCGCGCCGCTACGCCTGCGACGACGTCGTGTCCGACCCGGTCCTCGAGGCCTGGCGTGGTGTCACCGTGTCGGTCCCGCCCACCGAGGTGTGGCCGTGGGTGTCCCAGATCCGGGCCGCGCCGTACTCCTACGACTGGGTCGACAACCTCGGCCGGCGCTCACCGTCGACGCTGCTCGGTCTCGACCCGGTGCGCGTCGGCGAGCCGTTCACGCGGACCGGCGGCCGGCCGGTCGGTGAGGTCCTCGTGGTCGACCCCGGGCGAGAGCTGACCGGCCGGATCCTCGGTGCGGTGATGTCGTACCGCCTGGAGCCGGAGGGGGAGGCCGCGACCCGGCTGGTCCTCAAGGTCGTCATGGCGCGCGGTCGGGTGCTCGCGCCGCTCGTGTCCCTGGGCGACCTCGTGATGGCCCGGCGGCAGCTGTCGAACCTCGCGGCGCTCGCGGAGGGCCGCACCTCGCCCGGCCGCGCCGGGCCGGTCTAGCCTGAGGTCCCCCAGGACAGAGAGGTCCGCCATGCCCGAGATCCAGGTCGTCGCCACCATCCCCGTGAAGCCCGACCAGCTCGACGCCGCCCGGGAGGTGCTGGAGACCCTCATCGCCGAGACGCGCCAGGAGCCGGGTGTCATCAGCTACGACCTCTACGAGTCCGGCTCGGCGCCCGGCGTCCTCGTCATGGTCGAGCGCTACGTCGACCAGGCCTCGCTGGACGCGCACATGCAGTCGCCGCACCTCGCCGCGGCCTTCGCCGGCGCCTCCCCGCTCCTCGCGGGCGAGGTCGCCATCCACCCCCTGGTCCCGGTCTCCGTCGGCTGAGGAGCCGACGGAGACCGCCCCTCCAGGGTCAGGCCGCGGTCTGCAGGGACCGCACCTCGTCGCGTGCGGCCGAGATGGCCGTGTACTGGCGCTGCACGACCGCGCGGAAGCCGTCGCTGATGTCCTGCTCGAGTGCCTTCTCGTACTCGGAGACGGCGTGGTCCTCTCCGGTGACGGCCGCGCCGAGCACGCCGGAGGGGTCGTCACCGGTCACGGCGTCCTTCAGCGAGAGCCAGCCGCGGTGCAGGCGGGCCCCGAGGGAACCGCTCTCGTCGACGTCGTCGCCGTACGCGTGGCCCATCTCGACGATCTCGCGCACGAACTCCTCGCGCTGCTCCGACAGGCGCTGCAGCACCGCGGCCCACTCGGGGCGCTCGCTCTCGCGGAGCTTCTGCGCGGCCGTCTCGAAACCGGTGCGTCCGTCCTTGAGGGTCTCCACCAGGTCCTCGGCAACCTTCTCGTCGGTCGACATGCGCTCTCCTTCGCTCGTGTGCAGCAGGTCGAGGAAGGGGCTACCCGGCGCGCGCGGGCCGCAAACCCCAGTCAGTTGAGGGGGCGGATGCCCTCCGGCAGCCCCCTCCCCTCGTGCACCCCCTCGACGAGCTGCTGCAGTGCGGTGAGCGCCACGCGTTGCGACCAGGGGCCGTACGAGACCCGGGCCACCGCCAGCGCCTCCAGGTCGGCGAGCGGCAGCGTGCCCGGGCCGCCGATGAGGGTCAGCCGCTGCGGGCCGAAGGCCTCGACGAGCGCCTCGACGTGCGACCGCTCGGCGGCGCGCGGGACGAACACCATCGGGGCCCCGGCCTCGAGGAAGGCGCGGCCGCGCTCGACCGCGACGGCGAGGCACTCCTCCGGGGAGCGGCCCTCGGCGCGCACGAAGGCATCGGTCCGGGCGTTGAGGCAGAAGTCCGGGACGCCGGCCTGCTGCGCGGCGGCCATGACGTCCTCGACGGCGCGCACCGCATCTGCGAGCGGCCGCATCCCGTCCTCGATGTTCGCCCCCACCACGCCGAGGTCGATCGCGCGGCGCACCGTGCCGCCGGGGTCGCCGTAGCCGGACTCGAGGTCGGCCGTCACCGGGAGGTCGGTCGCCCGCACGATGCGCCGGACCATGTCGAGCATCTCGTCGAGCGGGATGTTCTCACCGTCCTCGTAGCCGAGCGTGGCGGCGATGGAGTGCGAGGCGGTCGCGAGCGCCGTCGTCCCCGGCACGTCCGCGACGACCGTCGCGGTGACGGCGTCCCAGACGTTGACGACGGTGAGCAGCTCCGGCGCGCGGTGGAGGGCGAGGAACCGGGAGGCGAGGGCGGGGGTGTCCGTGGTCATCCCGTCATCGTCGTCGCCCGCACAACCCTCGACAAGACCCGGACGGGCGGGAAGGGGGCCCCCGGGGCCGCGACCTAGAGTGGGGTGGCCCGGGCACGCCGGGCCGCCCGCCACGGCGGGACGAAGCAGATGGGAGCGGGATGGACGTCGACCTCGGGATGCTCGTGCTGCGGCTGGCCCTCGGCCCGATGCTCGTCCTGCACGGTGCGAACAAGGTGTGGGGCGGCGGCGGCCTCGGCGGCACGGCCGGGTGGTTCGAGTCGCTCGGGCTGCGCCCCGGCTGGCTGCACGCGCGGATCGCCGCCGGCACCGAGCTGGTCGCCGGCGCGCTCGTGACGCTCGGCCTGCTCACCGGCCTCGCCGCGACGGCGTTCGTCGGGCTGATGACGGTGGCCGCGCTCACCGACCACCGGGGCAAGGGCTTCTTCGTCTTCAAGGGAGGCTGGGAGTACGTGGCCGTCGTCGCGATGGTGGCCGTGGCCCTGGCCGTCGTCGGTCCGGGCGCCTGGTCGCTGGACGCCGCCCTCGGCCTCCCGCTCTCCGGGCCGTGGTGGGGGCTCGTGGCCGCGGTCGGAGGCGTCGCGGCAGCGGGTGCACTGCTCGCGGTCTTCCGCCGCCCGGACCCCGGCACCGCCTGATGCCGGTCCGCGCCGCCGGTGGGGCCACCCGGGCGCCCGAGGAGCTGCTGGCGGCCAAGGGTGGCACCACGGTGAGCGTCGTCATCCCCGCCCGTGACGAGGAGGCGACGGTGGGTGCCGTCGTCGCCGGGGTCCGCCGGGCCTGGGTCGAGGGGGTCCCGCTCGTCGACGAGCTCGTCGTCATCGACTCCGACTCCACCGACGGGACCGCGGCCGTGGCGGCCGCCGCCGGGGCCACGGTCCACGCGGCTCGCGAGGTGCTCCCGGGCCTCGGGGTGGCCCGGGGCAAGGGCGAGGCGCTCTGGAAGTCGCTCCACGTGACGACCGGTGACGTCCTCGTCTTCCTCGACTCCGACCTCATCGAGTGGGGCCCGCACTTCGTGAGCGGACTGCTGGAGCCCCTCCTCACCGACCCCGGCGTGGCGCTCGTCAAGGCCGTCTACGACCGGCCGCTGCTCGACGAGCAGGGGCGGGAGGCCGAGACGGGCGGGCGGGTCACCGAGCTCGTGGCCCGGCCGCTCATCGCGCTGCACCACCCGGAGCTGGCGGGGCTGGTCCAGCCCCTCGCGGGGGAGTGGGGCGTGCGCCGCACCGCGATGGAACGCTTCTCCGTGCCCGTCGGCTACGGCGTCGAGATCGCCGCACTCGTCGACACCGCCGAGCTGCTGGGCGCCGACGCCATCGCCCAGGTCGACCTCGGCCGGCGCACCCACCGCCACCACCGGCACGACACGCTCGGACCGATGGCCGTGCAGGTGCTGGCCGCGGTCGAGTCCCGGCTCGGCCGCTCGGGGAATGGGGCTCGGGGGTCGGCCACGCTGACGCAGTACGACCGGACGGCGGAGGGGTTCACCTCCAGGCCGCGCGAGGTCGACCTGTCCGAGCGCCCGCCCGCGGTGGAGGTCGAGGGCTACCTGTCCTCGAGGGAGGCGGCGCGATGAGTCGGGGTGCGGTGCTGCGCCTCGGTCGGCACGAGTACGCACCGACCGACCGCCTCGTCATGGCGATCGTCAACCGCACGCCGGACTCGTTCTACGACAGGGGCATCAGCTGGGCCGAGGATGCCGCGCTCGACCGGGTGCACCGGGTCGTGGCGGAGGGCGCCGACATCGTCGACATCGGCGGCATCAAGGCGGCCCCCGGTGCGGAGATCGACGCCGACGAGGAGAAGCGCCGGGTCGTCGGCTTCGTCGAGCGGGTGCGTGCCGACCACCCGGGCCTCGTCATCAGCGTCGACACGTGGCGCAGCGAGGTGGCACGTGCCGTGTGCGAGGTGGGGGCCGACCTCATCAACGACGCCTGGGGCGGTGCCGACCCCGAGCTCCCAACGGTGGCAGCCGAGTTCGGTGCCTCGCTGGTCTGCACCCACACCGGTGGGGTCACGCCGCGCACCCGCCCGCACCGCATCGAGTACGACGACGTCGTCGCCGACGTCCGTGCCTCCCTGCTGCGGCAGGCCGAGCGGGCGGTGTCGATGGGGGTCGAGCCGGAGCGCGTCATCATCGACCCGGCCCACGACTTCGGGAAGAACACGTGGCACTCCCTCGAGGTCACGAGGCGCCTCGACGAGCTGACGACGCTCGGTTGGCCCACGTTGGTCTCGTTGTCCAACAAGGACTTCGTGGGGGAGTCCCTCGACCTGCCCGTGGGCGAGCGGCTCACCGGCACCCTCGCCGCGACGGCCCTCTGCGCGTGGCACGGGGCGCAGGTGTACCGGGTCCACGAGGTCGCCGAGACGCGTCAGGTGCTCGACATGGTCTCGGTCGTCGCGGGCGACCTCGCGCCGGCCCGCACCGTCCGGGGGCTCGCATGACCCGCTCCGTGGCCGTCGTGCCGAGCGGGCCGTTCCTCCTGCCGGAGTACACGGGGCGGGTCGACGCAGCGGCCGGGCTGCGGGAGCGGGCGGTCGCGGCGGTCCGGACGGCCGCGGCCGAGGGTGCGGGTGCGGGTGGCGTCGTGCTCGTCGTCGCCACCGACCGCGAGCAGCGGGGGACCCGTCCGCCGCTGGGGCAGCGGGTGGGTGTGCACCTCGCCGACCTCGCCGGGGTCGCGGTCGACGGTGTCGTGGTGGTGACCTGGGACGCACCCGTCGAGGAGTGCCGCACGCTCGGGGAGCACCTGGCGCGCACGCCCGGTGAGGCCACTCTCGTCGTCGTCGCCGACGGCAGCGCCCGTCGCGGCGAGAAGGCGCCCGGGCACCTCGACGAGCGGTCCTTCGCCGTCGACGACGCGATCGTCGGGGCACTGCGTTCCGGTGACGCCGAGGCGCTGCTCGCCCTCGACGCGGGGCTGTGCGCCGACCTGCTCGTGCACGGCCGGGCGCCGCTCCAGGTGCTCGCGGCCGCGCTCGCGGGTGGCGACGCCGTGGCGTGCCCCGAGCTCGAGGTCGACGACACCTTCGGGGTGCTCCACGTCGTCGCCCGCCTCGTCGCCGGCTGACGGGCGGCATCCGTAATCAACTTGACAGTTGATCAATCTGGTGGTTGAGTAAGTTCATGGACGACGAGCTGGTGGACCTGGGCTTCACGGCCCTGGCCGACCCCGTCCGCCGGGCGCTGGTCGCCCGGCTGAGCCGCGGGCCGGCGACGGTCAACGAGCTCGCAGAGCCCTTCGCGATCTCCCTCCAGGCGATCTCGAAGCACATCCAGGTCCTCGAGCACGCGGGCCTGGTCACCAAGGAACGGGAGGCCCAGCGCCGGCCCGTCCACCTCGTGCCGGAGGCCCTCGAGCGGCTGACGGCGTGGATCGACGAGTACCGGCTCGCCCACGAGCACGCGTACCGCCGGCTCGATGCGCTGCTCGCCGAGCAGCCGGACCCCCAGGAGTGATCCCGATGGCCAATGCCCTCCACCTCGACGTCCCGGCCGGTGTGCCGTGGATCGACTTCACCCGCGAGTTCGACGCCCCCGTGGCGGCCGTGTTCGCGGCGCACAGCGACCCGGAGAAGGTCCGGCAGTGGCTCGGACCGCGCGGCTACGACATGGACGTGGTCCGCTGGGAGTGCACGGACGGCGGTGGCTACCGCTACGTCCACCGGAACCCCGCGGGTGAGGAGTTCGGCTTCCGGGGCGTCTTCCACACCGTGCGCCGTGACGAGTTCATCCTCCAGACCTTCGAGTTCGAGGGGATGCCCGACGAGGTCGCCCTCGAGTTCCTCCACTTCGAGGACCTCGGCGACGGCCGCACGCGGCTGCGCGGCCGGAGCATCGGGCGCACCGTCGAGGGTCGCGACGCGATGGTCGAGTCGGGCATGGAGGGCGGGATGACCGAGGGCTACGTCAAGCTCGACGCCCTCCTCGCGGGGGTCCGTGCGTGAGCGACCTCGCCTGGACCCTCGAGGTCGTCGTCGTCCCTGTGTCCGACGTCGACGCCTCCATCGCCTTCTACCGCGACCGTGTCGGGTTCCACCTCGACCACGACGTCGACGCCGGGTACGGCCGGGTCGTCCAGCTGACGCCGAGCGGCTCGGGCTGCTCGGTCGTCGTCGGGACGATGCCGAACCTGCAGTCGATGACGCCCGGCAGCCTCCACGGCCTCCAGCTCGTCGTCGCCGACGCGGAGGCGGCGCGCGCCGAGCTCGTGAGGCGGGGCGTCGAGTGCGACGAGATCTCCTCGTTCGACGAGCGGGACGGGGCGACGTTCTTCGGCTTCCGTGACCCCGACGGCAACTCGTGGGCGGTCCAGCAGATCCGGGCCCGTGCCGAGCGGCCGCTCATCCCCCGAGCCGACGCGGCTGGGAGCGACTGACCGCCCCGCCGGCGTCCACGAATCGTCGAATGTGTCAGTTCGTGTCCGGGTCGGACGTCGAGCCGGCCGGGCGCTCGGCCTCGTCGAGCCGCTGCCGCAGCCGGTCGCGGACCTCGTCGGGGGAGTAGGCGCGACGCGTGCGCTCGTCCCGGGCGACGAGCACGCCGGTCGCGACGACACCGGCGAGCGAGGCGATGCCCAGGAGCTTCCACCGGCGGTTCGGGTCCACGTCGCCACCTTAGCGAGTGGTGGCCCGGCACACTGGCTCCATGGCGCGCACCGGGACCCGAGCGGTCCCCTTCGACGAGGCGGTCGCCACCAGCCGGACCGGTGACCTCTGGATCTTCCGCGGCGGCACCGTGGCCGACCGGCTCATCCAGACCGCGAGCAACGCCCCCGTCAACCACGTCGGGATGGCCGTCGTGCTCGACGACCTGCCGCCGCTCATGTGGCACGCCGAGCTCGGCCGCTCGCTGCGCGACCAGTGGACCGGCGACCACCACCGGGGCGTCCAGCTCCACGACCTCGCCGAGGCGGTGCGGACGTGGCAGGAGAGGTACGGGCAGCGGGCCTGGCTGCGCCAGCTCGAGCCCGGGGTCGGGCGGGAGCAGGAGGACGCCGCGATGCGCACCGTCGCGCGCCTCGACGGCGTCTCCTTCCCCTCGACGCTGCGTCTCGGCTGGCGCTGGCTCAAGGGCCGCGACGCCCACCTCGACCGCAGGGCCCTGGAGCGCAAGGGTCTGCGCCCCGAGGACGCCTACTGCGCGGAGGTGGTGGCCGTGACCCTCGAGGACATGGGCATCCTGCGGCCGGACGTGCCGACGAGCTGGTACGACCCGGGCCGGTTCTGGAGCGGCGACAGCCTGCCGCTCCTCGACGGCTGGACCTACCGCACCGAGGTCGAGGTCGCCCGTCCGGAGGCCTGACCGACCCGCACGCCGACCCGAGGGAGCCGACGGGTCAGGCGGCGAGGAGGTACCCGAGGGTCGCCGCACCGAGGCCGAGCGCGAGCGAGAGGGCGACGATGCCGACCGCCTCGGTCCGACGCCGCTCGAACAGGGCGTCCCAGACCTCCAGCGCCAGCGACGAGAACGTCGTGAACGCGCCGCAGAAGCCCGTGCCGACCAGGGCCACCCAACCGTCCCCGACCTTGGCGCCGACGAGCATCCCGAGCACGAACGAGCCGAGCACGTTGACGACGAGCGTGCCGGCGGGGGTCGGGGCGCCGAAGCGGTCGCGCACCCACTCGCCGACGAGCATCCGGGCCGGCGCCCCGACGGCGGCACCGAGGGCGACGAGCAGGGCGTGGGTGGCGGTCACGGGCCGGGCCAGACGCGACGACCGAGGGCGACGCCCGCCCCCACCGCGAGGGTGCCGACGAGGAAGGTGCCGGTGACGTAGACCAGGGCCTCCTGCACGTGGTGGCTCTCCCCGAGCTGCACCGCGTCGACGGCGAGCGCGGAGAAGGTGGTCCACCCGCCGAGGACCCCGACCCCGACGAAGGGCCGGGCGAGGCGGTGCACGCCGGGCCGGTCGACGAGGTACGAGACGAGCAGACCCATCGCGAAGGCACCGGTCACGTTGACGAGCAGGGTGCCCCACGGCACCGCCCCCGCTGCGTGGGGGAGGGCGAGGCCGACGAGCCACCGGCCCAGCGAGCCCAGGGCCCCGCCCGCCGCGACCGACCCGATGAGGCGGTGGTCGAAACCCGTCGGAGCAGCGGACATCCGGTCAGCCCCGCAGGGTTGCGAGGTGCTCCGCGATCCGTCCGATCGCCTCGGTGAGCGTCTCCTCGTCGGGGAGCGTGACGAGCCGGAAGTGGTCGGGCTCGAACCAGTTGAACCCGGTGCCGTGGGTGACGAGGATCTTCTTCGCCCGCAGCAGGTCGATGACGAACGCCTCGTCCGACTCGATCGGGTACACCTCGGGGTCGAGGCGCGGGAAGCAGTAGAGGGCGCCGCGCGGTTCGACGCACGAGACGCCGGGGATCTCGTTGAGGAGCCGCGACGCGAGCTTGCTCTGCTCGCGGAACCGCCCGCCCGGGCCGATCAGCTCGCTCACCGACTGGTAGCCGCCGAGCGCGGTCTGGATGGCGTGCTGGGCCGGGACGTTCGCGCACATCCGCATGTTCGCGAGCAGCGTCAGGCCCTCGAGGAAGTCCTGCGCGAGGTGCTTCGGTCCGCTGATCATCACCCAGCCGGCGCGGTAGCCGCACACGCGGTAGGCCTTGGAGAGCCCGCTGAAGGTGAGGCAGAGGACGTCCTCCCCGCCGAACGTCGCGGCGTGGTGGTGCACGGCGTCGTCGAAGAGGATCTTCTCGTAGATCTCGTCGGCCATGACGACGAGGTCGTGGCGCCGCGCGATGTCGACGAGCGCCCGCACCGTCTCCTCCGAGTACACGGCACCGGTCGGGTTGTTCGGGTTGATGACGACGATCGCGTGGGTGTTCTCGGTGATCTTGGACTCGATGTCCGCGAGGTCGGGGTTCCAGCCGTCGGACTCGTCGCAGCGGTAGTGCACCGGCGTGCCGCCGGACAGCGACACGGCGCCGGTCCACAGCGGGTAGTCGGGCGCGGGGACGAGGACCTCGTTGCCGTCGTCGACGAAGGCCTGGAGCACCATCGAGATGAGTTCGGAGACACCGTTGCCGATGTAGACGTCCTCGACGCCGGTGTCCTTGAGGCCGCGCGACTGGTAGTACTGCGCCACCGCGGTGCGGGCCGAGTAGATGCCCTTGGAGTCGGCGTAGCCCTGGCTGTCCGGGAGGTTGTGCACCATGTCGGCGACGATCGCCTCGGGCGCCTCGAAGCCGAACGGGGCGGTGTTGCCGATGTTGAGCTTGAGGATCTTGTGACCCTCGGCCTCGAGCCGCTGGGCCTCGACGAGGATCGGGCCGCGCACGTCGTAGCGCACGTGCTGGAGCTTCTGGCTCTGGACGATCCGACGCATGGACCCATCCTGACAGCCCGACCCCGGTCGGCGCGCCGCCGTTCCGCCCGCGCCCCCCGACCTGTCGTGCCAGCGTCCGCGTGACACCCCGGCGGTGCGGGGTGTCACGCGGACCTCGGCATGAAAGGTCGGGGATTGCGGGGGGATTACCGGGGGACGCCGGATGGGCGCGCCGGTGGGACCGTCGCCCTAGCCTTGGCGGGTGGCCCGCATCCTGCTCGTCGAGGACGACACGACCGTCCGCGAGGCGGTCGCGGCGTACCTGACGCGCGCCGGCCACGAGGTCGACGCCGTGGGCGACGGCGGGGAGGCCGTCGACCACTACGCCGCGGCCCCGGCCGACCTCGTCCTCCTCGACCTCATGCTCCCCGGCCTCGGGGGCTTCGAGGTCACCCGCCGGCTGCGCTCCATGCGTCGCGACCTGCCGCTCATCATGGTCACCGCCCGCGGGCAGGAGCACGAGCGCGTCCAGGGCCTCCAGCACGGGGCCGACGACTACGTCAGCAAGCCCTTCAGCCTCCGCGAGCTCGAGCTGCGGGTGCGCTCGCTGCTGCGGCGCACCAGCGCGCCACCGGCCGATGTCGTCGACGTCCTGCGCGACGGCGACCTCGTCATCGACCTCGGTGCCCGCTCGGTGACCCGTGGGGGTGCGCCGGTGCAGGTCACGGCACGCGAGCTCGACCTGCTCGCCTGGTTCGTCCAGCACCCCGGCGTCGTGTGGTCCCGGGACCAGCTGATCCGCGAGGTGTGGGGCTGGGAGGTCGGCGACGCCTCGACCGTCACCGTGCACGTCCGGCGGGTGCGCGAGAAGGTCGAGGACGACCCGAGCGCCCCGACCCGCCTCGCCACCGTCTTCGGGCGGGGCTACCGGTGGGACCCGGTGACCCCCCGGGCGGACGGCGGATGACGCCCGAGACCAGCGCCGTCGCCGTCTCGGCGGTCGTGACCGCTCTGGCCGGCACCGCCGGGGCGCTCGCCCTGGCGCGGATCGCCCGTGCCCGGGCGGCCGTGGCCGCGCTCGGGGCGCCGCTCGTGCTCGTCGGGTCGCTCGCCGCCGGCGTGGCCGTCGCCACCCGGTCGATGCTCATCGCCGAGGACGACTACCGCACGCTGCTCTTCGTCCTCCTCGCCGGTGCGCCGATGGCCGTCATCGTCGGGCTCGTCCTCGCGCGGCGGGTGTGGCGGCTCGAGCGCGACGCCGCCGGGGAGCGGGCCGCGCGGGACCGCGACCGGGAGGTCGAGGAGTCGCGCCGGGAGACCATCCGCTGGCTCTCGCACGACCTGCGCACCCCCCTGGCGGGGATCCGGGTGCTCGCGGAGTCGCTCGAGGACGACGCGGTCGCCGACCCGCACGACGCCCACTCGAGGATCGTCCACGAGGTCGACCGGATCGACGGGATGGTCGACGACATCGCCGAGCTGTCCCGGCTCCACACGCCCGCCGCGGTGCGGAACGACCCCGTCGAGCTCGACGACCTCGTCTCGGACGCCGTGACGGGGATCGGCCCGCTCGCCGACGCGGCGGGGGTCACGGTCGTCGGCGGGGACCTGGCCGGTGCCACGGTCGTGGGCGACGCCGGGGCGCTGACCCGTGCGGTCACGAACATCGTCCGGAACGCGGTGCAGCACACGCCCGCCGGCGGCACGGTGCGGGTCGAGACGCTCCGGCGTGACGGGCGGGTCGTCGTCGAGGTCGCAGACGGGTGCGGCGGCCTGCCGGACGAGCACCTCGCCCACGTCTTCGAGCCGGGCTGGCGCGGCGACCCGTCGCGGCACGAGCGCGGGATGGGGCTCGGCCTCACCATCACCCGCGAGGTCGCCCGGGCCCACGGCGGGGAGGCCACGGCGCTGAACGCCCCGGACGGCGCCGGCTGCGTCATCGCCCTGGCCGTGCCGGTCAGCGGCCCCGCGGCGCCGCGACCGGCCGCGCCCGCCTGAGCGCACTCCTTACCCGGTCCTCACGGCACACCTCGAGCGCTGGTCCGGTGGGCCCGACCTGGGGTCGACTGGTGTCCCACCCCCGTGAAGGAGCCAGCATGCGCACTCGTCCCCCGACGGCGGCCGCCGCGACCGCGCTCGCCGTGGCGGCCCTCGTCCTGTCCGCGTGCGGCAGCACGACGACCGAGACCGGCGCTGGCGCCTCCTCCGCCCCGGCCGCAACCTCCTCGGCCCCGGCCGACGGCGCCACGCCGGCGTCCGGGAGCGAGTCCGCGGCCGGGGGTGCCTACGTCACCCGGGCCGAGTACGAGGCCGACCCCGCCGCCTACTCCGGCACCAAGGTCGTCTACTTCTTCCACGCCTCCTGGTGCCCCAGCTGCCGGGCCACCGAGAAGGCCATCGACGCCGTGGGCGTGCCCGCGGGCCTCACCGTCGTCAAGGTGGACTACGACAGCGAGACCGGCCTCCGCAAGACGTACGGGGTGACGCAGCAGCACACCTTCGTCCAGGTCGACGGCGCCGGCAAGGAGCTCGCGAAGTGGTCCGGGAGCAGCGACGGCGCGGCCATCCTGGCCGAGACCGTCTGACGTGCTCGCGGCTCTCGCGGGCGCCCTGCTCGCCGGAGCGCTGACCACCCTGGCCCCCTGCGCGCTGTCGCTCCTGCCGGTGGTCGTCGGCGGCTCGGTGGGGGCGGCGGGTGAGCGTGGGGCGACCCCCCGAGCCCTCGTCGTCACGCTCTCGCTCGGGGCGTCGGTCTTCGTCTTCACCCTGGCACTGCGGGCCACGACGGCGCTCATCGACATCCCGCCCTCGGTGTGGCAGTGGGTGAGCGGTGGCCTGCTCATCGCCCTCGGTGTGGCCCAGGCCGTCCCGGAGCTCTGGGACCGGATCTCCGTCGCGTCCGGGCTGTCCGGTGGCAGCGCCCGTGGCCTCGCGGCGGCGCACCGTCGCGGCGGGATGACCGGGGCGGTCCTCACCGGAGCGGCGCTCGGCCCGGTGTTCACGTCGTGCAGCCCCCTGTACGCGTACGTCGTCGTCACGGTGCTTCCGGCCGAGCCGGCCCGCGGGCTGCTGCTGCTCACCACGTACGTCGTCGGCCTCGTCGCGGTGCTCCTCGTCGTCGCGGTCGGGGGGCAGCGCGCGGTGCGTCGGATGCGGTGGGCCGCCGACCCGCACTCGTGGTTCCGCCGCGGGCTCGGGGTGCTGTTCGTCGTCATCGGGCTGCTCGTCGGCACCGGGCTGATGCAGGGGCTCGAGACGTGGGTCCTCGACCACTCGCCGGTGGCGCCGTGGGAGATCGGCTCCGAGCTCGGCCGCTGAGCGCTGCCGCTCCGGTCAGGCGCCCTCGAATCCGCTGAGCAGGAGGAAGAACGCGAGGAGGCCGACCAGCGCGGCGAGCACGCCCACTCCCGCGCCGACGACCGCGGTGCGACGGGCCGGCGGCGGCGTCGACCCCGAGGACGGGAGGGCCCGCCAGACCAGGGCGCCGCCGACCGCCATGACGAGGAGGTCGAGCGGGAGGATCAGGTTCTCCGTGCCCTGGCCGTCGAGCACCCACGCGAGCAGCGGCAGCGTGAGCACGCCGAGGACGAGCAGGACCACGACCGCGAGCACCCGGGGGAGGGACATGACGATGGCCGCCTTCCGGTCGTCCGTCGAACCGTCCCTCGAGGGTAGGGCGCCCGGTGGCTCCGTGACCATCCTCCGGATCGGGCCGCCCGTCGGGCACACTCGGCGGCGTGGACGATCTCGTCGTGGAGCGCGTGCTGCGGGCCGTCGAGCAGGTGCCGCGGGGTCGCATCGTGTCGTACGGCGACCTCGCGACCCTCGTCGGCATCGGGCCGCGGCAGGTGGGGTCGATCATGAAGGCCTACGGCGGCAACGTCACGTGGTGGCGGGTGACCAACGCCGCCGGAGACCTCCCGAAGCCCCTGCTCGCGCGGGCCCGGGAGACGTGGGCGGAGGAGGGCATCCTCGTGAAGCCGAACGGGCTCGGCTGCCGCATCGCCGACCACCGGGCCGACCTGCGCGCCCTCGCCACGGCCTACGAGCGGGCGGTCCGGGACCTGACCGGCTGACCGGGGCGCGGGCCGTCGAACCGTCGCGCTCATCGACGGTGTCGCCCCATCGGGGGTGTGAGACTGGGGTATGCGCCCCCGTGCCGTCCGCCCGCCCCGTGCTCGTGGGGCCGTCGCCGCGGCCGTCGCCGTGGCCGCCGGCCTCGTCGCCCTCGCCGGCTGCGGGTCCTCCGACGACGGGTACGGCGAGGTGCCGCCCCGGCCCAGCGCGACGGGTGGCTCCGAGGCGGGCTCGCCCAGTCCTGCGCCGCGGAGCACGGCGGTGCCGGCCCTCGCCGTCGAGGAGGTCGTCGGCGGCCTCGAGCACGGCTGGGACATCGGGTTCCTGCCGGACGGGACGGCGCTGGTCACCGAGCGGCCCGGGCGGATCCAGCACGTCTCGTCGCTGCGCACGGGCGCGACGCTCACCCGGGTCGACGCCGACCTCGACGACGTCTACGTCAACTCCGAGGGCGGGCTCATGGGGATGGTCGTGCACCCCGACTTCGCCACGTCGCGCGAGTTCACCACGTGCCAGACCCACCAGGAGGGCGGCACCCCGGTCGACATCCGGCTCGTGACGTGGCGCCTCTCGGCCGACGGCGGGTCCGCTGAGCGGGTGCGCACGCTGCTCGACGGCCTGCCCCTGTCGTCCGGGCGGCACTCGGGCTGCCGTCCCGAGCTCGACGCCGGCGGCGCCCTCGTCGTCGGCACGGGCGACACCGCCGTCGGGAGCATCCCGCAGGACCTCACGAGCCTCGGGGGCAAGACGCTCCGGCTCGACCTGACGACGGGGGAGCCGATGCCGGACAACCCGTTCGCCGACGCGAAGAACGCGAACCAGCGCTACGTCACGAGCTATGGGCACCGGAACCTCCAGGGCGTGGCGCTCCAGCCGGGGACCGGGCGGATCTACACCGCCGAGCACGGGCCGTCGTCCAACGACGAGGTGAACATCATCGAGCCGGGCGCCAACTACGGCTGGGACCCGGCGCAGGGCGGCACCGTCGGCGGCTACGACGAGGGCGTCCCGATGACCGACACGACGCGCTACCCGGACGCCGTCCCCGCGATCTGGCAGTCGGGGAGGACGACCCAGGCGGTGTGCGCCGCGGAGTTCCTCGAGGGCGAGCAGTGGGGGGCCTTCGACGGCGCGCTCGTCATCACCGCGCTCAAGGGCGCCAAGCTGCTGGTCCTCACGCTGGAGGACGACGGGTCGGTCGCCGAGGTCTCGGTGCCGGAGGCGACGAACGGGCCCTACGGCAGGCTGCGCGCCGCCCGGCTCGGGCCCGACGGGGCGCTCTACGTCACGACGACCAACGGCGACGACGACCGGCTGCTGCGCATCACCCCCAGCGCCTGACCCGGGGGGCTGGCTCCTCCGCCCATCCCCGCCGGTGCCGCGCCCCCATCGAGAGTGCAGGACATGCGGAGCGAGCGGGTCGTGGCATCCGCGTGTCCTGCACTCTCGACCGGGCCTGTGGATGACGGCGCCGCCCCGACGGCGCTCTGGCCCACAGTGGGGCGGTGGGGACGGTCGGCCTGCCGCCGGAGCTCCGCGCGAGTCCGTTCACGGTCGGGCAGGCGCGGGCTGCCGGGCTGCGCCACTGCGACCTGCGGGCCCACGGCCTGCACCGGCCGACCCGGGCGGTGCGCACGGTCGAGCCGCCCCGGTCCCTCGCCGAGCGGGCCCGGGCGTTCGCGGCGGCGCTACCCGGGGACGTCGCCTTCTCCCACGTCACCGCGGCCCGGCTGCTCGGGCTCCCGCTCCCGGGGCCGCTCGAGGTGGACCCGGTCCTCGACGTGATGCGGCCCACCGGCAGCGCCGTCACCCGGCGGGCGGGCTGTCGGGGCCACCGGGGCCTGGAGTCACGAGAGGTCGTCGTGTGCGAGGGCGTACGGGTCGTGGGCCAGGCCGACACCTGGTGCGACCTCGGCGAGCTCCTCGGCGGAGCGCTCGGGGCGGACGACCTCGTCGTGGCCGGTGACGCCCTCGTCGGACGGCTCGGGACCGCTGCCACCTCCCTGCTGGCCGGCACCCTCGGCGCCCGGACCCGGCCCCGGGGTGGGCGCGCGCTCGTCGACGCGCTCGCCCTCGTCCGGCCGGGCGTGCGGTCCCCGATGGAGAGCCGAGCCCGGCTGATGTTCGTCCGCGCCGGGTTCCCCGAGCCCGAGGTCAACCGGCCGGTGCTCGACGCGGCGGGGGGCTGGCTGCTCGAGGGCGACCTCGTGTGGCGCGAGCAGCGCGTCGTCGGCGAGTACCAGGGCGCGGACCACGCCGACCGGAGACGGCGCAGCGCGGATGCGCACCGGGCTGGACTCGCTCGCGACGAGGACTGGACGGTGCTCGAGCTGTGGGCCGAGGACGTCCGGGTCGCGCCGCGGCGCCGGACCACGCTGCGCCGCTTCGCCCGGGCCCTCGGACTGGACCTGTCGGATCTGCGCATCGAGTGAGCCGCGTGTCCATCGCGCCCGTCGAGAGTGCAGGACATGCGGACGCAGCACCCGGTTCGGTCCGCATGTCCTGCACTCTCGACGAGGGTCGAGGGGCGAGCGACGGGTGAGGGGTCAGGCGGTGTCGAGGATGGTCGTCGTCACCTCGGTGACCGACGGCCGCCGCGGCGTCGAGGAGAAGCCGAAGCGGCACGGCGGGTCCACGGGCGCCAGCGCGCCGAGGTCGGCGCCGTCGAACGTCCCACTCATCGACGTGACGGAGCGGACGTCCGTGGCGCCGTAGTACTCCCGCCGCCCGGCGCGGGCCACCCCGCGCGTCCGCACCCCCTGCAGCGCCACCCGGGCCACGGGGTCGGCGAGCGTCGCGAACGCGGGGCTGGTCGCCACCCGCCCCGGGACCAGGCGCAGCAGCCGCCCCAGACCCGTCCGGTCCCCGACCTCGAGCGTCAGCGACAGGGACGGCGACGACGGTCCCCACGAGCGCATCCAGGCGTCGCCGTCCGCCGTCCCCGCGAACACCTCGACCGGCTCGATCCGCACCTCGTCGAACGTGTACGTCGTCGCCACGAGCTCGGCCACCTGCTCGGTCGGCGCGAGCAGCACGCGGTGCCCGTCGGCCCGCTCGACCATGACGTCGGCGAAGGGCCCGAGCGGCGTCTCGAGCCACCAGCCGACGACGACCCGCACCCCGGAGGTCGACCCGACCCCGGCGATGCGGCCCCGGAACCTCCGACGCGTACCCACGCGGGCATTGTCCCCGTTAGGGTCCGGGCATGGCAGCGCGGCTCTCGTCCTCGGCGCGGCGTGGTTACGGGCTCGGCTCGGTGGCCACGGGGTCGTTCGGCACCGTGCCCGGGCTGCTCCTCCTGCCGTACCTCACCGACCGCCTCGGCGTCGCGGCCGGCCTCGCGGGGCTCGTCGTCTTCCTCCCGAAGGCCTGGGACGTCCTCCTCAACCCGGTCGCCGGCCGGATCAGCGACCGCTCCACGAACCCTGCCGGTCGTCGCCGCCCCTTCCTGCTGCGCGCCGGCCTCGTGCTGGCGGTGGCGTTCGTCCTGCTCTTCTCGGGCCCGACCTCACCCACCGGGCTCGCCACCGCCTGGGTCGTCGTCCTCTTCCTCGTCTGCGCCACCGCGTACGCGTTCTTCCAGGTCCCCTACGTCGCGATGCCGGCCGAGATGACCACCGACTACGACGAGCGCACCCGGCTGATGACGTGGCGGGTCGCCGTGCTCGCCCTCGCCATCCTCGTGAGCGGTGGCCTCTCGCCCGTCATCCGCGACTCCCTCGGCACGACGTGGGGGTACCGCGGGGTCGGCCTCTTCGTCGGCGCGCTCATCGTCGTCGGCACCGTGGGGGCCTGGCGGGGCACCCGCTCCGCCCCGATGAGCGAGGCCGCCACCGCCGGCGGGAGCCTGCGCGACCAGCTCCGCGTCGTCGCCGCCTCGGCCGAGTTCCGCACCCTGCTCCTCGTCTTCGTCCTCCAGGCACTCGCGATCGGGGCGATGCTCGCCGGCGTCGACTACGTGGCGCGGGTGCTCCTCGGGCAGGCAGGTGCCTCGACGATCCTCTTCGTCTGCTTCGTCGGGCCGGCCCTGCTCGTCACCCCGCTGTGGCAGCGCGTCGGCGAGCGGCACGGGAAGCGCACGGGCTACGTGTGGGGGTCGGTCCTCCTGGGGGTGGGCGCGCTCGCCACCCTCTTCGCGGCCCGCAGCGGCGTCGTCGCCACGGCGGTCACCGTCGGCGTCGTCGGCGTCGGGTACGCCGCCTGCCAGATGTTCCCCCTCGCGATGCTGCCCGACGTCGCCGCGGCCGACACCGCACGCACCGGTGAGGACCGCGCCGGCACGTACACCGGGGTCTGGACCGCGGGCGAGACCCTCGGCCTCGCCCTCGGCCCCCTGCTCTATGCAGGCGTGCTGGCCCTCGGCGGGTATGTCTCGTCCACCGACGCCGGTGCCGCACAGCCCGACTCGGCCCACACGGCGGTCGCACTCGGCTTCACCGTCCTGCCCGCCGCGCTCGTGGCGGTCTCATTGCTCGTCCTGCGCCGGTACAGGCTCGACCCGGAGGTGCCCCGATGACCCACGACCCGACCTCGACCGCCGCCGCCGGGGAGGTGCTCGCGGCCCTGCGCACGATGCAGGCCGGAGACCTCCCGACGCACGGCGGTCGCACCCTCGCCTACGTGTACGACTCCGGGCTCGCCGACGCCGACGCGCTCGGCCGGGAGGCGCTGTCGATGTACGCCTCGTCGAACGGGCTCGACCCCACCGCCTTCCCCTCCCTGCTGCGGATGGAGAACGACCTCGTCGCGTCCGCCGGGGCGCTGCTCGACGCGCCCGCCGGGTTCGTCGGCTCGGTGAGCTCGGGCGGCACCGAGTCGATCCTGCTCGCCGTGCTCGCCGCCCGCGAGGGCGCCCCGCACGTCGCGTCGCCGAGCATGGTGCTGCCGGCCTCGGCGCACGCCGCCTTCCTCAAGGCCGCGAAGTACCTCGGCGTCCGGGCCGTCGTCGTCGACGTCGACCCGCAGACCCTGCGTGCCGACCCTGCGGCCATGGCGGCCGCCGTCGACGACACGACCGTCCTCGTCGTCGCCTCCGCCCCGTCGTACGCCCACGGTGTCGTCGACCCGGTGGCCGAGGTCGCCGCGCTCGCCGCCGCGCGGGGCATCCGCTGCCACGTCGACGCCTGCATCGGCGGCTGGGTCCTCCCGCACCTCGACGACGTGCCGTCGTGGACCTTCGCGGTCGACGGGGTCACGAGCATCAGCGTCGACCTCCACAAGTACGCGTACACCCCGAAGGGAGTCTCGCTCGTCCTGCACCGCGACGCAGCCCTCCGGCGCGGGCACTTCTTCGCCTCGGCCGACTGGCCGGGCTACACGATGCTCAACAGCACGATGCAGTCGACGAAGTCGGGGGGCCCGCTCGCCGCCGCGTGGGCCGTGACGCGGCACATCGGCACCGAGGGGTACGCGCGGCTCGCCCGCCAGGCCCGGGCGGCCACCCTCGAGCTCGCCGAGGCGGTGCGGGCCACGGACGCGCTCCGCGTGGTCGCCGAACCCGACTCGACGCTGCTCGCCCTCGCCACCGACGGCACGTGCGACGTCTTCACCATCGCCGACGAGATGCTGGCCCGCGGGTGGTTCGTCCAGCCGCAGATGGCCTTCCGCGACCTCCCGCCCACCCTCCACCTCACGCTCTCGGCGGCCACCGCACCGTCGGTGCCCGACTTCGTCGTGGCCCTGCGCGAGGCGGTCGAGGCGGCCCGGGCCGCCGGGCCCGTCGCCGTCGACCCGGGCCTCGCCGGGATGCTGGCCGGCCTCGACCCCGCCACGCTCGACGACGAGGCCTTCGCGGGGCTCCTCGCGGCGGCGGGGCTCGCCGGGGACGACGGGGACATCGCCCTCCCCGCGCGGATGGCGCCCGTCAACGCCCTCCTCGACGCCTGCCCGCCGGCGCTGCGGGAGGCCCTGCTCCTCGGCGTCCTCGACCGCCTGTCCCGCCCGACGGCCCCCTGAGCCGCCCGGGCCCGGGTGCGCTTGCCGCGGGGGCGCGCGCCGTGTTGGCTGGGCTCGACAGGCACTGCCGCCGATAGGAGCCCGATGAGCACCACGCCCGACCCGCACCTCTCGCACACGGTGGGTCCGCTCGAGCCGCCGCTGCTCGAGCAGACCATCGGCGACAACCTCGACGCCGCGGTCGAGGCGCATCCCGGGCGTGACGCCCTCGTCGACCGGGCCCAGGGCGTCCGGATGACGTACGCGGAGCTCGGCGCCGAGGTCGACCGGCTCGCGCGGGCCCTCGTGGCGGCCGGCCTCGGCAGGGGCGACCGGGTCGGCATCTGGGCCCCGAACTGCACCGAGTGGGTCCTCACCCAGTTCGCGACGGCGAAGATCGGCGCGATCCTCGTCAACATCAACCCGGCGTACCGCACCCACGAGCTGACGTACGTCCTGGGCCAGGCGGGCATCCGGATGCTCGTGACGGTCGAGTCCTTCAAGACCTCCGACTACGTGGCGATGGTCGAGTCGGCCCGCCCGGAGTGCCCCGCGCTCGAGCAGGTCGTCGTCGTCGGCCGGGAGTCGTGGACCGACCTGCTCGCCCGGGCCGACGAGGTGAGCCCGGAGCGGCTGACCATGCTCCAGCACGCCCTGGACCCGCACGACGCGATCAACATCCAGTACACGTCCGGGACGACGGGCTTCCCCAAGGGCGCGACCCTCAGCCACCACAACATCCTCAACAACGGCTACCTCGTCGGCGAGCTGTGCGGCTACACCGAGGTCGACCGGATCTGCATCCCCGTGCCGTTCTACCACTGCTTCGGCATGGTCATGGGCAACCTCGCGGCCGTCTCGCACGGCGCCTGCATGGTCATCCCGGCGCCCGGCTTCGACCCCTCGGCGACCCTCGCCGCCGTCGCCGAGGAGCGGTGCACCTCGCTCTACGGCGTGCCGACGATGTTCATCGCCGAGTGGGCGCTGCCGGACTTCGAGGAGTACGACATCAGCTCGGTGCGCACCGGGATCATGGCGGGCTCGCCCTGCCCCGCGTCGATGATGACCCAGCTCATCGAGGCCGGGATCGAGGAGATGACGATCTGCTACGGCATGACCGAGACCTCGCCGGTCTCGACGCAGAACCGCACCGACGACACCTTCGAGCAGAAGGTGCAGACCGTCGGGTCGGTGCACCCGCACCTGGAGATCAAGGTCGTCGACCCGCTCTCCGGCGAGACCCTGCCGCGGGGCGTGCCCGGCGAGTTCTGCACCAAGGGGTACTCGGTGATGCTCGGGTACTGGGAGGAGCCGGAGAAGACCGCGGACGTCCTCGTCGACGGCTGGATGCACACCGGAGACATCGCGGTGATGGACGAGGACGGCTACGTCCAGATCACCGGGCGGATCAAGGACATGGTGATCCGGGGCGGCGAGAACGTGTACCCGCGCGAGATCGAGGAGTTCCTCTACACCCACCCCGACGTCCAGGACGTCCAGGTCATCGGCGTCCCGGACGCCCGGTACGGCGAGGAGCTCTGCGCCTGGGTCCGGATGAAGGAGGGCGCCACCCCGCTGACCGTCGAGGCGCTCCGGGAGTTCTGCGCGGGCAGGCTCGCGCACTACAAGGTCCCGCGGTACGTCAAGGTCGTCGAGGACTTCCCGATGACCGTCACGGGCAAGGTCCGCAAGGTCGAGATGCGCGAGCGGACGGTCGAGGAGCTGGGGCTCTGACGTGCGAGGACGCCGCCTCGGAGGCGTGGGCGTGCGCGCGCGGCGCAGGCGTGGGCCGCTCTGGCGCGGCGTGGGCCCCTGGCCCTATGTTGGCCGACCGCAGGGGTACAGGGCGGGCGCCACCCGACGGGGTGTGGGCCGCGTCCCGACGGTAGGTTGTCCGCCGATACCGATGCCGACTCACCGGTGTCCCGACGACAGGAAGTCCCATGACCACCGCACAGCTGTTGATCCTCCTCCTCGTCATCGTCGTCGCGCTCGTGCTCGTGTGGCTGCTCGTGCGCCGCTCGTCGGCACGCAAGGAGGAGGCCCGCGTCGAGGCGGCGGGCCTGCGGGCCGAGGCCGAGCAGGTCGCGAGCACGATGGCCGGGCAGCAGGCCTTCGCACAGCAGGCGGAGGAGCGCGCGGCGGTCGCGCGGGCCGAGGCCGAGCGCCTCGCCGACGCCGCGGGTGAGCACCGGGCCGCGGCCGAGGCGACCCGCACGGACTACGAGTCGATGCTCGCCCGGGCCGACGAGGTCGACCCCGACGTCAGCTCCTCCGAGGTCGCCTCCTCCGGCGACACCGACGAGGACCGCCGCCCGATGACCCGCGCCGAGGCCCGCCAGATGCGCGAGGAGGCCGAGCGCACCGCGTGGGCCGGCAGCCCGTCCGCACCCGTGCCGGGTGCCGCCGGTGCCGCGGTGCTCGGCGCCTCGACCTGGTCCGACCCGGAGCCGGAGCCGGAGCCGGAGAGCCGCGGCCGAGGACGAGCCGAGGGATGCCGAGCCCGTCGTCGCGGACGAGCCCGTCGTGACCGAGGAGCCGGTCGTCGTCGAGGAGACGGTGGTCGTCACCGAGGTCGTCGACGAGGAGCCGCAGGCCGGCGAGCCCGGGTCGCACGACCCCGTCGAGGCCGCCGAGGACGACCTCGTGACGGCCGACGAACCGGCGGCCGACCCGGCCGACGAGGAGCGCAGCGCGCGCATCGCCGCCGCGGCGGACTACCGCGACGACGACGCCCCCGAGGACACGTCGACCGAGGACGTGTGGAGCGAGCCCGAGGTGGGTACTGAGGGCGACATGGACGAGAGCACCGGCGAGGACGAGGCGCGGTCGGCGGCCACCGACGCGCAGACACCGACGAACGAGTGGGGCGGTCCGCACGACGCGGGCGCCGAACAGCCCGCGGAGGAGGAGGCGGCGCCCGTCACCGGGTCCGAGCCCTCCGTGGAGGAGTCCGACGACCCGTTCGACCCGACCCCCGAGCGCGACTGGGCGGCCGACGAGGGCGCGCTGCTGGCGGAGAACGCCGAGCGCGGCGACGAGCTCGCCGAGGAGCGTGCCGCGATGGACCGCCAGGCGGCCGAGGCCGGGATGGAGCCGGTGCACCCCGAGTCGGCCGAGCCGCTCGAGGTCGAGGAGGCGGAGGAGGAGTCCGGCCCCGCCGACACCGACGAGCCGGAGGGGTCCGAGGAGCCGGCCGACGAGCCGGAGGAGGCGGCGTCCGAGGCATCCGAGCCGGTGGAGTCCCAGGACGACGCACCGGAGGAGGCCGCGACCGAGGTATCCGAGCCGGTGGAGGCCGAGGAGCAGGAGCCGGCCGGTGCCGCGCGCCGGGTGTCGGAGTTCCACGAGATCCGCGACGGCGGCTTCGGGATGGGCTCGGCGGCCCCCATCGACGACGGCGCCCAGCCGCTCGACCACCCGGTGCAGGCGTACCGAGACACGATGACCTACCGCCTGCCCGAGGACCCGGGGTACGACGAGGCCTCCGCCGACGTCTGGTTCTACGACGCCGGTGCCGCCGAGCGCAGCGGGTTCCACCGCTCCGAGGGCTGACCTCCGAGCACCTCCGACGCGCCGGGTCCCGCACGGGGCCCGGCGCGTCGGTGCGTGATGGCCATGACACACCCCGTGCCCCGGGCCGCCCGACCCGCTAGGTTCGGTCGGGTCCGACCCCCGCCGGAGAGGAAGCCCAGTGCGCATCGGTGTGCCCCGCGAGTCACGACCCGGGGAGACCCGTGTCGCCGCGACCCCCAAGACCGTCGAGCAGCTCGTCGCCCTCGGGTACACGGTGTTCGTCCAGCGGGGCGCGGGCACGCTGTCGAGCTTCTCCGACGACGCCTACGTCGAGGCCGGTGCCGACGTCATCGACGACGCCGTGTGGAACGCGGACGTCGTCCTCAAGGTCAACGCCCCGTCCGACGCCGAGCTCGCGCTCCTGCGGTCCGGGCAGCTCATCGCCTCGCTGATGTCCCCGGCCCTCTCGCCCGAGCTCGTCGAGAAGCTGGCGGCGCGGGGCGTCACGGCCATGGCGATGGACGCCGTGCCCCGCATCTCCCGCGCCCAGTCCCTCGACGTGCTGTCCTCGATGGCGAACATCGGCGGCTACCGCGCGGTCGTCGAGGCGGCGCACGAGTTCGGCTCCTTCTTCACCGGCCAGGTCACGGCCGCCGGCAAGGTCCCCCCGGCCAAGGTGCTCGTCGTGGGTGCGGGCGTCGCTGGGCTGGCGGCGATCGGCACGGCGAACAGCCTCGGCGCGATCGTGCGGGCCTTCGACGCCCGGCCCGAGGTCGCCGAGCAGGTCGAGTCGATGGGCGCCGAGTTCCTCCGGATCGACGTCGACGACGACGGCCCCTCCGCCGACGGCTACGCGAAGGAGACCAGCGCCGACTTCGACGCCAAGGCCGCGGAGCTCTACGCCCGGCAGGCGGCCGACGTCGACATCGTCATCACGACCGCGCTCATCCCCGGCCGCCCGGCGCCGCGCCTCCTCACCGAGGAGATGGTCGCGTCGATGAAGCCGGGCTCGGTCGTCGTCGACATGGCGGCGGCCAACGGCGGCAACGTGGCGGGCACGGTCGCAGGGGAGAAGGTCGTCACCGCCAACGGCGTGACCCTCCTCGGATACACGGACCTCCCGGGGCGCCTGCCCACCCAGGCCTCGCAGCTGTTCGGCACCAACCTCGTCAACCTCATGAAGCTGCTCACCCCCGAGAAGGACGGCGAGGTCCACCTCGACCTCGACGACGTCGTCCAGCGCGGGATGACGGTGGTCCGCGAGGGCGAGGTGCTCTGGCCGCCCCCGCCGGTGCAGGTCTCGGCCGCGCCGGCTCCGGGGACGGACGTCGTCACGGTCGACACCTCGGCGAAGCCGCCGAAGGAGCCGATGAGCCGGACCACGAAGCTCGCGCTCGCCGGGGCCGGGGCTGCGCTGTTCCTCCTCGTCTCGGCCTTCGCACCGCAGCCGTTCCTCGGCCACTTCATGGTCTTCATGCTCTCGGTGGTCATCGGCTTCTACGTCATCGGCAACGTCCACCATGCGCTGCACACCCCGTTGATGTCGGTGACGAACGCGATCAGCGGCATCATCGTCGTCGGGGCGCTGCTGCAGGTGGGCCACGACAGCGTGTGGATCTCGGTGCTCGCGTTCGTCGGCATCCTCGTCGCGAGCATCAACGTCTTCGGCGGGTTCCGGGTCACGGCCCGAATGCTCGAGATGTTCAAGCGCGAGGAGGTGGCCCGATGAGCGCCACCCTCGTCCAGGGCGCCTACATCGTCGCCGGGCTGCTCTTCATCCTCGCCCTCGCGGGCCTGTCCCGGCACGAGTCGGCACGGCAGGGCAACCGCTACGGCATCGTCGGCATGGCCATCGCGCTCGTGTTCACGATCCTGGCCGCCACGGCCGGTGACGGCGGGTCCGGGTGGACGGGTCTGCTGCTCATCGCCGTCGCGATGGCGATCGGCGCCGCCATCGGCCTCGACCGCGCGCGCAAGGTCGAGATGACCGGCATGCCGGAGCTCATCGCGATGCTCCACAGCTTCGTCGGGCTGGCCGCCGTCCTCGTCGGCTGGAACTCGTCGTACGAGACGGTGCAGTACGCGAAGATCCACGACGTCGAGGTGTTCGTCGGGGTCTTCATCGGCGCCGTGACCTTCACCGGGTCGATCGTCGCGTTCCTCAAGCTGTCCGCGCGCATCCCGTCCAAGCCGCTCATGCTGCCGTTCCGCAACTGGATCAACCTCGGCGCGATCGGGGCGTTCGTCGTGCTGACGGTCGTCTACGTGCTCCTGCCCGAGGACGCGGTGTTCGGGCGGCACCTGCTGCTGGGCGTCGTCACGCTGCTGGCGCTCGGCCTGGGCTGGCACCTCGTGGCCTCGATCGGCGGCGGCGACATGCCCGTCGTGGTGTCGATGCTCAACAGCTACTCCGGCTGGGCGGCGGCCGCGGCCGGGTTCCTGCTGAGCAACGACCTGCTCATCATCACCGGCGCGCTCGTCGGCTCCTCGGGTGCGTACCTCTCGTACATCATGTGCCGCGCGATGAACCGCTCGTTCATCTCGGTCATCGCGGGTGGGTTCGGGGTCGAGGGCGGCACCACGGCCGACGACACCGACTACGGCGAGCACCGCGAGATCACGGCCGAGGGCGTGGCGGCGCTGCTCGAGACCGCGTCGTCGGTGGTCATCACCCCGGGCTACGGCATGGCGGTGGCGCAGGCGCAGTACCCGGTGGCGTCCCTGACGAAGATCCTGCGGGAGCGGGGCGTCGACGTGCGCTTCGGCATCCACCCGGTCGCGGGGCGGCTCCCGGGGCACATGAACGTGCTGCTCGCCGAGGCCAAGGTGCCCTACGACATCGTCCTCGAGATGGACGAGGTCAACGACGACCTCGCCGACACCGACGTCGTGCTCGTCATCGGCGCCAACGACACGGTCAACCCCGCCGCGGCCGAGGACCCCACCTCGCCGATCGCGGGGATGCCGGTCATCCGGGTGTGGGAGGCGCGCGACGTCATCGTCTTCAAGCGGTCGATGGCCACCGGCTACGCGGGGGTGCAGAACCCGCTGTTCTTCCGGGACAACACCCAGATGCTCTTCGGGGACGCCAAGGAGCGGGTCGAGGACATCCTCAAGGCCCTCTGACGCCGGGGTGGTCCCGCCCTTCCCGGAGTCGGGTGCTGAAACGGTCGCTCCGGCAGCCACCTGAGCACCCGACTCGGGTGGCCGCGGGGGTCGGTAGGCTTCCGGGCGTGAGCGAGCCGAGCACGCCCGACCAGCCCACCGCCATCACCTACGCGGCGGCCGGGGTCGACGTCGAGGCCGGCGACCGTGCCGTCGAGCTGATGAAGGAGTCGGTGCGTCGCGCGACCCGGCCCGAGGTGCTCGGCGGGCTCGGCGGCTTCGCCGGGATGTTCGACGCCAGCGGGCTCGCCGCCTACCGGCGGCCCGTGCTCGCCACCTCCACCGACGGCGTCGGCACGAAGGTCGCCATCGCCCAGGCGCTCGACCGGCACGACACCATCGGCTTCGACCTCGTCGGGATGGTGGTCGACGACATCGTCGTGTGCGGCGCGGAGGCGCTCTTCATGACCGACTACATCGCCTGCGGGAAGGTCGTCCCCGAGCGGATCGCGGCCATCGTCTCCGGTATCGCCCGGGCCTGCGAGCAGGCGCGGGTCGCCCTGGTCGGTGGCGAGACGGCCGAGCACCCCGGGCTCCTGGACCCCGACGAGTACGACGTGGCGGGTGCGGCGACGGGGGTCGTCGAGCACGACGAGGTGCTCGGGCCGCAGCGCGTCCGGGCCGGCGACGTCGTGCTGGGGTTGGCGTCCAGTGGGCTGCACTCCAACGGCTACTCCCTCGTGCGCCGGGTGGTGGCGCACGCCGGATGGGCGCTCGACCGGCACGTCGACGAGTTCGGCCGCACCCTGGGCGAGGAGCTCCTCGAGCCCACCCGGGTCTACGCCGCGGACCTGCTCGACCTCGTGCGCACCGACGGCGTCGACGTCCACGCCCTGTCGCACGTCACCGGGGGCGGGCTCGCGGCCAACCTGGCCCGCGTCCTCCCCGACTCGGTGCACGCTCGGCTCGACCGCGCCTCGTGGACCCCGCCGCCGGTGTTCTCCACGGTGGGCGCGCTCGGCAACGTCCCCCGGGCCGACCTCGAGCGCACCCTCAACATGGGCGTCGGGTTCGTCGCCGTGCTGCCGGCCGACTCCGTCGACGTCGCCACCGCGCACCTCGAGGCGCGGGGCATCGGCACGTGGGTGATGGGCGAGGTGTCGGACGCCTCGGCCGCGGGCGCCGCGACCGGCGACGTGGTGCGCGGCGCCAAGGGCGTCGACGGCGGCTCCGTCGAGCTCGTCGGCGACCACCCCGCCCCCTGACCCACCCGCCCGCCCCCCACGCCCCCCCGCCCCCGCCCCATCGCCCACCGCCCCACTTCGTGCGACTTTGGGGCGGTTCTGCGCGGCTCGCACCGCGTCGATGTGCCGTCAACCCGCACGAGGTGGAGGTCTGGCGCACGGTTCAATGGCGGGATGACGACTCCGCTGCCCGCGACCATGCGTGCATTCGTCACCACCCACCACGGCGGCCCGGAGGCGATGGAGCTGCGCGAGGTGCCGGTGCCGCGCCCGGGCCCGGACGAGGTCCTCGTCGCGGTCGCGGCCGCCGGGTGCAACAACACCGACCTCTGGACGCGCGAGGGTGCCTACGGAACCACCGAGGCGGGCGGCTGGCTCGGGCCGCTGGACTTCCCGCGCATCCAGGGCGGGGACGTGGCCGGCGCGGTCGCAGCGGTGGGCCCCGGGCTCGACCCGAGGCTCGTGGGTGGCCGGGTGCTCGTCGACCCCGCCGGGTACGACGGCCCGGGAGACGACGCCCTCGTCGCGAACGTCCTCGGGAGCGAGCGCGACGGGGGGTTCGCTGAGTACGTCGTCGTCCCGGCTGCTGCCGCGCACCGGGTCGACGGCTCGCCCCTGAGCGACGTCGAGCTCGGGGCCCTGCCCATCGCCTACGGCACCGCCCTCGGGATGCTCGAACGCGGTGGGGTGGGCGCGGGCCACACCGTCCTCGTGACCGGCGCCTCCGGGGGCGTCGGCCTCGCAGCGGTCCAGCTCGCGGTGGCTCGTAGCGCCCGCGTCGTCGCCGTGTGCAGCGGCTCCAAGGCCGAGGGGGTGCGCGAGGCCGGGGCGCACCACCTCGTCGACCGGACCCGCGGCCGGGTCGTCGACGACATCCGCGCTGTGGTGCCCGACGGCATCGACTGCGCGGTGGACCTCGTCGCCGGCGACGTCCTCGGCGAGGGGCTCGGGCTGCTCCGCCCCGGGGGCCGGTGGGTCGTGGCCGGGGCGCTCGGAGGCCACCGGGTCTCGTTCGACGTCCGGCGCCTCTACCTGGGGAACCAGGCGCTCCTGGGGTCCACGATGCACAGCCGCCGCGTCTTCCGGCAGCTCGTCGAGCTGGCCCGCAGCGGCGCGGTCCGACCCGTCGTCGCCCGGACGTACGGCCTGTCCGACCTCCCGAGTGCACAGGCGGACCTCGCGAGCCGGGCCCTCGTCGGCAAGCTCGTCGTCGTCCCCTGACCCCCGCCTCCTCGGGCGGCGACCTGAGTAGGGGCACTCATGACGGACGGGGTGCGCGGCCGCCACCCTCGGACCATGAGCAGCTCGCACCACGTCGCATCCGGGCGCAGCACGGCCCGCACGGTCCTCGACGACACGCCCGCCCGCCACGTTGCCGCCTCCGACCCGCGACTGACGACGGCTCGACGCTGGGCCGCCGGGGGCCTGGCCGTCTCCACGGTCGCGCTCCTGGCCCTCATCGGCCCGGCCGCCTTCGTCCTCGCGGCCATCCTCGTCGGCTGGTGCACCGGTTTCGCCGCCGTCTCCGTGGTCGTGCGGCACGATGCCGTGGCCGCGCCCCTCGCGGGGCTGGCGGGCGCCGTCCTCGGGACCTGCCTCGGCGGGGCGTTGCTCGCGGTCCAGGCCGGCCTCTGACCGCCCCCTCCGGGTCGTTCAGGGGGGCGGGGGCGGGGGTCGGGGGTGTCAGACGACGGTGATCTGGGGGGAGAAGAGCGCCATCGCGGCGAGGGCGCGGTCGTGGTTCTCCGGGTTCGACCCGGCGCAGGCACCCGCATCCACCGCCACGGTGACCCCTGCGTCGGCCATCGGCAGCGCGGTCGAGATGACGCAGCAGTCGGTGGCGACGCCGCCGACCGTCACCCGGGCGTCCGGGCCCACGAGCTCCCGCAGCACCGGCCACTTCCCGAACGTCCCGGCCGTGACGACGTGCCCGGCGACCCCGGCGAGCTCCGGCACCACCGCGTAGAGCGGGTCGTCGTCCGGCACGAGGGCGAACGGCCACTCCTCGTAGTACGGGCCCCACGACCCACCGAGCGAGGGGTCGGCGACGAACCGGGTGACGACCGTCCGCTCCGGCCCGAACTCCGACGCCAGTGACGCCATCCGCCCGACGGCACCGGCGAACATCGGTGAGCCCCAGGGCGACACGCCGGGGTCCGCGAAGACCGCCTGGGGGTCGACGAGGACGAGCCAGCCGTCACGCGCGGCCATCAGCGGACGGACTCCGGCACCACGGCGTCGGCGGCACCCGCCTGCTCCTGCCGGCGGACCGTGCCCCGGCGCGCGAGGTAGGTGACGCCGAACCCGAGGACGAGGGCGAGCAGCACGCCGATGTTGGCGTACGGCCAGTTGCCGTCCCAGTACGGGGCGCCCTCGCCCTCGGCGACGAACCGGCCGAGGCCGAGCGGCTCGAGGAGGTAGCCCTGCCAGTTGTTCCACGCCGCGTCCTGGGCGAAGGAGTTGACGACCAGGCCCCAGCCGATGACGGACGCGCCGACCATCGTCCCGACCGACACCCAGTCCCACGACCCGTACCGGCCCCGCGCGTCGAAGAGCGCCTCCGCGCCGCCGGGGCCCGCGTCGTAGTCGGTGCGCCGCAGCACGAGGTCGGCGATGAAGATGCCCGCCCACGCGGCGAGCGGGACGCCGAGGGTGATGAGGAAGGACTGGAACGGCCCGAGGAAGTCCTGGGCGAAGAAGACCACCCAGATCGTGCCGAGGGTGAGGATGACGCCGTCGACCGCCGCCGCCGCGGGCCGCGGGATCCGCACGCCGAGGGAGAGCAGCGTCAGCCCCGAGGAGTAGATGCCGAGCACCGCGCCCGAGACGAGGGAGAGGATGACCGCGACGAGGAAGGGCACGAGGAACCAGGTCGGGAGGATCGTCGCGAGGGTGCCGATGGGGTCGCTCGGGATGCCGTCGAACACCGCCTGGTCGGAGGCGGCGAGCAGCAACCCGAAGAGGACGAGGAGCACGGGGGCGATCGCGCCGCCGAACGTGTTCCAGAGGACGATCCGGCCGCTCGGTGCGTCGCGGCGCTGGTAGCGCGACCAGTCGGCGGCGATGTTGACCCACCCGAGCCCGAAGCCGGTCATCAGCATGACGAAGGCCCCGACGACGGCCTGGGGCGGGCCCGACTCGACCGCCGCGACGGCGCTCCAGTCGATGTGCCCCGCCGCGACGACGACGAAGAGGATGGTGACGATGCCGGTGAGCCAGGTGAGGATCGACTGCATCCGCATGATGACGTGGTAACCGGCGACCGACGCGCTGACGATGAGCGCGGCGACCACGAGGGCCGCGACGACCTTGGTGCCGGTGCCACCGCCCCAGCCGAGCTGCTCGAAGATGGTCGAGGTCGCGAGCACCGCGAGGATGGCGAGGAAGGTCTCCCAGCCGATCGAGGTGAGCCACGAGATGACTCCGGGCACCTTCTGCCCCGTGACGCCGAAGGACGCCCGGGACAGGATCATCGTCGGGGCCGACCCCCGCTTCCCGCCGACCGCCACGAGGCCGCACAGCAGGAACGACACGACGATGCCGAGCACCGTGACGACGGCGCCCTGCCACACGGAGATGCCGAACTGGAGGACGAAGGCGGCGTAGGAGATGCCGAAGACCGACACGTTGGCCGCGAACCACGGCCAGAAGAGGTCGCGGGGGACGGCGGTCCGCTCGCCTTCGTCGATGATCTCGATGCCGGTGGTCTCGACGCCGAGGCGTCGGGTCTGCTCAGCGGTGGACGTGCTCATGGGGCGAGCATGTCAGACCGCCGGTGCGCACAGCGACGGACCGTGCACGCCGTGCGGAGATGCCTCCGGCGCGCGGGGCGCCGGCACGAGGTCAGGGCGACGTCTTACCGTCGACCGGTGGACCAGGAGTCGTAGTCGTCCTCGTCGTCATAGCTGCGCTCGGAGGCGGAGTCGCCCGGGCGCGTCTGTGAGTGGAGTTCCTGCTCAAGCGCGGAGAGGTCGGTGTCAGGGCTGAAGTACTTCAGCTCGCGTGCGACCTTCGTCTGCTTGGCCTTAGCTCGGCCGCGCCCCATGGCGTGACCCCCTCGTGCGTCTGCCGGGGCGGCATCGCTGGTGGGACGGCCCCGGTGTCAGGGTCATCCCACGTCGCGGAGCGGCTCCGGGAATGGTGTGCATATCGTGCCGCCCACGATACATGGCCGAGAGGCCGTTCGGCGACGGCACGGACATCAGCCCGATGCCCGGGGGAGGTGTCCGCCCGACGAGCCCGTCCCGCCGCCCCCGGGGAGCCACGGGCGCGCCCCGCCGGCGGCGATGCGGCGCTCCGCGAGCCGGTCGGCGGCGACGGCCGGGGTCACTCCCTCGGCCTCGGCGGAGCGCAGCACCTCGAGCGTGCTGTCGAAGATCGTGCGGGTGCGGCCGCGCGCACGCTCCATGTCGAAGCCGTGCAGCTCGTCGCTCACCTGGATGACTCCGCCCGCGTTGACGAGGAAGTCGGGGGCGTAGACGATGCCGCGGTCGGCGAGGGCCTCGGCACTGTCGTCCGCGGCCAGCTGGTTGTTCGCGCCGCCGCAGACGACCTTCGCGCGGAGGGCGGCCACGGTGTGGTCGTCGAGGGCGCCCCCGAGGGCGTTCGGGCTGAACACGTCGAGCTCGGTGCGCACCAGGGCGTCGGCGTCCTCGACCGTGCCGACCTGCGGGTGCTGCTGGACGAGCCGGGCGACCGCATCGGTGTCGACGTCGGTGACGACCACCTCGGCACCGTCGTCGAGGAGGTGCTGCGCGAGCCGAGAGCCGACCTTGCCGACCCCGGCGATGCCGACCCGGCGCCCGGCGAGCGTGGGCTCGCCCCACACGTGCTGGGCGGCCGCGCGCATCCCCTGGAAGACCCCGAGCGCCGTGAGCACCGAGGAGTCACCGGCACCGCCGCGCCCCGGGGAGCGCCCGGTGGCCCAGCGGGTCTCCTCCGCGACGACGTCCATGTCGGCGACGTAGGTGCCGACGTCGCACGCCGTGACGTACCGGCCGCCGAGCGACTCGACGAACCGTCCATAGGCCCGGAGCAGCCCGGGCGTCTTGTCGCGGTGCGGGTCCCCGATGATGACGGCCTTGCCGCCGCCGTGGTCGAGCCCCGCGAGGGCGTTCTTCGAGGACATCGCGCGGGACAGGCGCAGCGCGTCGGCGAGCGCGGCGTCCATCGACGGGTACGGGTGGAAGCGGGTGCCCCCGAGGGCCGGCCCGAGGGCCGTGGAGTGCAGCGCGATGACCGCGCGCAGCCCGGTGGCGGGGTCGGCGCAGAAGACCACCTGCTCGTGGCCCGCGAGGTCGATGAGGTCGGTGGGGGCCATGGCTCCACGGTATCGCCGGGTGGTGTGCCGCGGCCCGTCGACGACGGCGCAGCGGATTCGCAGCGATGTCGTAGCGGCGGCCGGCAGGCTCCTCGCAACGCACTGCCGGGGGATGGCAGCGCGGGACCCGTGCCGCCGGGGGTTGGCGGCACGGGGCGCACCACCACCACGGGGTGCGGACCGTTTCGAGGGGGACGGTCCGCACCCCGACGCGCGTCCGGGGCGCACCTGCGCGTGACCTCGTGCTCGGCGGGGGTACAGGATGGGAGCATGACGGCGACAGGCGGCATCAGGGTCGGGTACAAGGCGTCGGCGGAGCAGTTCGCCCCCGCGGAGCTCGCGGGGTACGCAGTGCTCGCCGAGGAGCTCGGGCTGGACTCGGTGACCATCTCGGACCACTTCCAGCCCTGGCGGCTCGAGGGCGGGCACGCGCCCAACTCGATCGCGTGGATGTCGTGGGTCCTGGCGCGCACCGAGCGGATCATGGTCGGGACGTCCGTGATGACCCCGACGTTCCGGTACAACCCGCCGGTCCTCGCCCAGACCTTCGCGACGATGGCGTGCCTGGCGCCCGGGCGCGTGATGCTCGGCGTCGGCACGGGTGAGGCGCTCAACGAGATCGCCGTCGGCTCGGTCGCGGAGGGGGGATGGCCGGAGTTCAAGGAGCGGTTCGGCCGGCTCCGGGAGGCCGTCGTCCTGATGCGCCGGCTCTGGACCGAGGACCGCGTCACGTTCGAGGGCGACTTCTACCGCACCGAGGACGCCGCGATCTACGACCGCCCCGACCAGCCGGTCCCCGTCTACGTCGCCGCCGGCGGCCCGATGGTCGCGCGCTACGCGGGGCGGCACGGCGACGGCTTCATCTGCACCTCCGGCAAGGGTGAGGAGCTCTACCGCGACCAGCTGGTCCCCTCCGTCGACGAGGGGCTCGACAAGGCCGGCCGCGCCCACGACGACATCGACCGGATGATCGAGATCAAGGTCTCGTACGACCCGGACCCCGAGCGTGCCCTCGAGAACACCCGGTTCTGGGCGCCCCTGTCGCTGAGTGCCGAGCAGAAGCACTCCATCCACTCCCCGCAGGAGATGGAGCGCGCCGCCGACGAGCTGCCGATCGAGCAGGTCGCGAAGCGCTGGGTCGTGGCGTCCGAGCCGGAGCAGGTCGTCGAGGCACTGCGGTTCTACACGGACCTCGGCTTCGACCACCTCGTCGTGCACGGCCCCGGCCACGACCAGGAGCGCTTCCTGCGCAGCTTCACCGAGCAGGTGCTCCCCGGGCTGCGCGAGCTCGTCCCCGCCGCCCGGTGAACGAGGGCGCGGGGCGGTCGGGGGAGGCGGCGGGCCCGCTCGCCGGCATCCGCGTCGTCGAGCTCGGCGGCATCGGGCCCTCGCCGTTCGCCGCGATGTACCTCGCCGAGATGGGCGCCGACGTCGTCCGGGTGGACCGGCCGGGTGAGTCCAACCCGCTCGCGACGGCCGGCGGGCTCCGGCGCTCGCGGCCGAGCATCGCCGTGGACCTCAAGCACCCCGACGGGGTCGCGCTGGTGCACCGGCTGCTCGACGACGCCGACGTCCTCATCGAGGGGTTCCGGCCGGGGGTGCTCGAGCGACTGGGCCTCGGCCCGGACGTGCTGCTGGAGCGGTGCCCGCGGCTCGTCGTCGGCCGGATGACCGGCTGGGGGCAGGACGGGCCGTGGGCGCAGCGTGCCGGGCACGACCTCACCTACGCCGCGGTGTCCGGGACGCTCCACGCACTGGGGCCGCGGGAGCGTCCGATCACGCCGGTGCCCTCGCTCGGGGACTTCGCCGGCGGCGCGATGTACCTCGTGGCCGGGGTGCTCGCCGCCCTGGTGTCACGGGGCGCGACGGGCCGGGGGCAGGTCGTCGACGCCGCGGTGGTCGACGGGGCGGCGCACCTGCTGACGATGGCCCACTCGATGCTCGGGTCCGGGGCCTGGCGCGACGAGCGGTCCGCGAACCTGCTCGACGGTGGGGCACCCTTCTACGACGTGTACGAGTGCGCCGACGGGCGGTTCGTCGCGGTCGGTGCGCTCGAGCCGAAGTTCTGGGCCGAGCTCGTGGCGCTGCTCGGGGTCGAGGTGCCCGGGGAGCAGTACGACCCGGCGACGTGGCCGGCGCAGCGGGCGGCGTTCGCCTCGGCCTTCGCGAGCCGGCCGCGGGACGAGTGGGCGGCGGTGTTCGACGGGTCGGACGCGTGCGTGGCGCCCGTCCTCTCCCTCGCGGAGGCGGGGGACCACCCGCACCTGGCCGCCCGGGGGGCGTTCGTGCCGGGGCCGGGGTCGGGGCCGGGCGGCGGGCGGGTGCCGCGGCCGACGCCCCGGCTCTCCGTGACGCCCCAGCGCGACCCGGGCCCCGAGCCGGAGCCCGGGGCGGACACGACCTCGTGGCTGCGGGCGAACGGCGTGTCGGCGGAGGACGTCGAGGCGCTGCTCGCGTCCGGGGCCGTCACGCAGGCCTGACCCGGGCTGGTATCGCACGGACCCGACCGGGTGCGGCGGTGGAGGGTCCGTGCGGCGTCAGCGGGGGAAGGGGCCGCCCGGGCCGAACACCTGCTCGGCGAAGCGTTCGCCGATGAGCCGGTGCGTCTCGGCGTCCGGGTGCAGGGCGTCCGGCAGCGGCAGGCGGGCGGCATCCGCCTCGCCGTAGAGCGCGAGCCCGTCGAGCAGGTGCAGGTGCGGGTCGTCGGGGGCACGTTGCGCCACGACCCCGGCCAGCGCCTCGCGGATGACGCGCAGGGTCAGCCGCCCCGCGCTGACCTCGGCGGGGTCACCGGTCGCGACGAAGGCGACCCGGCCCTGCGCCATCGCGTCCGGGTCGAGAGCGCCCGGGCCGGGGGTGTCCTCGTGGATGGGGCAGAGGAGGGGGGTGACGAGCAGGAACGGGGTGTCGGGGTGGCCCTCGCGCACGGTGTCGAGGAAGCCGTGGACCGCCGGGACGAAGGCGCGCAGCCGCATGGCGTCGGCGTTGACGACGTTGATGCCGATCTTGAGCGACAGCAGGTCGGCCGGCAGGTCGCGCATCGTGCGCGCCGTGAGCGGGTCCAGCATCGCGCTGCCGCCGAAGCCGAGGTTGAGCAGCTCCACGCCACCGTGGGCCGCCGCCAGCGCCGGCCAGGTCGTCGACGGGCTCGCGGCGTCGGAGCCGTGGCTGATCGAGCTGCCGTGGTGCACCCACTGCGGCGAGGTGGTGGCCAGGGGAGCGACGGGTGCGTCGGCCCGCAGGGCCACGAGCTCGACGGTCTCGTGGTGCGGCAGCCAGATCTCGACGTCCTTCGCGCCGGCGGGGAGGCCGTCGAAGCGAGCGGTGGCGGGCCGGCCCTCGGTGAGGGTCGTGGCGCCGGTGGTCATGTCGAGGGTGAGGACGCGGCCGCCGGGGAGGCTCGCCCGACCGACCAGGACGCTGTCGACGCGCAGGTCGAGGACGCCGTCCGGGCGGGGCGGGGCCCCGACGTAGGCGCGCTTGGTGGGCAGGGCGTCGAGCTCGATGACCGTCGCGGCGGTGCGCATCCCGATGCGCACGCCCGACGGCTGGCTCTCGTTGAGCGCCAGCAAACCGTCGACGTTCTGCCGACGTGCCCAGGCGGGCAGCCGGTGGGGGAGGAGGCCGAGGGCGGTGCGTTCCAGCTCGACGGCGCCGCGGACGAGGTCGTCGGTGAGGGGGACGGTGGTCAGGGGGCTCACGGGGTGGGGTCCTCGGTCGGGGGCGGGGTGGCCGGGCGGTCGGCGGGGGGCCAGGAGCGGAACATCGTGTCGAGGGCGTCGACGAGGCGCTCGCGGCTCTCGGCGGCGGGCGGGTCGCTGTGGTCGAACGACCCGGCGGCCTCGAGCTCGATCCACCCCTGCACCACCGCCCCGACGATGCGGACGGCGTGCGTGAGGTCGGGCTCCACGAGGCCGTAGTCGCTGAGGGCCGCGCGGGCCAGGGCGGCGTGCCGCGGTCCGGCGCTGGTGGCAGCGGTCGCGGGGTCGAGGCGGGTGCGCGTGGCGGCCCACCGGCCCGGACGCGCGGCGGCGTAGGTGCGGTAGGTGTCGGCCAACGCGGACAGGGCATCGCGCCCCGACCGGCCGGCGAGGGCGTCGGCGAGGGCGTCGGCCGACTCCTGCAGCCCGAGCAGGGCGACGCGCTCGCGCAGGTCGGCGGTGCCCCGGACGTGTGCGTAGACGCTCGCGGGGGCGACCCCGAAGTGCCGGGCCAGCGCGGTCGCCGTGACGGCCGGGAGCCCGTCGGAGTCGGCGAGGTCCGCGGCGGCGAGGGTGAGTCGCGCGGGGGTCAGCCCGGCACGAGGCACGTCGATCCCCTACTTCCTATGCTGCATCGGTCAGTACCTACGACCCATAGGTTAGCGCACGGGACGCCTGCCGGGGGCGGGGGTGGGCGCATGGGGTTGGATGGCGGGATGAGCAGCGAGCGGGTCCGCAGTGCGGCGGACGGAGCCATCGGACGGATCACCCTGGACGCCCCGGAGCGGCTCAACGCCGTCGACCCGGAGATGTGCGCGGCGGTCGTCGAGGCCGTCCGCAGGTTCGACGACGACCCGGCCGTGCGCGTCATCGCGCTCGGTGGTGCCGGTCGGGGCTTCTGCTCCGGGGCGCCGCTCTCGGCCGAGGGCGCCCAGATGGGGGTGCTCGAGGCGGGCGCCGAGCTGGTCCGCGCGCTGCTCGGGTCGCGGACGCCCGTCGTGGCGCTGGTGCACGGCGTGGCCGCGGGGATCGGGGTGCCGATGGCGCTGGCCTGCGACTACGTCCTGGCCGCCGACGAGGCGCCGTTCGTCCTCGCCTTCAGCCGGATCGGGCTGATGCCGGATGGCGGGGCGACCGCTCTCGTGGCGGCGTCCATCGGGCGGGCCCGGGCGATGCGGCTGGCCCTCACCGGCGAGAGGCTCGACGGCGCGACCGCGGCCTCGTGGGGGCTCGTCGCGGAGAGCGTCCCGGCGGACGGTTTCGCCGACCGGGCCGCCGAGCTGCTCGGCTCGTTCGCGGCTGGTGCGACGCTCGCGCTGGCGGAGACCAAGGCCGCCGTCAACGCGGCATCCGTGGACGTCGAGGGTGCGCTCGCGCGGGAGGACGCCGGCCAGCGCATGCTCGGCGGGACCGAGGACCACCGTGAGGGTGCCGCGGCGTTCGTCGCCAAGCGCCCGGCGGAGTTCCGCGGCCGCTGACCCCCGGCGGGTCTGTCGGGTGACCCGAGAAGCCCGCACGCCCCTGGCTCCGGGGCACGGCCGTCAGGATCGCGTCAAGAGGGCGTCAGCGGGGCGTCACCGCGCCGGCTCCGCCCGTCGCCGACTGGTGTCGTGGGCGGCATGTGGGAAGACCTTCTCGGCGGCGTCGTCGCCCTCGTGCTCCTCGTCTACCTCCTCGACGCGCTCGTGCGTCCGGATCGGTACTGAGGGGTCGCCATGTCCATCGCCCTCCAGACGGCCACGGCCGTCCTCGTCGTCGCGGCCGTCCTCGCCGCCCTCCACGTGCCCCTCGGCACGTGGATCCACCGCGCCTTCACCGATGACGCCGACTGGCGCGTCGAGCGCGTCGTCTACCGGATCGTCGGGGTCGACCCCCGCACCGAGCAGCGCTGGACCGGGTACGCGGGCTCCGTGCTCGCCTTCGCCGCCGCGTCCGTCGTGCTCCTGTTCGGCATCCTGATGGCCCAGCCGTGGCTCCCGTGGTCCCTGGGCCGCTCGATGGACTGGCACACGGCGCTGAACTCCGCCGTGTCGTTCACGACGAACACGAACTGGCAGTCCTACTCCGGCGAGGCCGCCGCCGGGCACACCGCGCAGATGCTCGGCTTCACCGTCCAGAACTTCGTCTCCGCCGCCACGGGCCTCGCGGTCGCCATCGCGCTGCTGCGCGGCCTGGCGCGGGTCGGTGCCGACCGGCTCGGCAACTTCTGGGTCGACCTGGTGCGCGCCACCGTCCGCGTGCTGCTGCCCCTCGCGGCGCTCGCCGCCGTCCTGCTCCTGCTCGGTGGGGTCATCCAGAACCTCGCGGCGCCGCACGGCGTCGAGACGCTGACGGGCGTGCAGCAGGTGGTGCAGGGCGGACCGGTCGCCTCGCAGGAGGCGATCAAGGAGCTCGGCACCAACGGTGGAGGCTTCTTCAACGCCAACTCCTCCCACCCGTTCGAGAACCCCGGGCCGTGGACCAACCTCCTCGAGATCGTCCTGCTGCTGGCCATCCCGTTCTCGCTGCCGTACACCTACGGCCTGATGGTGCGAGACCGGCGCCAGGGTGCCGTCGCCGTGGGGGTCATGGGAACTCTCCTCGTGGGCTCGATCGCCCTCTCGGGGTGGGCCGAGTCGGTGGCCGCGAACGGCTCGCTCGGGGCCATGGAGGGCAAGGAGCAACGATTCGGGGTGGCGTGGTCGGTCCTCTTCGCGAACGCCACGACCGGCACCTCCACCGGGGCGGTCAACTCGATGCACGACAGCTACAGCGCCCTCGGTGGGGGCGTGCCCTTGCTCAACATGCTGCTCGGAGAGGTCTCACCCGGAGGTGTCGGCACCGGCCTCTACGGCTACCTCGTGATGGTCGTGCTCGCCGTCTTCCTCTCCGGCCTCATGGTCGGGCGCACGCCGGAGTTCCTCGGCAAGACGATCGGACGCGCGGAGGTGACCAGCGCCGCGCTCGTCACCCTGACCATGCCGGCACTCGTCCTCGTCGGGACGGGGCTCTCCCTCGTGCTGCCGGTGTCGCTGGACGCCCGGCTCAACGAGGGCCCCCACGGACTCAGCGAGGTGATGTACGCGGTGGCGTCGGCGTCGAACAACAACGGCTCGGCCTTCGCGGGGCTCTCCGCGGACCAGCCCTACCTCAACCTGCTCCTCGCGGCCTGCATGTTCGCCGGCCGCTTCGTCCCCATCGTGCTCGTGCTGCGGCTGTCGGGCTCCCTTGCCGCGCAAGGCAGGCGACCGGCATCGGCCGGCACGATGCCCACCCACACCCCCCTCTTCACCGCCCTCGTCGTCGGCACCGTCCTCCTCGTGGCCGGCCTGACGTTCTTCCCGTCCCTCGCCCTGGGACCCATCGCGGAGGCCCTGTCATGACCTCGTCCCTCGCGCGTACCGCACGGCAGAACCTGCCCGCGGCGTTCGCCAAGCTCGACCCGCGCCACCTGTGGCACAGCCCGGTCATCATGGTGGTCTGGGTGGGCTCGGTCCTCACGACCGTCCTGTCAGTGCTCGACCCGTCGGTCTTCTCGATCGCGGTCACGTGCTGGCTCTGGGCCACCGTCCTCTTCGCCAACCTCGCCGAGGCCGTCGCCGAGGGGCGCGGCAAGGCCCAGGCCGAGAGCCTGCGCCGGACGCGGACCGAGACCACGGCGCGCCGGCTGCTGGCGGACGGGACGGAGGAGGAGGTGCCCGGCACCGCCCTGGCCCTCGGCGACCGCGTGGTCGTCGAGGCAGGCCAGGTGATCCCCGGGGACGGGGACGTCGTCGAGGGGGTCGCCACCGTCGACGAGTCGGCGATCACCGGGGAGTCGGCGCCGGTGATCCGGGAGTCCGGTGGCGACCGGTGCGCGGTCACCGGTGGCACGACGGTGCTCTCGGACCGGATCGTCGTGCGGGTGACGAGCAAGCCCGGAGAGACCTTCATCGACCGGATGATCGCGCTCGTCGAGGGCGCGGCGCGGCAGAAGACCCCGAACGAGGTCGCCCTGTCGATCCTGCTGACGACGCTGACGATCATCTTCGTCCTCGCCGTCGCCGCCATCCAGCCGATGGCGGTCTACTCGGGGCAGCGGCTCTCGCTCGTCGTGCTCGTGGCGCTGCTCGTGTGCCTCATCCCGACGACGATCGGGGCCCTGCTCTCGGCCATCGGCATCGCCGGCATGGACCGCCTCGTGCAGCGCAACGTCCTCGCGATGTCCGGGCGGGCCGTCGAGGCGGCCGGCGACGTGAGCACCCTGCTCCTGGACAAGACCGGGACGATCACCTTCGGCAACCGCCGCGCCAGCGACCTCGCCGCGGTCGGGGCCGCGACCCGCGGCGAGCTGGCCGTGGCGGCCCACGTGGCCTCCCTCGCCGACGAGACCCCCGAGGGTCGCTCGATCGTGGAGTTCACCGAGGCCGAGGGCGTCGACCCGGAGCAGGTCGGTGACGTCCGTGACCTGCGCCGGGGCGGCGCCGACATCATCGAGTTCAGCGCGACGACACGGATGTCCGGGGTCGACCTCCCGGACGGTTCGCGGGTCCGCAAGGGTGCCGGTAGCGCCGTGTCGGCCTGGGTGTGCGAGAACGGAGGCTCGGTGGCGCCGGACCTCGCGGAGCACGTCGACCGCATCAGTGCGACCGGCGGCACCCCGCTCGTGGTGGCCGAGGCCGCCGCGGGTGAGGCACCCCGGGTGCTGGGCGTCGTGCACCTCAAGGACATCGTCAAGCCAGGCATGAGCGAACGGTTCGCCCAGCTGCGTGCGATGGGCATCCGCACCGTGATGATCACCGGGGACAACCCGTTGACCGCCAAGGCGATCGCGGAGGAGGCCGGGGTCGACGACTACCTCGCGGAGGCCACACCCGAGGACAAGCTCGCCCTGATCCGCACCGAGCAGGAGGGTGGCCGCCTCGTCGCGATGACCGGCGACGGCACCAACGACGCCCCGGCGCTCGCCCAGGCCGACGTCGGTGTCGCGATGAACACCGGGACGTCCGCGGCCAAGGAGGCCGGGAACATGGTCGACCTCGACTCGGATCCCACCAAGCTCATCGACGTCGTCGCCATCGGCAAGCAGCTGCTCATCACCCGGGGGGCCCTGACGACGTTCTCGATCGCCAACGACGTCGCGAAGTACTTCGCGATCATCCCCGCGATGTTCGTGGGGCTGTTCCCCGGCCTGCAGACGCTGAACGTCATGCGCCTGTCCTCACCGGAGTCGGCGATGCTCTCCGCCGTGATCTTCAACGCACTGGTCATCATCGCGTTGATCCCCCTGGCGCTCAGGGGCGTTCGCTACCGGCCGCTCTCCGCGCACGCGATGCTGCGGCGCAACCTGCTCGTGTACGGGCTCGGTGGGGTGGTCGTGCCGTTCGTCGGCATCAAGCTCATCGACCTCGTCGTCTCCCTGATCCCCGGTCTCTGAGGTGGCCGCCATGACCCGTCAGCTCGGCGCAGCCGTCCGCGCGCTCCTCGTCCTCACCGTCGTGTGCGGGGTGCTCTACCCCGCCGCCGTGCTCGTCGTCGCCCTCCTCGTGCCCGACCGGGCCGCCGGTCAGCCCGTCGTCGTGGGCGGGCGCGAGGTCGGCTCGGCCCTCCTCGGCCAGCCCCCGAGCGGACCGGAGTGGTTCCAGGGCAGGCCGTCGGCGTCGGACGCGTCCGGGGACACCAGCGGGGGATCCAACCTCGGGGCCTCGAACCCCGACCTGGCGGCGACGGTCGCCGAGCGGGAAGCCGCTCTGCGGGCGGCGAACCCGGACGCGCCGCCGACCATCCCCGCGGACGCTCTCACGGCATCCGCCAGTGGCCTCGACCCGGACATCTCCCCGGGGTACGCGCGCTGGCAGGCGCCGCGCGTGGCGGCGGCCCGGGGTCTGGAGGAGTCCCGGGTGCTCCAGCTCGTGGACCAGCACGTGACCCGGGCACCCCTGGGGGTCCTCGGCCAGGACCGCGTCAACGTCCTCGAGCTCAACGTGGCCCTCGCCGGGCTCTCCCACGGGCGAGAATGACGCCATGGCGCGCGGACGACTGCGGATCTACCTCGGGGCGGCCCCCGGGGTGGGCAAGACGGTCGCGATGCTCGACGAGGGTCACCGGCGGCAGGAGCGCGGCACCGACGTCGTCGTCGGCCTCGTCGAGACCCATGGCCGACCGCACACCCGCGACCTGCTCGACGGCCTCGAGCTGCTGCCACGAACCCGCCTGACGCACCGGGGGGTCACGCTGGAGGAGCTTGACGTGGACCGGCTCCTCGCCCGGGCGCCGCAGGTCGCACTCGTCGACGAGCTCGCGCACACGAACGTGCCCGGCTCGCGCCACGAGAGGCGCTGGCAGGACGTCGAGGACCTCCTCGAGGCCGGCATCGACGTCATCTCCACCGTCAACGTCCAGCACCTCGAGTCGCTCAACGACGCCGTGACCGCCATCACCGGGGTGGTCCAGCGCGAGACCGTGCCCGACGCCGTGGTTCGGGCCGCGGACCAGATCGAGCTCGTCGACATGTCCCCCGAGGCACTGCGGCGCAGGATGGCGCACGGCAACGTCTACGCCCCGGAGAAGGTCGACGCCGCGCTCGCGAACTACTTCCGCGTCGGCAACCTCTCCGCCCTGCGCGAGCTGGCGCTGCTCTGGCTCGCCGACCGGGTCGACGAGGGCATCGGCCGGTACCGGGCCGACCACGGCATCGAGGCGACCTGGCCCACGAGGGAGAGGGTGGTCGTCGCGGTCTCGGGCGGGCCCGAGGGGGAGACACTCCTGCGTCGCGGCGCGCGCATCGCGGCCCGCGGCGCCGGGGGTGAGCTGCTGGCGGTCCACGTCGTCCGGACGGACGGGCTCACCGGCCCGGCGCTGCCCGACCTCGTGGCCCAGCGGCGGCTCACCGCGGACCTGGGCGGGAGCTTCCACACGGTCACCGGCGACGACCTCGCGGAGGCCGTGCTCGACTTCGCCCGCGGCGTCAACGCGAGCCAGGTCGTCATCGGGAGCACCCGACGCCCGCGGTGGCGGACCCTGGTGTCCCCCAGCACGACCGAGGAGGTCATCACCGCCTCGGGTGACGTCGACGTGCACGTCGTCACCCACCGCTTCGCCGCCGGTCGTGGCTGGCGGGCGCCGCGAGCCGGACTGCCGGCCCGACGCGTGCGGCTGGGCTATGCGCTCGCGGCCGTCGGGCCCTTCGTCCTCACCGAGGCCCTCGTGGCACTCCCGGAGGACCCCGAGCTCCCGCTCACCGTGCCGTTGTTCCTCTTGCTCAGCGTCCTCACGGCGCTGCTCGGCGGTATGGGCCCCGCCCTCCTCGGCGCGGTGGCGTCCTCGCTCTTCCTCAACTGGTTCTTCACCCCGCCCACGGGCGGGTTCACCATCGCCGCACCGGAGAACGCCGTGGCACTCGGCGTCTTCGTCGTCGTCGCGGCGGCGGTCGCCTGGGTCGTCGACCGGAGCGCACGGCGCGCCGACCAGGCCCTGCGGGCCCAGGCCGAGGCGGCCTCGCTCGCCGAGCTGAGCCACACCCTGCTGGGGTCGACCGACCAGATGACCCTCCTCCTCCAGCAGGCCCTGGACATGTTCGGCGCCGAGGCGGCCGCGGTGGTCCGGCGGCCCGCGCCCGATGCCCCGGCCGCCGTCGTCGCGGCGACCGACCCCACCCTCGGAGTCGACGACCTCGCACGCCCCGGCCTGCCGCGCGAGGAGGCCGACGACGAGCACGACCTCGTCCTCGTCGGCGCGGCCGTGCCCGCCCGGCGGCAGCGCCTGCTCGCCGCGTTCGCCGCCCACGCCGGGGCGATCCTCCAGCGACGCTCCCTCCAGGCCTCCGCGGGCGAGGCCGTGGCCCTCGCCCGCGACAACTCGGCCCGCACGGCGCTGCTCTCGGCGGTCTCGCACGACCTGCGGACACCGCTCGCCGGCATCAAGGCCGCGATCGGGAGCCTGCGGTCGAGCGAGGTCACCTTCTCCCCCGAGGACGAGGCCGAGCTCGAGGCGGCGATCGAGGACTCCGCCGACCGGCTCGACGCGCTCATCGGCAACCTCCTCGACATGTCGCGGCTCCAGGCGGGTGCGCTCGTCGCCCACGCGCGGCGGGTGGACCTCGGGGAGGTCGTCCCGGGTGTCGTCGCCGCCGTCGCCGAGCCGGAACGGGTCGAGTGGTGCCTGGACCCCGATGCCCGCGTCGTCCTCGCCGACTCCGGCCTGCTCGACCGGGTGCTCGGCAACGTCGTCGAGAACGCGCTGCGTCACCAGCCGGCGCCGGGGCGGGTGCGGGTGACGACGAGCCCGCTCGGCGACCGCGTGCAGGTGCGGGTGGTCGACACCGGCCCCGGCGTCCCCGACTCCGCGCGCGACCGCATCTTCCGGCCCTTCCAGCGCCACGGGGACGCACCGGGCGGCGACGGTGTCGGGCTCGGGCTCGCAGTGGCGCGCGGGCTCGCGGAGGCGATGGGTGGCAGGGTGACGGCAGAGGACACCCCGGGGGGCGGCCTGACGATGGTCGTCGACCTGCCGGCGACCGAGGGGGCGGGATGAGCCAGCGCGTGCTCGTCGTCGACGACGACCCCACGCTCCGCCGCACGCTGCGGATCAACCTGCGGGCGCGCGGGTACGAGGTCGAGGAGGTCGGAACCGGGCTCGACGCACTCGCCACCCTCGAGGACGCTCCACCGGACCTCGTCGTCCTCGACCTCGGGCTCCCGGACATCGACGGTGTCGAGGTCCTCCGACGCATCCGGGCGCGGTCCCGCGGGTGCCGGTGGTCGTCCTGTCCGCCCGCCACCAGTCGGACGACAAGGTCGAGGCACTCGACGAGGGAGCCGACGACTACGTCACCAAGCCGTTCGGGATGGACGAGCTGATGGCGCGGGTCCGCTCGGCCCTGCGGCGCGGGGGTGAGGACGAGGGACTGGCCGCGGTGCCGCCGGTCGAGACCGAGGCCTTCGCCCTCGACTTCGCCACCCTCACCGCCACCCGCGCCGGTGTCCCCGTGCACCTCACCCCCACCGAGTGGCGGCTGGTCGCCGAGCTCGCCCGGCACCGCGGCCGGGTCGTGGCCCAGGCCGACCTCCTCCGCGCGGTCTGGGGCCCGGGCTACGGCCGGGAGTCGAACTACCTGCGGGTCTACGGCAACCAGCTGCGCCGGAAGCTCGAGGCGGACCCCTCCGCGCCGCGGCACATCATCACCGAGCCGGGCATCGGCTACCGGCTCAGCGTGTGAACCTCGCCGCGAGGTCGGTGAGGGAGCCGACGGTCAGCTCGGGCGCGCGCATCGTCCTCGGGTAGGGGGCGCCCGTCCGGGCGACGTACGCCGCACGCAGCCCGGCACAGACTGCGCCGTGGGTGTCCCACGGGTGGACGGCCACGAGCATCGCGTCGCTGCGGTTCGACCCCGCACACGTCCAGTGCGTACCGGTAGGCGGAGGCGTCGCGGCTTCCACCGCGGGGCGTCGCTCACCGACAGGATGCGCTCGAACACCCCGTCGAGGCCGGCCCGCTCGACGAGCCCCTCGGCCACCGCGGCGGACCCGTTGCTCAGCGTGACCAGCCGGAGGCCCGCCGCTGCGAGCGCCCGCAGGCCCGGGGCCACGTCGGGGTGCAGGGGCAGGCCCATGAAGGCCTCGATGACCTTCCCGGCCGCCGCGTCGACGTCGGCGGGCGCGTCGGCCCGGCCGTGGACCACCGCGTGGAAGGAGGCGCGGGCCAGGTCGGCGAACGCCGGGTTGTCACCGGTGATGGTCAGCGCCATCCCGTCCCGCAGGACCCCGGCGAACCAGGGCGCCGCGAGGTGCTCGGGGAGCCCGAGCTCGGCGAACCGCGCGGCCACCGGCGTCAGGTCCGACAGCGTCTCGTTGACGTCGAAGACGAGGAGGCGGGGTGGGCCGGCGGCGTCGGTGGTGCTCATCGGCCCATCCTCGCCCCCCGCCGCCGCCGGATGGGGCGTCCGGGCCGGTCGTAGGGTGACGCGGTGACCGTCGTCCGATCCTCCCCGCTCGAGGACATGCCCGCCGTGACCCTCCACGACGTCATGCGGCTCCGGCAGGACGTGTTCGTCCTCGAGCAGCAGTGCCTCTACCCGGACCTCGACGGACGCGACCTCGAGCCCGGCACGGTGCAGTTCTGGGTCGAGGACGAGGCCGGTGCGGTGGTGGCGACGCTTCGGGTGCTCGCCGAGCCGGGCGGGGAGAGGCGCATCGGCCGGGTGGCGACGGGGCGGGGCGCGCGCGGTGCGGGGGTGGCCCGCGGGCTCGTCGAGGCGGCGCTCGCGGCGACGCGGGGGCCGGTCGTCCTCGACGCGCAGAGCCACCTCGCCGGGTGGTACGAGCGGCTCGGGTTCGTCGTCGACGGCGCAGAGTTCGTCGAGGACGGCATCCCGCACGTCCCGATGCGCCTCACCCGCTGACGCCCGGGCTCCCGGTGTACACGAATCGTCGAATGTGTCAGTTCGTGGACGCACAGGCTGGCGGCCAGGCGTCCACGAATCGTCGAATGTGTCAGTTCGTGTACGCGATGGCGGGGGACGATGTCGGTGGGGCCGGGCAGGATGACGGGATGCCCGTCGCGCTCGCCGACCTCGTCACCGTCTCCCGCGAGGTCTCGGCCACCCGCTCGCGCACCGCGAAGACCGAGGCCATCGCCGCCCTGCTCGCCCGCACGGACGCCGACGACGTCGGCACCGTCGTCGCGTTCCTGTCCGGCGTCCTCCCGCAGCGCCGGCTCGGCATCGGGTACCGCTCGCTCGGCTCGCTCCCCGACCCCGCCGCGGAGCCCGGGCTCACCGTCGCCGACGTCGACGCCGCGTTCGACCGGCTCGCGGCCGCGACCGGCTCCGGGTCGGCCGCCACCCGCCGCGCCGAGCTCGTCGCCCTCATGGGTCGGGCCACCGCCGACGAGCAGCGCTTCCTCCGCGAGCTGATGACCGGCAACCTCCGGCAGGGGGCCCTCGACGGCGTCATGTTGACGGCCGTCGCCCGCGCGCACACCATCCCCGACGCCGTCGTGCGCCGGGCCGTGATGCTCGCCGGCTCCACCCACGTGGTCGCGGGCATCGCCGCGCGGGGAGGGCAGGAGGCGCTCGAGCAGGTCGGCCTGGTCGTCGGGCGCCCGCTGCGCCCGATGCTCGCCGCCTCCGCGAAGACCACCGCCGAGGCGGTCGACGGATTCGCCGGCGCGAGCATGCTCGTCGACGGCAAGCTCGACGGCATCCGGGTCCAGGTGCACCGCCGCGGCGGCGAGGTCACCGTCTTCACGCGCAGCCTCGACGAGATCACCGAGCGGCTTCCCGAGGTGGTCGAGGCGGTGGCCGCGCTGCCCGGGGGCGACCTCGTGCTCGACGGCGAGGCGATCGTCCTCGAGGAGGGCGGGCGCCCGGCTCCCTTCCAGGTCACCGGAGCCCGCACCGCGAGCTCGGCCGACGTCGACCGGCTCCGCGCCGAGGTGCCGCTCACCACCTTCCTCTTCGACGTGCTGCACGCCGACGGCCGCGACCTCGTCGACGCCACCGCACTCGAGCGCCACGAGGTCCTCACCGCGGTCGCACCACACCTCGTCGTCCCGAGGCTCCTCACCGACGACGCCGACGCGGCGGGGCGGTTCTTCGACGAGCTCGTGGCGGCCGGGCACGAGGGTGTCGTCGTCAAGGACGCCGCGTCGCCGTACGCGGCGGGCCGCCGGGGCAGCGGCTGGGTCAAGGTCAAGCCGACGCACACCCTCGACCTCGTCGTGCTCGCGGTCGAGCGCGGCTCGGGGCGGCGCACGGGGTGGCTCTCCAACATCCACCTCGGCGCCCGCGACCCCGACACCGGGGGCTTCGTGATGGTCGGCAAGACCTTCAAGGGGATGACCGACGAGATCCTCCGCTGGCAGACCGAGCGGTTCACCGAGCTCGCCGACGGCCCCACGGACGGCTACGTCGTCACGGTCCGCCCCGAGCAGGTCGTCGAGATCGCGCTCGACGGCATCCAGCGGTCGAGCCGCTACCCCGGGGGCATCGCCCTGCGGTTCGCCCGCGTCCTGCGCTACCGCGACGACAAGACCGTCGACGAGGCCGACACCCTCGACGCCGTCCGCCGACTGGGCCCGGCCTGAGGCGCCCCCGGGCTCAGCGCTCTCCCGCCGTCGCCCCGACGGAGCCGACGAGCCGCCGCAGGGCGCTCGCCACCCCGACCACGCTGCCGACGATGCCCACGACCAGGAACACCCGCGCGACGACGACCCACCCCGGCGACAGGTCGACCGGGAACACCGCCCAGATCCGCGCGAGCGCGGCGAGGCCCACCGCCGTCGTCGCGAGGTCGCCGAGAGCCCGGACCCGGCCGCGGTCCTGCACGACGTAGACCGCCTCGGCGACGACCGACACCCAGAGCGAGGCGTTGACCAGACCCAGCACCGCCGTCGTGTCGGCCGTGAGGAAGGGCAGCACCGACCACCCGGGACGCACGTTGACGAGGTAGAGCAGGAGGAGGTTGACGAGGATGCCGACGACGTGACCGAACCGTCGGGCGCCCGACCAGGGCCCGGCGGTGGCGCGGCGTCCTGCCCTGGATGGGTGGCTCGTCTCCATGTCCGCCTCCCGGTGCCGCTGCGGTGCCCGACCCCCGCGGGTCGGCGGGTCGCGCGTCGGCCGTTCCCATCGTCCCACCGGCGCGCAGCCTCGGCGGGTGCGGGCGTGCAGGGTCACACCGGGGCGCGAGGCGCGGGCGCGGCGGTGCAGCACCGCGGCGCGGGAGTGGCTGGCACGATGACCGGATGGACGAGGCGCGCGGCATCTGGACCTGCACGGCGGATCTCGACCTGCTGCGCCGACTGGCCCGCTCGGGCTTCGACTGGCTGGCGCTGGACGCCCAGCACGGCCCCGTCGACCGCGCCGCCCTGTACCGCCTCGGCCGAGGCCTCGCGGACTCCCCGGTGCCGTGGCTCGTGCGCGTGCCGGGGGTCGACCCGGTCTGGATCGGGGCGGCCCTCGACGCCGGCGCGGCCGGTGTCCTCGTCCCGTCGGTGACCGGCGCCGCGGACGCCGAGCGCGCAGCCCTGGCTTCCCGCTACCCCCCGCTCGGCGAGCGCAGCTGGGGGCCGTTCGCGCCGCTCTGGGGTGGCAGCACACCGACCCCGGAGGCCGCCAACGAGGGCGTCCGCTGCTGGGTGATGATCGAGACTCCGGGCGCGCTCGACGAGGTCGAGGCCATCGCGGCGACCCCGGGCGTGGACGGTCTGTTCATCGGGCCGTTCGACCTCGCGCTCTCCCACGGCACCACGGCCGACGCCCTGCTCGACGACCACTCCGAGGGCAACCCGGTCGGCCGGGTCGTGGCCGCCGCCGCCCGCCAGGGGATCGACGTGGGCGCCTTCGGGGGCAGCCCGGAGAACGCTCGCCGGCTGCGCGCCCACGGCATCGGCCAGCTCGCCGTGACGACGGATGCCGCGGTGGTGGCCGCCGGGGCCCGCGCCGCCCTGGACGCCGTCGACGCCCTGGACGCCGTCGACGCCCTGGGCGGCTGAGCCGCCGCGGCGGGCAGGACCGCGCGGCCACGGGTCAGTTCCCGCCCTCGCCCGAGCCACCAGCCCAGCAGCGCCAACCCCCCGACCGGCACCTCCATCCCCACGACGAGCGCCCGGTAGAGCAGGACCCCCGCGGCCGCCGCGGCCGGCGCCGTCCCGAGGCTGCCGAGCACCCCGACCATCCCCACCTCGACGACGCCCACCGCACCCGGCGTGAGCACCAGCATCGACAGCACCCGCTCCACGGCGAACGCCGAGGCGACGACCACCGGCGAGACCCCGGCCCCGACCGCCCGCAGGCACGCCCAGAGCAGCAGCGCCTGGAACGCGGCGTACGCGACCTTCCCGCCGAGCATCCGGCCCCACCCGTCCCGGACGAGCCGGGCGGAATCCCGGCGGAACCCGGTGGCCCGCGCCCCGTACCCCTCCGGGGCGACCGGGACCCAGCGCACCCGGGCGGCGACGGCATCGGCCACCCGCCCGCCGCGTCGCACGGCACGTTCGTCCCGCACGGCGAGCGCGGCGAGCAGCACGACCACGAGCAGCAGCCCGGCCCCCACGACGGCCGCCGTGACCATCGGCCCGCTGGTCGCGGTGCCGGAGGCGGCGACCCAGCAGAGCACGACCCCGGGCAGGGCGACCTTGACGACGGTGTCGGCGAGGTTGGTGAGCACGGCCCAGCGAGCGAAGGCCGACGAGCCGAAACCCCAGGTGCGCGCCATCCGCCAGTTGACGACCGTCCCCGCGGCGCCGCCGAGCGGGAGCAGGTTGGAGACGAACGACCCGGTGAGGTTGAGCAGCAGGGCCCGCCGGTGCGACAGGCCGGGCAGCGCCGCGGTCAGCGACGGTGTGTGCACCCACAGCCCGGCGAGCCACAGCAGGCCGAGGAGGGCGAGCCGTCCCGGCCCGACGTGCGCCAGCGTCTCGCCGATCTCGCCCCATCGTGCACCGGAGACCGCCGGCACCGCCAGGGCGACGACGGCCACGGCCGCCCCGCCGCAGAGCGCCAGCCGCGCCGCCGGCCCCGTCCACGTCGTCATGCCCGCCACGGTCGCGCAGCCCCCGTCGGGCGCGCATCAGGGGTCGGCCGGGGATCGACCCCGAACCCGCGGTCCGGGTCTCAGGGTCGCCCTCGGGGGTGCCGGGGCTAGAAGCCGCTCGGCTCGCGGGGGGTGTAGCCCGCCTCGAGCGCCGCGACCTCGTCCTCGGTGAGCTCCAGGTCCAGGGCGCCCACCGCGTCCGTGAGGTGGTGCGGCTTGGTCGCGCCGACGATCGGGGCGTCCACCACGGGGTTGCGGAGGACCCACGCGAGCGCGACCGAGGCCATCGGGACGCCGCGGTCGGCCGCGACCTGCTCGACCGCCCCGACGATCTGCTCGTCGGTGTCCCGGTACAGGCGCTTCCCGAACTCGTCCGTGCCGGAGCGGTTCGTCTGCTCGCCCCACGGGCGGGCGACGCGGCCCCGAGCCAGGGGGCTCCAGGGGATGGCGCCGACGCCCTGGTCGGCGAGCAGCGGGAACATCTCGCGCTCCTCCTCGCGCATCAGGAGGTTGTACTGGTCCTGCATCGAGACGAAGCGCGTCCAGCCGCCGAGGTCCGCCGCATGCTGCATCGTCGCGAACTGCCACGCCCACATCGAGGACGCCCCGATGTACCGCGCCTTGCCGGCCCGGACCACGTCGTGCAGCGCCTCCATCGTCTCCTCGACCGGCGTCTCGGGGTCGAAGCGGTGGATCTGGTAGAGGTCGACGTAGTCGGTGCCGAGCCGGGCGAGCGAGGCATCGACCTGCTCGAGGACCGCCTTGCGCGACAGGCCCTTCCCGCCGGGGCCGTCGTGCATCGTGCCGTTGACCTTCGTGGCGAGCACGATGTCCTCGCGGCGGCTGTACTCGCGGACGGCGCGGCCGGTGAACTCCTCGGACGAGCCTCCGCTGTAGACGTTCGCGGTGTCCCAGAAGGTGATGCCGAGCTCGACGGCCTGGCGGAAGTACGCACCCGCCGACTCCTCGTCCATCGCCCACGGGTGGCCCCCACGGGAGGGGTCGCCGTAGCTCATGCAGCCGAGGGCGATGCGGCTGACGGTGAGACCGGTGCGGCCGAGACGGGTGTACTCCATGGATGCGCTCCTCGGGGGTCGGGGTTCTCCTGCATCCTCTCCCGGCGCACGCGGCGAGTGGGTCGAGGGTGCCGAGCGGACGGCAGGCCGCGGCTCAGCCCAGGGGGACGGCCACGGGAACGTGGGCGGCGCCGAGCCGGGCGATGAGGCGTCGGGCGTCGTGCGGCGCGTGGCCCCGGGCGTCGTTGTCGAAGTAGACGACGACGTCGCCCTGCTCGGCCCAGCCGCGGCACCGGTCCGCCCACGCGTCGAGGGCGTCGTCGTCGTACCCGCTGGCGTAGAGCTCGGTGTCGCCGTGGAGCCGCACGTAGACGAGGTCGCTGGTGACCGCCTCGGCCACCGGCCAGCGACCCGCGGTGTCGGCGACGACGGTGGCGACGTCGTGCGCACGCAGCAGCGCGGCGGCCTCGTCCGTGCAGAACGAGCGGTGGCGGAACTCCAGGGCGTGCCGGATGCGTCGGTCGGCGAACCCGCGCGGCGCCGTCGTCAGCGTCCGGTCATCGGCCACCTTGTCGTCGTGGCGACGGGCCAGCGCGGCGGCCTCCCCGACGGTGCGGGGCAGGAGGTCGAAGAACGTGGCGAGCCGCTCGGGGTCGAGCTCGACCCGCTCGGGGAGCTGCCACAGGACCGGCCCGAGCTTCCCGGCGAGTCCGAGCACGCCCGAGGCGAAGAAGTTCGCGAGCGGCGTCTCGACGTCACGCAGCCGCTTCATGTGCGTGATGAACCGTCCGCCCTTCACGGCGAGCACGAAGTCGTCGGGGGTCTGGTCGCGCCAGAGCGCATAGGCGCTGGGCCGCTGGAGGGAGTAGAAGGACCCGTTGACCTCCACCGAGCCCATCCGCTCGGCCGCGTACGCGAGCTCGCGGCGCTGGAGGAGGCCGCGGGGGTAGAAGTCACCACGCCAGGCCGGGTAGCTCCAGCCGGAGATCCCGACCCGGATCGTGCCGGGTGGGGTGGCGGTGGGGGAGCCGGTCATGGCGATCACCTACCCCGGTGGCGGAACGGGCAACCCGTCGCGGCGGCGTGGACGGGCGTGGAACGTGATGAGCCGCAGGTCAGCGGCTGCTGCCTGCGGCGTCGGTGGTGGCCAGGGGCGGGGTCGAACCGCCGACCTTCCGATTTTCAGTCGGACGCTCGTACCAACTGAGCTACCTGGCCGTGGTCGTGCTGCACGCACGTCCGCGACGGGTCTGACCTGCGAAATTGCCTCAGGCAGTCCTGTCGCGGAGCACACATCATAACGCATCGTCGGACTCCTGCTTGACGCCCATTGGTGCCAGGTGGTGCCATCCCATGCTGGGAAGAGCAAGTCCACCGTGACCGATCTCGTAGGCGTTCGTCAAGGCGTGGCTGCAGCCTCGTTGGTGTGGCGTGGCAGTGCTCCGCGTGATCGCGTGACTGAACGTATACCCCTGCAGGGCAGTGAGCTTCATGACGCATGGTCGTGCTGTGGCGCCGTCAAGGCTGGTCAAGGGCGGCCAACGCTATCTGGGCGGGCGCCCATCACGAGGGTTGGACCTCCCCCTCGCACCTAGTCCGTGCGTCGAGTACGCGCACCGGGAACCGTAGCCCTCGACCCTCGTCGCGCCAGTGCACACCGGAAGGCGTCAGCCAACTGGCAAAGCTCCCCTTGCACTCTCGATCGGCTTGCTTTCATTCGTGCCAACCTCCGCAGGTGATCACCCCTCCGCGTGCAGTGCAGGGACTGACGCTCGGCCAAGCGTCCGCACGTCGCCAGGCAGTCTGCGCGTACCGAACGGGGCTGGTCGATGGGGTCCGACACCGGGCCCGGGTGGAGTGTCCGTGGTGGGGGCCGGGCCGTGGTGGTGGCTGTAGGCACTGCTGCCGTGCTGGGGAAACGGGGCCCGGGTCGAGGGCGCACTGAGTGCGGCCGCAGAGCCCACCGGACGCGGTGCCCTGCCAGCTAACAGTGGACGCGACCACCGCCCGATACCGGAGAATTGGACCACCAACCCTTGAGACCCTCGCGCTGCGGGTGGGCTCCAAGACCCACGCCGCCAACCACGCTCGTCGGGGTGCTCTTCACCGTGACCGCCCGAGCAGGCCGGCGACTGACCAGAGATAGTCGCGGTCCTCGAAGACATCCGCATGGTCCGGGGCCACGGTGGGTTGCTCACCGCGCCCAGAGACGGCTGTCGAGCTGCGCCGGGCACAGCCCCCGCTCAGAATGGCCATCGTCGCTTCCACCTGCCTCGCGCAGTCCCGCAGCTAGCGCAGATCCGACGTCCCTGTCAACCGGGGCTGAACGGGTAACCAACGCGGGCGGCTTGGATGCAGCGGCCGCTCACTGAAGTTCGGCATACGAATACTTTGCCAAAAATTTCCATCCTGTGCCCTATACATTTGGCTGGACTTGGTTAGAGTCAACGAACGGCGCATCGAGTTATTGGGGAATGGTTGGGGAAACGCGAGCGCCAAAATCTAGCGAAGCTGAGAACCAATAGGGGGAACAGTGGTGTCTTCAAGAGTTCGGCGGGGAGCCGTCGTCACCGGGATACTTGCCACGGCGGCATTGCTCGGAGTGGGAACGTCGGCAATAGCGACAGCGGGGAACGAAGACGCGACGGCCGCGGGCTTCCTTTCCGAGGCCGAGGTGAACAGCGTGTGGGCGGCGAAGTATGAAGCGATGCTTCCGCAGTTCCCTCCTGGGACTAAACCCACCACGGTGGCGCCTCACTTCTTCCACCCAAGCGAACCCGGAAGTCACATCTTCGAGGAAGGCCTGGTTGATAGCTTGATGGTGCAGACACTCAGATGCGCTTGGCTCGACGAGCGCCTTGCCGCCGTCAAAGCGAAGGATTCCCAGAGGGAAAGCCGCGCCGACAAGGCACTAGCAACACCAAGTCAGTTGCAGGCGACCGATGCCGACGGCGTGACATTCGGTGAATATCTCAGGGTCGGCGCGCGAGCGGAAGGCACTGATATCCAAGACTTCGAGCGAGTACACGAATGTGGCGATAAAGCAGGAGGAGAGCAGGGATGACGCACTCTACGCTAGGTGAGCATGGACGACTGCTCCTGCTTGTGCTATCGGCGACGGTCTTCTTCCTGGGTGGTGCAACCGCGGCTCAGGCGACGGAAACGTCGATCTCTGGAAGCCAAGGGTACGGGTCAACAGTGCACTACAACACTGCCCGCTACAACAGCTACCCCCAAAACTACATGCGGGCGTGGGCGACTGGTTGGAATACTGGCGGTGGTATGAGTATGGGTGTTCGAAACACCCAAGGTTACCAAGTCGCACGAATTGGGTCTGTATCCTCCTCATGGCAGCCTTTCAAGAATAACAATGGAGGCCTAGGGGTTCCGTTGGGAACCTTTTACATGAATGTCTTCATCGGAGGGGCCTGTGGAGGCAACGGATGCGGCACACAGAACTGGCACGGCGGCCTCACATATAACATCCGGTACTACTGAGTAAGGGTCACTCGCAACATGTCCAAAAGAAAGCGTTCCCTCTTCGGCGACCGACGGTCTTTCGTGATCCCACGCGGATGGGGCCTCGCCGCGGTAATGCTGCTCGCAGGATGCGGCACCCACGGTGCAGAAACAAGTGCGCTGCATTCCAAGTCTCCCACGGCCGAGGTCAAGGTACCTTCCGCGTCGTCCGGTCCCCGTCAGTGCGCTGTCGCCTCAGAAGCTGTTGTCTCTGTCGTCGACGCCACGGTAAAGGCGAGAGGCCAAGGCAATTCTGTCGACAGAGTCGTCTCTTGGGCCGACCCAGACAAGAAGGCTTGGTGGCTGATCGCCGCCTTCTCGGGGCCCAAACCCGGAGAGGGCGCCTTAGGTATATGGTCGACCACGTCCGACCCGACAGCCAAGACCTTTTCCGGGCCTGTCTTTGCTGTTGATGGGGGGGCTAGTCAGATGTCAACTGCTCGCCCCAATACAGTTGTCAACTACGACCCAGAGGCGGTGCCAGCTCTGGGGTGCTGGGAGGCCAAGAAGCCCTAGTCAAAGGTTGACGCCTCGGCACGAGGACTTGTGTAGTCGTGCCTGAGAGTGGCCTCCGAACGTGGGTTGGAGATAGCCCGGATGTCCCTGGCGCGCCGAATGTGAGCCAAGGACAGACTATAAGGCGAGAACACGAACAGGTGTTCACCCGACGTGCCACCGGATGGGAGATTGGCCGCAGTATTCATCGCTGAGCACGGAATACGCCTCTAGTGGCCATCTGCACCGTCATGCACAAGTATGCACCTGAATCAAAGGCAACGAATGCGGCAGTGCCCTCCACTGTATATAGGGGAGGATCAGTTCGCGGCAGGGCTTGCATGGCGAATGTACGGAATTGAAGGGTGGAAGCGCAGCCGTGGACTATCAGGTGTTGTATACCCAGCAGTGGCTCAACACCACCTACGGCCAGAAAGCCGGGTGGGTTCCTATTGATGAGGATGGCTATACGGGATGGGGAACTATCTACGCGTTGCGTCGCGCCCTTCAAGCTGAATTAGGCATCTCGCCCTTGGCGAGCGGCTTCGGCCCCTCTACGACTGCAGCCTTCCAGAATCAGATCGGTGTCATATCGGCGTCATCGTCAACATCCATGCAAGTACTGCGAATAGTTAATGGATCTCTATGGTGCAAAGGGTACGCGGCTTTCCCGCTTGACTCCGCCACAGCAGCAGGACCAGTCTTCTCGGACATTGCCGCCGCTCTGGCAACAGTTCGCTACCACCTGGGACTTACCGAGACCGCGGACGCCAGCAGTGCGGTGGTGGACGTTAAGCTTATGGCGTCGCTATTGTCAATGGACTCCTACACTACGCTGCCATTGTTCGGAGGGACTGAGGCAACACGCGCGGTTCAGCAGTGGCTCAATCGAAGCTTCTCTTCGCGGCGGGATTTCCAACTGTGCCCGACCGATGGCGTCTGCTCGAGACAAACTACCACCGCGCTGATTTACGGCGTGCAGTACGCCATTGGCATGGCTGATGGCGTCGCCAATGGCAATTTTGGACCTGGAACGCGGGCGGGTTTGCGGACATTGGGTCCGTTGAGTGTCGGAGTCACTGGCAGGCCGACCGAGTTGCTTCAGGGCAGTTTGACCCTCAACGGGTTCGGCGTCTCACAAACTGGTGTTCTAGACACTTCGACCCAGACGCAACTGATCGCCTTTCAGGATCTTATGGAAATCGAAGCCACGGGAGTTGCTGACTATCGCTCGTGGTGCAACTTGTTGGTCAGTTGCGGAGATATAACCATGCCCACTAGGGCATTTGACACGGCGACGCGCTTGAGTCCGTCGGTTCTATCTTCAGCGCGAGATAAAGGGTACACCCACGTGGGGCGGTATCTATCCGGGACAGGCAAATCGATCACTCCCGACGAGCTTTCTGGTTTTAGGGACATGGGTATTCTGCTCATACCCATCGAGCAGCGCAGCAACAACGATCCGTCTACAATGACACGAGCAAACGGATTTGGCCAAGGTGTTGAAGCTTCTCAACGAGCCAACCTATTAGGTCTACCGAGGGGGAGCCACATATATTTCGCCATTGACTTTGACGCGACGATCGAGGTGATAAGGGGTCCTGTCCGTGACTTTATGCGTGGTGTAGAACAGGCAATGGATAACCTCTATGCGTCCAAGTACGCTGTGGGGGTGTATGGCACCCGGAACGTTTGCCAATACCTAATGGACCAAGAGTTGGCGGCATCCTGCTACGTGTCGGGAATGTCCACCGGCTACTCGGGTAACCTCGGCTTCCCGATGCCTGTGCCGTGGGCCTATAACCAGATCGTCGAAGTCCAGGAACAGTTTGGGTCCTCAACTATTGGTGTCGACCACGTCGTGGTCTCCCGCAATTCACGGGCGGTCGAACCGGCGGACCTCGTCCCACCTCCGAGTACAACGAACGGACCGGCTGGCGTCCTCGGAGCTGACGCCCTGCTTCAGTGGGTTGCTCTCGCCGAGATCCTCGGTGAGCGAGCACTCGTGGCGGGGTCGGGTGCGTTCACTTACTCGGCTTCCTGTGCCGATTTCGCACACTCGTTCATGCTCGACTATCTGCGCAAACCAAAGTACACCGGGATTAGTTGGGACGCGTACTTGGGTGAGATCAGTGGTTTGGTCCCACAGTTCGATGCCGCCTCATCCAGCTATCAGCTCGGAGTCAGTGCGATGGTCGATCCCGCTAACCCTTCGATCGTCACGCCTTATCCGCCGCATATTGACGACTCCACCCCCGCGTCATCCAAGACTTCTCTCGATGTAAAGCATTGGGCCGCTTCGACGCTCGGCTACCTAGCGTGGGGGCTTCCGGACGGGCCGACAGTCAAGGGCATTGGTGATCTTGGAGCTTGGGGGCTAGACCTCTTGAGCGTTTGGGGAGCTTACGAACGAGCAGGCAAGCCGGGCGGGCTTTTTTCCTGGGCCGTGTCGCGAATCGGAGTGGACGATGAGGCGCGCCTCGGTCGCGCCGACTTGATCGCCGACGCGGACGCATACCTCACCGCGCTCAGACTCATCGGAGCGCCGCAAGCGACTCCGATGTCTTCAGCCCCTGCCGTGCGGCTCTCGGACGCCCTGAGGCGGCTGTTTATGGCCGATCCTGCGGATCGGGTCAGGAACTTCTACTCACACCGTTTCCAAAGCAGCGGCGACAACCTTAGCGCGGCCTTCCGAGACTTCATTAACGGTTGGGGTCCTACTGTTCCAAAGGTTGGCAACATCAGTCAGAACGCTATGCTCGGTCTAGCAGACGCAACGGAGATGCCAAGTGGAAGTGACGCCGATACGCTGGCGCGAGCATTTGCCGCGGTGTTGGCCGCTCCCCCCGTTTAGGACTGTAGGGGGGACCCGCGGATCATGACTTCGGCCTTGCGGTGGTTAGGTGCTCTCCTTGTTGCCATCGGCGCGATCTATACCTTGGCGCTCTCTATGACATTCTTCGGGTTACCGTGGTGGAGGTTCAACCTTCAAGTGTTCACCCACTTGCCGGGGAGCAGTAGCCTTGGCCTGTGGCCCGTCGCGGCCGGTCTGGGCTGCTCGCCATTTTTGATGCGTGACCATCGCAAGTGGCGCCTTTCCCTACGCCTGGTCGCCCTGGGATATGCGGCTACGGCGCTTGTGGGGGCGTCGTGCTGGTTCACGCTGACGGGTGCTATAGAGAAGCCGTATGCGATGCAGGAGTTTGCCCAACTGATTGCGGCTGCGGCGCCGTTGTGGCTATCTGCAGTCGCCGCCTTCGGGCTTGGTATGTTTGCGCGGCTGGATCGGCGCCTGGCGGCAGTGTTGATCGTCGTCACCTTCGGGACGCTTTGCCTGATATCGCGGGTTACGTGGGTGCCCTACTTGATTCCGTTTCTGCGCGGCACCGTGTGATCCCCGCAGCGGCAAAAGGCCTAAGAATAGGAGAGACCAGTGGACCGGACCCAATTCACTACGTCGCTGACCCGGCGCGGTTTCGGCCGCGGCGCGGCCTCGGCCACCCTGATTATGACGGCGCATACCCTCACAGCTGACCCAACACGGGCTGCAACTGTCGTCTCCGGTCCAACCGGTGCAGTTGAACCGATCGGCGAGACATCCGTTCTGCAGATTGCGGATGGTCGGGTTGCGGAGAGGCCGCAGGTCCTGGGAGTAAAGGTCTACTCAGGGCCGGGCACTGGTGATTTGGGGCTCACCGTAACCTTTGACGGCGGCCTCTACACCCTACTTGACCAGGCCGTCGTCACGGGCGCAGGCGAACCGGTGTTCCTAGCAGCACCGCGCAAGCGGGTTTCTGAGGGCCGCTCAGAGGTTCTACTTGTCATCCCCAGCAGCCTCCGATCAGCGAGTCCTCTGGAGGTGACTTTAGGCATGATTGGTCCAGATGCCGCGAGGGCGGTTCACTCTAAAGTGCCCCACGCGACTACGGCCAGGCTCGGTGGAGGTGTAGCACGGCAGTTCGGGAGAGTCCTTGCTGCGAAGGACGTTACGGGGGCATGGAGTGCTCACGTCGGAGCTGGATTTGTCGAACTACCTGCTGTGGACCCACAAGTATGGCTCGCTCCGGGCCTTATAACCATCAGGTCGGTGGGGACGGCGTCGGTCCCTGCCGGAGTTCGGATTGCGGTAAACATCGACAGTCGCATGGCTACTCCGGGCCGGTTCAGGACCGTGAACGATTCCCACCCTTTAAAGCAGCATAAGGTGCACGGTGCCGATGTGACGAAGTATATGCTGACGGTGCAGCAACCTATACAGACCGGCGAGTACGTTGCAGCAGCGGCAACTTGGCGGCCGTTGCCTGGTGCGCACTTGGTCGACGACCCCTTGCCCGTTTCGATTGACCTGGTACCTCACGGTGCGCGGGGAACGGCCGCGTCTTCGCTAAGCCTCGGTGCAAGCGGTGGGGCAAGGGTTGTGAGTTAGCCATCGAAGCTAGCCACCCAGGAATGGCCCGGAACGCAAGCGCGGCTCGCTCGTCCGTAACACTGCATGGTCGAGCACCTCTTGCCAAGGGCATTTCGGCGGCTTCGTTGAGGCATTTGAGACGGGGACAGCCTCAGAGCCGGCTCCGCTGGGATCGCAACGAACGCCCACTCATTCCTGGCAACTCAGGGCCACGGATGTTGCAGCGACGGGCTCCCCAGTCGGCTCCCCAGCTGTGCGGGGGAGAGTCGGCGGGGTTCAGCCCAGTGTCGCGCTGTTTGGGTGAGGGTCGCGTCAGCAACTGGCCCGACTCCAATGCTTGTGCTTTCACCAAGCGGGATCGTAGTTCTGCGGTATCGCGC
>CAVPXT010000007.1:0-258287 GCA_963709785.1 uncultured Actinomycetota bacterium | reverse complement strand
GTGCGGCGAAGCGCGTGGGGTGCTCCATCGAGGGCAGGTGCGCGGCGTCCGGCCAGTCCACCCGCCGCACCCGGGGGAGGCCCGCGACGAGGTGCTCAGTGGCCTTCTTCGTGGCCTCGAGGTCGTGCCCGCCCAGCAGGACGAGGACAGGCGCCCCCACCTCGGCCAGGCGCTCGAGCGCCGGCGGGTCGAGCTCGTCCTCGTCGACGTCCTCGAAGGGCGCACCCACCTCGAACGCGCGACGCTGCATCGCCGAGACCGCCTCGCGCACAGCTGGGTCCACCTCCGAGGGGGCACGGTCCGGGCCCACCACCCACGTCGTGACGTTCGCCGCCACGGCGCCCGCGAGGTCTCCGGCAGCCAGGGCGGCGTTCTCGGTGTCGGCGAAGGCGCGCAGGTCCGGGGTCATCACCGCGAGCAGGCTCCCGCCCGGCGGGCACAGGGCGAGGGTCAGCACGCGGTCCGGTGCCTCGAGCGCCACCTCGACAGCGACGCCCGCACCGAGCGAGGCGGCGACGACGTGGCACCGACCCACCCCGAGCTCGTCGAGGAGAGCCAGGACGTCACCCCGGTGGCTGACTGCGGCCGGGGGCAGTGACGCCGAGTCCCCGAAGCCGCGGAGATCCATCCGGATGGTGTCATGGGTGCGGATGAGGTTCTCCCACAGCCCGTCCCACATCCGACGATCTGCCACGCCGGCATGGACGAGGAGGACGGTGTCGGCGTCGAGTGGGCCCGCGCGGTCGTGCGCGATACCCGTGCTCGTCAGCGGCACTCCGACTCCGATGGTCGCGTCATCCGGCCAGTCAACGCCGCGGCGCGGGCCTCGGCAACCAGGTTTCGTCCACCGGTCGTCCGGGTGAGACCCCCATCGGCCGAACGGCTCGGCGTCCCCCGGGGGGCGCCCCCAGGACGTGGCGCGTCGGCAGACTCGGCGGATGCAGGGTGAGCAGGGAGTCCAGGACGCACCACTGACGCGCGCCGCGCGTCGTGCGGCGGAGGAGCAGACCTCTCGCCGCTCGCGCCGGTCCCGGGCCGACCGGCCCACGTCCCCCGAGCCGGTCGAGGGGCCACTCGAGGCCGTTGCGGCCGTGCCCTCGTCACCGCCGCAGTCGGAGGACGGCACCGAACCCCTGGTCAACCGGAGCACCCGCCGAGCGGCCGCGTCCCGCCGCGGTCGCCGGCGCCGGGCGCTCACCGTCGTCGTCGCGGTGGTCCTCGCCGTCGCCGGTGGGGTGGCCGCCGTGTGGTCCGGGGTGCTCCCGGACCGGCTGCAGGCCGTCGGGTTCGGGCTCCCGGGTGCGTCCGCCGCCACGGCCCCCGTCGACCCCGCGCCGTCCGCGACGCCCTCCGAGGACCCGTCGGACCCGGCCCCCGTGCCCGCCTCGGCCGACGAGCGCCTGCTCTCGACCGTCGACCAGTGCTGGGCGCTGGCGAGGGGCGAGCTCGCACCCACCTCCGCGTCCTACCGGGCCCTCGTCGCGTCGGCGGGCGGCTCGGACCTCCAGGCCTGGTGCGCCGACCTCACCGGGGCGCCCGCGCACACCGCCGCAGCCTCCTGAGCGACCCGACCCGACCGCCACGGGCGTCGGCCCAGCACCGTGCTCAGCGCATGGAGGCGAGGACCGACTCGAACACCGAGAGGCCGTGGTCGACGTCCTCCGGGCTCGTGTAGGGCGCGACCGAGAGCCGGAGCACCGGGCCCTCGGGGGTCGCCCCGCACCACAGGTCGACGGACTCCCGGTGGAGCCGGCGCAACAGCTCCTCCGGGTCGACCGACGGCAGCCCCACCGCCACCATCGCGGGAGAGCGCGGCGCGGTCGGCAACGTCCGGAGACCGGCCACCGAGAGCAGCCGGTCCTGGGCGTGCGTCGTCAGCTTCTCCCAGTGGTCGTGGAGGCCGTCGGCCTCCAGCCCCCGCTGGTGGGCCACGGCCTCGGCGCCGACGAGGTGCGCGATGACGTCGTCGGTCCCGGCCCAGGCGAACCGGCGCGGCAGGTCGTCCGCCTCGGCGTACCAGCTCGTGACCACGGGCCGGAGGCCGCCGGTCGCGTCGGTCGGGACGACGAGGAAGCCGCTGCCCTTCGGCAGGTGCATCCACTTGTGGAGGGTGAGGCACACGAAGACGCCCGGCCGCTGCACGGGCAGCGGCACCAGCCCCGCCGTGTGGGCGCCGTCGACGACCGTGACGACGCCGCGCGCAGACAGCTCGGCCGTCAGCGCGTCGACATCGTTGACCTGCGACCACGGCGACGTGACGTGGCTGACGACCACCGCACGCGTCGTCGGGCGGCACGCGGCGAGGATGCGGTCGACGAGCCCGACGTGGCGGCCGTCGACGGTCTCCACGCGCACCCCCCGGGCGGCGAGGAGCCGCATGAGCACCACGGTCGCCTCGTACTCGCGCGACGTCGTGACGACGTGGTCGCCCTCCCGCAGGCCGAGGTGGTCGACGACCGTCTGCATCGCCGTCGTCGAGTTGCGGACGAACACCCCCTGACCCGGCGGGATCCCGAGGTGGTCGCAGACGGTGCGCCGCGAGGACTCGAGCAGCGGGAAGACCCGCTGGTGGTAGAAGGCCGGGTAGTCCTGCTCGGCCTCGGCGCGCAGGGCCCGGGCCGCGCGCAGCACCGCGAGCGGCGTGGCACCGAACGACCCGTGGTTGAGAAAGGTCTTCCCCGGTGCCAGCGCGTAGTCGTCCCCTCGGTCCATGTCGTCCATCGTGCCCACGGCTCCCCCGATCCGGCGCGCTGGGCGGCCACGCCGTTGCACGTTCGACAGATCTGGCCACCCCCGGACCGCGGAATACCTGTCTCCGCCTCCGTGCTGTCCCCTGCATGACCGTTCCCACCATCACGCTCAACGACCGGACGACGATCCCCCAGCTCGGCTTCGGGGTCTTCCAGATCGAGCCGGAGAACACGGTCGAGGCCGTCACCACGGCCCTCGAGATCGGGTACCGGCACATCGACACCGCGCAGATGTACGGCAACGAGCAGGAGGTCGGCGACGCCATCCGCGCGTCCGGCGTCCCCCGCGACGAGATCTACGTGACCTCGAAGCTCAACAACGGGTTCCACCGCCCGGACGACGCGAAGCGCGCCTTCGACGAGACGATGCGCAGGCTCGGGCTCGAGAAGATCGACCTCTTCCTCATCCACTGGCCGCTGCCGACCCTCTACGACGGCGACTTCGTCTCGACGTGGCGCACGATGGCGTCCTTCGTCGAGGAGGGTCGCGCCGCATCCGTGGGCGTCTCCAACTTCCAGCCCGCGCACCTCGAGCGGATCATCGACGAGACCGGCGTCGTGCCGGCCGTCAACCAGATCGAGGTGCACCCGTACTTCGGCAACGAGGCGGCCCGGGCGGCCGATGCGAAGCACGGCATCGCGACCGAGGCGTGGTCCCCCATCGCGCAGGGCCGGGTGCTCGACGACGCCGTGCTCCGGGAGATCGCCGACGCCCATGGCAGGAGCACGGCCCAGGTGGCCCTGCGCTGGCACATCGAGCGGGGCGACATCATCTTCCCCAAGTCGGTGACGCCGGCCCGCATCCGCGAGAACTTCGAGCTCTTCGACTTCGAGCTCTCCCCGGAGGAGGTCTCCCGGATCTCCGCGCTCGACCAGGGCGAGGACGGCCGCACCGGCCCGAACCCGGACGTCTTCGACTACGTCCCGGCCTGATCGCCTGCAGACCTGCCGGACCCGGCACTCGCGGCCCCGTCACCCCTCGTGGTGGCGGGGCCGCCGCCCTGCGGTCAGACCGTGGCCACCAGCTCGCCGTGGAGCACGACGAACCAGCCGTCGGGAGCCGCCGCCCAGGACCGCCAGTCGGCAGAGATCGCCGCGAGGTCGGTTGCGGTGCAACGCCGTTCCGCGAGCAGCTGGGTGGCGAGCGCGGAGTCGACGATGCGGTCGGCCCACATCCCGCCCCAGTACTCCCGGTCGTCCGGCGTGGCGAAGCACCACGTGGAGGCCGTGACCTCGAGGTCGTCGAGCCCCGCATCGTGCGCCCAGCCGAGCAGGCGACGTCCGGCGTCGGGTTCCCCTCCGTTGGCCCGGGCGGCCTCCTCGTAGAGCGCGAGCCACCGGTCCAGGCCCGGGAGGCGCGGCCACCAGGTGAAGGCCGCGTAGTCGGAGTCACGTACCGCGAGGACCCCGCCCGGCCGGCAGACGCGACGCATCTCGCGCAGCGCCCGCACGGGGTCGGCCACGTGCTGGAGCACCTGGTGCGCGTGGACGACGTCGAACGAGGCGTCGGGGAAGGGGAGGTCGTGCACGTCCCCGACGACGAGGTCGGCGTCGACACCGCGGCGGTCCAGCTCCGCGGCGGTGAGGGCGAGGGCGTCCTCGGTCGCCTCCAGAGCGGTGACGCGGCCGGGCGCGACGAGCCCGGCGAGGTCGGCCGTGATGGTGCCCGGTCCGGACCCCACGTCGAGCAGGGTGAGGCCGGGGCGCAGCCGCGGCAGGAGGTGGGGTGCCGAGTTCTCGGCGGTCCGCCAGCGGTGCGAGCGCAGGACGGGCTCGGCGTGGCCGTGCGTGTACGTGCCCATGCCCCCACGCTCGTCGTCGGGGGTGTCGGCGGCAAGGCCCGACCACGGCGTGGCACCTCGGCGTCCACGGCGCGGACGGCGCGGCGTCAGTACCAGTGCGGAGAGCGCGACTGCCACGTCCCCCACGCGGCGCAGGGTGAGCCGTAGGCGCGGTCGATGTAGTCCAGCCCCCACCGGATCTGCGTCGCCGGGTCGGTCAGCCAGTCGCTCCCGGCGGAGGCCATCTTCCAGCTGGGGAGGGCCTGGGGGATGCCGTACGCGCCGGACGACGGGTTGGTCGCGCTCCAGCGCCAGCCGGACTCCCCGTTCCACAGGTTCACGAGGCAGCCGAACTGGGAGGCGCCCCAGCCGTGAGCGCCGAGGAGGGAGCGGGCGGTGGCCTGCGCGGCGGCCGGTGAGGTGCCCCCGGACGGGCCCCCGGACCCCGTGGAGCCGCCCGACCCGACCACCGGGGTCGAGGCACCGGCGCGGGCCGCGCGGTCACGGGCGGCGCGGGCCGCGGCCTCGGCGCGTGCCTTCGCCGCGGCCCTGGCCCTGGCCTGCGCGGCCAGCCCGTGCTCCCGGGCGGCGGCGACGTCGGCGGCGCGGGCGCGCAGGGTGTCGACGCGCGCGCTGAGGTCCGCCTCCTCGGCGGCCAGGGCAGCGGCCCGGTCCCGCGCGGAGGCAGCACGGGCCTCGGCACGCTGCCGTGCGGTGGTGGCGCGCGCGGCGGCAGCGCGCTGGTCCTCACGGGCCGCGGTGAGAAAGGCCTCGCGGCCGTCGGCGGCGGCTGCGGTGCTCGCGGCGTCCGACACCGCCTGGCTCGTGCGGGCCGACTCGCTGTCGAGGACGACCTGGGCGTCGGCCATCGACTCGGGTGACCCCGCGAGCGCGAGCTCGAGCTGGTCGAGCTCGCCGGAGTGCGTCCAGGCCTGCACCGCGGCGGCCGAGAGGGCCCGGTGGGCGGCCGCCTGCGCCCGGTGGGCCCGGTCGAGCTCGACGGCGGCCGTGTCGGCGACGGCGGTGGCCGTGGCCAGCTGCCGTGCGGCGAGCCCCTCGGCGTCGACCGACCGGGCCACGTCGAGCTGGAGGGCCCGGAGCTGGTCGGCGAGGACGGCCTGGCGTGCCGTGAGGGCCTGCTCCTGGCGGGCGGCCTCCGCGGCGGCGCCCCGGGCGGCCGTGACGTCCCCGGCGCTGGGGACGACGGGGTCGTCCGCCGACGCGGCCGGAGCGACGGCGACGGTGAGCGCCAGGAGCCCCGCGAGGGAGGAGGCGATCGCACGGAGCGGGGGAGGCACGTCGCCCAGTGTCACACCCGCCACACCCGTCACGGAAGCAACGGCCGGCCGCCGTCCTCAGGATGGCGACAGCAGGGGTCCCGCCTGTCGGCCCAGGTCAGTCGGCGCGGACGTGGACGTCGTGCTCGCCCGTCGCCTCCTCGATGTCGACCTCGGCCGTCGCCATGATGCGGTCGGCGAGGTGGTGCAGGGCCCGGGCGACCGCCAGCTCGTCGCCGATGTGGGTGGCGGGCGGGTCCGTCGGGCTGCGGTGGCTGCGGCCGCGCGCGGTCAGGGCCTCCGCGGAGTCGGCGAGCAACGCGACGGTCGCGGTCGTGTCGTCCCCGCGCTCGAAGAGCGTGACCCGAACGGACCACTGCCGCATCGTGCCCAGCTCGGGTCGGGCGACGAGGCCGGAGTGCTCGTCGGCCCCCTCCTCGACCCGGAGCACGGCCCCCGGGCCCGGGTAGATCGTGCTCGTGTGCCCGTCCTCCCAGTGGACGGTGTACGGCGGCTCCCCGTCGCTGCCGGCGCCGACGACCTCACCTGCTCGGACGGGGGCGTCGACCTGTTCTCCGGCCAGGACGATGTGGTCTCCGGGTCGTGCCTTCACGGCTGCCTCCTCGGCTCCTCGTCACCTACCCGAAGAGCGCCCGGCGGTGGCGACGGCCCGCGGCGCCCACCACCATCGTCCCGCGTCGGGCGGTGCACCGACAGGGGGTGGGGACGTGGGCTGCGTCGCGTCCGGCGGCCGGCTCACTCGTCGAGGTGCGTGGTCGGGGAGTCCCCGGTGTGGCGTCGCAGCCAGGTGACCTCGGCCTCGGCCTCGGCCCGGGTCGTGAAGCTGTCGCTCGAGGCGGCGACGACCGCCCCGCCGGCCGCGCGCAGCCGCCAGCGCCACTGCTCGGCCCGGTCGCGGTAGATCTCGAACCGTCCGGGCGGGGTGTCCACCCCGAGCATCGGGCCGATGGTGGCCCAGTGCCGCGTCGCCGAGATCTCCTCGTAGCCGACGGACCGCGCCGGGAGGGAGGGCCCCGTCGTCCGCGCCCGGAACTCGGCCGCCAGCTCGGTGGCTCCGACGGCGCCCACGCGCCCGCCGAGGTCGACGAGCGAGACGTGTGAGCGCGTCAGGTCGGTGACCGAGCCGAACGGCACGCCGACGACGGCGTACCCCTCGCTCGACCGCGAGACGTGGTGCGGTCCGGTGCGGTCGAGGCGCACGCTGCGCTGGGTGAACGGGTCGGGCAGCCGGCTGAGGTGGACCACCTCGTCGCCGAGGGTCACCACACCCAGCCACGAGTGCCCGGCCGCGAGGCGCTGGGGTGGGCGCCCCGGCGCCAGGGCGACCGAGGCCACGACCACCGACCGTGGGCGGACGAGGAGCCCGACCTGCAGGTGGCGCGGCCCGTCCCCGAGCGGTTGCCGGGGGGCGGGGGTGGTGTCGACGGGAGGGGTCATCACAGTGCTCCGAACACTCGGTCGAGCTCCCGGGCGCACACGGGGCACCAGGGCGGGTCGTTCTGGTTCATCCGGCAGTCGAGCACGGGGCGGAAGATGCCGGTGGCGTAGCTGCCGCCGCCACCCTCGAAGGCGCCGACGCTCGTCCGGTGGTTCCAGCCCGCGGGCAGGGCCGCCTCGGAGGTGGGCAACGGGGCGCCCGCGGTGACGAGGTCGCGCCACCTGAGGTCGTCCCACCGCGCCGGCTCCTCGGAGAGGTTGGGGTAGCCCGTGGTCCCCGTGTAGTCGGCCGAGCCGTTCGTGTACTCGTCGCCGAGCCCGAAGAGGTTGTGGCCCATCTCGTGCGCGATGACGACCTTGCCCGACGTCTTCGTGAACGCCGCCATGGCACCGCGGTTGCAGCCACCGAACTTCGTGCTGTTCACCACGACGACGACGTTGGTCGCGGCCGGTGCGAAGCGGTTGCGGATGCTGTCGATGCGGGCGGTCGTCTGAGCGGTCGGGACCAGCCAGCACCGGGCCCACACCTCGGTGCTCACGATGCCGAGGCGCGAGGGACGGAAGGTCTCGCTGACCAGGGTGTCGTCGTCGGTCGTGTCGATGGTGCCGCCCTCGTCCCAGGTCTGCTCCCAGACCCCACCCACGGGGCTCGCGACGTCGATGCGGACGACCTGGAGGCGGTTCGCGTGGCCCGCGAGCTGGTCGAGCCGGAAGGCGGCGGCGACCTCGTCGTCGACGATGCGGCGGTACTCGTCCATCGAGCCCTCGTCGAAGCCGTCGCCCATGATCGCGATGACGAGGGCGGGCTCGGTGTCGGGGGAGCCGATGACGTGCTGGCTCGTGTCGTGGAAGGCGGTGCCGTGGTCGACCCACGACCAGCCGTCACCCGTCCAGACCCGCTCGAAGAGGTGCGCGTTCTCGGTGCCGACGAAGAACTTGCTGTTCATCATCGCGGCCCCCGGGGCGGTGCGCGCCCGGGTCCCCGTGGGCCGGCCGTGGTCCTCCCAGGCCCAGCGCTCGAGGTCGGGGCGCCAGTGGCGTTCCCAGACGTTGCCGGTCTCGGTGGTGACGAAGAACTTGGTGTCGAGCATCGCGGCGCCGGGTGCGGCGATGACCTTCTGGTTGCCGGGGCGGCCGTGGTCCTCCCAGGCCCAGCGGCCGAGGTCGCCGCGCCAGTGGCGTTCCCAGACGTTGCCGGTCTCGGTGGTGACGAAGAACTTGGTGTCGAGCATCGCGGCGCCGGGTGCGGCGATGACCTTCTGGTTGCCGGGGCGGCCGTGGTCCTCCCAGGCCCAGCGGCCGAGGTCGCCGCGCCAGTGGCGTTCCCAGACGTTGCCGGTCTCGGTGGTGACGAAGAACTTCTCGCCGAGCATCGCGGCGCCGGGTGCGGCGATGACCTTCTGGTTGCCGGGGCGGCCGTGGTCCTCCCAGGCCCAACGGCCGAGGTCGCCGCGCCAGTGGCGTTCCCAGACGTTGCCGGTCTCGGTGGCGACGAAGAACTTCTCGCCGAGCATCGCGGCGCCGGGGGCCTGGGTGATCCGCTGGTCGTCCGGCCGGCCGTGGTCCTCCCAGGCCCAACGGCCGAGGTCCTCGCGCCAGTGCCGCTCCCACAGGCTCCCGGTCTCGGTGACGACGAAGACCTTGCCGTCACCCATCGCCGCACCGGGGGCCTGGGTGAGCCGCTCCCCGTCCGGGCGCCCGTGGTCGACCCAGATCCACTCGACGCCGTCCCACCAGCGCTCGTAGAGGTCCGGGAAGGGGTTGTCGAAGCGGGCGACGAAGAGCTTCTCGTCGCGCATCGACGGTCCGGGTGCGCTGATCATGACGTGACCTCCTGCGGGCGGACGTGCTGCGGCGGACGGGCGCGGGCCGCGCGGCGCCGGGCCTGGAGCGGATGGCGGACGGAGAGGACGACGACCCAGCCCAGCCCGGTGAGGCCCATGAGCTGCAGCGGCACGAAGGCGGGCTCGCGGCGCCACCACGCGACGAGCAGGCCGAGGCCGAGCCACAGCGCGAAGGCCACCTCACGCAGCACGCGCCGGTCGACCGAGCGGCCCGCGTACGCGGTCGCCTGCCACCGGTGGCCCCCGGCCTTGGCGGTCCGGACGAACTCGCCCCCGGGGCGGCCGAACCACCCGGACAGGGCCGCGAGCCCGTTGTGGACCGCCAGCCCCATCGTGAAGACGAGGAACGCCGGCAGCATCCGCGCGAAGCGCCACCACCCCCGGACCCCCCGCGGGTCGTGCGCGACGGCGAGGGTCCAGCCGAGCGCGAGCGTCGCGAGGACGAACGGCATCCCCCAGTCGACGTAGTCGGTGCCGACCGCGGTGTTCTTCAGGGCCGCGAGCGGCACGCTGAGGAAGAGCAGGGCGAGGATGACCGAGTAGAGCGACCCGGACAGCAGGTGCATCGCCCCGTGCAGCCGGACGTGCGCCGGGGCGCGGTGGCGGGTCACCGCGCCGACGTGCAGTCGCGCGTTCTGCGCCCCGCCCTTGATCCAGCGGTGCTGTTGGCTGCGGAGTGCGCCGAGGTCCGCCGGCAGCTCGCTCGGGACGACGACGTCCTCGAGGTAGGCGATCCGCCAGCCTCGCAGCTGGGCCCGGTAGGAGAGGTCGATGTCCTCGGTGACGGTGCGGGCGAGCCATCCTCCGGCGTCCTCGATGGCGCGGCGGCGCCACATGCCCGCGGTGCCGTTGAAGTTGAGCATCCCGCCGCTCGCCGCGCGTCCCGGCTGCTCGACGAGGAAGTGCAGGCCGAGGAGGAAGGCCTCGACCCTCGTGACGGCCGACTCCTCCTCGTTGAGGTACCCCCAGCGGGCCTGGACCGCCGCGACGTCCGGGGCGTCGAAACCCTCGAGCAGCCGGGTCACGAGGTCCGGCTCGGGCGCGAAGTCGGCGTCGAGGACGAGGACGAACTCGGCGTCGTCCTCGGTCAGGCCGTGGGCGAGCGCGCCGGCCTTGTACCCCTCGCGGCCCGGGCGTCGCACCGCCTCGATGTCCAGACCGGCGGCCCGGTGGCGGGAGACCGCGTCGTCGACGATGTCGCGCGTGGCGTCGGTGGAGTCGTCGAGGACCTGGACGTGGAGCAGGTCGCGGGGATGGTCCAGTGCGGCGACCGCGTCGATGACGCGGCGCGCGACGTGCAGCTCGTTGTAGACCGGCAGCTGGACCGTCACCCGCGGCGGTGCGCCCACCGTCGGGCGGCGGGCACGGGTCGGGTGGCGGCGGTGGGCACGGACGATCGCCGCGAGGTGGGCGGTGGACAGCGAGAACGCGAGGATGAGGACGAGGCACGCGACGTACAGCGCGAGCACGACGTGTTCGGGAGCCATCGTCTCCTCCTCCCCCGGGTGTCGGGGAGAAGGAGACGACGGGCCCCCGCGTGATACGCGGACCCGCCCGGGATCAGCCGGGCGGGAGCTCCAGGCCGTGGCCGAACCGGTACAGCGCGTCGACGCCGAAGCCCGGGACGTCCTCGGGGTGGCGCCGGACCGCCTCCATCGAGGCGGGGACGTCGAAGGGGAGCCGTCCCACGGGCGGGATCCGCCCGGTGAGGGCGGTGAGCAGCGCCTCGTCGCTGCTCCCGTAGGTCGCCGTGATGGCGGTGCACACCGGGACCAGCGGCGTGAGGACCGCCGGGCGGTCGAGCGAGACGTCGACGACGAGGGGGCACAGGGCAGCGAGGCGCTGCATCCGTGCCACGAGCCCCGGAGGGAAGTCGAGGGAGCCCTGGTGGAACCACGCCTCGAGGAACAGGTCGTCGCGGTGCTCGAACGGTGCGGCGAGACGGACGAGGGCCAGCTCGGCCTCCTCGGGCGTCGCGACGGCGCGCAGCCCGGCGGCGGCGAGCGCCTCCGCGGACACGCCCTCGGCGTAGACCGCGGTGCCCTCACGCAGCGGCAGGGCCGGACGACCGCCCGTGGCCTCGTTGCGGAGCACCGTCACCGATCGGGCCTGGGCCTCGAAGCCGGCGTTCCGGGACTCCTCGGACCCGAGGACCTCCAGGGCGGAGTCCTCGTCGACGAAGGGGTCGTCGAAGAGTCCGAGCCGGAACTTCACCCGGAGCAGCCGCCGGGCGGACTCGTCGATGCGGGCCTCGGTCACCCGACCGGAGCGCACGAGGTCGAGCAGGAGGTCGACGCACTCCTCGCCGCCGAACTGGTCGGCGCCGGCGTGGAGGATCAGCTCCATCCGGCCCGCGGGGTCGAGGTCCTCGACGCCCCAGGCCCGGGCCGGCAGCACCTGGTCGCCGACGTGGTTGTCGTTGACCAGCTCCCAGTCGGTCAGCACGACGCCGTCGAAGCCGAGCTGCTCGCGGAGCATCCCGGTGACGACCTGCCGGTTGTAGCCGAAGCCGACCTCCTCGACGGGTTCGCCGTCGACCTCGAGGCCCACGGGCATCCCGTAGTACGGCATGACGGCGGCGGTGCCAGCCTCCACGGCTCGCGGGAAGGGTGCGAGATGGTCGGCGAACCGCCCTCCCTCGTAGACCTGTTCGCGGCCGTACGGGAAGTGGGCGTCCTCACCGTCCTTCTGCGGGCCGCCGCCGGGGAAGTGCTTCGTGACGCACGCGACGGCGTCGGGGCCGAGCTCGGCGCCACGCTGGAAGCCCTCGAGGTAGGCCACGCCGAGGTCGCCCGCGAGGGTCGGGTCCTGCCCGAACGTCCCGGCCTGCCGGGCCCAGCGCGGCTCTGTCGCGAGGTCGAGGGTGGGGTGCAGGGCCTCCCGGATGCCGACCGCGACGTACTCGCGGCGGGCGATGTCGGCGAACCGCCGCACGGCCTCGGCGTCGCGCAGGGCGGCGAGCCCGAGGGGCTCGGGCCACTGCGAGAACGACCCCGCGGCGAACGAGACGCCGGCGTTCTCGATGAAGGCGTGCCGCGGGTCGGTGCTCACCGTCACAGGGATGCCGTGCGGGGTGCGCTCGGCCAGCCGCTGGAGGTCGTTGCTCCAGGCGGCGGCCTGCCGGGCGCCCGTGAGCTCGTGGACGTTGAAGTGGGAGAGGTGCTTTCCGAGGACGACGTCACTCGTCGGTGACTTGCTGATCCTCCCCGGGGCCTCGAGCACCCGCCCGTCCTCGCCCGCCTCGATGACGGTGTGGAACATCAGCCCGACCTTCTCCTCGAGGGAGAGCCGGCCGAGCAGGTCCTCGACGCGCTCCTCGACGGGTCGTCGCGGGTCCTCGTAGGGGTCCATGACGCCGTTGCCGTTGAGGTCCCGCCAGGCCGGGGTGTCCCCGGTCGCGGGGTGGGCGACGGTAAGCGTCTCCGGGTGGGTCGTGGTGCCGCTCACGCGAGACCTGCCCCGAACTCCTCCATGCCGATGACGGGACGCAGGCGCCGCTCGACCGCCTTCGTGGAGAAGGCCTTCCGGAGGACGTCGCGGCACAGGACGTTGCCGACCGCCCCCATGACCATGGCCTGGTCGAGGGAGAGGTAGCGGCGCGCGACCGTCCCGGAGTGCACCGCCACCGCGTCGAAGAACCCGCCGTCGCCGTAGGCGCCGAGGTCCCTCTCGATGCCGGCGAGGTTGGCGAAGGCCTCCCGCGGCTCGTGCATCATCGCGAGGAACGAGGCGTGCGGTGTGACGACGCCGTCGCCGAAGGTCGGGTGGGGGTTCGTGGCCTCCCGGCAGTCGCCGAAGCCCGGGTCGTAGTTCGTGCTCTCCTGGTCAGAGCAGTAGCCGTCGGGGTTGAGGCCGAGGGCGTCCACGCCGTACTCGCGGTACCCACCGGCCGGGTTCGACGAGGGCGAGAAGCCCCAGTACCCGTACTTCGCCTCGATCAGCCCGTGCTCCCGCTGCGCGCGCACGTGGAGGGGGTGGTTGCGTCCCCAGGAGCGTGGTGCCCAGGTCGCCTCGGGGACGAACACGTCGGGCATGAGCTCCTCGAACATCGACCCGCCCCAGCCGGGGACGATGTGCATCCCCCGGTAGGTGTACGCGCCCTCGTAGACGTCGAGCCCGAGGTAGGTGCGGGTCTCGCCGACCGGCTGCATCTCGTGCCACGACCAGTCGCAGGTGGCGGGGAAGGTGCGCCACGAGGCGAACCAGTGCTTCGCCGGCACCTGTTCGGTGAGGATGCCGAGGTAGCTCGTGATGCGCGTCTCGGACACCGCGGTGTCGTAGTGGTGGTCGGTGTACCAGACGTCGTCGCCGACCTCGATGTGGTTGCCGAGCGTCAGGCCGGACGTGCTCGCCGGCTGCGCGGGGTAGAAGCCGCCGTGCATCAGGCCGCCGGGGCGCGGGCCCGCCGGGTCGTAGAACATGTCCCAGCGCATCCGGGAGAACAGCCGGTCGGCCTGGTGCCGGGCGCCCGGCACGGCCTCCCGGACGACGAGGAGCGCCGCGCCGAGCCAGCCGCTGTCGACGCTCGAGACGAACGGGTCCACCCGGTCGCCGGAGTCCGGCCAGGTCGTGAGGGCCTCGCCGCTCGCCTCGTCGTACCAGTTGAAGTACATGCCGCTCGGCTCGTGGTGCTCCATCCGGAGCAGGGTGGTGAGCGTCTGCCGGACCCGGCGGGTGGCCTCCCCGTGGCTCACGAGCCCCAGCTCGCGCGCCACGACGGTGCTCCAGAGGTAGCCGCCGATGTTCGTCGGCGAGGTGTAGCCGCTGCGGTCCCCCGCGGCGAGTCCCTCGGGGATGTTGTCGGACGGCAGGCCGGTGTGCGCGTCGGTCATCGCGACGAGCGAGCGCCACGTGTCGGCCGCCCAGCGACGGACGGTGCGCGTGCTCCAGGCGCCGTGGTGGGAGTCGCCGCGCAAGAACGCGGGTGCCGCGGTGGGGGCGGCGGCGGCGGCCGGCGCGGTGGCGCCGGTGGCGACGAGCCCGCCGAGGGCGGCGGCTCCGCCGACGATCAGCTGGCGCCGGGATGCGGGGACGGTGAGAGCGGGTCGGGGGGTCATCGGGAGTCTCCTCGTGGTGGTCGGGTCCGGCGGGGGCCGGAGCTCACTTGATGCCGGTCGTCGCGATGCCCTCGATGAAGCGCCGCTGGAAGACCATGAAGACGATGAGCACGGGCAGCACGACGACGGTGGCGCCGGCGAGCAGGAGCCCGTACTGCGTGCTGTTCTGCCCCGTGCTGTAGAGCGCGAGCGCCACGGGCAGGGTGTAGGTGTCCTCGGTCTGGGCCACGACGAGCGGCCACAGGAAGTTGTTCCAGCTGCCGAGGAAGGTGAGGATGCCCAGTGTCGCGAGGGCCGGCCCGCACAGGGGCAGGATGATCCGCGCGAAGATCCTCAGCTCGCCCGCGCCGTCGACGCGACCGGCGTCGATGAGCTCCTTGGGCAGCCCGGTGATGAACTGTCGCATGAGGAAGACGCCGAACGGGCTGACGAGGAACGGGAGGAAGAGCCCGGGCAGGGTGTCGACGAGACCGGCGTTCGCGACGAGCACGAACAGCGGCACGAACGTCACCACGCCGGGGATCATCAGCGTGGTCATGACGACGGCGAAGAGGGCCTTCTTGCCACGGAAGTCGAGCATCGCCAGGGCGTACCCGAGGGCCGAGCAGAAGAGCAGGTTGCCGATCGTCACGACCGTGGCCACGACGACGGAGTTCGTGAAGTAGCCGCCGAAGTCGAGCCGGCTGAACAGCTGCGTGTAGTTGTCGAGGGTCGCGGTCTGCGGCCACCACGTCGGCGGGGCCTGCCGCAGCTCGCCCTCGGTCTTGAACGAGCCCAGCACCATCCAGACGAAGGGTGCGACCACGGTCACGAGGGCCGCGGACAGGGCGCCGTAGAGCCACCAGTTGTGCTTGCGGGAGGTCAGCATCGGTCAGCGCTCCTCTCGCAGCAGCCGGAACTGGATCGCGGTGACGACCGCGACGAGGACGAAGATGATGTAGCTGATCGAGGCCGCGTACCCGTAGTTGCCGAAGCCGAACTGCTCGTACGTGTACATCGACATCGACACGGTCGAGTCGAGCGGCCCGCCGCTCGTCATGACGAAGGGCTCCTCGAAGAACTGGAGGTAGCCGATGCCGGTGGTCACCGAGACGAAGAGGATCGTCGGGCGCATGAGCGGCAGGGTGACGTGGCGGAAGCGCTGCCACGCCGAGGCGCCGTCGATGGCGGCCGCCTCGTGGAGGTTCCACGGCACGGCCTGGAGGCCGGCGAGGAAGATGATCATGCCGGTCCCGAAGTTGCGCCAGGTCGCCATGAGGATGAGGGCCGGCATCGACCAGTGCGGGTCGCCGAGCCAGTTCGGCCCGTCGATCCCCACCCACCCGAGGACGGTGTTGATCAGCCCGTAGTCGGCCTGGAGCAGGAAGCGCCAGACCACGGCGACGGCGACGATCGAGGTGATGACAGGGGTGTAGAAGCCGAGCCGGAACACGCCGCGCAGCCGGGTGATCCCCCGGTCGAGCGCGACGGCCGCGGCGAGGGCCACGGTGAGCGTCAGGGGGACGCCGACGAGGACGAAGTAGCCGGTGTTGGCGAGCGCCTGGCGGAAGACCGGGTCCCCGAACGCCTTCGTGTAGTTCTCGAGGCCGACGACGTCGACCGCGAACGGGGTCTTCAGGTCGCGGGAGCGGGTGTCCGTGAAGCTCATGAAGAGCGACTGGACCACCGGCCACAGCGTGAAGGCGAGGAAGAGCAGGCAGAAGGGGAGGGCGAGGATCCACGCGGCCCGCCCCTGCGCCCGGGTGGCGGAGCGCGTGCGCGTCCCGCCACCCGGAGCGGTGGACTCGCCGGCGGGGGCCGGCGGGGCGGTCGTCGTGGTCATCTCACTGACCGGTCCCGATCGACTCCGCCTGCTGCTGGACCGACTTCAGGGCCTCGGCCGGGTCGGCGCCGGTCTTGGTCACCTTCTCCATCTCGGTGTCGAAGTTCGCGATGACCTGCTCCCACGTCGGGTACGACGGCGGGGCCTTGGCGGTCTGGAGCTGCTCACCGAAGACGGCGAGCTTGTCGTCGCCGGAGAGCGCCGGGTCGTCCCAGGCGGACTGCACGGACGGCAGGTCGGTGGACATGCCGTACCACTTCGCCTGTGTCGCGGGGTCGGACAGGAACTGGACGAACTTCCACGCCGTGTCGCGCTGCGGGGAGTTCTTGAAGACGACGAAGTCGGAGCCACCGACGAAGGAGGAGGACTCCTTGCTCCCGGCGGGGATCTTGGCGACCGAGTACTTGTCCTTGAAGCCCTCGCCGCCGACCTTCTCGACCGCGGACATCATCCACGGGCCGGAGATGAACATCGGCACCTTGCCGCTCGCGAAGTCGGGCTCGGTCGTGGGCTGGTTCGGGGCGGCCTTGTCGGAGATGCCGTCGGTGAAGAAGGACTGGTAGTACTGCACCGCCTTGAGCATCTCGGGGCTGTCGAACGAGTACCTGTCGTCCTTGGCCACCTCGGCGCCCTCGCTCCACGCGAACGGCAGGACGGACTGCCACGAACCGGTGCCGCCGGCCTGCAGGCCGATGCCCCAGGTGGCGCCGGCCTTGTCCTGCATGGCCTTGGCCATGTCGTGCAGGCCCTGCCAGTCGGTCGGAGCCGCGTCGTAGCCGGCCTTCTTCGCGAGGTCGGTGCGGTAGTAGAGCAGCCGCGTCTCGACGTACCAGGGGATGCCGTAGGAGGTGCCGCTCACCTCGGTGGTCTTCTGCGCGCCGGGGAAGAAGCCGCTGACGTCGATGTTGCCCGGCAGCGGGTCGAGGGCGCCGAGCCCGGCGAACTCGCCCATCCAGGTCGTCCCGACCATCGCCGCGTCCGGGGTGCTGTCGGCGGTGATGGCGGTGGTGAACTTGTCGTGTGCGGCGTCCCAGGGGATCGCCGTCACGTTGACCTTGGCGCCGGGGTTCTCGGCCTCGAAGTCCTTGGCGAGCCCGGAGAGCTTCTCGCCCTCGGCGCCCATCGCCCAGACGGTGATGGTGCCGGTGGCCTTGCCGGCGCTGACGTCGGTGGCCTCGGCCGCGGAGGCCCCGGTGTCGTCACTGCGTCCGCAGGCGCTCAGGGCCAGGGCCGCGGTGGCCACCACGGCCAGGGCGGTCGTCGACGGTCGTCTCATGTCGTGCTCACTTCCTTGTGGGGTTGACGTGGGATGAGGGGTCAGGGGGTGGTGCGCCCGGGCTCCGCGCAGCCGCAGGAGCCGCGGACGACGAGCCGGGTGGGCAGGAGACCGGCGTCGCCGGGGGCGGAGCCGGTGATGCGGTCGTGGAGGCGGTGCGCGGCGAGGGCCCCGAGCTGGCGGACCGGCTGGCGCACCGTCGTGAGGCCGGGGCGCACGTAGCGCGCGGCCATGACGTCGTCCCAGCCGGTGACCGCGAGGTCGTGGGGGACCCGGACGCCGCCCGTCACGAGGCGGTCGAGCAGCGCGAGGGCGACCTCGTCGTTGGCGCAGACCACCGCGTCGGCGGGCATCCCCGTGTCGAGCAGCCGCTGGGCGGCCGCCGCGCCGTCGTCCTCGCGCAGCCCGCCCCCCAGGGGTTCAGGGACCTCGAGGCCGCGCGCGGTCAGGGCCCGGGCGAAGCCCTCGAAGCGCTGCCGGACGTCGGGCGCGATGTCGGGGTCGCCCGCGAACACCGGCCGGGTGCGGCCGTGGAGGTCGAGGAGGTGCGCGGTCAGCTCCTCCGCGCTCGTGCGGTTCTCGGCGGCGAGCTGCTCCAGCCCCGGGGTCGCGGTGCCCGCGAGGACGAGGAGGGGCTTCTGCCGGCTCGCGCGCCGGAGGACGTCGTCGGGGAGCACGCCACCGAGGACGGCGACCCCGTCGACCCCGGCCGCGAGCTTGGTGAAGCGGGCGGCGTCCAGGGGGCGCTCGGGGTCGACGAGGGCGAGGACGACGCTCAGCTCGAGCTCGGCGGCGGCCTCCTCGAAACCGGTGAGGAGCTCGGAGAAGTAGGGGCCGTCGAGCTCGGGGAGGACGAGGCCGAGGGCCTCGTGCTGCCGAACGGCGAGAGATCGCGCGGCGGCGAGCGGCATGTAGTCGAGCCGGTCGATGGCCTCGAGGACCTTGTCGCGGGTGCGCTCGGAGACCGCGCCGGTGCCCTGGAGGACCCGGGAGACGGTGGCGATCGAGACCCCGGCCGCCTCGGCGACGGAGTAGATCGTCGTGGCCGACGGCTCGTTGCTCGTGCTGGCCGAGACCATCACGCCACCTCCTTGTAAGCGCTTACAACCTGCTGTAAGCGCTTACCGTGCCATGCGGCGAGCGTCCTGACAACCCCTACGGGGAGTCGTGCCGGCGGCCGGAGCCGGCGGCGGTCCCCTCCCGCACCACCGCTGACCTGCGCAGATGTCGGCCGTGTGTTTCCTGAGAACCCGCCGGGACGCTCGCTCCCCGACGGGGGCCCTCAGCCGCGCCGGCGGCGGCCGAGGAGACGGTCCAGGGCCCAGTAGACGCTGGCCACGACGAGCCCGAAGACGAGGATCAGGGCCAGGGTGCGGGCCACGGCCGGGTACCCGAACTCGGTGACGTTGGCGAACCCGTAGGGGTAGGCCCCGACGACCGCGCCGCGCACGAGCATCCACCCGATCCACAGGATCGGGACGACGAGGGCCAGTGGCACGAGCCGCCCGGAGACCCGGCCACGCGGTCCGAACACCAGCCAGACGACGACGGTGACGGCCGGCGTGAGGACGTGGAGGATGGGGTCGGTGAGCCGCGACCACCCGACGACGTCGGCGGTCGGCGCGAGGAGCACCTGGTAGACGATCGCCGTCACCGTGATCATCAGGAGCGCGTCGAGGCGCAGCACCCGGTGGAGCACGCCGTCACGCAGCGGGCGGCGCACCAGCAGCGTGAGGGAGACCGCGACGACGACGTTGGACCAGATCGTGAAGTAGCTCGCCGTGTCCGAGAGCCGCGAGAGCACGCCGGCCGCTCCGTCGGGGTGCGTCCCGTAGAGACCCGGCTCGGGGGTGGTCTCGGCGTACCCTCCGAGCCCCGAGATGAGGACCGTGAGGCCGACGCCCAGCCAGGCGAGCGCGGCGTTGACGGCGAAGGCCGCGCGAGCGGCGGGGGAGGGCCCGGGGGCGGCATCGACCACCGGCCGAGTATGACGGGCGCCCGCGCACTGCGGGCCGGTTCGGGTGGCGTCCTTCCGGTCGGGCCCCGGACGCGAGACACTGCGGGATGGCCACGCCCTACACCGTCCGCCGCGAGACGATCGTCCTCACGCCCGCCGGCCCCGTCCACGACCTCGTCGCGGACTTCCACGCGTGGCCGAGGTGGTCCCCGTGGGAGGACCTCGACCCCGACATGCGGCGCACCTACTCGGGCGCCGAGCGCGGGGTCGGCGCGCGGTACGCCTGGGAGGGCAACCGCAGGGCCGGCCGCGGCACCATGGAGATCACCGGCGACGAGCCCGGACGGGTCGAGATCGCCCTGACCTTCGAGAAGCCGTTCCCTTCGCGGTCCCGGGTCGAGTTCGTGCTCGGTCAGGAGGGCGAGGAGACGCACGTCGAGTGGCTGATGCACGGCGAGCTCAACCTCGCGATGCGGGTCTTCTCCCTCGTCAAGCCGATGGAGGAGCTCATCGGACCCGACCTGGAGAAGGGCCTCGCACGGCTCAAGGCGGCGGCCGAGGTCGACGCCGGCTGAGTCGTCAGGCCACGGGACGCCGGGTCGTGGTCCGGAGCAGCACCCCCGCGAGCACCACCTCGCCCACGAGGACCGGGGCGAGCGCCGCTGTCAGCGGCACCCCGTCGACCGGGGAGAGCGCCGCGGCGAGACCGGCTGCGCCGCAGGCGGAGAGCAGCAGGGGGCCGAACTGCCCGGCCGCCGGGCACCGCCGGAGCGCGACGCCGACGGCCACGAGGTGCAGGCCGAGCACGCCGAGCGCCGACCCCCAGTGCGCACCGAAGGCCGTGGTGCCCGAGGGCCCCTGCACGAGGAGTACGAGCGCCCCGACCACGAGGAGCAGGGCGTAGCCGAGCCGGGCCAGGAGCGCTGCGTACGCCGCGGGGTGCGCGTGGCTCCGGGTGAGGCGCCAGAGCGAGCGGGCGGCGACGACCTCGAGGCCGCCGACGATGAGGAAGGACGCGACGACGTCGACCGTCGCGGTCCCGGCCGGTCGGTCGAGCAGCGCCACGGCCGGCAGGCTGAGGGCGAGGGTCCCGGCGATGGCGGCCACGGCTCCGGCACCGTGGGTCTCGGGGGTCGCGGCCCGGCCGGCCCGGTCGGCCCGCTGGGCGTCGCGGCGGTGGGTCCTCACTGCGGTGCCGGAGGCGGCACCGGCCAGGGTCGTCGTCATGCCTCGAGCGTGGCGCGGGAGGCCCTGCGCTGTCTGTGGGGGGTGTCCCTGACTCGACCCCGAGCGTCCCCCGGGCCCGACGCCTCCGTGGCGGCTGGTGCCGCAGGGCGCGGCTGTGGTGGGATCGAGGTCCGCTCCGGCCCCCGCCGGGACCGCTCACCGACCGTGGAGGACCATCGCATGAACGACCTTCGTCCCGCGACGCACGGCGTCCACTCCGAGGTGGGGCGGCTCCGCAAGGTCCTCGTCTGCCGCCCGGGGCTCGCCCACCGGAGGCTGACGCCGACGAACTCGGCCGACCTGCTGTTCGACGACGTCATGTGGGTGGGGCAGGCCGAGCGCGACCACGCGGACTTCGTCGACAAGCTCACCGAGCGCGGCGTCGAGGTCGTCGAGCTGCACGACCTGCTCGCCGAGACGATGGCGATCCCCGCCGCCCGCGACTGGCTGCTCGACCGCAAGATCGTCGCGAACCACGTCGGGCTGGGCCTCGTCGACAGCACGCGGGCCTTCCTCGAGACCCTCGAGCCGGCGCGGCTCGCGGAGTTCCTCATCGGTGGTCTGGCCATCCCCGACCTGCCGGAGGAGTTCCGTACCCCGTGGGTGATGCTCGCTCGGGAGCAGACCGGGGCACGCGAGTACCTCATGCCGCCGCTCCCCAACACGCTGTACACCCGCGACACGACGTGCTGGGTCTACGGCGGCGTCACGCTCAACCCGCTGTACTGGCCGGCGCGCGAGAACGAGACCCTCATCTACAAGGCGATCTACACCTTCCACCCGGGGTACCGGGACTCCACGATCTGGTGGGGCGACCCGGAGGCGGAGTGGGGCGAGGCGACCCTCGAGGGCGGTGACGTCATGCCGGTGGGCAACGGCGTCGTCCTCATGGGCATGAGCGAGCGGACCTCCCGGCAGGGCATCACCCAGGTGGCGGCCTCGCTGTTCGCGCAGGGGGCGGCCGAGAAGGTCGTCGTGGCCGGCATGCCGAAGCTCCGCGCCGCGATGCACCTCGACACCGTCTTCACCTTCGCCGACCGCGACGTCGTGACCCTCTACCCGACGATCATGGACGGCGTGCACACCTTCGTCCTGCACCCCTCGGACAGCGACACCGGTGTCGAGGTCGAGGACGCGGGGGAGGGCCGCTTCACCAAGGTCGTCGGGGATGCGCTCGGGGTCGGCGACCTCCGGGTCATCGAGACCGGCGGCGACGTGTACGCCTCGGAGCGCCAGCAGTGGGACAGCGGGAACAACGCGGTCGCGGTCGAGCCGGGTGTCGTGTTCACGTACGACCGCAACACCACCACGAACACCCTGCTGCGCGAGGCCGGGGTCGAGGTCGTCGAGATCCGCGGCGCCGAGCTCGGCCGGGGCCGCGGTGGCGGGCACTGCATGACCTGCCCGCTCGTGCGTGACCCCGTCGACTACTGACGCACCGGGGGGCACGGGCCTCTCAGAGGTCGCGCCGGTAGTGCTCCTCCGGGCTCTTGCTCCGGTGGACGAGGTTCCAGATGGCCAGGCCGAGGCCGCCCCAGAGGACGAGCATGGCCAGGACCATCATGAGGATCGCCGCGGTGCTCATGACCCGACCTCCGTGGTGTCGAGCGCCGGGTCGTCCTCCGGCGCGGTGAGGGACGTCCGGTCACGCCACCGGACGAGCACGGCCAGGCCCGCGAGGACGACGACGGCGGCGGCCACGCCCCAGCCGAAGAGCCCGAGCATCCATCCCGGGTAGCCCTCGTACGGGGTGTCGAGGTCGGCGAGCAGCTCGCGGACGAGGACGACGGTGAGTGCGGCCGGGGTGAGGGCGCCGATGAGGACGATCCACCAGCGACCGATGCGCACCGACCCGGTGCGGTTGAGGTGCGCCGACAGCGGGCCGAGCGCCTTGGCGAGCCAGGCCACGGCGAGCATGCTGACGACCGCGACGAGGAGGATGCCGTAGCGGTTGATGAAGTGGTCGACGATGTCGAGGACGTAGACGCCGCTCGTCGTGCTGAAGAAGACGAGGCTGACCAGCGCCGAGGGGACCACGACGGCGAGGGTCGCGCCGACCCGGGTCATCTCGAACTTGTCGCGCACCGCGGAGATGACGACCTCGATGACGCTGACGAGCGAGGTGACACCCGCGAAGACGAGCGAGCCGAAGAAGAGGACGCCGATGAAGGCACCCGCCGGGGCCTCGTTGATGATCGCGGGGAACGCGACGAAGGCGAGGCCGAGGCCGTCGGAGGCGACCTCGTCGACGGGCACGCCGCTGGACTGTGCCATGAACCCGAGGGCGGCGAAGACGCCGATGCCCGCGAGCAGCTCGAACCCGGAGTTCGCGAACCCGACGACGAGCCCCGAGCCGGTCATGTCGGTGCGCCGGGAGACGTACGAGCTGTAGGTGATCATGATGCCGAAGCCGACGGACAGCGAGAAGAAGATCTGGCCGAAGGCCGCCGCCCAGACCGAGGTCTGGCCGAGCGCGCCCCAGTCCGGGCTGAAGAGGGCCTCGAGCCCCTGGCCGGCGCCGGGCAGGAACAGGGCGCGGACGACGAGCGCCGCGAAGGCGAGCACGAGCACCGGGATGAAGACCACGGACGTGCGGCCGATGCCCTTCTGGACGCCGAGCGCCATGATCCCGACGACGACCAGCCACACGGCGGCCAGCGGCACGAGCACGCCGGGGACGACGTCGAGGCTGACCCCGGGATCCCCGGCCTTGAGGAAGGACCCGAAGAGGAAGTCGTCGGGGGCGTCGCCCCACGCGCGGCTGACCGAGAAGCCGGTGTAGCGGACCGCCCACGCGATGACGGCCGCGTAGTAGACCGCGATGACGAAGCAGATCCCGACCTGCCACCAGCCGATCCACTCGGTGCGCCGGTCGGTGCGCGCGAACGAGAGCGGCGCGGAGCCCCGGTTGCGGTGTCCGAGGGCGTAGTCGAGCAGGAGGAAGGGGATGCCGGCGGTCAGCAGCGCGACGAGATACGGGAGCATGAAGGCGCCCCCGCCGTTCTCGTAGGCGACGTACGGGAACCGCCAGATGTTGCCGAGCCCGACGGCGGAGCCGATCGCCGCGAGGATGAACACCCTCCGCGACGAGAACGCTCCCCGGGACTCCTCGGGTGCTGGGGTGCTGGTTTCGGTGTTCGCGGACACGATGAACAGCCAACCACGGTGTCCGGGGCCGTGACCACCCTCCGGAGTGGACCCGTCAGAGGAGCCGGGGCACCCCGAACTCGGTGAAGGTGCCGGTCGAGTGCAGGCCGAACCGGGCGGTCACGAACTCCTCGACGGGGCTGGGTGCGGCGATGGGCTCGCCGACTTGGACATCCATCCGCCCGCCCGCGCCCCGCGGTGCGGGCCAGCGGCGGGTGGTGGAGTACCGGAGGAGGTCGCCGTCGCGGCGCAAGCGCATCCGGGCCCACGTGTACCGCGTGCCGGTGACGAGCCGGGCCCCGAGCGCGACGGCGAGCCGCTCGCTCTCGAGCGAGGCGAGGACGACCCCGTGGCGCCGTCCAGGACGTCCGGGTGGGCACCGTGGGTCAGCCGCCGAAGGCGGCGAGCTCCTCGGCCACGGGGGTGTCCCCGGTGTTGAACTCGACGACCGCGCCGATGGTCGTCGAGGGGCGGTCCAGCGCCTCGGCGATGACCAGGGCGACGTCGGCGCGGGGCACCGAGGCGCCCTCCGCGCCCGTGCGAGAGGTCTCGATGCGGCCCGTCGACGGGTCGTCGGTGAGCCGGCTCGGGCGGGCGAGGGTCCAGTCGAGCCCGGACTCCTGGAGGTGGACGTCAGCGGCGGTCTTGGCGTCCGCGTAGGCGAAGAAGGAGTTGTCCTCCGGCACACCGTGGTCCGGACCAGCCCCGAAGTACGAGAGCATCACGTACCGGGAGACGCCCGCGGCCTTGGCGGCATCCATCGAGCGGATGGCCGCGTCGCGGTCGACCGCGTAGGTGCGTTCGGGGCTGCCGCCGCCGGCCCCTGCGGCCCACACGACGGCGTCGTGGCCGCTGACGAGGTCGGTGAGCGCAGCCGTGTCCATCGACTCGACGTCGGCGACGAGCGCGGTGGCGCCGTCGGCCTCGACGTCGGCCGACTGGTCGTCCTTCCGGATGACCGCGACGGGCTCGTGGCCTCGTTCGGTGAGGAGCGGGTGGAGCTGTCGGGCCACCTTGCCGTGGCCGCCGATGATGAGTACACGCATGTCAGGGCCAACCGACTCACCGGGCGGTCTGTTCCCTCCGGGCGCGGCGCTGCGACACTTCCGGGGTGCCCGAGGACCGCGCCCTGCCGACCCTGCCCACGCTGCCCGCCCCCACGGGGCCGGCCCTCACCGACGAGGAGCGGGTGGGCCGTGCGCGAGCCTTCGCGGACCTCATGGCGACCCGCCGGACCGTCCGAGACTTCGCGCCGGACCCCGTGCCGCTCGACGCGGTGCGTGAGGCGGTGCGCGCGGCCGCGACCGCGCCGAGCGGGGCGAACCTCCAGCCGTGGCGCTTCGTCGTCGTGACCGACCCGGAGGCTCGGCGGCGGATCCGCGCGGGCGCGGAGGCCGAGGAGCGCGAGTTCTACGACCGGCGCGCGGGCGAGGAGTGGCTCGACGCCCTGGCGCCCCTCGGGACGGATGCGGAGAAGCCGTTCCTCGAGACGGCACCGGTGCTCGTCGCGGTCTTCGAGGTGCACCGCAGCGACTCCGAGCCGCGGCCGTACTACCCGAAGGAGTCGGTCGGCATCGCCGTCGGGCTCTTCCTCGCGGCCCTGCACTCGGCGGGCCTCGCGACCCTCACCCACACCCCGTCGCCGATGAGGTTCCTCGGCGAGATCCTCGGGCGGCCCCGCAACGAGCGGCCGTTCGTGCTCGTCGAGGTCTGAGCCACGGTCGGTCAACGGAGGCGTCGTCGGCGCCGGAGCTCGCGGACGATCGTCGCCTGGCGCCGGGCGACGACGACCTGGCGGTCGACGGCGCCGCTGCGACGGCACTCGCGGAGCGCGTCCTCGGTGCCGGCCAGCTCGGCGATCAGCTCGCGGACCGAGGGACGAGGCGGTGGTTGCGGGGTGACCGTGGTCATGTGCCCACGGTGCTCGGCGGGGCTCGGAACGGTCTGGCCGGGACCTGTGGGATCCCTGTCAGGCGGTGTCGCCGTCGGCGGCCGGGCTGTGCGGTGCCCGCTGACGGGACCGGTAGTCGGCGAGGCGGCGCTCGGCGTCGTCGCCGAAGAGGATCTCGGCGATCTCGCGCAGACCGGCGGTGTCGTCGATGTCCTCGTCACGCACCACGAGGTCGATCTTGGAGCGGCGGCGCATGAAGTCGTCGAGGGTGACGACCATCTCGTGCTCGGCAGCGGTGTAGAGCTCGGCACGCAGGTAGTCGGCCGACCCCATGACGTCCTCGCCCATCGCCGGGTTCGCGCGGATGACCTCGAGCAGGTCGAAGGCGCGGCGCCCGTAGCGGCGCCAGAGCCGGTCCGTGAGGGGCTCGGTGTCGGGCTTGGTGCGGAGGCTGTCGAGCCGCATGAGGCGCGCCTGGCGGTAGAACTCGGCGCGGGTCTGCGGTGCGGGCTCGCCGTACCAGTTGCCGAGGTCCTTCTCGAGCGGGATGCCGAGGTGCTCGACCTCGGCGGCGACCTCCTCGCCGACGTTGAGGCAGTCGGTGAGCTTGCCGCCGAGGACGGTGACGACGGCCTGGGCGTCGTCACGTTCGATCTCGTGCTTGCGCGAGAGCGAGGTCCAGTCGGCCTCGTCCTGGTCGCCGGCGCCCCGGCGCACGACGAGGGGGCGGACGCCGCAGCGCTCGGCGATGACGTCGTCGACGGTCAGCGGCCGGTCGAGGTCGAGGCGGGCGTTGATCTGCTCGAGGAGGAACTCGCGGTCCTCGTCGGTGACCTCGGTGTACGGGCTGTCGACACGGGTGTCGGTGGTGCCGATGACCGAGCGCCGGCCCATCGGGATGACGTAGAAGAGCCGTCCGGTGTCGTCGAAGAACGCGAGCACGCGGTCGTGCCGGGTCGTCGTGAGGCGCGGGACGATGAGGTGGATGCCCTTGGAGCAGACGATCCGGTGCTCGGTGGTGAGGTTCCACGAGCTGTTGAGGTCGTCGACGAACGGCCCCGCGGCGTTGACGACCACGCGTGCGGCCGTGGTGATCTCGGCTCCGGTGTCGGTGTCGCGGAGGTGGCACACCCAGCGGTCGCCGATGCGTTCGGCGGAGACGAGCTCGACGTAGTTCGCGACCGCGGCCCCGGCCTCGAGGGCGGAGCGGACGAAGGAGAAGACGAAGCGGCTGTCGTTGTCGACGAGGTAGGCGTCGCGGTACTCGATGGCGCCACGGACGTCGCTCGTGTCGATGGCCGGCTCCTGCTCCTTGACGGCGTCGACGTCGTAGAGGTGCGGGCGCTTGGTGCCGAACAGCCCGATGCCCCAGTAGCCGACGGCACCGAGCCCGGCGAACCACGGGGCGTACGGCGAGGAGTGGTCGAGGGCCGCGAGGAACCCGATCTCCTTGATGTTGTCGGGGTAGGCCTTCATGAGCCGGTTGCGGCTGCGGCAGAGGCCGAAGACCAGGGGCAGCTCGTAGTTCTCGAGGTACTTGAAGCCGCCCCACACCAGGTTGGAGGACTCCTGGCTGGTGAAGCCGGCGAAGTCGCCGCGGTCGATGAGGGCGACGGAGGCGCCGCGTCCGGCGAGGGCCGCGGCGGAGACGGCGCCGTTGATCCCGGCGCCGACGACGAGGACGTCGAAGAAGCCGCCGTCGATCCGCTCGATGTTTGCCGACCGCAGGGTCATGGACCCCAGCCTAGGTGAGCGGCGGTTCGGGGATGGAGACGGTGCTCGCCGGACGGTCAGAACGGTGGAGGGTCTGCTCGGCCGGTGGCGCGGGGGCGTTGCCGGGTTCGGTGCGAGGGGGTGGTCACCCGGAGCCGTCGTGGGGTGAGGTCGTGGGTGTCGGTGCGGCACGCGGGGCGGGGTCGGGGGGCACCGAGGTGGTGTTCGACCCGGTGTTCGAGGGTGCTGTGGGGTGCGTCGGGGAGGGTGGGGCAGGGGATGCCCGCGGGTGCCGGTTCGGGCTGGTGGGTGCTGGCGGGGAGCTGGAGCAAGTGGAGGTGGTCGACGGGGTGGGTGGTGCGTGCTCCTGCCGGTGGGGTCGGTCCAGGTGAGGGTCGCGTCGGGGTGGAGGGTGGCGGTCCAGCCGGGGCGTTGCTTGACGCGGTGGTGGCGCCGGCAGAGGCAGGCCAGGTTGGTGGCGGTGGTGGGTCCGGCGGGCCAGGGGGTGACGTGGTCGAGGTCGCAGAAGCGGGCGGCGACGTGGCAGCCGGGGAACCGGCACCGCCCGTCCCGGGCCCGGACCAGAGCGGCGAGTCTCTTGCCGGGCCGGTACGCGCCGGTCGCCAGCGACTCGCCCTCGTCGGCGAGGGCGCCGGTGACCGGGTCGCACGCCGCGACCCGGGCTCGTCCGGCCTGCGCGAGCCAGCCCCGGTCGACCAGGACCGGCTCGGCGCTGCCGGGCGCGGCGACCTCGACGAGACCGGGGCTGGTCCCTTGGCTGGTCGAGGCGGGGGTGGTGAGGACGACCTGGACGTCGACGGTCGCCTGCCCGGTGACGAGGTCGGTGAGGGCCTTGGCGCGGGCCCGGTCGATGCGTTCGCAGGTGCCGTCGGTGACGTACCGCTGGGCGAGGGCGTCGATCGCGGCCCATGCCCGGCAGGCCTCCTCGGAGGGGAACGTCCCGAGCCAGGTGTCGACGCCGGGTTCGTCGACCCACCGCCGCAGGCTCGACTCCGACCGGGCACGCTGTGCGCGCTGGCGGAGCAGGTCCGGGCTGATCCGCGCCAGCGTCCGGCGGGCCCGGCGGCGGAGGCGGGCGGAGTCCTCGACCTCGAACCACCCCTCCAATGACGCGACCACCGTGGCCGCGACCTCGGGCGGGCACTCCTCCAGCTCCGCCGCGACGACCTGCGCGCGGTACGCGTCCAGCACGCCCGACGCCATCGCCGCGTGCAACCCGCCCAGCCCGGTGCACGACTCCGTGCCGTCGGGGCCGTCGGCCGCGGTCCGCAGCGCGTGCCGGACCCGGCGTTCCGCGGCGACCGCCGTCAGGCCCAGCACCCCCGAGAGGACCGCCGGCGCGTCCAGCGCCCCGTGCCCGAGCGGCTGGTGCACCTCGATGAGGGTGCCGTCCTCACACCATTCCGGTTCGACCGCGGCCAGCCGCACGATCGCCGCGTCCTGCGCTGCCGTCGCCTCGTTCACCAGGCACTGGAGCTCACCGGCCACCGCCGCCCACTCCTCCCGCGACCCCCGCACCTCGCTCGGGCAGCCGGCACCGACGCAGGGCCTCCCGCGCGACACGCACCGCGTCCAGCACGTCCTGCGGACCGACCGTGGTGACCATGGGCTCCCCCTCCCCTCGTACCCACGAGTCTATCGTACATACGTTCGACAAGCAAGGACTTTGGTCCTCCAATCTGGCTCGCGTGCAGCCCTATCCGGGGGATCTGCCACACGCGGACAGTCGTGGTCGGTTGCAGCCAGGGGCCCCGACGGCACGCGCTCGCAGCGCTCCGGTCAGAGGGCATGGCGGTCACACCGATGACTCCGTGGCCCCCCACCGGTCAGACTCGTCACCACCCCCACGACCGGTAGCCCGGCCCCCACCCGAGGAGCGCGTCCCATGTCCTTCCAGGCCTACCTCGACACCATCGAGAAGAAGACCGGCAAGACCCCGCAGGAGCTGGTCGACGAGGCGCACGCCCGCGGCTTCGGCACCGACACGGCGGCCGGCGAGATCGTCGCGTGGCTCGCCGACGACCACGGGCTCGGCCGCGGGCACGCGATGGCGCTCGTCCACGTCGTCAAGAACGGCCCGGGCATCAGCGACCGCCACGTCGGCACGACCGGCAGCCACCGGGACGACTCGGACGTGCTCCGCCTGGACGGCCTCGCGAACCGCTGAGCCCGGGTGCCCTTTTCAGCAGCGACCCTCAGGCACCCCGAGGGTCCGGGAGGACCTCCCGCCAGGAGTGTTGCGGCTCGTACCCGAGCATCCGCCGGGCCTTGTCGATGCAGAAGAAGGTCTCGTGCTCACCCATCTCGCGGCGCACCTCGACCCCCTCGTAGAACTGCGCCACGAGCTCGCCGGTGGTCGCGGCGACCGAGTGGTCGGCGTTGGCGATGTTGAACATCTCGAAGCCGAGCCCGTCGGTGCGCAGGCAGCGGTCGATCGCGTGGGCGAGGTCGCGCACGTCGATGTAGGCGAAGATGTTGCGCCGCCGCTGGGCAGGGTCCTCGAGGAAGCCGGGGAACAGCTGCTCGTACTCGTGCGGCTCGATGACGTTGTTGATCCGCAGTCCGTACACGTCGTGCCCGGTGCGCGCCTGGACCGAGCGGGCCGAGACCTCGCTCGCGACCTTCGACGTCGCGTAGGCGTCCTCGGGCACCGTGGGGTGCTCCTCGTCGACCGGCAGGTACTCCGGCCGACGCTCACCGCGCGCGAAGCAGATGCCGTACGTGGTCTCCGAGGAGGCGAAGACGACCTTCGGGATGCCGAGGACGGCCGCCGCCTCGAGCACGTTCCACGTGGAGACGACGTTGTTGACGTACGTCTCGTTGTCCGAGCGCAGCAGGATGGCCGGCACCGCGGCCAGGTGCACGATGGCGTCGTAGGCGCGCTCCTCGGGCTCGTCGAGCTCGTCGAACGACGCGGGCATGCGCAGGGCCGAGAGCACCTGACCGAGGTCGGTGAGGTCGAGGACGAGGTCGGTGACCCCGTCGAGCCCGAGCGGGACCCGGTCGATGTTGGTGACCGTGTGGCCCTGCTCGAGGAGGTGGGGGACGACGTGCTTGCCGGCCTTGCCGGCGCCGCCGGTGAGGAAGATGCGCATGCCGGCCATCCTGACACCCGCGGCCGACGGCGCCGCCCGGCGGACCGTCAGAACGCGAAGGTGACCCCCGTCAGCTCCTCGGACCGCTGCCACAGCAGGTCGGCGAGGGTCTCGTCCTGCGCCCACTGCGAGCGCTTGGCGGGACCGACCGGGCCGCGCGTCTCCCCGATGCCCGTGGGCCCGGAGTAGGACCCGGGCTCGGCGACCGTGGCGGCGTGGACGATGGCCTCGGCACCCTTCTCGGGGCCGGGGAAGAACGCCTTGACGGCGAGCTGGCCGAGCGTGCCGACCACCGGGATGGCCCCCATGCCGTCCTTGCTCGCCACGAGGTTCGTCGCCGACACCCCCGGGTGGGCGGCGGTCGACGTGAGGGAGGACCCGGCCGACGACGCCCGCCGCTGCAGCTCCTGCGCGAAGAGCAGGTTCGCGAGCTTCGACTGCCCGTACGCCGTCTGCGCGTCGTAGCCCTCGCGAGGGTTGCCCTCGCACACGGCACCGTTGCCGCGGTGGTGCGCGATGGACGAGACGGTCGTGACGCGCGGTGCGCCGGCCTCGAGCAGGTGCGGCAGCAGTCGTCCGGTGAGCGCGAAGTGCCCCAGGTGGTTCGTGCCGAACTGCAGCTCGAAGCCGTCCTCGGTCTCCCGGTGCCGGGGCGGGGTCATCACGCCGGCGTTGTTGACGAGGAGGTCCAGGGGGCCCTCGAAGCGGTCGGCGAACTCCCGCACCGACGCCTGCGATGCGAGGTCGAGCCGCTCGACGCTGACCGTCCCGGGCGCGCCCGTGCGGCGGATCCGCTCGGCGGCCTCCTCGCCGGACCCGGTGTTGCGCACGGCGAGGACGACGTCGGCACCGTGCGCGGCGAGCTCGCGTGCCTCGACGAGCCCGATCCCGGAGTTCGCGCCGGTGACCACGGCCCTCCGTCCGGTGAGGTCCGGGATCTCGGCGTAGGTCCAGCGGCTCATGGGTTCCTCTCATCGTGCCTGGGGCGTGCGGGTCGCACCCGGGCCTGGCCCGGGGCGGCGGGGACGCGTCCTCCACGAGAACGCGCGATACCGGGCCAACGTGCCACGGGCCGTCCACCATTCCGCTCGCACCGCAGCAGGCACCCCGGGACGGGGCCGGCCCTCGCGCGGCAGCTCCTACCGGCGGGACAGCTCGATGACGGGGATGACGCGCGTCGTCTTCTCCTCGTACGACCGGAACCCCTCGGACGCCTCGGTGAACCGTGCCCAGGCGGCGTCGCGCTCGGCGCCCTCGAGCACGCGGGCCCGCACCTCGACGGTGCCGTCGTCGGGCGTCTCGATGGTGACCTCCGGGTGGGCCCGCAGGTTGTGGAACCAGTCCGGGTTGTCCGGGGCGCCGGCCTTCGAGGCGGCGACGAGCCACGAGCCGTCGTCACCCCGGAAGGCGGCGACCGGCGTCACCCGCTCCGTCCCCGTCCGCGCGCCCACGTGGTGGAGCAGGACGAGGCCGCGGCCGAAGCCCATCGTGGTCACCGTCCCGTCGTTCGCGCGGAACTCGTCGATGATCTGCTGGTTCCAGTCGGACATCAGGTGGCCTCTCGCTCGGCGCGGTTGCGCAGGATGCAGAACTCGTTGCCCTCGGGGTCGGCGAGGATCACCCAGCCGGTGCCCGGGCCGTACTGGCCGCGGTGGTCGGCCACCTCGGTCGCGCCGTGGGCGAGCAGCCGGGCGAGCTCGTCGTCGCGGGTGCCCTCGACCGGTTCGAGGTCGAAGTGGATGCGGTTCTTCACCGACTTGCCCTCGGGCACCTCGATGAAGAGCACCCGGTGCGAGCCGTCGCGGCTGAGGATCAGGCACTCCTCGTGCCCCGGGAGGTTCGGGTCGTCCTCGACGTCGACGTAGTCCAGGACCCCCTTCCACCACTCGGAGAGTGCGTAGGCGTCGTGGCAGTCGATGGTCGTGTGCGAGACGCGGGACGTCATGGGGCCACTGTCCCACCGCCGCGGGGCTCGGGGCCAGAGCCTGACGCGCTCAGACGTGGATGGCCGCGCGGATCCCGTCGGAGAAGACCTCCGGCGGGTCGGGCAGGCTGTGCGAGAGCCCGACCGCCCGGCGGTGCGCGGTCCAGGCGACCGCGCAGGCGTCGAGGACGTCGTCCGGCCCGTAGCCACTCCCCGACAGCACGGACGGGCGGGCGATGCCCGCGGCGCCGAGGGCCTCCAGCCGGGCGGCGCGCCCCTCCTCGGTCTTCTTGCCCGGCGCGACGGGCGAGCCGGCCATCGCGGCGAACGACACCTCGGGGTGGACCTCGAGGACCTCGACGGTGGGGCGGGTCCGCAGCCACCGGTCGACCTCGACGATCTTCGACCGGAGCGCGAACGCCTGCGCGCCGACCCCCTGCCCGCTCAGGCCGCGGTTGACGAGGTCGGCGGCGGCCCGGTCCTCGGCCTCGTAGGCCGCACGGGTCAGGGTCGTGAAGACCGAGGACGCCTTGCCCGGCAGTGCGGCACGGGCAAGGGCGTCGGCCTGGCGGGTCGTGGTGTCCGGCAGCCCGATCGGGATGTCGATGCCGACGACGCGGATGTCCGCGGACTCACGGACCGCCTCCACCAGGCCCCCGATGGTCGGGGCCACGACGACCCGGGGTCGCGGCGCCCCGGGCTCGAGCAGCGCGCCGACCCATCCGCCGGCGCAGCCGTCGACGCCGAGCACGGGCTCGCTGACCTCGAGTGGCGGAGGGACCGCCGAGGCCGCCGACTCCGCGGCCGCGAGCACCTCGGCGACGCGGCCGACCACGTCGCCGGGGAACCCCGCCGCCTCGAGCTGCTCGACGACCGACCGGGCCACTCGTCGCCGGTCGGGGTCGTGGCGTGAGCTGTCGGTCATCGTGGCTCCGTGGGGGTCGGGGTCACGTGCAGCGTAGGCCTCGCGCCGCCCCGGCGACTTCGCACCGCCCCGGCGGGACGTCAGTGCCGCACGTCGTAGACGGCGAGGGTGACGCCGTTGCCGTAGGCCGCGTGCTCGACGAGCTCGAGCCGCCCGGGACCGGTGTCCGCCCCGTCGGTGAACAGGCGCGTCCCGGTGCCGAGCAGCACGGGGAAGACGAGCAGGTGGTAGCGGTCGACGAGGCCGGCCGCGGCGAGGCCCCGGGCGAGGGTGGGGCTGCCGTTGACGATGATCGGCGGCCCGTCCCCCTCCTTGAGCCGCGCGACGTCGTCGAGGGAGCGGAGGATGGTCGCCGGCTGCCACCCGGGGTCGGTCTCGGTGAGCGTCGTCGACACCACGTACTTCGGCATGGCGTTGTACCCGGCGAACTCCTCGGTCATCGACGGCCAGACCGGCGCGAAGTCCTCGTAGCTGACCCGCCCGAGGAGCAGTGCTCCCGCCTGCTCCTGCTCGCGTCCCTTGATCTCGTAGGCCGCCTCGTCGAAGTCCACCTCCTGGAACGTCCACCCGGCCCGCGGGTGGTCCCCGCCGCCGGGGGAGTCCACCACCCCGTCGAGGGTGATGAACTCGGTGACGATCAGGCTGCGCATGGTGTCCTCCTGGTGCGGTTCGGGTCTGCGAGTATGGACCACATCCGGGGGGCGTTCTCATCGGTCCGGGCCCCGTCGGTTGCCATCCCAGCACGTCCCCCGCGAGGTCGAGGCGCACCACCTCAGCTGACGGGCTCGGCCTCCGCCGGCACCGCGCGCTGCGGCAGCCGGTTGGGGAGCATCGCCGCGAGGACCACGACGGCGACGGCGAGCACCGCGGCGACCCCGAAGGCGGCCCGCACCCCACCGGCGTAGGACGCCGCCGGGCTCGCCCCGTCGGCCGCGAGCCCGGCCGAGCGCCACGACAGGACGGTGACGGTCAGGGCCGTGCCGACCGCCGCGGAGACCTGCTGGGCCGTGCCGAGCAGCGAGCTGCCGTGCGAGTACAGGTGCGGCGGGAGTGCCCCGAGCCCGAGGGTGAACGCCGGGGTGAAGAGCGCGGCGAGGCTCACCATGAGCAGCACCTGGATGCCGAGGATCAGCGCGTACGGCGTCGTCTCGCCGATCCGGCTCAGCGCGGTGAGCGCCGCGAGGACGCCGAGCGAGCCCGGCACGACGAGGGGACGGGCGCCGACCCGGTCGAGGACCCGCCCGACGACCGGGCCGAGCAGGCCCATCGCGAGGCCACCGGGCGCGACGAGGAGGCCGGTCTGCAGGGGAGTGAGGCCACGGAGGTCCTGGAGGTAGAGGGGCAGGAGGATCATCCCGCCGAGCATGGTGAGGAACGCGACGGACTGGAGCGTGAGCGACACCGTGTACGTGCGGTGCGCCAGCGTGCGCAGGTCCAGGAGCGGCTCCGACCGACGCGTCAGGGACCGCTGCCGGAGGACGAACGCCGCGACGACCGCGACCCCGCCGAGCACCCAGGCCGGGGCGGGCACCGCGCCCGGCTGCTGCTCGCCGATGCGGCTCAGCCCGTAGACGAGGCCCCCGAACCCGAGCGCGGCCAGCACGACGCTCACCCAGTCGACGCTGCTGACCCGGGGCTCGCCGACGTCGGTGAGCCGCCGCAGGCCCTGCACCGAGACGAGGGCGACCACGGGCAGGACGACGAGGAAGAGCCAGCGCCACCCGGCCACGCCGAGGACGAGGCCGGACAGGGCCGGGCCGAGCGCCGGGGCCACCGAGATCGCCAGCGTGACGTTGCCCATGACCCGTCCGCGGTCCCGCTCGTGGACGACCGTCATGAGGGTCGTCATGAGCAGCGGCATCATCACGGCGGTGCCCACGGCCTGGACGACCCGGCCGCCGACGAGGACGGGGAAGGTCGGGGCCGCGGCGCAGAGCACCGTGCCCGCCGCGAAGACCGACATCGCGACCGTGAAGGCCGCCCGCGTCGTCACCCGCTGGAGGAACCAGCCGGTGACCGGGATGACGACCGCCATGGTCAGCATGAAGGCCGTCGAGAGCCACTGGGCCGCCCGCGCGGTGACCTCGAACTCGGCCATGAGGCGGGGGATCGCGTTGACCATGACGGTCTCGTTGAGGATGACGGTGAAGGTCGCCGCGACGAGCCAGCGCAGGACGGGGTAGGAGCCGCCGGCCGTGCTGGCGCGGGCGGCTCCGGGCGCGGAGACGCTGGTGGAGTCGGTGGTCTTCATGGTGGGATCGACCCGACGGTACGTCGAGACTCATCGGCGTCGCGCGATGATTTCCGGGCCCGCGCCCGGTCGGTACGGGGTGAGGCGCCGCCGGCGCCGGGAGGAGGACCGACGATGACGTCGACGCAGACGGGCACGTCCCCGGGGGTCGACCCCGCCTTCGACGATGCCGTCACCCGCTACCGGCGCGAGCTGCTCGCGCACTGCTACCGGATGACGGGGTCGCCGAGCGAGGCCGAGGACCTCGTCCAGGAGGTCTACCTGCGCGCCTGGCGCTCCTACGGCTCCTTCGAGGGGCGCTCCTCGCTGCGCACGTGGCTGCACCGCATCGCGACCAACGTCTGCCTCACGGCCCTCGAGGGCAAGGACCGGCGTCCGCTCCCGACCGGCCTCGGCGCCCCGTCCTCCGGAGGGGCCGACCCGCTCGACGAGCGCACCGAGGTGCCCTGGCTCGGCCCCCTGCCCGATGCCGCGCTGCTCGGTACGGCCGACCCGGCCGACGTCGTCGTCGACCGTGACACCGTGCGACTCGCCTTCGTCGCCGCGCTCCAGCACCTGCCCCCGCGGCAGCGGGCGGTCCTCGTCCTGCGGGACGTCCTGCGGTGGAGTGCGGCCGAGGTCGCGGAGGCCACCGGGGCGTCCGTCGCCTCGGTCAACAGCGCCCTCCAGCGGGCCCGCGCGACGATCGGGGCCGCGGCACCCTCGGCCGACGCGCCGGTCGGCGAGCTCACGGACGACCAGCGCGACCTGCTCGACCGGTACGTCGACGCCTTCTGGCGCAAGGACGTCGACGCCATCGCCCGGCTCTTCACCGACGACGCCGTCTGGGAGATGCCGCCGTTCACCGGCTGGTACCAGGGGCCGCGGACCATCGCCGAGCTCGTGGGCACCCAGTGCCCGGGCGGCTCGTACGACATGCCCCTCGTCGCGACACGGTGCAACGGCCAGCCCGCCTTCGGGCTGTACATGCGCGAGGACGGACCCGACGGCGACGTCTACCGCCCGTTCCAGCTGCACGTGCTCGACCTCGACGCCGCCCTCGTGCGGCACGCAGTCGTCTTCTTCGACCCGGCGTACTTCGCCCTGGCCGGCCTCCCGGCCGAGCTCGGGCCGGACGACGTCCCCGCGCGCCCGGGGGTCTGACCGTGCCCCCCGCGGGCCTGCGCCCCGGGGTCGACCTCGAGCTCCTCGAGCGCTCCCTGGCGTGGACGCGCGGTGCCCTCGCCGGGACGACCGACGACGAGGAGACCCGACCGACCCCCTGCACCCACTGGACCCTCGCCGACCTCCTCGTGCACATGGTCGACTCGCTCGAGGTCGTCACGGAGCTGTCGCTCGGCCGGATGGCGCTCGCCGGCCCCCCGCCGGCCTCCACGCGGCCGTCCGTGCTCGCGGAGCACCTCCGTGTGCTCGGGTGCGTGCTGCTCGAGGGCTGGCTGCGTGACGGCGGGCGCGAGAGGGTCGACGTCGGGGGCGCGCTGCTGGACCCCGACGTCGCGGTGGAGGTCGCGGCGCTCGAGATCGCCGTCCACGGCTGGGACGTCGCCCGGGCACGCGGGCACCACGAGGACTTCCCCCCGTTGCTCGCGGCCGCGCTGCTGCCGGTCGCGGTGCGCCGGGTGCCGGTCGAGCGGCGGGGCACCCGGTTCGCCCCGCCGCGCGAGCCCGTCGGCACGGGGCCCGCGGCCCTGCTCCTGGCGCACCTCGGGCGGTGACGCCGCCTCAGCCGCCGGCCGCGCGCAGGCGCACCCCGTGGCCGGGCCGGAGCTGTGCGGCACGGTCCGTCGCGGTGACCGTGAGCACCGCGACGACCGGGTAGCCGCCCGTCACCGGGTGGTCGGCGAGGAAGACGACCGGATGTCCGTCCGGGGGCAGCTGGACGGCGCCGCGCACCACCCCCTCGCTCGGGACCTCGGCATCGCGGTGGGCGTCCAGACGGGTCACTGCCTCGCCCACGGGGTCGAGCCGCACGCCCACGCGGTCGCTGTCCGGGCCGACGACCCAGCGGCGGCCGGTGAGCGCCCCGAGCCCGCCGACCCACGCCGAGCGCGGGCCCGGCAGGAGGTCCAGCAGGGACGCCCCGCCGACCGGGGCCGGGAGCGGTGCGGCGTCCAGGACCGGGAAGGTGGCGGGGGCGCGCCCGACGGCCAGCACGTCCCCGTCCCGCAGGGCGGGTGGGCCGACGCCCGAGAGGGTGTCCGTCGAGCGGGACCCGAGCACCGGCTCGGCGAGGAGACCGCCGCGCACCGCGAGGTAGGTGCGCAGCCCGGTGGCGGGCGTCCCGAGCGACAGCTCCGCGCCGTCGGTCAGCTCGACCACGGCCGCGTGCGGCACCGGGCGACCGTCCACCGTCGCCGGGGCCGGGGCGCCGGTGAGCGCGACGGTCAGGGCTCCGCGTGCCCGCAGGACCAGCCCGCCGAGCAGCACCTCGAGGGTCGCGGGGGCGTCCTCGTGGCCGACGAGCCGGCACGCGAGGTGGTACGACGCCCGGTCGGCGGCACCGGAGGGCCCGACGCCGACCGCGGCGAACCCGGGCCGGCCGGCGTCCTGGAGCAGGGCGAGGGGCCCGGTGCGGACCACCTCGACCGCGGGGCTCACGGGGCCGCCTCGTCGACGAAGCGGACGACCGTGCCGGGACGCAGCAGCGCCGGTGGGTCGCGCCGGTCGTCCCAGAGCACGAGGTCGGTGGAGCCGATGAGCTGCCAGCCACCGGGGGAGGTCCGGGGGTAGACGCCCGAGAACTCGCCGGCGAGGCCGACCGAGCCGGCGGGCACCGTCGCCCGGGGCGACCGGCGGCGGGCCACGGCCAGCCGCGGGTCACCGCCGACCAGGTAGGCGAACCCCGGGGCGAACCCACCGAACCCCACCCGCCAGCGGGTCCGGGTGTGGGCGGCGACCACCTCGTCGGGGGCGAGCCCCGTGAGCCGAGCCACGTCCCCGAGGTCCGGGCCGTCGTAGCGGACCGGCACGGTGACCGTGGGGCCGTCGTCGGCGAGTGGTGCGGTGGCGTCGGTGCCGGCGGCGGCATCCCGCACGGCCTGCGCGAGGGAGGACGGATCCGTGCCCGCCGCGGTGACGAGCAGGAGCGTCCGGGCCGCGGGGACCACGTCGACGACGGCCGTCCACGGCGGGTCGCCCGACCCCACGAGGCGGCGGACGGCCTGCTCGAGCGCCAGCACCGCCGCCAGGTCGGCCACCTCCGCGAGGAGCGCGTGCTCCCCCATCGGGAGCACCTCGACGCGGAGGCCGCGCGCGCTCACGGACCGGTGAACGGGCGCACGGTGGTGCCGGCGTCGCGCAGCGCGTCCCGCACGGCCGTCGCGATGGCCACCGCGCCGGGGGTGTCCCCGTGGACGCACACGGACCTCGCGCCGACCGCGACCTCCGTGCCGTCGACCGCCGTGACGACGCCCTCGGCCACCATCCGGACGACCCGGGCGGCGACCTCCCGCGGGTCGGTGAGCAGCGCACCGGGCTCCGAGCGCGCGACGAGCCGGCCCTGCGCCGTGTAGCCACGGTCGGCGAACGCCTCGGTCACCGTCGACAGGCCCTCGGCCTCGGCGACCCGGAGCAGGACGGACCCGGGCGGCCCGAGGACCGGGAGCGAGGGGTCGTAGGCGACGACGGCGGCGACGACCGCGCGGGCCTGGCCCTCGTCGACGGCCACCGTGGAGTAGAGGGCTCCGTGCGGCTTGACGTAGCGCACCCGGGTGCCGGCGACCCGGCACATCGCCTCCAGCGCCCCGAGCTGGTAGAGGACGTCGGCCGTGAGGTCGGTGGGGTCGACGTCGATGCGCCGCCGCCCGAAGCCGGCGAGGTCGCGGTACGAGACCTGGGCCCCGACGGTGACGCCCGCCCCGACGGCACGCGCCACGGTGCGGCGCAGCGTCGTGGCGTCCCCGGCGTGGAAGCCGCAGGCGACGTTGGCGCTCGTCACGACCTCGAGCATCGCCTCGTCGTCCCCGAGCACCCACGCACCGAAGGACTCGCCGAGGTCGGCGTTGAGGTCGATGGTGCTCATGGCCGAGACGTTACCGGGGCCGCCGCCGCGGACGCCTAGCCTTGTCGGGTGACGACGACGAACCAGCGCCCCGCCCAGCAGGTCGGCCGCATCAAGGGTGCCTTCAGTGGCGCCTCCGGACTGCGACGCGGGATGAACCTGTGGCCGCCGTTCCTGCTCACCGGCATCCACCTGCTCGAGGTCTCCCCGGACTTCCGACGGGTCGTGGTCCGGCTGCGGCGCTCGCGGCTCACGTCGAACTACGTCGGGACGCTCTTCGGGGGGTCGCTGTTCGCGATGACCGACCCGTTCTGGATGATCATGATGATCCGCAACCTCGGGCCGGGCTACGTCGTCTGGGACAAGGCCGGCGAGATCGAGTTCGTTTCTCCCGGAAGGTCGTCGGTGACCGCCGAGTTCGTCCTCGACCCGCAGGTCGTCGACGAGGTGCGGGCCGCGGCGGATGCGGGCGAGACGGTGCTCCGGTGGTTCCCGGTCGACGTCGTCGCCCCGGACGGCACGGTCGTGGCGCGGGTCCGCAAGCAGCTCTACGTGCGTCGGGCCGCACCGGTCGCGACCGGGGCCACGACGTGACCGCCTCCGAGCACCCCCTCGCGTCGGCGAGGTACGTCTCGCTGACGACCTTCCGCAGGACGGGTGCGCCGGTCTCGACCCCCGTGTGGTTCGCCCCCGCCGCGGACGGGAGCGACCACTTCGTCGTCATCACGCTCGACGCCACCGGCAAGACCAAGCGGCTCGCCCACACCTCCCGGGTCGAGCTCCGGCCGTGCGACGTGCGGGGCAGGGTCGCCGACGGTGCACCGACCTACCGGGGCGACGCGGTCGTCGTGCGTGAGCCCGCGGAGGTCGCCGGTGTCCGCGCAGGGGTCGTCGCGAAGTACGGCCTGCCGGCTCGCTTCTCGGACCTCGTCGACAAGGTCACGGGGGTCGTCGGCATCCGGCGCAACCCCCGGGCCGGCATCGTCGTCACGGTCGAGGACCACCCCGTCACCTGAGCCCCGACGCACGAACGCCGCCCGGCGGTGCCGGGCGGCGTGCGTGGTGCGCCTCGCGGCGCGGGTTCAGCTGGTCAGCCGATGACGGTGATGTTCGCCGCCTGCGGACCCTTCTGACCCTGGGTGGTCTCGTACTCGACCTTGGCGTTCTCGTCGAGCGAACGGTAGCCGTTCGAGTTGATCGCCGAGTAGTGGGCGAAGACGTCGGCGGAGCCGTCGTCGGGGGCGATGAAGCCGAAGCCCTTCTCGGCGTTGAACCACTTCACGGTGCCAGTAGCCATGGAGATCTTCTTTCTGGGAGGGCGTGCCGCCTGTCGGTACGCCCGGTGTTGGTGATGCCTGGTGCGTACCTCTGCTCAGAAAGTGCCTCGGGCCCCGGGTGGGACCATGGTGCTACTACGTCACAACGGAAAGCTCAACAACTGGGACAAGCGTAGCGCGTCCGGCGTCGTTCGCACGCCAGGGTGTTCACGGAGTGACCAACCGCCCGAGCGACCAGCGGGCCAGGGGCGCGTACGACAGGGCCACCGGCCACAGGGCGTGGGTGACGACCCAGGCGGTGCTGCCCTCGGCGGCGGGCTCGACGCCGTGCTCGAAGGACAGGCGCAGGGGGCCGGAGCGCACGCTCCACGCCCAGGCGCGGGCGTCGTGGTCGACGGCGTCGACCCGGAACACCGCGACCACCCCACCGACGCCGGTGACCCGGCCGCTCGTCCCCGGCTGCACCACCTCGTGCGGGTAGTCGACCTCGCGGATGTGCGGGGCCCACCCCGACCACCGCCGGGGCTCGGTGTAGCGGGCCCAGGCGTGCTCGGGGGCGAGCCCGCCGGTCGCCGTGAGGCGGAGCGCGGCGTCGAGGGGGTTCACCGCCCCATCCTCGCGCACCGTCGAACCTGCCCACGACGGTGTGGTCCGGGGGGTCCCCCCGGGGTTAGCGTGGAGCGGTGAGCCTGCTGCGAGTGGACCGGTCCTGGCGTGCGGAGGTGCGCAGCCGCGTCCCGGTGCGGTACCTGCCCCAGACCGACCCCGCACACCTCCGGGGCACCTGGCGTGAGGCCCGCCCGGCCCGCATCGACCGCGCGCTGGCCGACGCGATGCGCCGCCCGACCCACGGCTGGCTCGTCGTGGGGGCCTCGACCGAGGTGCCTCCCCACCGCTCCCTCGTGCGGACCGTCGCCGGGCGCGAGGTCGTGCTGTGGCGCGACGCCGACGGATCGCTGCTCGCCGGGCCGGGCGCCTGCCCGCACCTCGGGGCACGGCTCGACGGCTGCGACGTCGTCGACGGCACCGTGCTGTGCACGTGGCACGGGATGCCGCTCGGCCGCGACACGACCCCGCCGTGGAACACCTACGCCGCGCACGACGACGGCGTCCTCGTCTGGGTCCGGCTCGGTCCCGTGGAGGACGGTGCGGAGCCCACCGACCGCCCGGTGCTCGGCGCCCGACCACGCCCGGAGGAGTCGATCGCGTCGGTCATCTCGCTCGCGGCGGCGTGCGAGCCGCGGGACATCGTCGCGAACCGGCTCGACCCCTGGCACGGCGCGTGGCTGCACCCGTACGCCTTCAGCGACCTCCGGGTCGACGACACCGCCTCCTCGGACGACCGGCTCGTCCTCGACGTCGCGTACCGGCTCGGGCGCACCTTCGCCGTGCCGGTGCGTGCCGAGTTCACCTGCCCCGACTCGCACACCATCGTCATGACGATCACCGACGGCGAGGGCACGGGCAGCGTCGTCGAGACGCACGCGACCCCGGTCACCGCGCCGGGGGCGCACCCCGCCCGCACCGTGATGACCGAGGCGGTCGTCGCGACGTCGGACCGCGTGGGCTTCGCCGTCGCGCGGCGGGTGGCCCGGCTCGTCCGGGTCGGGATGCGCGCCTCGGCCACCCAGCTGTGGGCCGACGACCTCGAGTACGCCGCGCGGCGCTACGAGCTCCGGCGCCGCGGGGCCGCCGGGTCGGACGCGTCCGCCTGAGCGCGCCGAGGGCCCGCGCCGCCCGCCCGGGGGACGGACCGCGTAGGCTGGTCCACGCGTCCCGTGGTCTGGCGGGAGGCACTGCGACGCGGGGGCCAGGGCCTGGCCCCCGGCGCGCTCGCCCGGACCGGTGGTCCGAGCCGTCGGCGCCGCTCCCGCGGCGCCCCACGCACGGTGGGCTCGACGTCCTCGTCGACCCACACGTGCCCGACCCAGCAGAAGGATCCGCTTGGCATCGCAAGCACCGCACCGGACCGGAGCGCGCCGTACCCCGCCGCGCGACCGGCGTCGTCCGCGCGCCGACGACGAGGGCCTCATCCCCGTCCTCGCGAAGACCGTCCGGAGGGTCGAGGCCGCCGCCCAGCGCGGCCGGGTCCGACCGAACGAGCGCACGGCGTACCAGGTCGTGGCCCTCCTCGTGCGGGAGGAGCGGGCCCGGCTCAAGGGGGACACCGAGACGTCCGAGGCCGAGCGGACCTCCGGCCTGACCCGCCTCGACGGCATCGCGACGATCCTCGCGAAGACCGCCGCCCGCGACACGACGCTCCTCGAGCTGCTCGCCGAGGGCGCGGTCGTCTCGCCCGCCGCGGTGAGCCTCAAGAACGACCTGCTCCGCGCCGCCGGGCGCGAGCCCGACCCGGAGCCGGAGCCGGAGCCCGCACCCGCCGCCGACCCGGGCGCGACGACCCGCCGGGTGGTGCCGAAGACGGTCATCGCCCGCCAGCTGGCCAACCCCTTCCTCGCCCCGGACTTCTCCGCGGTGCCCGCACCCCGCCCGCGGACCAACCGGCTCGGCGACTGGGAGCTGCTGACCCCCCTGTTCCGCGCCTTCGAGTACGGCGGCGACGCCACGTGCATGCCGCTGCCCGAGCCGTCGGACGTCGTGCACGGCATCCGCGACCTCGAGCTGATGCACCACCAGGCCCAGGTCGTCGCGGCGGCCGCGGCCGGCCACCGGACCTTCCTGCTCGCCGACGAGCCGGGCCTCGGCAAGACCGCGCAGGCGTTGCTCGCCGCGGACGCCGCGGACGCCTTTCCGCTCCTCGTCGTCGTCCCGAACGTCGTCAAGGCGAACTGGGCGCACGAGGCCGAGCTGTGGACGCCCCGGCACCCGGCGACGGTCGTCCACGGCGACGGCGACACCATCGACGGCTTCGCCGACATCGTCATCGTCAACTACGAGATCCTCGACCGCCACGTCGGCTGGCTGGGGAGCCACGGCTTCCGCGGCATGGTCGTCGACGAGGCGCACTTCATCAAGAACAAGACCTCGAAGCGCTCGCAGCACGTCCTCGAGCTGTCCGAGCGGATCCGCTCGCGCAACGCCAGGGCACTGTTCATGGCCCTGACGGGCACCCCGCTCATCAACGACATCGAGGACTTCCGGGCCATCTGGCAGTTCCTCGGGTGGATCGACGGCACGAAGCCCCGGCACGCCCTCATGGCGGCCCTCGAGGCCACCGGCCTCACCCCGGCCGCCTCGGGGTTCTACGCCGCCGCGCGGACCAGCGTCATCGACCTCGGCATCGTCCGCCGGCGCAAGGTCGACGTCGCCTCCGACATCCCCGCCCGCCGCATCGCGGACCTGCCGGTCGAGCTCGACGACGAGGCCGGGCGCTCGATCCGGGCCGCCGAGCAGGAGCTCGCCCGTCGCCTCGTCGCCCGCTACGAGGCCGCCCTGGCGGCACGCACCGGTGAGCCGGCGGTCGAGGGCATCGACCACGAGCTCGTGCGCCGCGTCGCCGCCTCGGAGCGCAAGAACGCCGGGTCCGACAAGACCGGCGACAACGTGTTCACCGTGATGCGCCGCATCGGGCAGGCCAAGGCCGGCCTCGCCGCCGACTACGCCGCCCAGCTCGCGCGCAACGTCGGGAAGGTCGTCTTCTTCGCCAAGCACGTCGACGTCATGGACACCGCGGAGCAGACCTTCGCCAAGCGGGGCATCGGGTACGCCTCGATCCGCGGGGACCAGACGCCGAAGGTCCGAGCGGCCAACGTGGAGGCGTTCCTCACCGACCCCGACGTCGCCGTCGTCGTGTGCTCCCTCACCGCGGCCGGTGTCGGGCTCAACCTCCAGGTCGCCTCGAACGTCGTGCTCGCCGAGCTGTCGTGGACCTCTGCGGAGCAGACCCAGGCGATCGACCGGGTGCACCGGATCGGCCAGACCGAGCCGGTCACGGCCTGGCGGATCATCGCCGCCCAGACCATCGACCCCAAGCTCGCCCAGCTCATCGACGACAAGGCGGGGCTCGCCGCGCGGGCGCTCGACGGGTCCGACGAGGAGGTCGGCTCCTCGGCCGACGTGCAGCTCGAGGCGCTCGTCGCGTTGCTCACCGAGGCACTGGAGGCCGACGCGGACCCGACGGGGGCTCAGGCCGAGCGGGCCGACCGGTAGGCGCGCAGGCCACGACGGGCGAGCGCGGGGACCCGGCCGAGCCGTGAGGTCAGCGGCACCGACCACACGCCGTGGCCCGGGAGCCCCCATCCGGTGAGCAGCCGGTCGGCGCCGAGCCAGCCGGTCGTCGCCGCCCGCTCCATGAGCGCCACGGGGAGGTCGCAGCGCACCGCGTCGCCGGCGAGGACGAGCCGTGGGTCGGGGGTCGCGACGCCCGGGCGCGACGCCCACGGCTCGAGGCCGACGAGCACGCAGTCGCGCTCGACGAGCCACTCCTCGTGGACCACGTCCAGCCCGGCGGTCTCGGGGTAGACCCGGTGCAGCGCGGCGAGCATCCGCCGCCGGAGGTCGGCCTCGTCCGTGCCGTCGGGGACGGCGTACGCGTGCAGCTCGACGACCGAGCCGCCGTGGCTCGAGGACCACTCCGTCGCGTGGTCCTCGAAGCGCTCGAGGACCGAGACGTTGTCGAGCGGGCCGTACCCGCTCGTGCCGAGGAAGGGAGGCCGGTCGGCCCGGACCCGGTCGTCGAACCAGAGACGCCAGACCGCGAACGCCGGAGCCGAGCGCACACCGGCGACCTGCTCGCGCCAGGCCCGGCCCGCCTCGTCGCCACCACCGAGCCGCGGGGAACCGGCGACGACCTCGCGCAGCCCCACCGGGTCGAGCGCGAGGACGACGGCGTCGGCGTCGAGCACCCGCCCAGGGTCGCCCCCCGCGGCAGCGCGGTGGTGCACCGCGAGCCGTCCCCCGGCGCCGTCGAGGACGGTCGTCACCTCGCGGCCGACGGCCACCTCGACCCCGAGCCCGTGGAGGTGGGCGCCGAGCGGGCCCCACAGCGTGCTGTCGTAGTCGTCACGCGGGACGTCGAAGAGCAGCCCCTCGGCCGACCCGACGAAGTACAGGTGGAACATCGCGAGCAGCTCGGCGCCGGAGAACTCGGAGGGCTCGGCGAAGAAGCTCCGCGCGAACACCTCGAGCGCGAGGTGGCGGGCGTCCTCCGGGAAGCGCAGCCGGTCGAGCACCTCGGCCGCGCTCACGCCGTCGAGCGCGGCGAAGGACCCGGGGAAGTCGACGTCGAGGAGGCCGAGCGCCTGCTCGACGTCCACCCCGCGCAGGCCGGCGAGGTCGAAGCTCGGGCTGCGGACGACGAACGCGGCGAGGTTCCAGGGAGGGGTGCGGGGGATGCCGGCGAACGAGTCGGCGACGCCACCCTCACGGACGAGGGGGTAGTCGGCGAGGGGGCGCAGCCCGTCGAGGGTGGGGTCGGTGCGCCGGAGCACGGCCCGCAGGTTGTAGTACTGCCGGAAGAACGCGTGGAAGCCCCGGCTCATCTGCGACGGCGCGCCGTCGGGGAGGGTCACCGGCCACGACGCGACCCGCCCGCCCAGCCGCTCGGTGCGTTCGAGCAGGGTGACCCGCACCCCGCGCTCGGCGAGCGCGAGCGCCGCGGTGAGCCCCGCGATCCCGCCGCCGACGACGACCACGTGCCGGTCGCCGGGTGCCCCGGGGTCGCCCACCGGCTCCGGCGGCGGGTGGAAGACGGCGCGCCGGTCGCGGCCGGGGCGGAACCTCGGGGTGCGGGGCCAGGGCGTCACGCGGGCGCGCTCCCGACGACGGTGTGGACGACGCCGTCCTGCCACCCCGGGTAGGAGCGGTGGCGGACGTCGACGAGGCCGGCCGACTGGAGGCGCTCGCAGATGCGCCCGACCGAGTCGAAGTCGCGGACGCTCGTGTAGAGGTACCGGTGCAGCGGGACGTCCGAGCGCTTCACGACGGCGAGCGGGATGATGATGCCGTGGCACACGGCCGCCCAGATCGCCTGTGCCCGAGCGCTCCCCGCCACGGAGTAGTCGTGGATGACGAAGGCGCCACCCGGGCGCAGCACGCGCGCCACCTCGGTGACGAGGGCGGCGCGGTCCGGCACGTTGCGCAGCAGGTAGGCGCCGAGCACGCCGTCGACCGAGGCATCGGGCAGCTCGCGCAGGTACGCCACGGCGTCGGAGACGACGAGGTCGACGCCGTCGGGCCAGGTCTTGGCGCGGGCCTGCGCGACCATCCCGTCCGAGGCGTCCACGCCCGTGACGTCGAGGGTGCCCGCGTCGCGGCCGGCAGCGGACCACGCGTCGAGGACCGCCTGCGTGGACGCCCCCGAGCCGCAGCCGAGGTCGAGGACGGTGGACCGCCGGTCATCGGCGCCGCGCGGCAGACGATCGACGAGCGCCTCGGCCGCCGTGCGCAGCTGGTCGTGGTACCCCGGTGACAGGGCGACCATCGCGTCGTACGTCGGTGCGGCGCGGTCGAACGCGTCCGCCAGCACCCAGCTCCGGCCGGTCATCCGGCCACCTCCTCGTGTCGTCGGCCCCAGCGCATCCAGAGGAGGATCGTCAGGGTGACCATGCTGAACCCGAAGAGGTAGTCCTCGACGGGGATGTCCCACGGCACGCGCACGCCGACCGTCTGCGACTCGTCGTAGATGACGATCGGTGCCGACAGCTTCGTGAGCCAGCCGTCGACGAGCACCTGGAAGGCGAACACGATCGCCATCGACAGCCAGTACCGCACCGTGCGGAAGACGCCGGTGCGGAGCCAGAACCGTTCCACCACAACGGTGAACAGTACCGACACGACGGCGAGCAGGGTGTACTCAGGCATCCCGCCCCCGCCACCGGCGGACGACGCCGAGCACCGTGCCGACCGCCTCGAAGGTCAGCAGCCCGCAGATGGGGATGACGACGAAGAAGACGAGCTCCTCGAGCGGCACGTCGAACGGCAGGAGGATGCCCGTCGTGTAGCGCTCGCTGTAGGTCCAGTGGCCCCGGACGATCCCGAGGACGTCCCACGCGACGAACAGCGCCACGACCGGGAGCAGCGCCGCGAGCAGCCGCACCGGGCGCCGGTAGACCCGGGCCCGGAGCACGAACTCCAGGGGCAGCGTGATGGCCACGCACCCGGCCATGAGCAGCAGGTACTGGTACCGGTCGTCCACGGGTGGCCTCAGCCCGCCTCGACCGAGTCGGAGGACTCGGCGAGCCGTGCGGCCGGCGGGAGGTCGGCGCGGTCGGCGGCGGGCCAGTCGAGCGGGTCCGGGCCCAGCGCGTCGAGCAGGGGGACCTGCTCGGTGCACCAGGGGGAGACGACGCGCCGTCCGGCGAGCACGTCGGCGGAGAACTCCGACCACGGCACCCAGGCGACGTCGTCGACCTCCTCCGGGTCGGAGGCTCCCACCGTCCCGGCGGCCCGCGCGACGTACACCGGGCACACCTCGTTCTCGGCGATGCCGCCCATGAGTGCCCGGTACCGGAAGCGGGGGAGGACGAGGCGGACGTCGGCGACCTCGACCCCGAGCTCGGAGCGCGCGCGCCGCCGGACCGCGTCCTCGAGCCGCTCGCCGGGGCGCGGGTGGCCGCAGACGGTGTTCGTCACGACCCCCGGGAAGCTCGGCTTGCTCGCGGCGCGCGTCGTGACGAGCAGCCGGCCGGCGTCGTCGACGACGTAGCAGGAGAAGGCCAGGTGCAGCGGTGTCGCGTCGTGGTGCACGGCGGACTTCGGGGCCGTGCCCGTCGGGGCGCCGGCGTCGTCGACGAGCACGACCTCGTCGTCGGACACCCAGCCGAGGTCGGCCTCGGCCGCCGCCCGGTCGGAGCGGACGAGGCGCACCGGGTCGCGGGTGAGCACCATCCGGGTCGCGAGGGCGGCCTTCGCCGGGGTGGGCACCCGGGCCCGGTCGGTGAAGACGTCGAAGTCGGCGGCCTCGATGCGCTCGAGGATGCGGGCGTACAGGACCCGGGCGGTGGCCACGCAGCGCCGCGACGCGGGTGGGAGTGCCGCGAGACCGGCGTCGGACTCGCGGTAGAGGCGTCGGTTGCGCTCGATCTCGAACGCCATGAGGGCACGCCACTCGGGCGTGACGCGACGAGCGTGCGGGTCCGCCCCGCAGCGCCGGAGGTCCTCCTGCGGCACGTAGACGCGACCCCGGTCGAGGTCCTCACCGACGTCGCGGAGGAAGTTCGTCAGCTGGAAGGCCAGCCCGAGGGAACGCGCCGGCGCGACCGCCTCGGTGGTCGGGTGCAGCACCGGCAGCATCATCTCGCCGATGACCGCGGCACTGCCGTCCATGTACCCGAGCAGGTCGTCCCACGTCTCGTAGGTCCTCCGGGTGAGGTCGGTGCGCATCGCGCCGAAGAACCGGGTGAAGCACTCGTCGGGGATGCGCCGCTCGCGCACGGTGGCCGCGACGGCCGCGAGGACCGGGTCCTCGGACGTGCCGGCCGCGACGGCCGCGTGGAACCCGGCCTCGAAGGCGTCGAGCGCCGTGGCCGTCTCCGGCCCCGGGTCCGGACCCGCGAGGTCGACGATGTCGTCGGCGAGGCGGGCGAGCGTGTAGACGGCGAAGACGTGCCGCCGGTCCTCGCGCGGCAGCAGCCGGGCGCCCCAGTAGTACGTGGTGCCGTGCTCGCGGGTCACCTCCGCGCAGCGGGCGTACCCGGCGGCGAGGTGCGCCGCGGCCGGCGTGGGCGCGCTCACCGGGGCACCCGGTCGGTGGCCCGTGGGGCGGGGGCGGCGTCGCCCGCGTACTGCTGCACCCGTTCGGCGGCGAGCTTGCCGCTGACGAGGACCATCGGGATGCCGACGCCCGGCGTGGTGCCGGAGCCGGCGAAGACCAGGCCCGGCACGCGGCGGTCGACGTTCGACGGGCGGAACGGACCCGACTGGCCGAACGTGTGCGCCAGTGCGAAGGGGGTGCCGAGGTGCATGCCCTGGGCCTCCCAGTCATCGGGGGTGACCAGCCGCTCCTCGACGACGTCCGTGGGGTAGCCGCCCGCGTCGAGGAACGCGTGCAGCCGCTCGCGCATCGGCCCGGCCTCGCGTCCCCAGTCCAGGCCCGACCCCGTGTGCGGCACCGGTTCGAGGACGTACAGGGTCGAGCAGCCCTCCGGCGCGGCCGTCGGGTCGGTGACCGTCGGGACGGTGACGAGGCGGGACGGGTCCGGCATCAGCTCGCCGCGGTCGATGAGCGCCTCGAAGGCGGTGTCCCACTCGTGCCCGAAGTGGATGTTGTGGTGGCCGACCTCCGGCCCGGGGGTGCCGCGCACGCCGACGTGCCAGACGATCGCCGAGGGCGAGTACGACCCGCGCCGGACGACCCGCGGGGCACGCAGGCCCGGCAGCAGCCGCTCGTAGACGACGGGCAGGTCGACGGTGCAGACGACCGCGTCGGCGGCGATGCGGGTGCCGTCGGAGGTGGCGACGCCCGCCACCGCGCCGTCGGTGCGGCGCAGCACCTCGGAGACCTCGACCCCGGTGTGCACCGTCCCGCCGGCCTCGGTGAGCGCCGTGGCCAGGGCGGCGGGCACGGAGTGCATCCCGCCCTCGGGGTAGAAGACGCCCCGGACGGTGTCCATGTACGTGATGACCGCGAAGACCGCGCGGGCCGCCGCGGGCGCGACCCCGGCGTAGAGCGCCTGGAAGCCGAAGATCCGCACGAGCCGGTCGTCGTCGAAGAACGAGGCGACCTTGGGACCGAGCGCGCCGAGGCCGCCGAGCCGCAGCAGGCGGGCGGCCGTGAGGGGGGAGCGCACGAGGTCGAGCGGGGAGTCGAAGTTGTGGTCGATGAAGGTGTCGAACTCGACCTCGTGCATCTCCTCGAGCCACTCGAGGAAGCGGTCGAAGCCGGCTGCGTCACGCTCGCCGGAGAGCCGGCGCACCTCCTCGCGCAGGTCGGCCATGTCGGCGCGCACGGACAGCTCGGAGCCGTCGGCGTAGACGGCCCGGTAGGCGGGGTCGAGGCGGCGCATCGGCACCAGGCGCTCGGGGTCCCCGCCGACGGCGCGGACCGGCGCGTGGAGCAGCTCGGGCATCGTCATGACGACCGGGCCGGTGTCGAAGCGGAAGCCGCCCGCGCGCAACAGCCCGGCCCGCCCGCCGACGATCCCCTCGCGCTCGAGCACGGTGACGTCGTGGCCGGCCGCGGTGAGGTGGCAGGCGGCGGCGAGCCCCGAGAGGCCGGCGCCCACGACGAGGACCCTCATCGCGCCCGCCACGCCACGGTGTGGGCGACGCCGCGCAGGGCCTCGACGGTCTCGGGGTCGGTGTCGAGGGCGTCGAGGGCGTCGTGCGAGCGCTGGACGAGGTCGGCCACCTCCTCCTCGGCGCGCTCGCGGACACCGGCCCGCCGCATCGCGCGCTGCAGGGCGCGGACGCCGTCGTCGTCGAGCGACCCGTTGTCGCAGGCCTCCAGGAGCGGGCGGTGCGCGGCCGGCAGCATCTCGTCGGCCCAGACCCGCAGCACGGTCGGCTTCCCGGAGCGGAGGTCGTCGCCGGCGGGCTTGCCGGTCATCGACGGGTCCCCCCAGGCACCGAGGACGTCGTCCCGGAGCGCGAAGGCGTCCCCGACGAGGTCGCCCCACGTCGTGAGCCGCTCGACGAGGCTGCGGTCGGCGCCCGCGACGAGCGCGCCCATCTCGAGCGGCCGGGTGATGGTGTACCGGCCGCTCTTGAGCCGGCCGATCCGGCGGGACGCGGCGAGGTCGCGGTCGCGCCCCGCGGTGTGGGTGACGTCGAGCAGCTGGCCCTCGACGAGCTCGGTGGCCATCGTGCGCCAGGCCCGGGCGATGACCGGCCCGCCCTGGGCCGCGAGCAGGGTGGCCTCGCTGAGTGCGAGGTCGGCGACGAGCACGGCGACGCTGTCGCCGAACAGCTCCGGGTCGCCCAGACCGCCCGTGGCCCGGTGCCGGTCGCGGGCGACGACGTGGAGGGTGGGGCGGCCGCGGCGCTCGTGCGAGCGGTCCATGACGTCGTCCTGGACGAGGGCGAACAGCTGGAGCAGCTCGAGGGCGGAGGCGACCCGGACGAGGCTGTCGCGGGTCTCCTCGGGGGCGCCGGCGACCTCCCAGCCCCAGCGCGCCAGCAACGGGCGCAGGCGCTTGCCGTGGTGCCGGACCCGGGTGGCGAGCTCGCCGACGAGGTCGACCCCGAGCGGGCCGGGGTCGTGCCCGGGCAGGGGGCCGTCGACCTCGACGAGGATCCCCCGGAGCTGGCCGATGACGTCCTCGAGGAGGGCGTCGACCTCGTCGAGCAGCACCTCGGCCTCCGCTGTCCGGCGCAGGACGTCGAGGGTGACGGTGGTGTGGTCGGTGCTCATGACACGTCCGCCTCGTCCGCCTGTCGCCTCGTCCGCTCTCGTGCCGCGCCTGGACGCCGCGGGTGCCCACGATTGAACCATCGCTGCGGTCCGGAAGCCGATGTCGATGGCCCAACCCTAGACGGCCCCCGGAGCGGGAGCCGCCACGCCGAGGGGCCGTACTACGGTGCGAGCGTGGACGCGGACGTCATCGTCATCGGGGCCGGGCTGGCGGGGCTGCGCTGCGCCGACCGGCTCGCTGAGGCGGGGCGCACGGTGCTGCTGCTCGAGCAGGAGCCGGTGGTCGGGGGCCGGCAGCGCACCGACGAGGTCGACGGGTTCCTCCTCGACCGCGGCTTCCAGGTGCTCAACCCGGCGTACCCGGCGGTGCGCCGCTGGGTCGACGTCGAGGACCTCGCGCTGCGGTCGTTCGGCGCGGGGCTGCTCGTGCGTCGTGAGCGGGGGCTCGTCGCGCTGGCCCACCCGCTGCGCGACCCGCGGGGGATCCCCGCGAGCCTGCGCAGCGGCCTGCTCGACCCCCGTGGCCTCGCCGCCCTCGCCCGCTGGGCCGCGCCCGGGCTCGTGACGCCGCGCCGGGTCGTGCGTGGTCGCGACCGCAGCCTGCGCGCGGGGCTGGACGCGGCGGGGGTGCACGGCCCGCTCCGCGACGAGGTGCTCGAGGTCTTCCTCGCCGGGGTGGTCGCCGAGGACCGTGGCGAGACGTCCGAGGCGTTCGTCCGCCTCCTCGTGCGGATGTTCGCGCTCGGGGTGCCCGGCCTGCCGGCGCGGGGCATCCGGGCCCTGCCGGAGTGGCTCGCGGACCGGATGCTGCGCCGCCCCGGGGCGCCCGAGCTGCGTCTCTCGACCGGTGTGGTCGGGGTCCGCCCCGGCCCCGAGCCCGGCGTGGAGTGCCTCGACGGGTCGAGGCCCACGGCCCGCGCGGTGGTCGTCGCGGTCGGGCCGGAGGCGGTGGCGGGCCTCACGGACCTCCCGGCGCCGGCCACGCGGGGCCTGCGGACCTGGTGGTTCGCGGCCGACGAGGCGCCGAGCCGGTCGACCATGGTGGTCGTCGACGGCCGGCGGCGAGGCCCGATGGTCAACGCGGCCGTCGTGAGCAACGCCGTCCCGTCGTACGCGCCCCCGGGCGGCCACCTCGTCGAGGTGACGACCCTCCTCGGGCCCGGGGTGGACCCGGACGAGCAGGAGGTCCGCCGCCAGGCCGCCGAGGTGTTCGGGGTCGGCACCGACGGCTGGCGGACCATCCGGCGCGACGACGTCCGTCACGCGCTGCCGGCCCAGCCGGCCCCGTTGCGCGTCACCTCCCCGGCGCGCGTCGGCGACGGGGTCTACGTGGCGGGCGACCACCGCGACACGGCGTCGATCCAGGGCGCGCTCGTCTCCGGGCACCGGGTGGCCGGGGTGGTCCTCGCGGACCTGGCGCGGTCCTAGGACGGGCCGGCGGGGGTCGGCCGGCGGTTCACCACACCGGCCGGGGGGCGCTCTCGTGGCCCAGGAGCTCCAGGGCCTCGCCGAGCGCGGCGGTGACGTCGTCACCGAACCGGTCCGTGAGCCGTCGCCACTCCTGGACGCTCGCGGCGGTGGCGGTCTCGGTGACCCGCCGCGCCGTGGGGGTGAGGGTGAGCAGCTGTGCGCGTCCGTCCGTGGGGTGGCTCGACCGGTGCAGGTAGCCCGACGCCACGAGGTGGTCGACGATCGCGGCGGCCGACTGCTTGGTGACCCCGATGGCCTCCGCGACCTGCTGGGTCGTCGACCCGCCGGCCGAGCACTCGAGGAACACGAGCCCGTGGACCGGACGCAGGCCCGGGTGCCCGGCCTCGGTGACGGCGGTGTTGACCCGCTCCGCGACCCCGGCCGCGGCCCGCAGGAGCAGGGGGAGGACGTCGGCACGAGGGGAAGACATGTGGACAGCCTACCTGTCGACATGGTAGACAGTCACTCTGTCTACCGAGGAGCTGCCATGCCCGTCGTCCCTGCCGGAGCCGCCGTCGTCCACGCGATGCACGGCTCGAGCTTCCACTCCTACGTCGCCCCGTCGAGCGGGAGCGCCCAGCTCTGCGCCTGGCGCGTCGACCTGTCGGCCGGCCAGGCCGGCGCGGCGCACCGGGTCAGCCACGAGGAGGTCTTCCTCGTGCTCGAGGGGTCGCCAACGCTCGACCTCGACGGTGCGCGGCACGACCTCGAGCCCGGCGCCGTGGTGTTCGTCCCCGCCGGGGCGACCCTCCGGCTCGGCTGCCCCGGACCCGAGGGGGCGTCGCTGTGGGTGACCGCGCCGGTCGGCCTCACCGCGACGACCGGGGACGGCCGCGGCATCACCCCGCCCTGGACCCTCTGAGGCGCCCGGGATGGATGTGGGACACCCGCGCGTTGGCCCGGAGGAACGACCCAGCCCGCGACCCCAGGAGAGCCTCCGTGCCGGACACCGCCACGACCACCGAGGGGACCGCCCAGGTCGCCGTCACCGGCCTCGCCGTCATGGGCCGCAACCTCGCCCGGAACCTCGCGCGCAACGGCATCCGCGTCGCGGTGCACAACCGGACCACGAGCAAGGCGGAAGCACTCGTCGAGGAGTTCGGGCACGAGGGTGACTTCACCCTCGCCCGCTCCCTCGAGGACCTCGTGGCCTCGCTCGAGCGTCCGCGCAAGATCATCGTGATGGTCAAGGCCGGCGACGGCACCGACGCCGTCATCGACGAGCTGACCCCCCTGCTCGACGAGGGCGACATCGTCGCCGACGCCGGGAACGCCCACTGGCACGACACCGTCCGCCGCCATGACGCCCTGGCGGAGCAGGGGATCCGGTTCGCCGGCGTCGGCGTCTCCGGCGGCGAGGTCGGTGCGCTCGAGGGCCCGTCGATCATGCCGGGCTGCGACGCCGACACCTACGCCGAGCTCGGGCCGTTCCTCGAGATCATCTCCGCGCACGTCGACGACGAGCCGTGTTGCACGCTCATCGGACCGGACGGTGCCGGGCACTTCGTGAAGATGGTGCACAACGGCATCGAGTACTCGGACATGCAGCTCATCGCCGAGACGTACGACCTGATGCGCGGACCGCTCGGGATGGAGCCGTCCGCCGTGGCCGACACCTTCCGCGAGTGGAACGGCACCGAGCTCGAGTCCTACCTCGTCGAGATCACCGCGGAGGTGCTGTCGCACACCGACGCCCACACCGGGCGCCCCTTCGTCGACGTCGTCCGCGACGCCGCGGAGCAGAAGGGCACCGGCCGCTGGACCGTGCAGACCGCGCTCGACCTCGGGGTGCCGGTCACCGGTATCGCCGAGGCGACGATGGCCCGCGCCGTCTCGGGTGACACCGAGCGGCGGGCCGCCGTGCGCGAGGCGCTCGAGGTGGCCGAGGACCCGCCGGGAGCCGACCTCGCCGTCGAGGACCTGCGCGCCGCGCTCTACGCCGCGAAGGTGGTGTCGTACGCCCAGGGCCTCGACATGGTGCGCGAGGCCTCGACCGAGAACGACTGGGACGTCGACCCTGCCGACCTCGCCCGCATCTGGCGGGACGGGTGCATCATCCGGGCGCGGCTGCTCGGTGACATCACCGCCGCCGTCGAGGAGCACCCGGACGCCCCGAGCCTGCTCGCGACCCCCGCCTTCGCGGCGGCGGTGGCGGACCGCCTCCCGGCCCTCCGCCGCGTCGTGACGGCCGCGGTCGCCTCCGGGGTGCCCGCGCCGGTCTTCTCCTCGGTCCTCGCCTATGTCGACGCGCTGCGGGCGGAGCGGCTCCCGGCCGCCCTCGTCCAGGGACTGCGTGACTACTTCGGCGCCCACACCTACGAGCGCGTCGACCGGGAGGGCACCTTCCACACGCTCTGGTCGCAGGACGGCTCCGAGGTCGAGGCCTGACCGACCTTCGACAGCGGGTGTCGGACCCGCCGTGCGCGGGTACCGACCCAGCACACGACCACGAAGGAGGACATCACCGATGACCCACCACGAGAACGGTGCCGCCCACGTCAAGGAGCTCGTCGAGGACCAGCGCACGGCGATGCTCACGACGGTGCACGCCGAGACCGGGGCGCTCACGTCGCGCCCGATGACCCTCCAGCAGGCCGACGACGACGGGACCTTCTGGTTCCTCGCCCTCGCCGACAGCGCGGCGGCCGAGGAGGTGCGCGCCCGTCCGGAGGTCAACGTGGCGTTCACGAAGGAGGGTGCCTGGGTCTCCGTCGCCGGGCGCGCCGAGGTGCTGCACGACCCCGAGAAGGCGCGCGAGCTGTGGAACGAGTTCGCGAGGACCTGGTTCCAGACCGAGCCCGAGGACCCGGCGGTCGCGGTGATCCGCGTCGACGGGGACACCGCCCAGTACTGGGACAGCCCCGGGAAGGCCGCGACCGTCGTCGAGATGGTCAAGGCCCGGGTCACCGGCGAGCAGCCGGACGCCGGGGAGAGCCACACCGTCGACCTCTGACCGACGGCGGGGCGTGGCGTCGGGTACGAGCGTCCGGCGTCACGCTCCCGCGCGGCGGCGCGGGTCAGCCGGTCACGGCGCCCGGCCAGCGCGGCACGGCCAGCCCGGCCGGCACCGCGTCGGCGTCGCCCGGGAAGGCGGCGAGCCGGCCGGTGCTCCACACGAAGTAGTCGTGGAGCGTGGCACGCAGTGGGTCGTCGGTGATGCCGACGTCGCTGAGGGCGGCGTCGAAACAGGCGATGCACGCCGCGTCGAGCTCGGTGTGCTCGCCCTCGCCCGCGTGCATCCGGCTCACGAGGGTCTCGTCCCCCATGGTGTCGGTGTACGTCGACGGCCCGCCGAGGGCCTCCCCCCAGTACGCGGCGAGCCGCTCGCTGTGCTGCGGGTGCCCGTGGTGCTCGAAGGGGTGGGCGGCGACCGGGTCGGCGAGGCAGCGGGCCAACCACGCGCGGGAGAGGGCGAGCATGCCCTCGGCGCCACCGGCGGCCTCGTACGGGGTCCTCACGTGACGATCGTCCACCGCCCGGCGCCCCGTGGCAACGCCCCGCCCGAGTCAGTGGGCGTGGGGGTCCACGGGTGCTCCGTCGAGCGACCCCGAGCCGACGCTGCCGGCGGTCACGAGGAGGGCGAGCACGGTGAGCGCCACGGTCCAGCGGACGAGCCGTCGGTCGGGGACGAGGCCGCGGCGCTCGGCGACCATCAGCACCGTGCCGCTGGCGAGCACGACGAGACCGCCCTGCGCCATCAGCGCGAGCATCAGCGCCCACGTCGTCGCCACGCACCGCCCAGCCAGCCGTACCCCAGCGTCGAGGCAGTCCCGGTCGGCCCGCCACCCGGTGAGGGACAGCGGACGCGACGCGCCGCAGCGCCGGAGCCGGCGCCGGTGGTCCTCCGTCCCCGCCACCACGACGGCCGCCGCGCCCGCGGCCGCGACGGTGGGAAGGGTCCCGACCCATCCCCGTGCGAGGTGCAGCCCGGTCATCATCACCAGGCCGACGAGGGTCCAGACGGCGAGGTACCCGGTGAGGTGGACGACCACCGCCAGGTAGCGGCGCTGCCACAGGCTGGACACCGCGAGCTCGTGGGCCGGGGCGAGCACGAGCGGTGCCATCATCGCGGCGGCCATCACGGCGGCAGGCCCGAGCGCGCCGCCGATCCCGAGGTGGTGCGACCCCCGCAGGAGCACGGTGGGGTCCGCCGCGACCGGGGCGAGGAGCCCGAGCCACGCGCCCGCTGCCACCGCCACCACCACCCACTCGGGGTGGTGCCAGTGCACCCGGACCAGCGATGCGGGCGCTGTGGTCGTCGGGGCGAGGGTCATGCGTAGAACACGCTGACCCGGCCGACCTTCACGTCGCCCTGCTCGACCACGCCTGCGGCATCCGGGATGGGCACGAAGGTGACATCGACCGTGGTCGGGTCCCACTGCCCCGAGGCGGCCAGTGCCCGCGCCACGCGGGTGACGTTCATGGTCATCGTGCTGCCGGTCCCGTCGTGCTGGTCGGTGCGCTGCGAGGCCTCGATGACCCCGAAGAGGCTGAGGACACCGGCCTCGCGGTCCGGGAAGTCCGCCGGGCGACCACCGCGAGGGATGTTGAGGTAGACCACGACACCACTGCTGTGGACCACCGTCGCGGTGACGTTCTCGAGGCGGAGGAAGACCGTGGAGCCCGTCGGGACCCCGGTCGACTCGTCGAGCCGATGCGCGACCGGCCCTACCGGACGACGGAGCGCGACCCGGGTCGTGATCACGCGCGGCCCGAGGGAGATCTCGCCCTCCGACGTCCCGACGAGCTCGGGTGGGAGCTGTTCGAGATGCGGTGCTCCCGCATCGACCTCCGCGAACCACTCGGCTTCGGGAGTCGGTGTGGACGCCATGTCCGAGTAGCGATACCCCAGCGGCTGCTGCCGGGGGTCGATCATCTGGCGTGTCGAGACCGTCGTGGTCGTGACCGCGGGCCCCGAACCGAACGTCCAGTGCCCGTCCAGCCACCCCGTCTCGGTGGGGTTCCGGTGACTCGCGGTGCGCAGCCACGCCTCCCACAGGCGGTCGACATTGGCGTGGTGGAGCCAGAAGATCGGGTCCTGGGCCGCGGTCTCGAACCTCGACATCAGTCCCGGTGTGACTCCCGACCCGCCCACCTGACCGTGGACCAGGCCGTGGGGGGCGTTCTCGAGGCTGCCACGGTCGGCACCACGGCCGTTCCCGTGCGTGCCGAGCGGTGCGCGGACCCCACCGAACCCACCGCCGAGACCGGCCGGAGGGGTGAAGGCCGGTTCGCCGAACATCGTGCTGGTCCGGACGGCGAGGGTGGACATCGGCGCACCATCGTTGATGCCTCGGGCCCGCCGCGCCACGTGCAGGGGGTTGGGCTGCCCGTCGGGCGTTCGTCGCTGGCGGAAGGCCGGGGGGATGGTCAGGACGTCGGGCCGGCTGGTGTCGCTGTAGTTCCAGAAGGGCAGCGCCCAGTCCCCCGGTCCGCCGAGGCGGGTGATCTCGGCCCGGATCAGCTTCTCGAAGTGGTGCAGGTAGCCGCGGTGCCACGGGAGGAAGTGCCAGCTCTCGTGCTCGCACTGGTTCCACAGGGCACCAGAGGGCCAGGTGTTGCGACGTTTCGATGTGCCGTGCGTGTCTGCCAGGTGCCGCCAGGACCGCGGGTCGGCGGCGTTCCGGCCATCTCGTGCCTGGAGCGCTGCGACGCCCCGCGCGTACCAGAGGATCGTCGGGTGCCAGGGGTTCGCGGCACTGAGCGTCCAGACGTCCTCGCGCACCCGGACACCGGACGGGGCCGGGGTCGGGGCGTGGGGGTCGGGGCGGGCGTGGGGACCGGCGTCGTGCCGAGGGCGAGCAGCGGGGGCCAGGTCTTCTCGCCGATCTTGCCGTCGCGCAGCAGGCCGCGGCAGGCCTGGAACATCAGGGTGGCCACTTCGGTGCCCTCCCCGAAGATGCAGTCGACACCGAGGGGATCCTGCCCGAGCGGCGCCAGCCGGGCGCGCAGCGAGGCGATGTAGGCCCGTGTCGCGGCGCTCTGGTCGGTGCAGCTCTCGGTGCCGGCCCGCTGCTGGGCGAGGAAGACGTTGAGCAACGTCTGGGCCCGCCCGACCCACGGGGTGCGGGACCGGGCCGCCCACGAGGTGCGGTAGATGAGCGGCGGGGCTCCGCTGACGGGTCCCCCACAGCCGGGGACGCTCTCGGCCTCGGTCGTGACCCCGACGGCGTTGTCCGCGAACGACTCCCACTGCCCGGTGCCTTCCTCGAGGAACCCCTCCACGGGGGTCTCGAAGGGGGACTCCTGCCACCGCTCTCCGGCGGGCCGCTCCACTGTCGGCGCGTCGGCCCACGACTCCTCGGTGAAGCCCGCCCCGCCCTGCGTGAACGGGTCCTCACCGATCCACTCCGCCTCGCCCGGGACCCCGTCAGGGGTGGCCCACGGCGTCTCGAGGTCCGTCATCGCGCACCCCGCTCACCGCGTGGCCGGGGCGGCCAGCGCGCCGGGGACGACCGTGATGGGCACGGCCCGCTGCTTGAGGTCACGGCCCGAGGCGGCGGCCCACTCGGTGATGATGCGCCGCACCTCGGCGCCCAGCGGGCGCTGGCCGGGCGGCAGCGGAGGCGTTCCGCCCGGGGCGGTCGTCTGGTACAGCAGCCACGCCTGGCCGTTCCCCGTCACCCAGCCGGCCTCGAGGGCCCGCAGCAGGAGGGACAGCTCGGTCGCCATGGAGAAGAACGACCCGGCCCGTGAGTGCGGCATCAGCCGGACGCGTTCACCGATGACCCGCAGCCGGTCAGCCGCGCTCGTGGCCTCGGCGCGCAGGTCCGTCACGACGGACGTGTTGGAGCTGACGGTGAGCTCCACCCACCCCATCGCCGTCGTCGCGGCGAGCTCCTCGCGACCGAGGATCGCCTGGAGGCGGCGGGACCGCAGCATGAAGCCCAGCTGCTCGGCGAGGCGGTAGATGCGGTCGTCGTCGGTCGTGTTGCCCGCGACGAGGTTCCGCACGTTCTCGATCGCCCGCCACAGCTCGAAGAGGAGCTCCTCGAAGACCTTGACGAACCCACGGTTGGACGCCTCGGCCTTGTCGTAGGGGTAGGGCGCGTTGCCGTCGGTCCCGTGCGCGAGGTCCATCCCGAAGAGGCGGAAGTACGCGTTGCGGCGGACCGCCTCGGCGTCCGGGCGCACGCCGCTCGTCGAGAGCCACGCCGCGAACGGGTTCGTGGCACCGAAGAGCAGCGCCTCGGTCGCGTCGAGCCAGCGCTGTGTCGCGACCGAGGGGACCCCGAGCCCCTCGCCGCTGCGGAAGGCGCGCACGACGCGGGCGAGGATCTGCGGTGCGCGGGTGTTCTCGATGGCGTACGCGTAGACCAGGTGGTCCCAGGCGGGTTGCGGGCCGGTCGGGATGGGCAGCGGCGGGTTCGGCGGGGTGGTCCACTCACCGGTCGCGAAGGCGTTGGTGTCGATGAGGGCCGTCCGCGCGGGACCGGCCGGCGGCTGGCCCTGGTCCCAGACGTCGGCGTCGTTCCACACCTGCTCCGCCCGCAGGACGAGGTCGAGCGGGTCGGACGTCAGGATCTCGGCCTGGGCGACCTGGAGGTCCGCGAGCGGGTCGCCGCTGCCGATCTGGTCGGCGATCTGCTGCACGAGCTGGGGAATCATGTCCTCATCCCTCTCCGTCGGTGTCGTGGCGGTGGCGGCGGGGTCGGGCCTGTCCGATGACGGGCACCGGCCCGTCCCACCGGGTGACGAGCTTCTGGAAGTTCAGCTCGCGTCGGTCACCTCCGAGCGATCGGCGGATCCGCCCGACCGCGCGGGCGACTCCCGGCTCGAGGGGCAGCGCCGTCGACGGCGGCGCGAACTGGCGCATCGGGGCGAGCACCTCGGCGATCTCGGCCAGACCGCCGGCGATGCCGTCGAGCCCTCCGAGGCTGCCGAGGGCACTCCACAGCCGGTCGGACTGGGCGGTGCTGCCCTCGCTGAGGACGTGGAGGGACTCCTGGACGCGGCCGATGGACTCGGCGAGTCCGCCCAGCTGCTGTTCCACCCCGCCCATCCGCTGGTCCAGGCTGCTGACGGTCGGTCTCTCGTTGGCCACGGGACTCTCCTCTCGGGTCACGCCGCGCGTGCGGTGTCGGTGAACCAGGACTCGGCACGCTCGACCCACTGGCCGGCGCGATCGGGGTGCTCGGCCTCACGGAGGCCGGCGAGGGCGACGATGCGGATGCCTTCCGCCTGTCGCCAGTGCGGCGAGGTCCACAGGGCCGCACCGGCGCTGCGTTCGAGCTCGCCGAGAGCCCGGGGTGAGACCCGCTGCGGGTCCAGGACCGAGGGCACCGGGCGCCCCCCGAAACCGGGGACGGGCGAGGCGAGGCAGGCCCGGGCGACCCGGTCCATCCGGTCGTGCGAGCGACGCAGCAGCGGCGCGGTCGACTCCTCGGCCCGGCTCAACGGGTTCGCGGCGACGACGGCCTCCTCCAGCCGGTCCCAGGGGCCGGGGCCGAAGCTCGCCCGGCACATCGCGACCCCGAGCAGGACGCGCAGCCAGCCGACGGGGTGGGGGTCCCCGAGCGGCCAGCGCAGGATGGTGCGCGAGTCCGCGACGACGTCGTGCAGGGCCGCCACCGAGGCGTAGCCCGTGAGCACGAACGCGTAGACGTCGGCGGCGATCTCGCTGCTCCACGGCTGCCACATCGCGCGCAGCGCGGGGTCGTCGGCCAGCTCGCGCCCGAGCGTCTCGCGCAGCGCCTCGTTCCACCCGGTGAGGTGGGCCACCTGGTGCCCGGTCTCGTGGAAGAGGGAGGTCGGACGGAACAGGTTGTGCCGCACCACCTTGATGGCGGCCACGGGATTGACCGTGCCCGGCGCCCACAGGCGGATCCCGACGCGGATGATGCTCGCACCGAGCCCCTCCCCGATGTACGTGAGCACCGGTGGCACGACGATGCCGACCTGACCGAGCGACGCGTCGATGCTCTGGTGCGCGAGCCGGTCCAGGGTCGTCATCGTCGAGCTGAGCCGCCGGCTCGTCCGGGAGTTGACCGCCTGGCCGAAGAAGTCGAGTGTCGTCTCGACCTGGAGGTAGCGGCGCCGGAAGCGCTCGACCGCGGCCTGCGCCCCCGGGACCGCGCCCGGCTGCGTGCGCGCGGCGCGCACCGCGGACTCGGCCGACCTGCCCACCCGGATCAGCTCGTCGACGGTGCGGGCCAGCTGGGTCCGCACCGGGAGCCCGACGGCGTGCTCGACCGACTCCCACGCCGGCTTGGACGCGAACGACTCGGCGTCGAGGCACCCGCGGGCCGAGCCCAGCCAGTGCTGGACCTGGCGCTCGAGGTCGTCGACGAGCGCGGTGCTCACGGCCGGCTCCGGCCCGGAGCCACGCTGACGGCGGCCGCGCCACCGGGCCCGGTGCCCCCCGAGCCCCGGCCGCCGAGGCCCGTGACCCGGATCCGGACCGTGACCCCGCACTGGGCGTCCTGGGCCGCGCGGACGAACTCCTGGCCGCCGGTGCGTGCCCACGCGGAGAGCGCCGTGGCGGCCGCCGCCTTGATCCGTCGCCGGAGCTTCGCCCGCTGGCCGGGGGAGACCCGGTGGCTGCGGCGGTGGTGTGCCCGCCGGCGGGTCCGGGAGCGGCGCTCCCACTCCGCCTCCCACTGGGCCTCCCACTCGGCCTCCCACTCGGACTGGCCGTCGCCGCCCGTGGGCGGAGCGGCGGTGCCGCCGGGGGACGCGGCACTGTCCGCCGGCGCTCCCGCGGGGATCTGCACCGCCCCGTCGCTGCGCCCGACCGAGCGGCCGGCGGCTCGCAGCGCCTCCATGAGCGCCTTGAGCAGGGCCGGGTTCGTCGGGTCGGAGCCGACCGATGCCGCCACCTTCTGGGCGTCCGGCTCCGAGAAGTAGAGCGCGATCCGCGCCTCGCCGCGGCGCAGGTCGATGCGCATCCGCCGGTCGCTCGGCGTCCCGGGGTCGCACGACGGGGACTCCCGCGTCGGGGCCGGTCGGGGTGCCGGGCGCTGCCCGACGGGCTGGAGGTGGAAGAACCGCTCGCCCACCGAGATCCTGTGCCGGGACTGGAGGAAGCGGGAGGGCACGTCGACCCCGAGCCGGGGCTCGCGCAGCAGGGCGGTCGCGTTGGCGCGGGTCAGGGGGTGGAGGTGGCTGTAGGCACCGTGCGTCCCGCTCGGCCCGACGATGCCCTCGAGGCGGGCGAGGGTCGGCAGCGTGGTCCCGGACCCCGCCTCGAAGACCTGGACCCGGAACCGTCCGGGGAGGGTGATGCCGTGGGCGCGGAGCGCGGCGTCGAGCGTCACGCCCCCGAAGGTGCGGATGGCGGCGGCCTGCGCCGGTGAGAGGTCGATCTCGGGGGTGCGGGAGAACTTCTTGTACGCGTGCGGCGTCCGCGCGTGCCGGGTGACGAACGTCCCGCCGAGGGAGGGCGCCAGCCGCAGGTCGGGGCGGACGAGGGTCGCGGGGAAGTTCGCAGCCACGGACTGCTCGAAGGCCTCGGCCACGGCGACCTGGAGCAGCCCCTCGTCCTCGAGGACGTGGTCGGGCTGTTCAGCGAGCCGCCGGACGGTGTCCTCCACGGTCGTCGCGAGCATCGCCGGGACGGCCTCGGCCTCGAGCTCGCCGGTCCCGTCGTGCTCCAGCCCGATGACCCGCAGGCCGACGTCGACCACGGCCCGAGACAGCGGGACCGAGAGCTGGGGTCCGACCCACTTGCCGATGAGCTTCGCGAGGTACTTCGCGAGGAAGTTGACGACCTTGGTGCGGCCGATGAGCCGCAGCCCCAGACGCAGCGCGGGGAGGATCGCCGGGATGAACTGCTCCATCGCCGGGCCGAGGTCGTCCCCGTCGCCGGCGTCGCGGACCCGGTTCATGAAGCGCCCGCGGGCGGCGGCCAGCTGCTCGAGCTCGGTCCCCATCGGCAGGTCCGGTCCCTCGTCGTGGCCGAAGGCCTCGCCCTCCTCGAGCGACTCGGGGGAGACCAGGGCACCCGCGAGCGCGGCGTCGAAGGACTCCCCGAGGGTCTCCGGGTCCAGGACCTGGACGGGCGACCCGGCGAAGTCCTCGGCGAGGGTCTCCTCCTCGGCCTCGTCCTCGAGCTCGTCGAAGGACTCGTCCTCGAGCTCGCCGATGCCGATCTTCCTGGCGAGGTCGCGCGCCGGCTGCTGCAGGGCGGCGGGGAGGCGTCCGATCGCCATCCCGAGGACGCGCTTGAGCAAGGGCTTGATGAGGGACTTGATCTTCTTGAGGATCGCGCCGAGGAACGGGATCTTGCTGACGACCTTCTTCGCGACCTTGACGACCTTCTTGACGACGCCCTTGACCTTCTTGATCAGGCCGCCGAGGAACTGCTCGCCCGCCGGGGACACCGTCGCCTGCCCGGGGTCGAAGCGCTCGAGCAGGCTCTCGAGCTCGTCCTCCGAGATCGACGAGGGGTCGACGTGGCCGACGTGCTCGATGAGCCGCTGCACGCAGCGCTCCGCCTCGGTGACGACCGGTTCGAGGTGCGCCTCGGCCAGTCGCTGGCGCTGGGCCCCGAAGGCGTCCGGCTGCTCCCCGTGCACCTGGATCCCGGCGGCCTCGGAGGTCTCGGCGACGAGCTCGGCGAGGGAGTCGTCGAAGGCCTCGTCGCGCAGCTCCTCGAAGGCCTCGAGGAACAGCTCGGTCTGCTCGTCCTCGAGCTCGAGCCCGGCGACCCCGCCGGCGAACGGTGAGGGCGCCTCCGTCCAGGGAAGCAGCCCGATGGTCTCCGGGCCGCCCTCGGCGTGGGCGTCGTGCACGTCGTGGTCGGCGAAGGGCGTCTCCGGCATGGCGGTGAGCAGGGCCGTCGACTGGATGTCCGGCATGGGTCCCTCCGGGGTCCGTGGTGAGCAGAACACCGACCATCGTCCGCGGCCCCCGTAGCCGCACCCGTGGCAGCACCCGTGCTCGGCGGCCCCTCCTGGGCGTCGTCCCGGGTGGCCGCGTGGGTCCCCGGGCGGGCACCGTCGCGTCCCCTCGGCGTCGTCGCGGTGTACCCCCGGGCGTCCCCGCCGGGACAACGCGTTTGCAGGGCCCCCGGAGGTCCGGGATACTTCCCGGACGTCCCCGAATGGTTTGCCACGTCGACGCCGTCCCCACCACGGGCCGGCGAGAGGGGCCGCCGGTGACCGGTACGCGTTCGCACCGTCAGGTGTGTGTCCTCGGGCGGCTCTCGGTCGTCCCGGAGGACCCCCTGTCGGCCTCCGCGCGCCGTGCGATCGCCTACCTGGCCGTCAGGGGGCCGGTGGTGCAGCGCTCGCTCATGAGCATGGAGCTCTGGCCGACGGTCCTGGAGACCCGCGCCCGGGCCAACCTCCGACGCGCCATCTGGCAGACCCCGCCGGGGTGGGTCACCGCGAGCTCGTGGGAGGTGCGCCTGGAGGCCGACGTGGACGTGGTGGACGCGCGGCGGATCGCGGGCCTCGCGCTCGACGCCGCTCCCCTGGACGCCAGCCAGCTGGACCTGCTCACGCGGGACCTCCTCCCCGGCTGGTACGAGGAATGGCTCCTCGGTGAGCAGGACGCCTTCCACCTCACCCGGATCCAGGCCTTGGAGGAGCTGTGTCGCAGTGCGACCCGGCTCCGCCAGTTCGGTCTCGCCACCCGGGCCGGGCTGGCTGCGGTCACCGCCGAACCGCTGCGCCAGTCGGCCCTGTGCGCCCTGGTGCGGGCGCTCCTCGAGGAGGGCAACGCCTACGAGGCGCTCCGTCGCTACGAGCACTACCGCGACGTCCTGTGGTCCGAGCTCGAGGTCGCGCCGGCTCCCGAGGTCACCGCCCTGGTCGCCGCGGTGGTCGCCGGGCCCGGGACGGGGCGCAGGCACTCGGTGCGGGGCGCGGCCCCGCACGCGGACTCCCGAGGGACGCGTCGGCCCCGGTGACAGTGTCGGTGGTGCGGCGTAGCGTCGTCGAGGTCGACGACGACACCGGCAACAGGGAGCCCATCATGGCGAGCAGACTCAACCCGTACCTCAACTTCGACGGCGCCGCCCGCGAGGCGATGACCTTCTACCAGCAGGTCCTCGGCGGCCGGCTCGACGTCATGACCTTCGGCCAGTACGGGGCCGAGGGGCCCGGCGCCGACGGCGTGATGCACGCCTACCTCGAGACCGACGACGGCTTCGTCCTCATGGCCTCGGACCTCCCGCCCGGGATGGAGGGCGGGTCGGGTGCTCCGAGCAACGTCCACGTCTCGCTGAGCGGCGACGACGAGGCGCTCCGCCGCTACTGGGAGGGGCTGGCCGACGGCGCCACCGTGACGATGCCCTTCGAGAAGCAGATGTGGGGCGACGAGTACGGGCAGCTCGTCGACCGGTACGGCATCTCGTGGATGGTCAACCTCGGCAGCGGGGAGCCACCGCAGGGCTGAGCCGTCAGCCGGTGCCGACGGCGGCCTCGAGCTCCTCGAGGGCCTCCCCGGTGTGCACCGCGAGGCGCTGGAGGTGTGGCACCGCCTCACGGTCCCCGATGAAGCCGAGGTTCAGCGTGCCCGCGTACGACTGCGCCGTGATGTTGAGTGCCATGGAGTGCCCGGGGATCGACACCGGGTACGTCGCCTCGAGCCGGGCGCCTCGCCAGTACAGGGGCTTGGTCGGCCCGGGCACGTTCGAGATGCACACGTTGAGGGTGAGCGGGCCGGGCAGCGGCAGCCCGGTCATCGCCCGGGCGACCTGGAGCCCGGCGGGCGCCAGGAGCATCGCGCTGTACGCGATGACGCCGTCGCCGGTCATCCCGCGCATCCGGGCCTTGGCGGCGCGCGACGACGAGGCGATGGCGGCCAGGCGGGCGACCGGGTCGGCGATGTCGGTCGCGAGCGAGACGAGCGTCGCACCGACGTAGTTGCCGCCCCCCTCGCTGTCGGCGGCTCGGACGTTGACCGGGACGAAGGCGATGAGCGGGCGGTCCGGCAGCTCGTCGAGGTCGCCGAGGAAACGGCGGAGCCCGGCGGCGCAGATCGCCATGAGGACGTCGTTGAGGGTGGCGTTCTTCGCGCGGGCCACGGCGCGCAGCCGCTCGAGGTCGTACTGCTGGGTGGCGAACCGGCGCGAGCGGCCGGTCTGCCCGTTGAGCACCGAGACCGGCGCCTGGTACGAGGTCACCGCGCGCGTCGTGGTCTCGCCGCGCCGCAGCTGGGTGCCGAGGATGGAGCGCGCCACCGCCGGCATCGCCGTGACCGAGGCCGAGACGCTCCGGAGGATGGACGCGACGTCGCCCACCGGCTCGCGCGGCACGCCCTCGGCCCGCGGCGGCTTGGTGAGGCTGTAGAAGTGCGGGTGCGTGCGGTCGTCGGGGTCCTCGGAGAGGCCGCGCTGCAGGATGCGGGTGCCCGTGTAGCCGTCGACGAGGCTGTGGTGGATCTTCGTGTAGACGGCGAACTGGCCGGGCCCGACCCCCTCGATGAAGTGCACCTCCCACGGGGGTCGCCGGAAGTCGATCTGGTTCGAGTGCAGCCGCGAGACGAGGATGCCGAGCTCGCGCTCGCCGCCCTGCGCGGGCAGGGCGGAGTGCCGGACGTGGTAGTCGACGTCGAAGCGGTCGTCCTCGACCCAGCGGTGCACGGGCTGACGCATGGCGCGCCGGGTCTGCAGTCGCAGCGTCCACGGCAGCTCGACCGGGGCGGACCGCACGTCGGCCACGAGGTCGCGCAGGAACCCTTCGTCCTCGCCCTCGGGGTAGCGGAAGTGCAGCAGCGAGCCCACGTGCATCAGGGTCTCGGGGGACTCCCCCATGAGGAAGATCGAGTCGAGCGGGCTGGCCCAGCGGGTCCGCGCCACGCGTCAGACCGCCCGGTCGTGGGCGGCCGGCGGGTCCGCGCCGGGGTCGGCGTCCACCCAGGGTGTCCAGGAGCCCTCGGGCTGGGCGAGCCGGTCGGCGACGACCCGCAGCGTCTCGAGGTGGTGGCCGTACCCGAGGTGGGTGGCGCTGACCTCGACGTTCTCGGTGTGCGGCGCCGGCTCCGAGACGCAGCACTGCCACGCCACGATGCCGTCGGACCGCGAGTAGATGCTCGTCGTGGGCACCGGCAGGGGGGTGGCGCGCATCGCGAGCGCCTCCTCGGTGAACATGAGGTCGAGGTTCCGCCGGTTCATGAGGCGGTACATCGCCCAGGCCCGGGTCGAGGCGGGGTGGCCGCGGAACGGGCTGCCCAGGGTGATGACCGAGCGGGTGTAGTCGGGCAGGGCCCGCGCCATCTCGCGCGCGTAGATCCCCCCGGCGCTCCAGCCGATGAGGCTGACCCGTCGGCCGTAGCGGTCGTGGATCTCGAGCAGGAGGTCCTCGAGGCGGGCGGCGAGCTCCGGGCTCGCGCCGAGGTTGCGGCCCTGGCGCCAGTCGTGGGTCCGGTACCCGAGCCGGCGCAGGTGCTGGCGCAGGAACAGCGTGGACTCCGGGCCGGCGAGGAACCCCGGCAGCACGATGACCGGGTGGCCGTCGCCGACGGGCCACTGGTGCAGGTCGCGGGTGCGGACGGCGGACGCGGCGAGCTCGAGGCCGACGCGCCACTCGCGCCGGGCCATCCAGAGCGTCGGGGCGACCGGGTGCTCGTCGGGACGCTCGGTGCCGGGCAACGGTTCGATCCTCCCTCGGACGGTCCGTCGCGAGCCGACTGCCGGGCCGCGACGCTGCGATGGGCAGGCGGTGATTGTCGCAGAAGGGTGCTCGCTTGAGGAGGGGTGCGACGCGACTGTGTCGAGGTCGTGACCCGGGCATACCGTGGGGGGATGACGACCCAGCACGACCAGGACGACGCGGCGAGCCGCACCGAGAGCGACACGATGGGCGCCGTGGAGGTGCCGGCCGACCGGTACTGGGGGGCGCAGACCCAGCGCAGCCTCGAGCACTTCGACATCGGCCGGGACACCTTCGTGTGGGGGCGTGCGGTCATCCGCGGCCTCGGCCTGCTCAAGAAGTCGGCGGCGCTGGCCAACGCCGAGCTCGGCCTGCTCCCCGAGGAGGTGGCCCCGGCCGTCATCGCCGCCGCGGACGAGGTGGCCCGGGGCGACCTCGACGACCACTTCCCGCTCGTCGTCTTCCAGACCGGCTCCGGGACGCAGAGCAACATGAACACCAACGAGGTCGTCGCGAACCGGGCGATCGAGATCCTCGGGGGCGAGCTGGGGTCCAAGGACCCGGTGCACCCCAACGACCACGTCAACCGGAGCCAGTCGAGCAACGACACCTTCCCCACCGCGGTCCACGTCTCGGTGGCCCTCGAGCTGGCCGAACGGCTGCACCCCGCGGTCGACGCACTCTGCGAGGCCCTCGACGCCAAGGCCGCGGAGCTGGCCGACGTCGTCAAGGTCGGGCGCACCCACCTCCAGGACGCGACGCCGGTGACGCTCGGGCAGGAGATCGGCGCGTGGGCCGGTCAGCTGCGCGAGGCCCAGGCCGACGTGCGGTACGCCGGCCAGCGGGTGCTCGCCCTGGCGATCGGCGGGACGGCCGTGGGCACCGGGCTCAACGCCCCGGCCGAGTTCGGGCCGAAGGTGGCCGAGCACCTCGCCGCCGAGACGGGGCTCGCGTTCCACCAGGCCGACAACCTCTTCGTCCAGCTCGCCGCGCACGACGGCCTCGTCGCCGTGTCGTCGTCCCTGCGCACGCTGGCGGGCGGCCTCATGAAGCTCGCGAACGACGTGCGGTGGCTCGCCTCCGGGCCGCGGACGGGCATCGGCGAGCTGCGCATCCCCGAGAACGAGCCGGGATCGTCGATCATGCCGGGCAAGGTGAACCCGACCCAGTCCGAGGCGATGACGATGGTCGTCACCCGCGTCTTCGGCAACGACGCCACGGTCGGGTTCGCCGGCACGCAGGGCAACTTCCAGCTCAACGTCTTCACGCCGGTCATGGCGCACGCGGTGCTGGAGTCGATCCGGCTCGTCTCCGACGCGTGCCACTCGTTCACCGAGCACTGCGTCGTCGGGCTGGAGGCCGACCGCGAGCGGATCGCCGAGCACCTCGAGGCCGACCTCATGCTCGTCACCGCACTGGCCCCGCACATCGGCTACGACACGGCGGCGGCCATCGCGAAGCAGGCGCACCGCGACGGCTCGACGCTGCGCGAGGCGGCGGTGGCATCCGGTGCCGTCTCCGAGGACGACTACGACCGCTGGGTCGACCCCGAGGCGATGACCCGCCCCGACTGACCCCTCATCCACCGCACCATTCCCCGAACGTGTGTGAACACGCCGGAGATCCCCGGCGTGTTCACACACGTTCGGAGGATGTCCGACCGCGCGGTCAGCCGGAGAGCAGGTCGCGCAGGTCGTCGGCGCTCAGGGCCCGGCTCATCGCGGCCCCCTCGTCGACGACGCGCGTGAAGAGGTCGCGCTTGCGTTCCTGGAGGGCGATGACCTTCTCCTCGACCGTGTTCCGCGACACCATCCGGTAGACGTTGACCGGCTTGGTCTGCCCGATGCGGTGCGCCCGGTCGATGGCCTGGGCCTCGGCGGCCGGGTTCCACCACGGGTCGAGCACGAAGACGTAGTCGGCCTCGGTGAGCGTGAGGCCGAAGCCACCGGCCTTGAGCGAGATGAGGAACACCGGGGCGTCGCCGTCGCGGAAGGCCGCGATCCGCTCGGCGCGGTCGCGGGTGCGCCCGTCGAGGTACTCGTAGGCGATGCCCTCGGCGGCGAAGCGCTCGCGGACGATGCCGAGGAACCCGGTGAACTGCGAGAACACGAGCGCCCGGTGGCCCTCGCCGGCGAGCTCGGTGACGTGCTCGACGAGCGCGTCGACCTTCGCCGACGCCGCGAGCCCGGCGTACTGCTCGTCGACGAGCGACGGGTCGAGCGACATCTGCCGCAGCGCCGTGAGCGCCCGCAGGACCGCCATCCGGTTGCCGTCGAGGTCGTCGATGAGGCCGAGCAGCCGCTGCCGCTCGCGCTGCAGGTGCCGGTCGTACACCGCACGGTGCCGGGGGTGGAGGTCGACGGTGAGCACCTGCTCCTGCTTCGGCGGCAGCTCGGTGGCGACCGCCTCCTTCGTGCGCCGCAGCATCAGCGGCCGGATCCGCCGGCGCAGCGTGGCGAGCCGGTCGGCGTCGCCGTCGCGCTCGATGGGAGTGGCCCACTGCTCCTTGAACGCGCCGGGCTTCGGGTGCAGCCCCGGCGCGACGATCGAGAGCAGGGACCAGAGGTCCATCAGGGAGTTCTCGAGCGGGGTGCCGGTGATGGCGAACTTCGCCCGTGCCGAGAGCCGCCGCACCGCCTGGTAGGTCTTGGCCTGGTGGTTCTTGACGAACTGCGCCTCGTCGAGGACCACCGCGCCCCACTCGCGCGAGCGCCACTCGGCCTCGTCGATGCGGGCGACGGTGTACGAGGTGATGACGACCTGGGCCCCCTCGATCGCGGCGGCCAGGCTGCGGCGGTCCTTGCCGCGCGTGCGGTCGATGACGGCGGTGCGCAGCGCGGGGGCGAAGTGCGCCGCCTCGCCGGCCCACGTGGACAGCACGGACGTGGGGGCGATGACGAGCACCGGGTGGTCGAGCTCGCCGCGCTCGTGGGCGCGCAGCACCATCGCGAGCATCTGCACGGTCTTGCCGAGGCCCATGTCGTCGGCGAGCACCCCGCCGAGCCCGCAGTCCCACAGCAGGGACAGCCAGCGGAAGCCCTCGACCTGGTACGGGCGCAGCGTGGCGTCGAGCCCGACCGGCACCTCGGCCGGCGGCAGGTCCCCGCCGTCGACGAGCCGACCGACGGTGCGCTGCCAGCGCGCGCTCTGCTCCTCGACGACCCCGAGCGCCGCGAGCTCCTCCCAGAGCCCGACGTGCACGGCGGAGATGCGCAGCGGGTCGGACGGCTTGTCCTGCAGCGAGCGCGCCTCCTCGACGAGCCGCCTCAGCGTCTCGAGCTCGGGGCGGTCGAGCGCGAACCACGTGCCGGAGTCGAGGATGAGGTGCTCGTGCCCGCGGGCCACCGCCTCGATGAGCGGTGCCAGGGGCACGTCCTCGCCGGCGACGGTGACCGAGATGCCGAGGTCGAACCAGTCGGTGGCCGAACCGGACCCGCCGCCGGCGTCGCTCGTGGACACCTGGATGAGCGGCGCCTCGTCGACCTCCGTGTAGTCGGCGACCTCGCCGTGGACCTCGACGTCGAGGAACGGCAGCTCGTCGAGGACCGGGAGCAGCTGGCTGAAGCCGACCGTCGTGAAGCCGTGGAAGCGCACCTCGGGCACGAGGTGGGGCTGGCGCGCCACGACCTGCCACAGCGCGTCGAAGTCGGCGACGTCGGGCACGCCCCGCAGCTGCTCGACGAGCCCGCGCTCGGCCGCGCGGTCGCGCATCGGGTCGGGCTCCTCGGACCCCAGCGCCACGTGCACACCGTCGGCCCCGCCGTACCGGAACCCCCAGGCCAGGTGGGTGCGGTGCCCCGGCTCGACGGTGACGGCCAGGTGGAGCCGCGGCGGGACGGCCTCGGGCAGCTCGAGCTCGGGGGCGAGGCTGCGCACCCGCGCCTTCCGGCGCAGGCCGGGCAGGTGGGTGACGGTGAAGCGGGTCCAGTCGGCGCGCGGCACCTCGACGGTGCCGAGGTCGAGGAGCCGCTGGCGCGTCGCGTCGAGGGGCTCGGCGAGCGCGCCGAGGACGAGGGTGTCGTCGTCGCGGAGCCAGAAGCCGGTGGCGGGAGAGCCGACGAGGTGGGTGTCGGTGCCCGCTGCCCCCGGGAGGTCGAGGCGGGGATGGAGGGCGGCGCCGTCGGGGGTGCTCTCGATGTCGACGACGAGCTCGGCGGGGTCGAGGGCGAAGGCCACCTCGCCGCGTCCCGTGAGGTCGGTGAGCAGCCGCACCCCGGCGCGGTCGGCGGCCCGCAGCAGCGACACCCAGCCGGGGCCGAGGTGGTCGAGGAGGATGGCATCGGGCATCCGGCCGTAGCCGTACGCGCGGACCGAGCGACGGTGTGCGTCCGCGATGGCGGTCAGGGCGTCGATGTGGTCGTCGGAGAAGGTGACCCGGCCGTAGCCGTAGTAGCCGCCGGCGAAGCTCTCCCACGAGACGCCGGTGCGGATCCACGCGTCGCGGACCCCCGGCACGACCGGTCGCATCCGCAGCTGGCTGCGGCCGGTGTCCTCGGTGACGCGCACCCGGCCGGTGCCCGCCGAGGCGGACTCCAGGAGCAGTCCCACGGGGGTGAAGTCGCGCGGAGCCTCGTCGTCGAGGAGCCCGCCGAGCGCACGCTCCCAGGTCGGTGCCGGGGGGTCGTCGGGGGCGCTGGGCGCCGGGGCGAGGTCGCGGACCCGGGCCGCGACCGCGACGGCGTGCTTGCAGTCGGACGCCACCGGGCACGAGCACTGGCTGTACCAGCGGCGCAGCGCCCGGCGACCGGTCTCCTCGTGCGGCCGGAGCGCCACGAGCGTGGTGTAGGTCTGGCCGGAGCTGCCGCCGACCCAGCCGGTGGCGTTCGCGCCGTCGGCGGAGACCTCGACGTCGACGACGCGGCCCGCGCGGGCGTACGCGAGGCCGCGCGCGACGGTGACGGTGCCGCAGACGTCGCCGAGCTCACGGTTGGTCAGCTCGGAGAGCCGTCCGGCGGTGACGACCCGGGCCACGGGCACCCTCCTCGAACGCACACGGGCGTCCCTGCACGGACGGACCCTGAACACCCCACCGTACGTCGCCACGGCGACATCCGACGACCCGTCCACAGGTCCGGACGGCGTCCGACGGGGTCAGGCGGGCAGGTCGCGCAGCCGCCGGGCCTCGAGCCCGTCGAGGAGGACGTCGAGGCCGAACTCGAACTCCGCCTGGTCGTCGCACCAGCCGAGGGTGCTGGAGGCGTCGTGCGCCATCGACGCGACGACCCGGCCGACGTGGGGCATCGTGCGGGACAGCTCGCGGACCTCGGCGAGCGCGGCGTCGGGGTCGAGTGCTGCCGGGGCGTCGACGGCGAAGAGCTCCTGGGTGAAGCCGAGGACGCGGCTGCCGAGGGCGTGCAGCGCGTGGTGGACCAGGTCGGCGGAGAAGCCGCCCCGGAAGAGGGTCGCGCAGACCGCCTCGAACCAGCCGAGGGTCGAGCCCCCCGCCGTCCCGCGGGCGGTGATGAGGGCCGGCGCCCAGGGGTGGCGCAGCACCGTCGAGCGGGCGCGCAGCACGCGGCGTCGGAGCGCCTCGCGCCAGTCACCGACGGAGTCGTCCGGGGGCAGGTCGTCGCAGGAGGCGGTGACCTCGGCCAGGACGACCTCGACGAGCCCGTCGAGCAGGGCCTCCTTGCCGCTCACGTGCCGGTAGAGGGCCATGCCCTCGACCCCGAGGCGCTCGCCGACCGCGCGCATGGTCACGGCCTCGACCCCGTGCTCGTCCGCGAGCGCGAGGGCCGCGCCGAGCACGCGGTCGCGGGTCAGCGGCTCGCGCCGGACCGTCCGAACCATCTCCACCTCCGGTGCGCACGCTACCTCGACGCCGGGTCCGGGCCGGGGGTTGCGCTCACGGTAGTTTACGCGGTAAACAAGTGTTTACACAGTAAACACGAAGGAGCCGAGATGACTACTACCACCCGTCAGCCCGCACCGCAGGCGGCCGCGACCGCCGCGACCGCCGCCATCCCCACCCGCACCGCCTCCGCCGTCCGGTCCGCCGCGGTCGTCGGCGGTGTCTCGCTGGTCGCGATGGCCGCCCTCGCGGTCCCGGCGAACCTCGCCGTGCAGCAGGCCCTGGGCGCCGACGGCGCGTCCGCGGCCACCGACTGGCTCGCCGGCCACGCCGGCGCGGCCCGGTTCGCGGTCCTCGCCCTGCTCGCCGCGGCCGTCCTCGACGTGGTCGTCGCCTGGGCGCTCGCGACCGTGCTGCGACCGGCCGGGGAGGGCCTGGCGACGCTCGCCGGGTGGCTGCGCGTCGCGTACGCCGGGATGTTCGTCGCCGCCATCGGGCACCTCGCGTCGGCGGTCCGCACCGCCACCTCGGGCGACGCGACGGACGCCACCGACGCGCAGGCCGCGTGGGTGGCCGTCCACGCCTTCGGCGACGCGTGGCAGCTCGCGCTCGCGGTCTTCGGCGTCCACCTCGCGCTCGTCGGCGTGCTCCTGTGGCGCGGGTCGGCGCCGCGGGCCCTCGGGGCCGTCGTCGCGCTCGCCGGCGGTGCCTACGTCCTCGACGCGCTGCTCCGCCTCCTCGCGGTGCACGCCGGCGTCGCGGGCACCGTGTCGACGGCGGTCGTCGCCGTCTCCGGCCTCGTCGGTGAGGTCTGGCTCGCCGGCTGGCTGGTCCTCCGGGCGGGTCGCCGCTGATGGCCGCCGTGCAGGTCCTCGTCGGCGCGCTCGGGCGCGCTCAGGCGGGGAGGTCGAACGCGAACACCGTGCCCCGGCCCGGCTCCGAGGCCACCGCGACCGACCCCCCGTGGGCACGCGCGACGGCGTCGACGACGGCGAGCCCGAGGCCCGAACCGCCGCTGCCCGAGGACCGCGAGCGGTCCACCCGGTAGAAGCGCTCGAAGAGGTGGGGCAGGTGCTCGACGGGGATGCCCGGCCCGGCATCGGCCACCTCGACCCGCACCCGGCCGTCGTGACGGACCACCCGCAGCGAGACCGGGGTGCCGCTCGGGGTGTGCCGCACGGCGTTCGAGGTGAGGCCGACGAGCGCCTGCGTGACGCGGTCGCGGTCGGCGCTCACGACGAGCCGGTCCGGGGCCTCGAGCGTCACCGGCCGGTCCGGGGCCACGACGCGCAGGTCGGACACGACGTCACGCAGCACCTCGGAGAGGTCGACGGGTTCGCGGCGCAGGGCCTCGGGCGACTCCAGGCCGGTGAGGTCGAGCAGCCCGTCGACGAGGCGGCGCATCCGGGCCGCCTCGTCGCCGATCCGGCGCATCGCGTCGTCGACCGCGGCCCGCCCCTCGGCGTCGAGCGACCCCGGCGGCCGCGACCCGTGGAGGGCTGCGTAGCCCCCGAGGGTCGTCAGCGGGGTCCGCAGCTCGTGCGAGGCGTCGGCGACGAAGCGCCGCATCCGCTCGTTCGTCGCAGAGGTCGTGTCGATCATCGTGTTGAGCGCCTCGCCGAGCCGGGCCGCCTCGGTGCCCGGCGGGCCGGGTGGGACGCGGCGCGAGGTGTCGCCCGCCGTGATGGCACCCGCCGCCTCGGTCATCGCGGCGATCGGTCGCAGCCCGAGGCGGTCCACCCACCACAGCAGCAGCCCGACGAAGCCCGCGAGGGCCAGCCCGGTGAGCAGCAGGGTCAGCGACAGGCGGCGGGTCGCGGCGTCGGCCGAGGTCGTCGGGACGGCGATGACGGCCTGCGCGCGGCCGTTCGGCAGGGCCACCGTCACCACCCGCACCCGGCGGGCCTGGCCCGCGGACGTCGTCCGGCCCTCGGGGGTCGGCACCTGCTCGCCGGGGGCGAGGTCGGGGACGAGCGTGGGGTCGTCCTGGGGCGCCAACACCGTGTCGAGGCGCCCGTCAGCGCCCATCCGTCCCACGTAGACGTCGCTGAGCACGGCATCCGCGACCGCGCCGTCGGCTCGTTGCGAGGCAAGGAGGACGGCTCGCGGGTTCCGGGCCAGGGCCGTGATCTCGGCGTCCAGGCGCTCGACGAGGAAGGCGCGCTGGACGAGCACCACCGAGGCCCCGGCGAGGACGGCCAGCACCACGAGGACGCCCACCGCGACGACGAGCCGGCGGCGCAGCGTCATCAGGGCTCCCGGACGGTGTAGCCGACGCCGCGGACCGTGTGGACGAGCTTCGGCGGCGTCGCGTCGACCTTCTTGCGGAGCGTCGAGACGAAGGACTCGATGATGGCGCTCTCGCCGGCGAAGTCGTACTGCCACACGTGGTCGAGGATCTGGGCGCGCGTGACGACCCGCCCGGCGTTGACGAGGAGCAGCCGCAGCAGGCTGAACTCGGTGGCGGTGAGGTGCACCTCGGTGTCGCCGCGCCAGACCCGGTGCTGGTCCTCGTCGAGGACGAGGTCGTGCACCTGGTGGCGGGCGCTCGGGGCCGCGGGGGCACCGCCGCGGCGCAGGGCGACGTGCACCCGCGCCACGAGCTCCTCGAGCGCGAACGGCTTGGTGATGTAGTCGTCGCCGCCGGAGGTGAGCCCGCGCACCCGGTCGGCGGTCTCGGTGCGCGCGGTGAGGAAGAGGACCGGCGCGGTCGAGCCCGTGGTGCGCAACCGCCGCAGCACCTCGAACCCGTCGAGGTCGGGGAGCATGACGTCGAGGACGATCGCGTCGGGGCGCGTGCGGGTGGCGGCGGCCAGGGCGTCCTGCCCGGTGCCCGCGGTCCTCACCTCCATCCCGGCGAGGCGCAGCGCGGAGGAGACGAGGTAGGCGATGTTCTCCTCGTCGTCGACGACGAGGACGCTCGGGGGTGCTGGGTCGGCCACGGGGACGACGCTCCCACGCGGGGCGGGCGGCTGTCTGGAGGACACCTCGGGACTTCCTGAAGGCCGGACGCGTCGGCGACCCGCAGCCCTGGGTCTCCAGCAACCCGCGAGGTGCGGCCACGGTCACCGCGAGGGTCGGCCGGGATGGTCGGTCCCGTCACCGAACCGCACCGACCCGAGGAGCACCCGATGCCCGTCCTCCGTACCTCCCTCATCACCCTCGCCGCCGGCGGGGCCGTCGTCCTGACCGGGGTCGCCGCCACGAGCGCCATCGCCGCCCCCACGCCCGTCGCGGCGGTCACGGCGGTGTCGTCCGACGCCCCGGACGGTACCGACGGCGTCGCCCGTCAGGGCGCCCGCCGCTGGTGGAAGGACCTCACCGACACCCAGCGGCAGTGCCTGTCGGACGCGAAGATCACCCGTCCGGTCGGGCGGCTCGACGACGCCGAGCGGGCGACCCTGCGCGGCCAGGTCACCGAGGCCACCACGGCCTGTGGCGTCGAGCTGCCCTTTCCCAGGGCCCGCGCCTTCTGGGACGGCCTCACCGACACCCAGCAGCAGTGCCTCGAGGACGCCGACGTCACCCGCCCGTGGGGCCCCCTGACCGCGGAGCAGCGCCGGCAGGTGCGGACCGACCTGCGGGCCGCCGCGGAGACCTGCGGCGTCACCCTCCCGGCGAAGCCTGCGGCGACGGCGTCCTGACACCGGGGCCGCGCAGCAACGTGTCGAGCCGCGCCATCGCGACGGCACCGGCGACCGGGCCGACCGCCAGCAACGCCACGGCCGGCCGCCAGCCGGCGAGGTCGACGACGACCGGGACGGCGTTGATCGTCACGACGGTGAGCAGGAACCCCAGTGCCGTCTGGGTGGTCAGCGCCGTGCCGACGTACCGGGGGTCGACGACGTCGGCGACGCAGCTCGAGAACAGCCCGGAGTCCGCGATGACCGTGACACCCCAGGCCAGCAGGACCGGGAGCACGAGCCACAGCGAGGCCCCGAAGACGAGGGCGGCGAGGACGCAGCAGGTGGCCGAGCCGCGCATGGCCCAGCCGGCGACGCGCGCCCGGCCGAGCCGGTCCCCGAGGCGGCCCGCGACGAGGCAGCCCGCCGCGCCGGCGACCCCGATGACGGTGAAGGCGACGGGGCCCACGAACGCCCGGCCCGGCTCGACGCCCGTCCGCTCCGCGACGGACGCCGAGAGGAACGCCGGCACCCAGGTCCACATCGCGTAGAGCTCCCACGTGTGGCCGAAGTAGCCGAGGTTCGCCAGGAGCGGGCCGCGCTCCCGGAAGAGGGTGAGCACGAACGCGGGAGCGAGCGGGGGTGCCGGGCGTGCGTACGGCCCCGGCCGGACGAGGGCCAGGGCGAGGACGGCCCCGATCGCGGCGGAGACCGCGGACACGGTGAGCACGCCGCGCCACGGCAGCGACGCGACGCTCGTCACGAGCTGGGGGAGTGCGCTGCCCAGGGTGAGCGCGCCGACGAGCACCCCGAGCGCGAACCCCCGGCCACGGTCGAACCACGACGTCATGAGCTTCATCCCGACGGGGTAGACGCCGGCGAGGGCCATCCCCGTGACGAACCGCAGCGTCACCGCCGCCCCGAGCCCGTCGACGAACGCCGCGATCGCCGCGGTCGACGCCGCCGCGAGCAGGGCCGAGTACCCCGCGACGCGGTGGGCGGGGAAGCGGTCCGCGAGGTTGACGGCCGCCGAGGCCACCGCCCCGGTGACGAACCCCAGCTGCACGGCGACCGTGAGGAGGGCCGACTGGAGCGTCGTGATGTCCCACTCCTCGCGCAGCGCGGGCGCCACGGCCGAGGCCGCGAACCAGGTGGCGAGGGCGAGGACCTGGACGCCGGCGATGAGCCCCAGCTGCCGCCGGGCCGTTCGCACCGACGGTCCCGTCGACCGGGTCAGGCGGTGTGGCGGTCGGCGACGTCGAGGGCGTGGTCGAGGATGTCGAGGCCCTCGGTCATCTCCTCGGCGGTGGTGGTGCAGGGCGGGACGACGTGGGTGCGGTTGAAGTGGGTGAACGGCCACAGGCCCTCGGCCTTGCAGGCGGCGGCGAACTCGTTCATCGGCGCGGCTGCCGGACCCGGAGGCGTTGTAGGGCACGAGCGGTTCGCGGGTCTCGGGGTCGCGGACCAGCTCCAGGGCCCAGAAGTAGCCGAGGCCGCGGACCTCCCCGACGCTGGGGTGCTTCTCGGCGATCTCGGCGAGCCGGGGCGCGATGACGGTCTCGGAGACCTTGCGGACGTTCTCCAGGATGGCCTCCTCCTCGAAGATCTGCATCGAGGCCACGGCCGAGGCGCACGCCAGCGGGTGCCCGGAGTAGGTGAGGCCGCCGGGGAACGGGCGGTCATCGAACGTCGCGGCGATCTGCGCGGAGATGACGACACCGCCCAGCGGGACGTACCCGGAGTTGACGCCCTTGGCGAAGCAGATCAGGTCGGGGGTGACGCCCCAGTGGTCCACGGCGAACCACTCCCCGCAGCGCCCGAACCCGGCCATCACCTCGTCGGCGATCCAGACGATGCCGTGCTCGTCGCAGATCTCGCGGACCCCGGCGAGGTAGCCCTGCGGCGGGACGAGGATGCCGTTGGTGCCCACGACCGTCTCGAGCATGATCGCCGCGATGGTCTGCGGGCCCTCGACCATGATGACGTCGCGCAGGTGCTGCAGCGCCCGCTCGCACTCCTGGGCCGCGTCGGCGGCGTGGAACTGCGACCGGTACGGGTACGGGCCCCAGAAGTGGACGATGCCGGTCATCCCCGGCTCGTTCGCCCAGCGCCGCGGGTCACCCGTCGCGACGATCGCACCCGCGGTCGCGCCGTGGTAGCTGCGGTAGGTCGTCAGCACCTTGTGCCGGCCGGTGTGCAGCTTCGCCATCCGCATCGCGTTCTCGGTCGCCTCGGCGCCGCCGTTGGTGAAGAACACCTTGTCCAGCGACCCCGGCGCGCGCTCGGCGATCATCCGGGCCGCCTCCGAACGCGACTCGTCGGCGAAGCTCGGCGCGATCGTGCACTGCCGCGCCGCGGCCTCCTGGATGGCCGCGACCAGCTTCGGGTGCTGGTAGCCGATGTTCACGTTCACCAGCTGGGACGAGAAGTCCAGGTACCTCCTCCCCTCGAAGTCCCAGAAGTGGCTCCCCGACGCACCCGCGATCGGCAACGGGCTGATCTGTGCCTGCGCCGACCACGAATGGAACACGTGCGCACGGTCGTCGGCAGCGACCCGAGTGCCCTTCTCGGGGTCGGGCTGCACTGCAGGGGAGGCGAACTCGCTCATCGCGGGGCCTTTCGAGGGTCGGTCCGGGTCAGCCCGGCAGGGTGAAGATCGTGCGGTGCCAGGCCTTGTGGGCCTCGCGGGTGATGTCGTGCATGACGTGCTTGACCTGGGTGTACTCGTCGAACGAGTACGCCGACATGTCCTTCCCGAAGCCGGAGTGCTTGTACCCACCATGGGGCATCTCGCTGATGATCGGGATGTGGTCGTTGACCCAGACGCACCCCGCCCGGATCTCGCGGGAGGCCCGCCCGGCGCGGTAGGTGTCGCGGGTCCACGCGGAGGCGGCGAGGCCGTACTCGGTGTCGTTGGCGAGCCGGATCGCCTCGTCGTCGTCGTCGAACGGCACGACGACGAGCACCGGTCCGAACACCTCGTCGGTCCACAGCTCGGAGTCCAGCGGCACGTCGGTGACGAGGGTGGGCTCGTAGTAGCAGCCGCGGGCGAGCTCGCCGGTGGGCATGGCCCCGCCCGTGACGACCTTCGCGTAGCCCCGGGCGCGCTCGACCATGCCGGCGACCTTCTCGAGGTGCGGGCGCGAGGAGAGCGGGCCGAGGTCGGTGGCGGGGTCGGAGGTCGGGCCCATCCGGACGGCGGCGAACAGGTCGGCGACGCCGCGGACGAACTCCTCGAGCACCGAGCGGTGCACGACGGCGCGGGTGGCGGCCGTGCAGTCCTGGCCGGTGTTGATGAGCGATGCCGCGACCGCGCCGTGGACCGCGGCCTCGAGGTCGGCGTCGTCGAACACGACGAAGGGTGCCTTGCCGCCGAGCTCGAGGTGGACCCGCTTCGCGGTGGCCGACGCCGTCGCCATGACCTGCCGCCCGACGGCCGTCGAGCCGGTGAACGAGGTCATCGCCACGTCGGGGTGGCCGACGAGGTGCTGGCCCGCGACCCGGCCGGTGCCCGTCACCACGTTGACGACGCCGGGGGGCGCCCCGGCCTCGGTGAAGGCCTCCGCGAAGAGCAGCGAGGTGAGTGGGGTGATCTCGGCGGGCTTGAGGACGATGGTGTTGCCGGCCGCGATGGCGGGCAGCACCTTCCAGGCGGCCATCTGGAGCGGGTAGTTCCACGGCGCGATCGAGCCGACGACGCCGAGCGGCTCGCGGCGGATCGAGGAGGTGTGGTCGCCCGAGTACTCGGCGCTCGCCATCCCGTCGAGGCGGCGGGCCGCGGCGCCGAAGAACGCGGTGTTGTCGACGGTGCCGGGGACGTCGAACTCGCGCGCGAGGCGGATCGGCTTGCCCGCCTGCCGGGACTCCAGCTCCGCGAGCTCCTCGGCGCGCTCGTCGAGGAGGACGGCGGCCTTCGCGAGGACGGTGGCCCGCTCGACCGGGGTGGCGCGCGACCACTCCTCGTACGCCGCCTTCGCCGAGGCGACGGCGGCGTCGACGTCGTCCGGCCCGGCCAGGCTCACCGTCTCGACCACCTCGTCGGTGCTGGGGTCGAGGACGTCGAACGTCTCCCCGGTGGTCGCGTCCCGGCGTGCGCCGCCGATGTACTGGTGCATGGTCGCGAGCATACGGCGCGCCCCGGCTGTCGGAAAGTGCAGCAGCGGCGTGATCGAACTTCGGAATCCGTCGTCACGCCCCGCTGCCGGCCCTGACCTCACCGTTCATCCAGGGGCGGGGTGGGAGGGGGACGCAGGGGTGGAAGGGGACGGGCAGGAGGGGACATGCGGACGGGGCGCCGACCTCCGTGGAGGTCGGCGCCCCGTCGGCGCGTGCTGGGTGCGTCAGCCGTTGACGGCGCGCTTGAGCTGCGCCGCGGCCTTGAAGCCGACCGAGGTCGACGCGGCGATCTGGATCTCCTCGCCGGTCTGCGGGTTGCGGCCGGTGCGGGCGGCGCGGTCGCGGGTCTCGAAGTTGCCGAAGCCCGCGATCTTGACGTCCTCGCCCTTGGCGAGCTCGGCCGCGATGGCCTCGAACGCGATGTTCAGGGCGTCCTCGGCGGCGCTGGCCGACAGGTCGGTCTTGCCGGCGACGGCCTGGGCGAGATCCTTCTTGGTCATGGTGGTGCACTCCTTCGTAGCTGTCTGGTGCTGAAGTCCTTCCTCCTGAACCTAGCAAGTCCGCGGCCCTGCGCCGTACCAGGCCCCGGCGCGGCGCGGCGGGAAGCTCTCAGGCGGACGTGGGGGAGCCTGCCCCGGCGCCCCCCGGCGCGGCCCCCCAGGGGTCGCCCCAGACGACGTCGCGGGCCTCCCGGTACCGGGCCGGGTCGCGCTTGGTGACGAGCTCCCGGCCGGCGGTCCCGTCGGCCCGGCAGACCTCGAGCTGGACGAGGCCCTTGCGCTTGACCGGGTGCCGCAGCACCCGCCCGGGCGCCGGCGCCACCGGGTCGCGCGACACGACGACGTACGAGACCTTCTCGTCCTCGTGCCCGAGCGCGGCCCCCTTGAGCCGCCGGTGCAGGGCCGTGCGGTCGAGCCGGACCGCGAGGTGGCACCAGTCGCCGACCGCCGCGAGCGGGCATCCCGCCTCGTGCGGGCAGGGCGCGACGACGTGCCAGCCGGCGGCGATCAGCCGGTCGCGGGCCGCGAGCACCGCCGCGAAACCGCGTGGGGTGCCCGGCTCCACGACGACGAGCACCCGTGCCGCCGCGGCCGCGGCGTCGACCACCGCCCCGGGGAGCCCAGGCGGCAGCTCGCCGAGGACGTAGCTGACCGTCGCGAGGTCGGCCGGGGGCAGCGGCGCACCCTCGGCGAGCTCGCGGCGGGTCCAGCGCGCCCCGGCCACCGTCCCCGGACCGTGCGACGCGATGCGCCGCCCGAGTGCCAGCGCGTCGGCCGACCCGTCGAGCACCTCGACCGACCCGAGCCCCGGGAACGCCTCCGCCACGGCCCAGGCCGCCGCCCCCGTCCCGCCCCCGACGTCGACGAGCGACCCCGGGGCCAGGTCGGGGACCACCTCCAGCACGTGCCGCAGCACCCGCGACACGGCCGCGTGGGTCGCGGGCATCCGGTACGCCGCGTAGGCGGCGGCGGTGCTCGGGTCGTGCAGCACCTGCGCGGTCGGGGGTGCCCCCGAGCGGTACACGTCGATGAGCCGGGCCGTCGACCGGCGCAGCGCCTCGGCGTCGCTGCCGCCCAGGACGGCCTCGAGTGCGCGGGTCAGCGGAACGGACACGGCGCCATCCTCCTACGCTGGGGGTCCGGGACGGACCGAGGAGGTCGCCATGGCTCGCCGGGTCCTCGTCGTCGACGACGAGCGCGAGATCCGCACGGTGCTGCGCGCGTACCTCGAGGCCGAGGGCCACGTGGTCACCGAGGCGGCGACGGGCGCGGACGCGCTGCGCGCCGCCCTGGCCACCGACGGCAGCGCCCCGGACCTCGTGCTCCTCGACATCGGCCTCCCCGACCTCGACGGGCTCGACGTCCTGCGGACCCTGCGTCGCGACTCCGACGTCTACGTCATCCTGGTCACCGCCCGCGCCGACGAGGCCGACACCCTCATCGGGCTCTCCACCGGCGCCGACGACTACGTCGCCAAGCCGTTCAGCCCGCGGGAGGTCGTCGCACGGGTTCGCACGGTGCTCCGCCGGACCCGCGACGCCGCCGTCACCGAGCCGCCGGACGACGTCCTGCGCTTCCCGGGCCTCACCCTCGACCCGCGCCGCCGCGAGCTCTCCGTCGACGGGCGGGAGGTCGTCCTCTCCGCCCTCGAGTTCGACCTGCTGCGCTCCCTCGCGGCCTCCCCGGGGCGGGTGTTCAGCCGCGCCCAGCTGCTCGAGGAGGTCTGGGGCTACGACTTCTACGGCGACGAGCGGGTCGTCGACGTCCACGTCCGGAGCATGCGCCGCGCCCTCGGCGACGACGCGGCCGCACCGCGCGTCATCGGCACGGTCCGCGGCGTGGGCTACAAGTTCCTGCTCAGCCCGCAGGAGGCCACCGGATGAACCGCCTCGCCACCCGCCTCGTCGTGTCGCACCTGCTCGTCGCCCTGCTCGGCGGCCTCGCGACCGTCGTCGTCGTGCGGGCCCTCACCCCGGTGATCTTCGACCGGGCCATGGGGATGGCCGCGAACGGGTCGATGATGGGCCGGGGGCAGGGGTCCCAGGGTGCGCTGCGCACCGAGGTCGCGGACGCGGTGACCCAGGCCGTGGCGATCGGGCTCGTCGTCGGGGTCGTCGCCGCGGGGCTCTTCGGGGCCCTCGCGGCGGCCCGCCTCGTCCGGCCGCTGCGACGGGTGGGCGAGACCACCCGCCAGATCGCCGCCGGACGCTACGACGTGCACGTCGACCGCCCCCGGGAGACCGAGCTCGCGGCCCTCGCCGACGACGTCAACACCCTGGGCCGCGCCCTCGGCGAGACCGAGGCGCGGCGCACCCGGCTGCTCGGCGAGGTCGCGCACGAGATGCGCACCCCGCTCACGGTGGTCGACGGCTACGTCGAGGGGATGATCGACGGGGTGCTGCCCACGACCGCCGCCGAGCTCGGGAAGGTCAGCGACGAGGTGCGCCGGCTGCGGCGGCTCTCGGACGACCTCTCCGCGCTCTCCCGCGCCGAGGAGGGCCGGCTCGCCCTCGTGCCCCGCGATGTCGACCTGGCCTCGGTCGTCGGCACGGCGGTCGACCGGCTGCGCCCCCAGGCCGACGACGCCGGGGTCACGCTCGCGGTCCAGGCCCCGGCTCCGGTGCCCACGCGCGTCGACCCCGAGCGCCTCGCGCAGGTCGTGACCAACCTCGTCGGCAACGCCCTGCGGGCGACGCCGGCGGGCGGGTCGATCCGGGTGGGCGTCGCCCGGCACGGCGGCTGGGCCGTCCTCGAGGTGGCAGACACCGGCGAGGGGCTCGCGGCGCAGGACCTCGAGCGGGTCTTCGAGCGCTTCTACCGCGTGCCGAGCCGCCGTCGCGACGGTGGCGACGGCGGCTCGGGCATCGGGCTGACGATCGCCCGGGGGATCGTCCGTGCCCACGGGGGCGACCTCGTGGCGCGGTCCGACGGGCCCGGCCGGGGGGCGACGTTCACCGTCCGGGTCCCGTCGGTGGCGGGTCAGTCCTCGGCCATCGGGCAGTCCTGACCGGTGCCGTCCTGGGCGACGGTGCCGCGCATCATGCCGGCGCCTCCCCGCCCGAGACCCTGGCCGTTGCCCGCCATCCCGTACCCGCGGGTGCCGGCGGAGGGGTTCGGGCCGGCGACCTGCCCGTCGGCCGCGGCGGTGAAGGCCCGCAGGTGCATCTGCGACCCGTCGAGCAGGCGTGCCAGGGTGGCGTCGACGTCGGCCGGGAGGTCCCCGGCGATCGAGTCCTGCAGGTCCGCGATGTCGCGCTGCTCGAGCTCGACGCCGACGGTGTAGGCCTCGTCGAGCGAGGTCCGGGCCCGGGCGAGCCAGCCGTCGTAGAGGGCCTGGATCGTGGGGTCGGCGTACTCGCCGGCCGGCAGCGAGTCGGCGGGGTCGGTCACGCCGTAGCGGTCGAGCAGGGCCCCGACGGCGTCGAGGTGGCGCTGCTCGCTGGTCGTGATCGTGCTGAACGGCCGGGCCCCGTCGTAGAGGCCGGCGATGGCGGCGTAGAGGTCGCGGGCCATCCGCTCCTCGTCGCTCGCGAAGACGAGCGTCGGGGCGAGGTCGGTGCCCGCCGTCGAGCCGGTGGTCGGCGTCGGGCTGGGGGCGTCCGCGGGGGTGGCGCCCATCGCCTGGGAGGCGGCGAGGCCGCCCGCGAGCAGGGCTCCCACGCCGAGCGTGGCGATCGTGGTGCGGAGTGTGTTGGTCATGGTGCTCACCTCTGTCGGTTCGGATGTCTTCCTGTGACAGAGCAAACGCCCCGCCCGTGAAGCGACGGGCGGGGCGTTCGTGAAGCCTTCGTGAAGCAGGCGGACCTCAGGTGAGGCCGACGCCGCTCGCCTTCTCGAACTCGTCGTCGACGGCGACGGCGCGGCGCCCGTGCGCGGCGAGGATGCTCGCGACGACCGAGGCGCGGTAGCCCCCGGCGCAGTGCACCCAGACCTCGCCCTGCGGCACCTCGTCGAGACGGCGGAGGACCTCGTGGATGGGGATGTTCAGCGCGCCGTCGATGTGGCCGGCGGCGTGCTCGGACTCCCGGCGCACGTCGAGGATCTGCACGCTCCGGTGGTGCAGGACGTCGGCGAGCTCGGCGAAGCTGGCGCGGGGCAGGGTCGCGAGCCGCTCGTCGGTCCAGTCCAGCGGGCTGCCCGACGCGGCACCGGCGACCTCGTCGATCCCGATGCGGACGAGCTCGCGGCGGGCCTCGGCGACCTGGTCCGGGGTGTCGCCGAGCAGGGTGAGGTCGGCGCCCCACGGCATGAGCCAGCCGACGTACGTCGAGAACTGGCCGTCGATGCCGAGGTTGTAGGTCCCGGGGACGTGGCCGGCGGAGAACGCCGTGCGGTTGCGGAGGTCGACGACCCACTCCCCGGCCTCGATGCGCCGGCGGATCTCGGCCGTGTCGGCCGGCTCGGGCGCGCCGAGGTCGGGCGCCTCCGGGCCGGCGAGGTTGGCCGGACCCATGTGGGCGTAGTAGGCGGGGTAGTCGTCGAGGCCGTCGAGCAGGTCACGGACCCACTCCTCCTCGGCCTGGGTCAGGGCGGGGTTGGACTCTCGCTCCCGGCCGATCGTCGACTCCGTCGCGTCGGACTGGGTGGCCGAGCAGAAGCTGCCGAACCCGTGGGTCGGCAGGACGGCGGTGGCGTCGGGGAGGGCGTCGGCGAGCCGGTGGGCGGAGGCGTACTGCGCGTGGACGAGCTCGTCGGTGTGGTCCGGCCCGAGCAGGTCCGGGCGGCCGGTGGAGCCGAAGAGCAGGGAGCCGCCGGTGAACACGCCGACCTCCTCCTCGCAGCAGGACAGCGCGTAGGACAGGTGGGTGAAGGTGTGCCCGGGCGTGGCGATGGCCCGCATGCTCATGGACGGCGAGACGTGCACGACGTCGCCGTCGCGGGTCGGGGTCCGCTCGTAGCTCACGGGGTCCTCGGCGTTGACGTGGTAGACCGCGCCGACCTGGTGCGCCAGGGCGAGGCCACCGGTGACGTAGTCGTTGTGGATGTGCGTCTCGAAGACGTGCGTGATCCGGACCTCCTCCCGGGCGGCGAGGGCGACGATGCGGTCGATGTCGCGCTGCGGGTCGACGACGAGGGCGACCTCGCCGTCGTGGGCCAGGTAGCTCCGGTCGCCCAGGGACGGGGTGTCGATGGGGATGATCTCGACCATCGTGGGTGTTCTCCTCATGATCGGGTGGTGACCGGAATATACCCATAGGGGTATCGTGTTGTCATCCGCGAACGAGTACCCGAGAACATCTGAGGAGCTGACCATGGCCACCGTGGACCTCACGGCCGAGACCTTCGAGAACACCATCACCGGCGAGGGCATCGTGCTCGTCGACTGGTGGGCCTCCTGGTGCGGTCCGTGTCGCCAGTTCGCGCCCACGTACGAGAAGTCGAGCGAGAAGCACGACGACGTCGTGCACGGCAAGGTCGACACCGAGGCCGAGCAGGCGCTCGCCGGTGCCGCCCAGATCACCTCGATCCCCACGCTCATGGGCTTCCGCGACGGCATCCTCGTCTTCCGCCAGGCCGGCGCGCTGCCGCCCGCGGCGCTCGAGCAGGTCGTCGACGGCATCAAGGCCCTCGACATGGACGAGGTCCGTGCCCAGGTCGCCACGCAGGCCGGCTGACCGGTTGCTGCGTGGACGGCACCATACCCCCCGGGGTATGGTGCCGTCATGACTCGCACGATCGACATCACCACCCTCGCCGCACGCCACGCCGACGGCGCCTTCGTCCTCGACGTCCGTGAGCCGGCCGAGTACGTCCGGGGCCACGTGCCCGGGGCCGTGCTCGCGCCGCTCTCCCGCGTCACCACGGTGCTCGGCGACCTGCCGAAGGGCCGTCCCGTCCACGTCATCTGCCAGAGCGGCAACCGCAGCCGCGCCGTCACCGACCTGTTGAGCGGCCTCGGCTACGAGGCGCTCAACGTCGAGGGCGGGACCGCCGCCTGGCTCACCGCCGGGCACGCGGTCGTCGCGGGCCCCCACGCCGCCTGAGAGGACATGCCGTGAGCAGCACCAGCAGCACTCCGACCGATACCGCCACGGGTACCATCGTCGCGTCCCCGACCGTTCTCCCAGGAGGCCCCGCGATGGAGCTCGACCCCACCGAGATGCAGGCCGTGGTCAAGCGGCTCAAGCGGGCCCAGGGGCAGATCGGCGGGATCCTCAAGATGATCGAGGACGGCCGCGAGTGCCAGGACATCGTCACCCAGCTGGCGGCGGTCTCCAAGGCCCTCGACCGGGCCGGGTTCGCGGTCATCGCACTCGGCCTGCGCCAGTGCATCACCAACCCCGAGGCCGGCTCCATGGACGTCGAGTCGATGGAGAAGCTCTTCCTCTCCCTCGCCTGATGGACTCCTCCGCCTGGGACGAGCGCTACTCCGGCGCCGACCTCGTGTGGTCGAGCACCCCGAACGTCTTCGTCGCGGAGGTGGCGGGCCCGTTGGCCCCCGGCCGGGCCCTGGACGTCGCCGCGGGCGAGGGGCGCAACGCCCTCTGGCTCGCCGAGCGCGGCTGGGACGCCACCTCGGCCGACTTCTCCCCGGTCGCCGTGGGGCGGGCCCGCGAGATCGCGGCCACCCGGCTCGGTGACGGCTCCGGCCCCTTCCGCGCGGTCGTCGCGAACGCGCTGGAGCCCGCCGTGCCCCCCGAGGGCGCCGCCGGCTACGACCTCGTCCTCTTCGCCTACCTCCAGCTCCCGTACGCCGACTGGTCCACCGCCCTCTCCCGCGGTGTCGCCGCCGCGGCGCCCGGTGGCACGGTGCTCGTCGTCTGCCACGCCGAGCGCAACCTCGCCGAGGGCGTGGGCGGCCCGCAGGACCCCGCCGTGCTCCACGACCCCGACGCCGTCGTCGCCTCGGCGGCCGGTCTGCCGGTCGAGGTCCTCTCCGCCGAGCTGCGCGAGCGGGCCGTCGAGGGTGCGGACCGCCCGGCGCTCGACACCGTCGTCGTCCTCCGGCGACTCGCCGACTAGATACCCCATGGGGTATGCTTCTCCGCGACCCAGTTCCCGTTTCCCGAGGAGTACCCACCCATGTGCCGAGCCGTGAACTGCCGCAAGTGCGGCAAGACGACCTGGGCCGGATGCGGCCAGCACGTCGACCAGGTGATGCGCGGCGTCCCGTCGGCGAACCGCTGCGCCGGCCACGAGGGCGAGCCGAGCACCGGCTTCTTCTCCAAGCTCTTCGGCCGCTGACGCGACCGGCCTCGACGCCGCGCCACCCCCGGGTGGCGCGGCGTCGTCGTGTCCGGCGGGCTCAGCCGCGGAGTGCCCCGATGCCGTCGAGGAGCAGCTCGAGCCCGACGTCGAACTCCTCGGCGAAGTCGTACCCGGCCTCGACGACCTCGGTGATGACGGCCTCGAGGTTGGGGTAGGGGCTCGGGCCCGCGTGGTGGCGCACCGTCTCGACGACCGGGGTGGGGTCCGAGGGCAGGGCCAGCTCCTGGAGGACGAAGCCGTAGACGTAGGCATCGAGGAAGGCGAGTGCCTGGGCCGCCGCCCGGACGCCGAAGCCGCCGGCGCGCAGGTAGCCGATGACGTGGTCCTGGTGGGAGAGGGTGATCGGGCCCGGCGCGGTGCGGGACTCGACGAGGCCGATGGCCCAGGGGTGCCGACGCAGGACGAGGCGCTCCGACACCGACCTCGTGCGCAGCCCGACCCGCCAGTCCTCGCCCTCGGGCAGCGCGATCTCGCGGAAGACCTCGTCGACGAGGGCGTCGAGCAGGGCCTCCTTGTTCGCGACGTGGTGGTAGACCGCCATGGCCTCGACGCCGAGGCGTCTGCCCAGGGCTCGCATGGACAGTCCCGCGAGCCCGTGGCCGTCGGCGAGCGTGATGGCCTCCTCGAGGATCCGCTGGACCGTCAGGGAACCGCGGGCTGCGGGTCCTCCCTGGTTCATCCCTGACTCCCGGTGCTGGCGCGTGCTCTCCTTTACGCCGTAAGATAACGTGCTTTACACCGTAAGAATGCCGTGAGAGGACCTCGAGTGACCGCCGTGCCGCCATCCGCTGCCCCGCCCGTCACCGTGGCGAGGCGCCACCGCCTCCTGGGAGGGTCGGCGGTCCTCCTGACGGCCGCGGTCTTCCTCGTCCCGGCGGGTCTCGTAGCCCTGCGCGGCCTCAGCAGCGAGGCTGCCGTGAGGTCTGCGTCCGAGTCGGCCTTCGTCGGTGCCGACCTCTCGGCCCCCGTCGCCGACTCGGCGGCACTGGCCGAGCTGACCGCCGTGTGGCGGGAGTTCCACCTCGTCAAGGCGGTGGTCGCCGGCGTCCTCGTCGTCGTCCTCGTCGGCGTCGTGTCGTCGGTGCGCCGGCGGGCGGAGGCCACCGGTCGTGGCCGGCGTCGGTGGCTGCTGCGGTCGGCCCACGCCGGGGCGGTCGTGTGGCTCCTCGGTGCGCTCACCCTCCTGCTCGCCAACCTGCAGGGAGCGGCCGCCCCCTTCGCGTCCGTGGCCTCCTTCCTGCCCCCTGGCGGGTCCGGCGAGCTGGGGGGCGTGCTGGAGGACCTGCGGAGCGCGGTGGACGCCGGCTCGCCCTCGTCCGTCGGCGGCGTCGCCGGTGCGCTCCTCGGCGACTTCACCCGCTACCACGCCGTGTTCGCGGTGCTCGCGGCAGTCACCGGCGGGGTGCTCACGGCCCTGGCCGTCCGTGCGGGGTGGCGCCGGTGGCGGGCCCGTGGACAGGGTGGGGCGTCGCAGCCGACGTGGCTCCTGCGGAGCGGCCTGTACGGCGCCGCCGGGGGCCTCTTCCTCCTGCTCGCCCTCGCCAACGCGAGCACGTGGGTCCACCCCGCCCCTGCCCTCGTCGCGTCCCTCGGCGGCTGACCGCGCTCGTCGACACCCCGCTCAGCCTCGAAGGAGTCCGACCATGACACCACCCCGGAGCACCACCCCCACGCAGGCGCCCACACGCTCCTCCAGCCGGTCCGACCGTGGCCGGCTGGTCGGTGCCGCGGCGATCGCCGTGGCGGTGGCGGTGCTCACGGAGAACGTGGTGCTGGCGGCGACGGGCGCACCGGGCTACGACGCGCCGGTCGACGAGGTCCTGACCTACTACGCGGGCCACCACCGTGCGGTCGCGATCGCGTCGGGGGTGGTGGCCGTGTACCTGCCGCTGCTGCTCGTGCTCGTGACGGGCCTGCAGGACCTCGTCGAGCGGCGGGGCGGAGCGGGCGCCCTCTGGTCGCGTCTCGCCGTGGCCGCCGGAGCGGCGGTGTCGGCCGTCTTCGTGCTCGTCAACGTCCTGCAGATGGGGCTGGCCCTGTCTGCCGGCGGGCTCACCGGGGCGGCGCCGGAGTTCGAGCTCGTCTGGCACGTCCATGCCGCCGCCTTCGCGCTCGTGCTGCCGATGCTCGGCGCCACCACGGTCGCCATGGCTCTCGCCGCGCACGCCAGCGGGCTCACCCCGCCCTGGCAGCGCCTGCTCGGCCTGGTCGGTGGCGGTCTGATGCTGGCCGCGGGTGTCGGCAGCCTCGCGGTGGCCGGCGGCTCCCCGCTGCTCTTCGTCGGCCTCCTCGGGTTCGCCCTCTGGCTCGTCTGGCTGCTCGTGACCGGGGTCCGCCTCATCCGGTCCTGACCGAGGTCAGCGAGGGCCAGGGGGTCCCGCCCGAGCACCGCCGTACACTCCGGCGTGTGAGCCACCCTCCGGCGTACCCCACGATGGAGGACGTCATCGGTGACACCCCGCTGGTGCGTCTGCAGCGCCTGCCCGGGCCTGAGAACGAACGCCGCGGCAACGTGCTGCTCGCCAAGCTCGAGGGGAACAACCCGGCGGGCTCGGTCAAGGACCGGCCGGCGATCAGCATGATCCGTGGCGCGGAGGCGCGAGGCGAGATCTCACCCGGCGACACCCTGCTGGAAGCCACGTCGGGCAACACCGGGATCGGCTTGGCGATGGCGGCGGCGATCAGCGGCTACCGGTTGGTCCTCGTGATGCCCGAGGACGCCTCCACCGAGCGGATCCGGACGATGAAGGCGTACGGAGCCGAACTCGTTCTCACCCCGGCGGGTGGCGGCATGGAAGAGGCCCGCGACGTCGTGACGCGGATGGAGCGGGAGGGGCGCGGCCGGGTCCTGGACCAGTTCGGCAACCCGGACAACCCCCGTGCCCACGAGGACGGGACCGGACCGGAGCTGTGGCGCCAGACCGACGGGCGGATCACGCACTTCGTGTCCGCGATGGGCACCACCGGCACGATCACGGGGGTCTCGCGGTTCCTGAAGTCGCGCAACCCCGGCGTCCAGGTCGTCGGGGCACAGCCCGCGGCGGGCTCGAAGATCCCCGGGATCCGCGCCTGGCCACCGGAGTACGTGCCGAGGATCTTCGACCCGTCGGCGGTGGACCGGACCGTGGAGGTCACCCAGGCCGACGCCGAGGAGATGGCACGCCGGCTGGCCCGGGAGGAGGGCATCTTCGGTGGTCCCTCCGCGGCCGGCGCCTGCTGGACCGCCCTGCAGGTGGCCCAGGAGGTCGAGGGGGCCACGATCGTCTTCGTGGTCTGCGACCGCGGCGACCGGTACCTCTCCAGCGGCGTGTTCCAGTGACGGACCCTGGACCGCATCCTCCAGCGGTGTGTCCCGGGCCGCCCGGTCACCGGCCGGCCGGGCGGTTCGTCAGTCCCCGTCCACCTGTGTGGTCAAGCAGGTGAGCCGCTCCTCGGGGGTCCCCGTGAGCTCCACGATGCGGCCGATCCGCCCCACCAGCTCGGCGTCGTCGCACAGGTCGAGGAGGCGTTCGTCCATCGTGCTGCGCAGCTGCGGATCCTCGTCCTCGGGCACCCAGACCCCCTCCAGCCCGGAGAGCGGCAGAACCGCCAGGACGTCCACGCTCCCCAACGCGTCGGCGGTGGTCGCCCGCAGATCGTGGAGGGCCGGCCCGGACACGCTCGCACGTCCCAGCGCCTCGAGGGCTTCAAGATAGGCAAGGAAGTCCAGCGGACCGCGTTCGGCGATCACCTCGGCCCCTCGTGGCAGGACCGTCAACCGTTCCGCGGACAGGATGAGCTGCTCGTGGAACGAGGCCGCAGAACCGGGGTCGAGCGCGTCAACGAGGTCGAACGGGTCGGGCAGTACCTGAAAGCGCCGGTGTGCCAGGGCGAAGTCGGACACGACAGTGCTCTTGCCGCTCGCGTGGGTCCCGGAGACGACGATCCGCACCCGCCGCACGTTACCGCCGAGTTGTCCGGCCCGAGCAGCCCCCGGATGCAAGGGCCGGGGTGGACCCCTCTGCCGGCCTGCCGCGGGTCGTCACCCAGAGCCCGACGACCACACCTCGCGACTTCTGCCGTCCTTCGCGATCCGCGCAACGAGATCGCCCTCCTGGGTGACCTCGGCGCCACCCTCACCCCACCCGGGCAGCACCGCCGACAGATGCCCGGACACGGCGTCCCACTCCTCACGAAACCGGGACGCCTCCACCGTGCGACCCCCTCGAGGACTCTCACGCACAGCCCAGCCCATCGCCACGAGGTCGTCACGCGTCAGCGTGTCCCCGGCCGCGTGGTACTCGACGTCCTCGCAGAAGAGGGCCTCGACATTCTCGAGCACGTCACCGTGTCCAGTGACGTACAGACGCTCGATGCAGTCAACGGTCCTGTGGACTCTGGACACCTCGACAGCGTAGGCACGGCCTCGAATGTCGCACCGTGCCGACCCTATTTGCGGCGGAGTGCCTCGGCCCGTCGAGTCGAGTGAGTAGGACACGCCGTCTGCGGGGGCCCCCAGGCGGCGTGTTCTGTTCACTCGACGGGGTGCAGGCGGGGTAGCCCTCTCTGGGCGGTCTGGGGCACCCCGGCGCAACGCCGTTGCCCGGTGTCGACGGCGGCCGACAGCGCGACGCCCAGATCGCGGACCACGTCGAAACGGCGAGCGCTCTCAGGCCGGACGGGCCGTGCCGGCGACGAACCAGCCCCAGACCCGGAACGGGCCGGCCGCGACGTAGCGGCTCTGCCCGAGCTCGATGTCGAACCCCGCGGTCTCGACGAGGCGGGGGAGGTCGCGGTCCACGTGGCACCCGCCCGCGACGCGTCCCCAGAGCGGCTGGACGCGGCGCTGCCAGCGGGCGGTCCCGGCGTCCGGGGCGAGGGAGTGCTCGACGAAGCGCAGCTCGCCGCCCGGGCGTAGGACGCGGCGTGCCTCGGCCAGGGCGCCCTCCAGGTCGGGCACGGTGCAGAGCACCCAGGCGGTGACGGCGGTGTCGACCGAGTCGTCGGCCAGGGACGAGAGGTCGGCGGCGTCGAGGGAGACCCGCTCCACCGGGCGGCCGAAGGCGGCGACCCGGTCCGCGGCGAGCTCCCACGCGAGGTCGGAGGGCTCGGCGGCGAGCACGCGGGTCACGGCCTCCGGGTAGAACGGGAGGTTCGGGCCGGACCCGAAGCCGATGTCGAGCACGACACCCTGCGCCCCGGCGCACAGGGGGCGGCGCCAGCGCTCGGCGTCCGGCCCCTGGCAGCTCCGCTGCGTGAGCCGGGGGAGGGCGCGTTCATCCCACCAGCGGCCAGGTCCCATGGCCCCAGTGTGGCCGACGGGTCCGGTGTGCCGGCCGTCAGTGGTGGCCCTTGAGGACCATCCGCATGATCCGGAGGTTGAAGGCCGCGAAGCGCACGGCCTGCAGCGGGAGGCTGCGGCGCTTCCGCAGGGTGCCCTCGGTGGGCAGCGGGGCGCGCGAGAGGTCGGCGACCGGCTGGGGGTTCTCGTCCATGGTGCTCATTCCGGGATCAGCTGCCAGCCGAGGCGGCCCTTGGCCTTGTGGATGAAGAGGTGGTGGAGCATGAGCTTGACCCAGTGGCCGGAGAGCCCGATCTCGCCGCGGGTGTCCTCGAGGTCGCGTCCGGTCGGGTAGCGGGAGTAGTCGGGGACGACGGGCATCATCGTCATCGCGGCGGCCGAGCCGCGGCGCATCCCGCTTCCCGCGGAGGCGACGCACGCCGCGCCCATCCGGGCCATCGACGCCTCGTGGGCCGGGGCGGCGGCTCCCGTGCGGATCCGGTCGTTGATGGTCATGGCGGCCGTCTTGCCCATGACGCCGGACGGCATCCCCGTCCGGGGTGGGGACGGAGCGATGACCGTGCCGTTGGGGCTCTTGCGCGGTCGGGAGATCTGGTGCGGGGGAGCGAAGGCGATGCCGACGGCGAAGATGTTCTCGTAGCCGGGGGCGAGGTAGGTGCGTGGCCAGTCGTCACCACGCCAGTCCTCGTAGGGCTTGGCGGTGTAGTCCGCGTCCACCCGCATGAACCCGCTGGGGGCGAAGAGACGATCCGTGACGTCCTCGCCGTCGCGGTCGTACGCCGCGAGCGGGACGCCGCCGAAAGGCGGCAGGAGCATCCCGAAGTCGAACGCGAGCTCGTGCATCTCGCCGTCGAGGGTCTCGTAGTGGACGACCCCGGGCTCCACGCGGTGGACGTGCGCGCCGAGGACCGCCTCCACGCCGCGCTCGCGGAAGAGGCTGCCGGTCCAGAGCTCGGAGGTCGTCTCGAACCCCCGCTCGGCGAAGGTCATCCCGTCGACGCCGAAGTCGCCGAGGGCGGCCTCGTTCGTGAGGTAGACGAGCCGGGCCAGGTCGCGCACCCCGGCCTCGCGCAGCTCGTGGTCGACGTTGAAGACGTACTCGAACGCGGCGCCCTCGCAGGTGCAGGTCCCGTGACCCATCCCGACGACGAGGGTCTGGCGCTCGCCGGCGCGCATCCGGTCGATGCTCGCGCGGAGCGCGTCGGCGGCGTGGACGGCATGGTCGGCGGTGCACACGGAGACGGTGTGGCCCTCGTCCGGGCCGAGTCCCTCCGTCATCCCGAACCGCAGCTGCGGCCCGGTGGCGTTGACCAGGTAGTCGTAGCGGAGCCGCTGCTCCTCGCCGTCGCGGTCGGGGCTCGTGTGGACGACGTCGACGGCGCCGCGCTCGTCGTCCGCGTCCCCGTCGGGACGGATCGCGACGGCCTTCGCCTGGACGAAACGGATCCCCTTGCGCCGGTACACCGGCTCGAGCGGGAAGACGACGTCCTTCTTCCCCATCTTCCCGACCCCCACCCAGATGTTGCTCGGGATCCAGTTCCAGTGGGAGTTCGGCGACACCACCGTCACCGTGTGGCCCTTGGGCAGCAGGCGACTGAGGTGCAGCGCGGCAGTGTGCCCGGCCACGCCGGCGCCCAGAACGACGACATCGGCCATGGGGACGTCTCCTTCGACGAGTGGGTGGTACTTCTCACCGTATACCCGGGGGGGTGTCCTGTCGACGTGGCGGAGGTCATATCCCGAAATACCTCTGGGGGTATAGGCTCGGACCGTGTCCGGCCGGACCCACGGCGTCGGGCCGGGTGGTCTGCCCGGCGCCGTGCCCGGCGGGAGCCGTTCTCCCCGTGGCGGATACGCCCGTCGCCCCGGAGGTGCTCGTGGCCCCGTCCCGCACCCTCGTCATCGGCGACCTCGAGGCCACCCGTCTCGTCTGCGCCCTCCTGCGCGACGAGGGGGTCGACGTCGTCCACCTCCTCGAGCCGGAGGAGGCCGCCCTGCGTGCGGCGCTCGAGCGCCCGGTCGCCGGAGTGGCCGTCGTGGTCCGGGGTGACCTCCCGGCCCTGCGCTTCGCGCTCCTCGTCGAGCACCTCCAGCCCGGCGTCCCGATCGTCGTGACGATCTTCGACCGCACCCTCGGCCGGCACCTCGCCGAGGTGCTCCCCCGGTGCACGGTGACCTCACCGGCCGATGTGGCGGCCCCGGCCATCGTCGCCGCGTGCGTGCGGCCCGAGGTGCTCGCGGTGCTCGCCGGGGCCGAGGGCGTCCGCGAGCTCGTCGAGACCGACGAGGGGGTCGCGCTGCGGGCCTCGGCCCCTGACCCGGACGGATGGGGCCGACGGGTCGGCCGCTGGCTGCCCCGCCGGCACGGTGGCTCCGAGGGGATCCTCCTGCTCGGGCTCGGCGGGCTCCTCGCGACCATCGGCATCGAGTGGGTCCTCGCCGCGGTCGTCCTCCACGAGGGGCTCGTCGAGGGCTTCTACACCTCGGCGCGACTCGTCGCGACGGTCGGTCCCGGGGAGGCGGAGGTGCACGGCGCCCCCGGCTGGTACCTCGGGGTCTCGGGGGTGCTGATGCTCGTCGGCATCGCCTTCACCGGCGCCCTCGTCGCGGGCCTCGTCGACTGGATCGTCGGGGCCCGCACGGCCGCGCTCGTCGGGCCCCGACGCGTGCCGCGTCGGGACCACGTCGTGGTCGCCGGCCTCGGCCAGGTGGGGCTGCGCGTCGCCCAGCTGCTGCGCGCCCTCCGGGTCCCGGTCGTCGTCGTCGAACGGGCCGAGCACGCGCCGAACCTCGCGGCGGCCCGGGAGAGCCGGCTCCCCGTCGTCATCGGCGACGCCAGCGCTCGCTCGGTCCTCATCCGGGTCGGTGTCGAGCGGGCGACGGCCGTCGCTGCCATGGGCTCGGAGGACCTCGACAACGTCGCCGTCGCCATCAACGCCCTGGCCGTCGCGCCGGAGGTGCGGACCGTCCTGCGCGCGGGGGAGGGCGCGGCGGTCACCGAGACCACGTCGCTGTTCCGCATCGGCCACGTCGGCGACGTCGGGGTGATGACGGCCGCGTGGGTCTGCGCCTCGGTGCGGGGCAGGGCCCCCGTCGTCGTGTGGTCCCGGGCCCACTGGGTCGGGGTGCTCGACGAGGGCGGCGCCGGGCGACGGGCGGTGCCGGAGCGGTGCGGGTGCCGCTGAGCGTATACCCAGGGGGGTATAGAATCAGGACCAGACCGAGAGCCCGACCATGGAGGAGAACAGCATGACCGTCATCGAGACCACGCCCACGGCGGCACCCACGACGATGCCCCGCATCGGCGACCCCGCCCCGGAGTTCACCGCGCAGACGACCCAGGGGCCGATCAGCTTCCCCGGGGACCACGCCGGTCGGTGGGTGATCCTCTTCTCGCACCCCGCCGACTTCACGCCCGTGTGCACGACGGAGTTCATGACCTTCGCGTCGATGCAGTCCGAGTTCGCCGCGTACAACACCGATCTCGTCGGGCTCTCCATCGACGGCCTCTACAGCCACATCGCCTGGCTGCGGACGATCAAGGACACGATGGTCTTCCGCGACATGAAGGACGTCGAGGTGACCTTCCCGCTCATCGACGACGTCTCGATGGAGGTCGCGCGCAAGTACGGGATGATCATGCCCGGGGAGGACACCACCAAGGCGGTCCGCGCGGTCTTCGTCATCGACCCCGCCGGCATCATCCGGACGATCATCTACTACCCGCTGAGCCTCGGCCGGAACTTCGACGAGCTGCTCCGGGTGGTCAAGGCGCTCCAGACCGCGGACGCGTTCGACGTCGCGACCCCGGCCGACTGGCGCCCCGGCGAGCGGGTCATCGTGCCGCCGGCCGGCTCGTGCGGCACCGCGAAGGACCGGATGGAGGAGCCGGAGGAGGGCGTGGAGTGCGTCGACTGGTTCTTCTGCACCAAGGAGCTGTCCGCCGACTCCGTCGAGGCAGCCATCCGCACCGGGTCATGAGCACCCGGGCCGAGGTGGTGACGGACCGGTCCGGCGCCGTCGAGCGCTCGCTCGCGCACCTGCCGGTGACCCTCTTCTCGTCCGTCATGGGGATCGGCGGCGTCTCGCTCGCGTGGCGGCGTGCGAGCCGGGTGTGGGACGTCCCGGAGTGGCCGGCCCTGGTCTTCCTCGCGCTCGCGGTGGCGGCCTTCCTCGTCGTCGGCGGGGCGTACCTCGTCAAGTGGGCCCGCTTCCCGGCCGCAGCACGGGCCGAGCTGCGGCACCCGGTGCGGATGACCTTCGCGCCGACCGTGACCGTCTCGCTCCTCGTCCTCGCGACGGCCGGCCAGTCGGTCGCGCCGGGTGTGGCCTCGGTGCTGTGGTGGGTGGGCGCCGTGGGGCACCTGGTCGCGACCCTGGCGGTGGTCAGTGCCTGGTTCGGCCGGACCGACATCGTCCACGGCACCGTGACCCCGGCGTGGTTCATCCCGGTGGTCGGCAACGTCGTCACACCGCTCGCGGCGCCCGAGATCGGCTCGGTCGAGCTCGGCTGGTTCGCCTTCGGGGTCGGCGTCGTCTTCTGGCTCGGGCTGCTCCCGCTGCTGCTCCAGCGGGTCCTCCTCGACGCCTCGGTCCTGCCGGAGAAGCTGCTGCCCACCGTCGCGATCTTCATCGCGCCCCCGGCCGTGGCCATGCTGTCGTGGCAGTCCCTGACCGGCGCCACCGGTGACGCGGTCGAGCACGTGCTGTATGCCGCCGCGATGGCGTTCGTCGCCGTGCTCGTCACCCAGGTGGGGCGCCTGCGCCGCATCCCGTTCGCCCTGCCGTACTGGGCCTACACCTTCCCGCTGGCGGCGGCCTCCGCGGCCGCCGTGGCGATGGCCGGGGCGCGGCCCCAGGTGGCCTACGACGTCGTCGCGGGGCTGCTCCTCGCGGCCACCACGGTGCTGGTCCTCGCGGTGTCGGCGCTGACCCTGCGCGCCGCCGCCCTCGGCCGGATCTGCGTCCCGGAGTGAGCGCGGCTCGGGAGGTGGGTGGTCGGCTGCCGCCGTGGGGCCGGGTGCTCGTCGTCGTGGCCCACCCCGACGACGAGTCGTTCGGCCTCGGGGCCCTGCTCGACCGGTTCGTGCGCGAGGGCGCCGAGGTGTCCGTCCTGTGCCTCACCCGGGGCGAGGCCTCGACGCTCGGTGAGGTCGAGGGCGACCTCGCGGCGGTGCGGGCCGACGAGCTGCACTCCGCCGCCGTGGCGCTGGGCGTGCAGCACACGACGCTGTGCGGGCACCCCGACGGGGGCCTGTCGGGGCTCGACCCTGCGGGGTTGCAGGACGAGGTGGCCGAGGAGGTGAGCCGCGTCGCGCCCGACGGGATGCTCGTCTTCGACCCGGTGGCCGGCGTCACCGGGCACGCCGACCACGAGGTGGCCTCCCTCGCGGCGGTCGCCGTCGGGGAGCGGCTGGGCGCCCCGGTACTCGGGTGGGCCCTGCCCGACGACGTCGCCACGGCGCTGCGGGCGGAGACCGGTGGCGGCTTCGCCGGGCACCCCCGTGAGGCGCTCACGGCCGTGGCGGTGGACCGGACGCGCCAGCTCGACGCGGTGCGCTGTCACGCCACCCAGGCGGTGCCGGGCAGCGTCCTGTGGCGCCGGCTGGAGCTCCTCGGCGACGTCGAGTACGTCCGCGACCTCGTCTGAGGCAGAGTGGCCCCGTGGGTCAGACCGTCGTCGGAGTGGCGTTCTACGTCGTGGTGGTGCTCGGTGCGTTGGTCGCCCTCCGGGCGTCGGCCCGTGGCCGGGAGCCCAGCCCTCCGCGGCCGTCCGCTGCCGCCGGGCTGTTGTGGCTCGCCGTGGCGGTGCCCTCGCTCCTCCAGCTCGCCGTGCCCGGGCTCTACGACGCGCTCGCGCGCGACGTCGGCCGGATCCGCGAGGGCGAGCTCTGGCGGCTCGTGACCAGTGCCGTGGTGCAGGACGGGGACCTCTTCGGTGCCGTCTCGAACCTCGTGATCCTCGCGATCGCCGTGACCACGGCGTCCGCCTACTGGGGTGGACGCCGGACGTGGCTGACCTTCTGGGCGGCAGTCGTCGGCTCCAACCTGCTCGTCCTCAGGTGGCAGCCGGACGGTGGTGGGAACTCGATGGCCACCCTCGCGCTCACCTGCGCGGTGGCGTCGAACGCCCTTCTGTCCATGGCGCGCCGGTGGGTCCTGGCGCCGGCCCTGGGGATGTTCGCCGCGGTCGCGCTGATCGCCGTGGCGGGCAACTACCACGCTGCCGCGTGCGCTCTGGGAGTCGTCCTGGGGCTGCTCCCCGCCCACGGGCCGAGGATGGACCGGGCGAGTGGCGCGCTGACCGACTAGCGGCTCGGGTCGACGAGGACCATTCCGCGGGAGGCCGTCTCGCCCATCCGGCTGAGAAGGCGGCCCGCCTCCTCGAGACCGACCGGCTCGCCGGGCGCCAGGAGCGCGTCGAGCTCGAGGGTGCCGGACGCGACCTCGGCGAGGAGTCCCACGTAGTCGGCGGCGGCCATGCCGTGGCTGCCGAGCACGTCGAGCTCCCACCCGATGACGCGCTCCATCGGGATGTCGACGCGTCCGGCGGCGGGGGGCAGGAGGCCGACCTGGACGTGGCGCCCCCGGCGCCGCAGCGCGAGGATGCCGGACCGCGCGGTGGTGGGTGAGCCGACCGCGTCGAGCGACAGGTGGGCCCCGCCGGTGGACCAGTCCGCGACGGCTGCGGCGAGGGCGTCCTCGGCGAGGGTGCCGTCGAGGGTCAGCTCGGCGCCGAGCGCTGCCGCCAGGTCGCGGGAGCCGGGGTCGACGTCGACGGCGCAGACCCGGGCGCCGTGGGACGTGGCGATCCGTACCGCTGCGAGTCCGACTCCGCCACAACCGAGCACGACGACGGTGTCGTCAGCGGCGAGTCGGCCGCGGGTGACGACGGCGCGGTGGGCCGTGGCGACCCGGCAGCCGAGGCCCGCCGCGAGGTGCGCCGGGACGGCGTCGGGGAGGGCGACGAGGTTGGTGCCGGCGGCATGGACGACGACTCGTTCCGCGAAGGAACCGGGGTCGGTGAACCCGGGCTGGCGCTGGTTGGGGCAGACCTGGCCGTCGCCGGCGGCGCAGGTGGGGCACCGCCCGCAGGCGAAGACGAAGGGCGCGGTGACCGAGCGCCCGAGCCACGACGGGTCGACACCGTCGCCGACCGACTCGACCGTGCCGGCGAGCTCGTGGCCGGGCACGTGGGGGAAGGTCGCGATGTCGGCGTCATGGCCCATCCAGCCGTGCCAGTCGCTGCGGCAGAGCCCGGACGCGGCGACCCGGACCACCGCGGCGCCCGGGGGAGGGGTCGGGTCCGGGAGGTCGGTGACGTAGGGGTCGGTCCGGAAGGCGTCGTAGACGAGGGCTCGCACGGGGCCAGCCTGCCACCTGTAGGAGGCCCTCTGCGCCGCTGCCGGAGCGTCTGCGGGCGTACCACTTTCGACGAATGTGTCACTTCGTGTACGGACGGCGAAACGCGCTGTGCTGTAGGTGAACAGGTGTGGATCGGGTCTTGTGCCTCGAACAGGTGTTCGGTACGATGAGGCATGGACAGGGGCGGGCTCAGCGGGCGGATCGCGGCACTGCGTGAGGGGTGCGCGGAGGTGGCGCGTGAGGTCGCTGCCGAAGGGGCACGGGCTGGATCCGGTGGAGGCGTTCGAGCTGGCCGGGGAGGCGCAGGCGGTCGCGAACTGCGCGGACGGGCTGGTGTCGGTGCTCGGGGCGTGGGGTGCCCGGGTGGAGACCACGATGCGGGAGTCGGGTCCGTGGGAGCGGGTCCACCCGGTCGGGTACGTGGATGCGATGGCGGCGGCGGAGATGAGTTTGGCGACCGGGGTGACGGAGGGCCTCGCGGGTCGCAAGGCCGCGCTCGGCGCGGCGCTGGGTGAGCGGTTCCCGGCGATGCGGGACCTGGTGCTCTCGGGTGACCTGCCGGTGTCCTCGGCGCACAAGGTCGTCGAGGCGTGCGCCGGTCTCGACGTGGAGGCGTGCCTGCGGGTGGATGCCGACCTGGCACCGCGGCTGGCGGCGATGGACCCGGCCCGGGTGACCAGTGCCGCCCGGACGGTGGCGGCGCGGGTCGCGGCGGACCAGGTCGCCGCGCACGCCGCCAAGACCCGGAGGTGCCGCACCGTCGAGGTGCGGCCCGGCGTCGACGGGCTGACCGAGTGGTTCGCCTCCCTGCCCACGGCGACGAGTGCTGCCGCGTGGTCGGCGGTGGAGAGCCTCGCCGGGGAGTACCGGGCGGTGGACCCGGAGCTGTCGCTGCCGGAGTCCCGCGCGGACGCGTTCGGTGACCTGCTGCTGAGGAACGTGGACGTCACCGCGAAGGTCACCCTCGGGAGTACCGGTCGTGACGGGGGTGCCGGAGCCGGCGCCTGGCTGCCGCACCAGTGCGGTTCAGGTACGACTGGGACGACGACGACACCATCGTCGACCACGACACCGGCGAGGTCGTCCGCTTCGGTGACCTCAGCGCGGAGTCGCGGGAGGAGCTGTCCTGGATCGAGATGGGCCCCGAACCCGACGGCGACGTCGCCACCGTCGTCTCGCCCGTGACCACCGGGTACGCGGTCTCCGGCACCCACCTGCCCGGGCCTGGGCTGGGTCGAGGCGGCCACCGTCGCCGGGCTCCTGAAGGCCCTCCCGCTGGACGTCGCCAGGGCGGTCCTGGACGCCGACACCGGCACCCTCACCTCCCACACCAGCAGCGCGTACCGGCCACCGGCGGCGATGCGGGAGTTCGTCACCACCAGGGACGGCACCTGCCGCATGTGGGGCTGTTCGAGACGCGCCGACCACGTCGACCTCGACCACACCCGCCCCTGGCCCGACGGACCCACCTCCCCCGCCAACCTCGCCGGCCTCTGCCGACGACACCACCGCCTCAAGCAGACCGGCCGCTGGCGCTACAGCCTCGACCCCGACGGCACCATCACCTGGACCTCCACCACCGGCCGCGCCCGCACCACCGAGCCCGCACACCGTCAGGTGCCGGCCGTCGAGCCCTTTGCCACCCTGTTACCGTGAACTCGGGTTCGTCGGACGGAAACCTGTGCGAGCACCGGAGTGGTTGTCCGCCGACGCGATCGAGGAGATCGCCGTGGACGTTGACGATGTGCTGGTCCGAGCTCGCACCGAGGTGCTGGAGAGTGCCTATGCGTCGCTCGAGGCCTTCCACTCGACGCACTACGAAGCCGCCGGCGAGCCACTGACGCGCCAGCGCCTCGCTGACCTCTACGACCTGGTGGCCGCGGCGATCCGCGACCGGGACCTGACGACGATCGAGGCCTACGCCGAGTCGGTGGCCCGAGAACGGTTCGCCGCGGGCTTCGACATCGTCGAGGTCCAGACGGCGTTCAACTCCCTGGAGCGCGAGATGTGGCGCCGGGTCGCCGCCGACGTGCAGCCGGAGCGCCTGGAGGAGGCGATCGGCCTGCTGAGCACCGTCCTGGGCGCCGGCAAGGACGTCCTCGGCCGCACCTACGTCTCGCTGGCCGTCAAGAGGCACGTCCCCTCACTGGACCTGTCGGCACTCTTCCGCGGCTGAGGGCCTCGCCCACGCCCCTGAACGCACGGACCCCGCGGCCGGACCTCTGGGGTCCAGCCGCGGGGTCCGACGAGGGACGGTCAGGCGCGGGCGTGCGCCTGCTCCCAGGCGCCGTAGCCGCCGAGCACGTCCGAGACGTCCGCGAAGCCCTTGCTCCGCAGCAGGCTCGCCGCGACCGAGCTGCGCCAGCCACCGGCGCAGTAGACGACGACGGGACGGGTCACGTCGAGCTCGTCGACACGGCGACCCAGCTCGGCGAGCGCGACGTGGCGGGCGCCCGGCACCATGCCGGTCTCGACCTCACCCGCGTTGCGGATGTCGACCACCTGGACGTCGCCACCGGCGAAGGCCTCGGCGGCGTCCGCCACCGTGAGGCGGCTCGCGTGCCGGACGCTGTCCGCGTGGCCGAGGAAGTAGGCCTCGGGGTCGGCGACGTAGCCGAGCACGTGGTCGTAGCCGATCCGGGCGAACCGGGTGGCGACCTCCTGCTCCTGGCCCTCGGGGGCGATGACGACGATGGACTGCTCGGGCGAGAAGACCATGCCGACCGTCTCCGCCATCCGGCCGTCGACGGGCACGTTGACCGCGCCCTCGAGGTGCGCGGCGGCGAACTCCTGCGGGTCGCGGGCATCGTGCACGGCGGCACCGGCGGCCAGGGCGGCGTCGACCTCGTCGGGGGACAGAGCAGGCACCGTGACGTCGAGGTCGCGGATGTCGCGCTGCTGCCGGTTGAGGACGGCGTTGTACACGAAGTACTCGGGGGCGCTCGGCTGCCCGGCGGTGACCACGGCGAGGAACGCGTCCTCCGTCATCGGCTGGCACGCGTAGTTGAACGCCCGCTGCTCGCCGATCGTCGACTGGCGCTCCGTCGAGAGGTTCTTGCCGCAGGCCGAGCCGGCGCCGTGGGCCGGGAAGACCCGGACGGCGTCGTCGAGACCCATGAGCTTGTGCTGTACGGAGTCGTAGAGCATCCGGCCGAGCTCGTCCGCGGTGACCCCGATCGACGCGAGGAGGTCCGGGCGGCCGACGTCCCCGATGAAGAGTGCGTCGCCGGTGAGGACGCCGTAGGCGACGTCGTCGTCCGCGTGCTCGAACACGAGGACCGAGATCGACTCCGGCGTGTGCCCCGGGGTCGTCATGATCTCGAGGGTCACGTCGCCGAGCGAGATCCGCTCGCCGTCGGCGAGGTGGCGCGCCGGGAAGTCGGTCTGCGCGGCCTCGCCGTAGCCGATCCAGGCGCCGGTCTCGCGCGCCAGCTCGAGGTGGCCGGAGACGAAGTCGGCGTGGAAGTGGGTGTTGATGACCCCGACGATGGTGAGGCCGTGGGCGCGGGCGTCCTCGACGTACTCGGCGACGTCGCGGCGGGGGTCGACGACGACGGCCTGGCCGGAGGTCTCGTCACCGACGAGGTAGGCGGCCTGGGAGAGGCAGTCGAGGTAGTACTGGGTGAAGATCATCGGGTCCTCCGTGGCGGGGGCGTGGGTGGTCCGGGCAACCGGACCGGGTGTCTGTTACATACCCTAGGGGGTATCTGACACCTGTGCAACGAGAGCCCCTCCACCGCCATTCCCGCACCCCGGCCAGTGGGGCGCCCCCACATCCGTCAGCGTCCAATGTGGTGCGGCAGTCCACGGCTGGCCCCCCGACTCCCGCACTACGGTCACCGCAACGGTCGGGGCGTCACAGACATCGTGTGGGCAATGGCGCGAGCGCCCCCCGAAGGAGGAACCCGTGTCCCGTCGTCTTGGTCTCGCCGCTGCGAGCGCCGTCCTGTCCCTGGGCCTGGTGGCCTGCGGCTCCCCGGGTGAGCCCGGCGCCGACTCGTCCTCCGGGTCGGGGGAGTCCAGCTCGGGCTCACCGGTCCAGGTGGGACTGGTCTACTCCAAGTCCGGCCCGCTCGCGACCTACGGGGAGCAGTACCGCCAGGGCTTCACCGCCGGACTGTCCTTCGCGACGAAGGGCACGGACGAGGTGAACGGCCGCCCGGTCGAGATCACCGAGCAGGACGACGCGGGCGACCCCGCGAAGGCCGTCGCCGCCGCGACCGACCTCATCGGCAAGGGCGTCAAGGTGCTCGCCGGCTCGACCTCCTCGGGTGTCGCCCTCCAGGTCGCGCCGCTCGCCAAGGACAACAAGGTCCTCTTCATCTCCGGACCCGCGGCCGTCGACGCCGTGACCGGCGCGAACAAGTACACCTTCCGCTCGGGCCGCCAGACCTACCAGGACGTCGCGACCGCCGGCACCATGATCGGCGACGTGCAGGGCAAGAAGGTCACCGTCCTCGCGCAGGACAGCGCCTTCGGCAAGGCGAACATCGCCGCCGTCACGAACATCCTCGGCGCCAAGGGCGCGACCGTCGCCTCGGTCGAGGTGCCCGCCGCGGCCACCGAGTTCACGCCGTTCGCCTCGAAGATCAAGGCCGAGAAGCCCGACCTGCTCTTCGTCGCCTGGGCCGGCACCAACGCCACCCAGATGTGGACCACGCTCAGCCAGCAGGGTGTCTTCGACGTGACCAAGGTCGTCACCGGGCTCGACATCAAGCCGACCCACGCCCTGTTCGGTGAGTCGGCGACGAAGATCGACTTCCTCTCGCACTTCTTCGACGGCGCCGCCGACAACGAGGCCTACAAGGCGCTCGACGCGGGCATGAAGGAGCAGGGCGGCAGCGTCGACCTCTTCACGAACGACGGCTTCGTCGCCGCGCAGATGGTCGTCCACGCCCTCGAGGCGAACCCGGACGACGTCGACGCCATGGTCGCCGCGCTCGAGGGCTGGACCTTCGAGGGCCCCAAGGGCTCGATGGAGATCCGCGCCGAGGACCACGCGGTGCTGCAGCCGATGTTCACCGCGAGCCTCGAGAAGCAGGGCGACGGCTACGTCCCCGTCCTCGGCGAGACCCTCGACCCGAAGGCGGTCGCGCCGCCGGTCACCCCCTTCCAGTGATCGGCGCGGAGGGCGTCGGCTGGCGGGTCGGCGGGGCCCAGATCCTCGACGACGTGAGCCTGGCCGTCGGGTCCGGTGAGCTCCTCGGAATCATCGGCCCCAACGGCGCCGGCAAGTCCTCCCTCGTCAACATCCTCTCCGGGGTGACCCGGCCCACGACGGGCCGGGTCACCCTCGGGGGGGAGGACGTGAGCCGACGGTCCGCCACCCGGCGGTCCCGGATGGGGCTCGCCCGCTCGTTCCAGACCTCGGCCCTCTTCGACGGCCTCACCGCCGGGGAGAACGTCCGGCTCGCGGTGCAGGGCACCGGCCCCGCACCGGCGTCCCCGTTCCGCCGGGCCGGCTCGGTCGCCCGGGCCCGGATCGAGGAGCTGCTCGAGCGGGTCCGGATGGGCGGCACGGCCGACACCCTCGCCCGCGACCTCTCGCACGGCGGGCGGCGCAAGCTCGAGCTCGCGATGGCCCTGGCCTGCGATCCGCGCGCCCTGCTCCTCGACGAGCCCATGGCCGGCGTCTCGGCCGAGGACGTCGACGGGTTGACGACGATCATCGGCGAGGTCCGTGACGCCGGCGTGGCCGTCGCCATGGTCGAGCACCACATGCACGTCGTCCTCGGGCTCGCCGACCGGGTCGCCGTCCTCCACCACGGCAGCCTCCTCGCCGTCGGGGCGCCGGACGAGGTCACCGCCGACGAGCGCGTCCAGCAGGCCTACCTGGGAGAAGCACTGTGAGCAGCGTCCTCACCCTCGACGACGTGCACGTCCGCTACGGCGGTTCGCACGTCCTGCAGGGTGTCTCGTTCGAGGTCCCCGCCTCAGGGGTCACCGCCCTCCTCGGGCGCAACGGGGTCGGCAAGACGACGACCCTCAAGGCGATCATCGGCCTCGCGCCCCGCACCGGACGGATCACCGTCGGCGGGCGCGACATCCAGTCCGACCGCACCCACCGGATCGTCGCGAGCGGCATCGGGTACGTCCCCGAGGACCGGGAGGTCTTCGGCGGGCTGACCGTCGAGGAGAACCTCCGGCTCGTCGACCCCGACTCCGGCGTCGATGCGCCGATCGTGCGCGAGCTCTTCCCCGACCTCGTCGACCGGCGTGCCCAGCGGGCCGGGACGCTCTCCGGCGGCCAGCAGCAGATGGTCGCGCTGGCACGGGTCCTGTTGCGGGACAACGACCTCCTCCTCGTCGACGAGCCGACCAAGGGCCTCGCGCCCAAGCTCGTCACCGAGGTGGCCGACGTGCTGGCGCGGGTCGCCCAGACGACGCCCGTGCTCCTCGTCGAGCAGAACCTCCCGCTCGTGCGCCGCATCGCCGACTCCGTGGTCGTGCTCGACGCCGGCCGGGTCGTCCACCGCGGCGACGCGGCCGCCCTCGTCGACGACACCGACCTGACGACCCAGCTGCTCGGGGTCTCGATGCGACGGGAGGGTGCCGCATGAGCGACCTCGTCCTCATCCTCGTCACCGGGCTCGGCCTCGGGGCGCTCTACTTCCTCGCCGCGAGCGGGCTGTCCCTCATCTACGGGCTCATGGGGGTCCTCAACTTCGCGCACGGCGCGTTCATGACCGCCGGTGCCTACGCGGCGTGGCTGACGATGGACGCCCTGCCCTCGTCGACGGCCGTCGGGCTGCGGCTGCTCGTGGCGGTCGTCGTGGCGGTGGTCGTCGGCGCCGCCGTCGGCGCCGTCGTCGAGGTGGTCCTCATCCGCCCGCTCTACGAGCACCACATCCAGCAGGTGCTCGTCACCGTCGGCCTCTCGCTGGCCAGCGTGGCTGCGGTGCAGGGCATCTGGGGTTCCGACCCCCACGTCGTGCCCAAGCCGGCGTTCATGACGGGCACCGTCGAGGTCGTCGGCGCCCGGCTCCCCGTCGACCGCTTCGTCTACCTCGCGGTGGCGCTCGCGCTCTACGGCGGCCTCGTGGCGCTGCTCCGGTACACCCGCCTGGGCCTCGTCATCCGGGCGGGCGTGGAGAACCGGACGATGGTCGAGGCCCTGGGCATCGACGTGCGGCGCACCTTCACGATCGTCTTCGGGCTCGGCGGCGCGGTCGCCGCCCTCGCCGGGGTGCTCTTCTCGCAGTACGCGGGGTCGGTCTCGCCGGGACAGGGTGGCTCGCTGCTCATCTTCGCGTTCATCGTCGTCGTCATCGGCGGGATGGGCTCGCTCACCGGCACCGTCGTCGCCGCGTTCGCGGTGGGGCTCGTCCAGCAGCTCGCCAACTACTACGCGGCGAGCGGGATCGGCGACCTGTCGGTGGTCCTCCTCCTCGCCCTCGTCCTCCTGCTGCGCCCGTCGTCGCTGAAAGGGGCCACCGCATGAGCCGGTCGTCCGTGCTGCGGGTGCTGCCGCCGCTCGTCCTCCTCGCCGTCCTCGCCTACCTGCCGTACCTGCCGCTCGACGTCCCCGGGCTGCTGCCCGGGCGGGTCAACGGGCCGGGCTCGATGCAGCTGCTCGCCACCTGCCTCGTCTTCGCGGGGTTCGCCCTCAGCTACGACGTGCTCTTCGGGCGCACCGGGCTGCTCAGCTTCGGGCACGCGCTGTTCGTCGCCGCGGGGAGCTACCTGCTCACCATCTCGCTCTCGACGTGGTCGCTGCCGTTGCCGGTGGCGATCCTCGTCGCGCTCGCCGGCACCACGCTGTTGGCGCTCGTCGTCGGGGGGATCGCGCTGCGGGTCGGTGGCATCGCCTTCGCGATGGTCACCCTCGCCTTCGCGCAGGCCGCCTCGATCGTCGTGCTGCGCGACCCGGGTGGCGTGACCGGGGGTGAGGAGGGCAGGTCGCTGAACCGGGACGCGGTGCCGTCGATCCTCGTGGGGGTCGACAACGCGCCGTACCGGTACTGGCTCGCCCTGGCCTTCGTCGTCGTCGCGTTCGTCCTCGTCCGGCTGCTCGTGCGCTCGCGCGCCGGGCACGCGATGGCCGCGGTGCGCGAGAACGAGGCCCGCGCCGCCGTCATCGGGCTCACGACCTACCGGGTCAAGCTGCTCGCGATCGTCGTCGGCAGCTTCCTCGGGGGGCTCGGCGGCATCGTCCACGCCCTCGTCCTCGGCGGGTCGAGCCCGCACCTCACGACCTCCGAGTTCACCCTGTCCCTCCTCGTCATGGTCGTGCTCGGCGGCGCCGGGAGCACCTGGGGCGCGCTGCTCGGCGGGTTCCTCTACCACTACGCCGACGCCCGGCTCGTCGAGGCGAGCGGCTCCGGGCTGCTGCAGGCACTGCCCGACGGGCTGCGGTCGGTGCTGTCGCAGCCGCTGTTCATCCTCGGCGCGTTCTTCGTGCTCGTCGTCTACTTCGCCCCGAGCGGGCTCACCGGCCTCGGGAGCCGCCTCGTGCGGAAGGCTGTGCGTTCGTGAGCACCGACCCCGCCTTCGTCATCGAGCTGCCCGAGGGGCACCTCGCCGTCCACGACCTCACGACCGGGCCGGTCGCCGACGACGCCCGCGTCGTCCTCGCCGTCCACGGCATCACCGCCAACGGGCTGTCGTGGCAGCGGGTCGCCGACGAGCTGGGCCGACGGCGCGCGGGTGGCGTGCGTGTGCTGGCGCCGGACCTGCGCGGGCGGGCGGCGAGTGCGGCCGCGCCCGCTCCGTTCGGGCTCGGGGTGCACGCGGAGGACCTCGCAGGCATCGCCTCTGCCTTCGCGGCCGCACCGGTGCTCGTCGGGCACTCGATGGGCGGGTTCGTCGCCGCGCTCGCTGCGGCGCGCCATCCCGAGCGGTTCTCCGGGGTCGTGCTCGTCGACGGCGGGCTGGCCTTCCCGGCGCCGCCGGACCTCGACGTCGACGCCGCGCTGCGGGCCGTCATCGGGCCGGCGATGCAGCGCCTCTCGATGCGCTTCGACTCGACGGAGGCCTACCTCGCGTTCTGGGACGAGCACCCCGCGCTCGGCCCGGTGCTCCGCGGGCCCGCCGGCGACGCGGCGCGGCGGTACGTCCTCCACGACCTGGTGGAGGACGGCGACGGGTGGCGCAGCTCGTGCGTGCTCGACGCGGTGCGTGCCGACGGGGCCGACGTGCTCGCCGACCCCGAGACGCACGCCGCGGCGCGGGCCGCGGTCGGCGCGGGGGTCCCGGTGGAGCTGGTGTGGGCGCACCGCGGGCTGATGGACGAGCCGCAGGGCCTCTACGACCCGGCGCGGCTCGCGGCGCTCGGCCTGCCGGAGGCGCTGCGCACCACCGACGTCGACGCCAACCACTACTCGGTCGTCCTCGAGGACGCCGGGGTCACCGCGGTCGCCGATGCCGTGGAGCGGATGCTCGACGCCGACTGACCCTCCCCCGGGGGAGTGGCCTCACACCACCGCCGTCATGCCCCCGTCGACGTACAGCACCTGGCCGTTGACGAAGTCCGAGGCCGGCGACGACAGGAAGACCAGCGCGCCGACCAGGTCCCGGACCTGGCCCCAGCGACCTGCCGGCGTGCGGCCCGCGACCCATTCGGTGAAGTCCGGGTCGGCCACCAGGGCGGCGGTGAGCTCCGTCTCGACGTACCCCGGGGCGAGGGCGTTCGCCTGGACTCCCGACGGCGCCAGGTCGGCGCACATGCCGCGGGTGAGCATCACGAGGCCGCCCTTCGTCGCGCTGTACGGGGCGATGCCCGGTCGCGCCAGCCGGCTCTGCACCGAGCCGATGTTGACGATCTTCCCGCTGCCGCGCGCCGCCATCCCGCGAGCGACGCGCTGCCCCACGAGGAACACGCTGGTCAGGTTCGTCGCGACCAGCTCGTCCCAGTCCGCCGTGGAGAACTCCACGAAGGGGCTGCGGCGCTGGATCCCGGCGTTGTTGACGAGGATGTCGGGCACCCCCCACAGCCGCTCGATCTCGGTGACGCCCCGGTCGACGGCGTCGGCGTCCGTGACGTCGAACGTCGCGACGTCCGTCTCGCCCCCGGTCGTGCGGCTGAGGGCCGAGGCGGTGGCCTCCGCGCGAGAGCGGTCCCGGCCGTGGACGACCACCCGCGCCCCGGCGTCGAGCAGGCCCTCGGCCAGCGCCATGCCGATCCCCCGGCTCGACCCGGTGACCAGGGCCGTGCGTCCGGTCAGGTCGAACAGACCCACGAGCTCCACCTCCCACCGGTACCTGCCGGCCAACGCCGAGCGGGTGCTTCGCAGGGCCTGCCGAATCCCCCGGAGTCTAGCGAGAGCGACCTCGCCCGGGACGGGCCGCGCGTCAGGGGGTGGCGAGCAGGCGACGCATCCGCAGGGCCAGCTGGAGCTCGAGGGAGTGGTCGGGGTCCTGCCAGTCGTCCCCGAGCAGGGCGCCGATCCGCTCGAGCCGCTGCGCCACCGTGTTGACGTGCACGTGCAGCCGGGTCGCGGCGTGCCGGGGGCTGCGTCCGGCGTCGAAGTACGCCGCGAGCGTCCCGACGAGGTCGGTGCCGCGCCGCTCGTCGTAGTCGAGCAGCGGGCCGAGCTCGCGGCCCACGTAGGACGCGACGTCCGGGTCCGACCCGACGATGAGCCCGGCGAACCCCAGGTGGGTCGCCGCCGCCCCGCGCCCCCGGTGCCCGAGCGCGACGAGCGCCGCGACGGTGCGCACCGCCTCGTCGTGCGCCGCCGGGACGCCGTCGAGCCCGGTCAGCGGGCCCACCCCCGCCACCGTGGCCTCGCCGCGGCGCCCGACCCTCGCGGCCACCCGGCGGGCGAGCTCGTCGGGGTCCGAGCCCGCCACGAGGGCGACGACGTCGCCGTCGTGCACCCCGACGAGCCCGCCCTCACCGGTGGCCGCCGTCGCGGACAGCGCGAGGGCCCGCGTCGACGCGCCGGGGTCGCCGCGCAGGACGAGGAGGCAGTACGGCCGGTCGGGGTCCACGCCGGCCGAGCGGGCGAGCTGGAGCCGGTCCTCCACCGGCCCGCGCGCGGCGACGAGCTCGGAGAGCACCCGGTTGCGCGCCGACTGCCGGGCGTCGGCGGCCTGCCGTTCGAAGAGGAGCACGAGGGCGGTGACGACGCCCGCCCGCTCGACCGTGCGGCGGTCGGCATCGGCGAGGTCCCCGGCACCGCCCACGAACAGGGTCGCCAGGTGCTCCTCGGCCGTCGCGACCGCGAGGCCGTGGACGTCGCCGGAGGTGACGAGGCGCCCGGCGCCGAGGTCGGGGAAGTGCGTGGGGACGGCCGCCCCGGGCGTGGTGCTGCGCACCGAGCCGTCCTCGCCGACGAGCGCGGCCCACCCGCCGAGCAGGTCGGCGAGGGCGTGCGTCAGGTCGTCGACGCCCCCGCCCTCGAGGACGAGCGAGGCGAACCGGTCGTGGGCCGCCGCCGCCTTCTCGATGCCGTCGGCGTACTGCTGCACCGTCTCGTGCGCCTCGGACAGCGCCGCGAGGGCCGACTCGGCATCGACGAGCGCGCGGGTCTGGACGAGCGTGACGGCGGCGAGCGTCGCGAGGTTGCCCAGCAGGCCGACCTCCTCCCGCGTGAACGGGCGCGGCGAGCGGTTGGCGGCGAAGAGCACGCCCACGAACTCGTTCTCGACGAGCAGCGGTGTCCCGCAGATCGCGACGATGCCCTCCTCGGACACCGCACCGTCGATGTCGGTCGTGTGCCGAAAGCGGTCGTCGTTCCAGTAGTCGGCGGTCCAGTACGGCTTGCGGGTCGACGCGACGAGCCCACCGAGCCCGGCACCGAGGTCGAGGCGCACCGACTGGAACGCGGCCGAGACCGACCCGTCCGTCGCCCGCATGTAGGTGTCGCCGCGGTCCGGGTCGTGCAGCGTGAGGTAGGTGAGGTCGGTGCCGATGAGGGCGCGGGCCCGGCGGACGATGGCGTCGAGCACCTGGCCCGTGTCGCTCTCGCTCGCGAGGGCGCGGGCGGTGTCGAGGAGCGCGGAGAGGCCGGCTTCCCGCCGCTGGTGCACCTCGCGCGCCGCGGCCACCTGGAGTGCGAGCTCGCGGGCACGAGCACCGGCAGGAGCCGACGCGAGGTCGGCCACGGTCGCGCCCGCGGCCAGCTGCTCGAGGAGGCGCAGGGCCCCCTCGGCATCCGGGTCCTCCGCCGCGCTCGCCACGTCGTCGATCCTAGGGACCGGGATGCCCCCGGCGGCCCTCAGTGGGCGCTCCACCCGCCGTCCATCGCGAACGACGCCCCGTTGACCGACGCCGAGGCCGGTCCGCAGAGGAAGAGTGCGAGCGCGGCGACCTCCTCGGGCTCGACGAGGCGCTTGACGGCGACGGGCTCGAGCATCACCGACTCGACGACCTCCGACTCCGGGATGCCGTGGGTGCGGGCCTGGTCCGCGATCTGCTTCTCGACGAGGGGGGTCCGCACGTACGCGGGGTTGACGCAGTTCGACGTCACGCCCTTCGGGCCACCCTCGAGCGCGGTGACCTTGGACAGTCCCTCGAGCCCGTGCTTGGCGGTGACGTACGCCGCCTTGTAGGCGCTGGCCCGGAGCCCGTGCACGCTCGAGACGTTGACGATGCGCCCCCAGCCGCGCGCGTACATGTGGGGGAGGGACTGGCGGACGAGCCGGAAGGGCCCGACGAGCATGAGGTCGAGGATGTGGTCGAAGCGCTCGACCGGGAAGTCCTCGATCGGGCTGACGTGCTGGATCCCGGCGTTGTTCACGAGGATGTCGACCGCGGTCGGGAGGGCGGCGAGCCCGCCGAGGTCGGCGAGGTCGGCGACGAGCGGCTCGACCCGCTCGACCGTGTCGAAGCGGCCCAGCGCGTCGGCGTCACGGTCGACGGCGTGGACCACGGCTCCCGCGGCGGCGAGGGCCTCGGCGACCGCGGCGCCGATGCCGCTGGCGGCGCCGGTGACGAGGGCGACCCGGCCGTCGAGGTCGGCGGTGGGTGCGGCGTTGGGCTCCGTCATGGCTCGGACCCTAGGGAGCACGCCGCCGGCCCCTGATGTGTGCGGACGCCACAAAACCCGGAGGACGGTGTGGGCGCGGTCTGGTCGGAGCACATCGCCACCTCATACCCCCTGGGGTATAGTCGTCCCCACGTCCCGCCCGACCCAGGAGCTTCCCGATGCCCGTCCGCCGTCTCGTCGCGGTCCTGTCCCTCTCCCTCGCCGCCACCGGCCTGCTCGGCGCCTGCGGCGCCGGCGACCCCGCGGTGAGCGTCACCTCCGGTGCCGCGGCCAGCGCCGCGCCGGCGAGCGGCTCCCACCTCGACGCCGCCGAGTTCGCCGCCGCGCTCAAGCGACCCGGCACCACCGTCCTCGACGTGCGCACCCCTGCCGAGTACGCCGAGGGTCACCTGCCCGGCGCCGTGAACGTCGACATCTCGAGCCCGGACTTCGGCGCGCAGATCGGCCGGCTCGACCCCGCCGCGCCGTACGCCGTCTACTGCCGTTCCGGCAGCCGCTCGGCCGCCGCCCTCGACGCGATGACCTCGGTCGGCTTCACCGGCGCGTACGACCTCAGCGGCGGCATCGGTGACTGGAAGGGCGCCGGCGGCGAGGTCGTGACGGGCTGACCCCGGCGCCGCCCACCGCCGCCGACCGTCCGACCGGTCACGGTTCGGACACATCCCGTGGACACGTTGACGGGCCGCGGTCGGCTCGGGTGATACTGGCGCGGTGACGGATGGGAGCGCTCCCACGGGATCGGGCTCCGGCCCCCCGGTGCTCCTGACGCACCCGTCCGGCGCCCGTGCCGGGGTCGTACCCAGGGAACCCGGCCCCGGCACGGGAGTCGGGCGGCCCCCCACGCTCGCCGACGTCGCCGACCACGCCGGCGTCGGCCGGGGGACCGCCTCGCGGGTCCTCAACGACTCGCCGCAGGTCAGCCCCCGCGCCCGCCGCGCGGTGCTCGACGCGGTCACCGAGCTCGGCTACGTGCCGAACCGGGCCGCCCGCTCGCTGGTGACACGGCGCACCGACACCGTGGCCCTCGTCGTCTCCGAGCCCGGGGAGCGGCTCTTCGGCGAGCCCTACTTCGCCGCGATCGTCCGCGGGATCGGCGAACGGCTCGGCGAGGAGGGGCGTCAGCTCGTCCTCGTGATGGCCGGGACCGAGCCCGAGCGCGACCGCGCCGCCACCTACCTCACCGAGCAGCACGTCGACGGTGTCCTCCTCCTGTCCCTCCATGCCGAGGACCCCCTGCCCGAGCTCCTCGAGTCCCGCGGGGTGCCGACCGTCTGCGGGGGCCGTCCCGCCGCCCGCCGCCCCCCGTACGTCGTCGACGCCGACAACCTCGCGGGGGCGCGGGCCGCCGTCGAGCACCTCGTGGGCACCGGCCGGCGGCACCTCGCGGTCATCGCCGGGCCCCAGGACATGTCCTCCGGGCGCGACCGCCTCGTCGGGGCCCTCGACGCCGCGGAGGCTGCCGGGGCGCCCCGCCCCCGCACGGCCTTCGGCGACTACTCGGAGGCGAGCGGACGTCGGGCGATGGACGAGCTGCTCGCCGCGGGCCCCGCCCCCGACGCCGTCTTCGCCGCCTCCGACCTCATGGCGGTCGGCGCCCTGCGGTCCCTGCGCGACGCCGGGCTCACCGTGCCGGACGACGTCGCCGTCGTCGGCTTCGACGACTCCCCGGTGTGCCGCCTCACCGACCCCGAGCTGACCACCGTCCGTCAGCCGGTCAGCCGGATGGGCCGGGTCATGGCGGAGGTGCTGCTCGCGCGGGTCGCGGGCCGGGAGGTGCCCGTCGAGACCGTCCTGCCGACCCGGCTCGTCGTCCGGGGTTCGGCCTGACGCCCGAGCGGTGCCACGATGGGGCATGGCCCTCGATGTGGAGCTGGCCGAGGTGCGCGACTTCCTCGCCGGCCACGACCCGTTCTCCGGCCTGCCGGCCGCCGTCCTCACGGGCCTGCCGGGCCGGATGGCGGTCGAGTACTTCCGCCGCGGCACCGAGCTGATCGGCCGTGGCGAGGAGAACCACCACCTCTACGTGCTCCGCTCGGGCGCCTGCGACGTCCACGACGCCCAGGGGACCCTCGTCGACCGCGGGGGTGCCGGGGCGTCGTTCGGGTCGATCACGCTGACGCAGGGCAACCCGTCCACCTTCTCGGTCACCGCCATCGAGGACTCACTCGCCCTGCTGCTCCCCGAGGACGACTTCCACGCGCTGTGCCGCGAGCACCCCGAGTTCGACGCCTTCTACGACGCACAGCGGCGCAGCCGGATGCAGGGCGCGGTCGCCGAGCTCCAGGTCTCGGCCTCCGGCAGCGCCATCCTCAAGACGCGGGTGCGCGACCTCCTGGCCCGCGACGTGGTCTCCGTCGCTGCCTCCACGACGGTGCGGGAGGCGGCCGGTGTCATGGCGCGCGAGGGGGTGTCCTCGCTGCTCGTCATGGACGGGGAGCGGCTCACGGGCATCCTCACCGACCGCGACCTGCGCACCCGGGTCGTCGCCGCCGGGGTCGACCCGTCCGTCCCGGTCACCGAGGTGATGACCGCCGACCCGGTCACCGCGTCGGTCGAGGCGCTGGCCTTCGAGGCGCTCCTGGAGATGACGAGCCGGCGCATCCACCACCTCCCGCTGGTCGACGCCGCCGGGCGTGCGGCCGGCATCGTCACGACGACCGACCTGCTGCGCCTCGAGGAGGCCAACCCGGTCTACCTCGCCGGTGACGTCGCGAAGCAGCCGGACGTCGAGGGGGTGGCCCGGGTGGCGTCGCGGCTGCCGCGGGTGGTCCAGGCGCTCGTCGACCAGGACGCCTCCGCCGACGACATCGGGCGGGTCGTCACCGCCGTCGGGGATGCCGTCGAGCGCCGGGTCATCGCGCTCGTCGAGGCCGAGCTCGGCCCCGCGCCCGCGCCGTACTGCTGGGTGGCGCTCGGGTCGCGGGCCCGGCTCGAGCAGGCGCTCGCGGCCGACCAGGACACCGCGCTCCTCCTCGACGACGCCGTCGCCGAGGAGGACCTGCCCTGGTTCGAGGCGCTCGCCGAGCGGGTCACCGACGGCCTGGTGCGCTGCGGGTACCCGCGCTGCCGCGGAGAGGTGATGGCGACGAACCCGCGCTGGCGCAAGCCGCTCGCCGCGTGGCGCCGGGAGTTCTCCTCCTGGCTCACCGAGCCGACGCCCGAGGCGGTGCTCCACTCCTCGATCTTCTTCGACATGCGGCCCGTCCACGGCGACGAGACCCTCCACACCCGGCTCCGCGAGCACGTGCTGCGCGGGACCCCCGGCGCCACGACCTTCCTCGCCCACCTCGCGAAGCAGGCCGGGGCGCACGAGCCGCCGCTGGGCTTCTTCCGCGGCTTCGTCCTCGAGAAGGCCGGCGAGCACCGCGACACCCTCGACATCAAGCGCGGCGGCATCCTCGCCGTCGTCGAGCTCGCGCGGGTCCACGCGCTCTCGGTCGGGTCGCCCGCGGTGAACACCCGGGCACGCATCGAGGCGGCGCGGGTCGCCGGGTCGATCAGCGAGGAGCTCGCCGGCGACCTGCGCGACGCGTTCGAGTTCATCGGCTACGTGCGGCTGCGGCACCAGTCGGAGCAGGTGCGGGCGGGCCTGCCCACCGACAACTTCGTCTCCCCGGACGCCCTGTCGAGCTTCGAGAAGCGGCACCTGCGGGAGGCGTTCTCGATCGTCCGGTTCGCGCAGCAGGCCCTCGGTCGGCGGTACCTGACCCACTTCGTCTCGTGATCGGCCTCCGGCGCTCGGTCGCGGCGCGGCGCGAGCGCGAGGCGCGCCGGGCGGCGCCCGGCCCGCTGCGCGAGCTCCTCGAGTCCCCCGTGCCGGACCGCGACACCCCGCTGGCGGACCTCCGGCTCCTCGCGGTCGACATCGAGACGACCGGCCTCGACGCCCGGACCGACCGGGTGCTCTCGATCGGCTGGGTGCCGGTGGACGGCGGACGCGTCGACCTCTCCGGTGCCGGCCACCTCGGGATCGGGGACGCCGGGGACGTCGGTCACAGCGCGACGATCCACGGCATCACCGACGACGCGCTCGCCGGGGGCGCGGCCTTCGAGCAGGTGCTCGGCGAGCTGCTCGTGGCGCTGCGCGGGCGGGTGCTGCTCGCGCACTTCGCCCGGATCGAGACGGGGTTCCTCGGCGCGGCCTGCGGGCAGTTCTGGGGCGCCGGCCTGCCCGTCGAGGTCGTCGACACCTTCGAGCTCGAGCGCCGGGCGCTCGGCGGGGGCTGGGACGCCGCCTCGGACCCCGGGGCGCTGCGGCTGTGGGCGGCGCGGGCACGGTACGGGCTGCCGGTCTACCGGGCCCACGAGGCGCTCACCGACGCCCTGGCCTGCGCGGAGCTCTACCTCGCGCAGCGCGCGGCGCTCGAGGCACGCTCCCCGGAGACGACGACGACCCTCCGCCACGTGGTGGCGTGAGGGTCGGTCTGCGTGCTGCTGGTCCCCCCGGAGGGAGGGATCAGATGACGCGGGGGGAGGCGGACTGGGCGAGGAGGTAGATGTCGTGGGTCTCGCGGACGAGGTCACGGTCGACCTGCCCGTCCCAGCCACGGCCGGAGGTGCGGGAGATGCGGAGGTTGGCGGCGAGGGCGCGAGCCTTCTGGATGGAGAGCGATGCGGCGTTCATGACTACGATGATCCTGCGTTCAACCGTTCAGCACAACGTGACTCTACTGAAGAGTAGTTAAGCAGGGCTTATCATTGGGAGATGCTCGACCCGCACCGTCTCTCCGTCTTCCGCTCCGTCGTCGCGAGCGGCTCGGTCCAGGCCGCCGCCGACAACCTCGGCCTCACCTCGTCGGCCGTGAGCCAGCACCTGGCGGCCCTCCAGCGGGAGACCGGGCTCGACCTCTTCCAGCGGGCCGGCCGGGGGATCGCCCCCACCGAGGCGGCGCTCGTCCTCGACGCCCAGAGCGACGAGCCGATGAGCCAGTGGGGCCGGCTCGAGCAGGTGGTCACCGACCTGCGCGACGGGCGCTCCGGGCGGCTCTCCATCGGCTACTTCGCCTCCGCCGGGTCGGCGTGGATGCCCGCGCTCGTCCGGCGGCTCACCGCCGAGTACCCCGACCTCGTCCTCGAGCTGCGGCTCAACGAGGTCGAGCAGGGCGGGCCGCGCCCCGACCTCGACCTCGTCATCGACCCCCCGGACACCCCGCTCCCGGCCGGCCTGCGGCGGGTCGACCTCACCGAGGACCCCTTCGTCGCCGTCCTCCCGCGCGACCACGCCCTCGCGGGCGAACGCGAGATCCTGCTGACGGACCTGCGTGGCGAGACGTGGGTGAGCAACGACTACCCCCGGGCCGTCGGGCACCGGGTCCTCGTCGCCGCGTGCGCGGCCGTCGGCCTGCGCCCCCGGTTCACCGTCCAGGCCCAGGACCACCACACGGCGATCGGCTTCGTCGCGGCCGGCATCGGGGTCTCCGTGATGCCCGGCCTCGCCGCGCGCGGGCTGCCGCCGTCGGTCGTCCGGGTCGACCTCGCGCCGCCGGCTCCGGTGCGCCACCTCGCGGTCGTCGTCCGGCGGCTCGGTGCGTCGACGGCACCGACCGAGCGGGCGGTGCAGCTGCTCCAGGAGCTCATCGCCCACCCGAGCCTCATGCACCGGCGCAGCGCCCGCTGACCCGATCCCTCAGGGCCGGCTCAGAGGCGGTCGGACCAGTAGAGGGCCCGGGCCGGGCAGAACGTCACCGCGCGGTCGCCGTCCGGGCGGGCGACGTGGCCGTCGTCGACGAGGGGGTAACCCCACTCGTCGAGGCGCACGTGCCCCTCGAGCAGCGTCGCGCAGATCCCGTGGCCGCTGCAGAGGACGCGGTCGACCCGCAGCTCAGGTGAGGTGGGCATCGACCCGTGCTCCTTCGGTGGGGCAGGACCCCGTGGCGTGGGCCGCGAGGTGGGGGGTCAGGACGCGCAGGGCGGACCCGGCGAAGCGGGCGACCCCGTCCGGGAAGCGGCAGGCCCCGCGCCCGGGCAGCAGCCCGGCGTGGGAGCGGACGTCGTGGAGCGCGGCCTGGGTGGGGGTCTCGACGAGCCGGGTCCACGCCGCCGAGAGCGCGGGCACGCCGAACATGCACGGCCCGCACTGGCCTGCCGTCTCCCCGGCCGCGTACCCGAGGTAGCGCGCGACGGTGCCGAGGGGGCACCGGGCGGGGTCGAGGACGTCGATGACGCCGGGACCGAGGGACCCGCCGTACCGGGCGAGGTCCGGGGTGGTCCAGCGCAGGGACCGGGCCTCGCCCATCGTGAGCAGCACGCCACCGAGACCGCCGACGACGAGGTACTCGGCGCCCGCGGCCGGTGCCGCCGCGTCGAGGAGCTCGGAGAGCCGCACCCCGGCACGGGTCTCGAGGACACCCGGCCACTGGACGGCGCCCGTGAGGCCGACGAGCCGGGGCCCGGGCTCGTCGTCGGTGCCGACCGACCGGAACCACGCCGGCCCGCGGGCCTCGACCTGGGCGATGCGCCACACGGTCTCGGCGTTGAGCACGACGGTCGCCGGGATCCGTCGGCCGTCGGCGTCGCGTCCGCCCATGACGAACGGGCGCCGCTTGGTCATCGGGCGGGCCAGCCCCCCGGTGGCGAGCGAGATGAGCGAGGTCTCCTCGGACGAGACGTAGCGCCCGGGCACCTCGAGCACGTCGGCGCCGGCGGCGGTGAGCAGCGCGGCGGTGCGGGAGCCGCGGTGCGCGGCGAACCGGATGTCGCGTCGTCGGCCGGGGGCGACCAGGGCCGCACCGCGGAGCAGCTCGTCGAGGTGGTGCTCGACGACGTAGGCGTCCTTGGTCGCCCCGATCTCGCCGTCGCAGGCGTTGACGACGAGGTGCGCGCCGTGGTCGTGCGCCGCGCGCACCTTGACCCCGGTGCTGAAGGCGGCGCCCCCGCGGCCGGTCAGGCCGGCCGTGTGGAGGTCGGTGACGAGGCTCATGACCACTGCCCCCCGAGGGCGACGTCGCGGCGCTCGCGGTCGGCGTGCGACGTGAGCAGCCGCCAGAGCACGGTGCCGACGCCGACCAGCCCACACGCGACGGTGATGCCCCGGAGCAGTGGCTGGTCGGACGTCCCGAGCGCGAGTCCGTGGACGAGCGCCATCGGCCAGAGGGCGTACGACGCGAGGTGCACCGTGCGCCAGGCGCGCTCGGAGAGGCGGTGCCTCAGCCACGAGGTGAGCGAGATGGCCGCGACGAGGTCGACCGCGAGCGTCCCGAGACCCACCCAGAGCCGCTCGTACCCGCTCGTGAAGGGCACGACCGCCGAGATGGCGTCGATGCTCACGTACGTCTCGGCGACGGCCGTCGCGACGTGGACGGTGAGGAAGGAGACCATCCCGAGGGACAGCCACCGGTGCACCGCCATGACGACGGTGGCGCGCTCGCCGTGCGGTCGCCGGCGGCCGGAGGTCACCATGCCGAGGACGACGACGGCCGTGAGCAGCGCGATGCTCGCGAGGCCGGTGCCGCGGGACAGGTACCAGAGGGCGAGGTTCATCGGGGGTCCTCATCGGGGTCGGGCCAGCCCGCGGTCGTCACGACGTGCGTGCCGGCGTCGAGGCGGGCGGGGAGCCCGGCGTGGGTGAGCCAGGCCGGGGCGTCCTCGCCGAGGACGACCGAGGCGGTCGAGGCGGCGTTGGCCTCGAGCGCCGTCGCCGCGACGACGGTCACCTGTGCCCAGGTGGTCGGGGCGGTGTGGCCGGTGCGCGGGTCGACGACGTGGTGGCGCGTCGTCCCGTCCGAGACCGTCCAGGTCCGCAGCCGGGTCGAGCTCGTCGCGACGGCCTGACCGCTCCGGAGGCCGACGGCCTGCGCGACCCGGCCCCTGGCGTCCTCGACGCCGACCTGCCAGAGACCCTCGGGGGTCCGGCCGGACAGCGCGATGTCCCCGCCGAGGTCGACGAGGAAGCCACCGGGCAGCCCGGTCGCGAGCCGGCGGGCGACCTGGTCGGCCGCGTGCGCCTTGGCGCTGGCGCCGAGGTCGAGCAGGCACCCCGCCGGGACGGTCACGACGTCGCTCACCGGGTCGATCGTCACCTGCCGCCACCCGGGGACGGCAGCCGCCGGCCCGCCGCGGGCGACCCGGGCGCGCACGACGGCGAGGTCGGCGTCGTAGCCGCTGGCCGCGACCGCGCGTCCCACGGTCGGGTCGACGAGCCCGTCGGTGAGCCGGGCCGCGCGCAGGGCGGCACGCACGCAGCTCGCGAGCAGCGGGGACGCCTCGGCGGCGGCCGGCCCGTGGGCTGCGGCCCGGGCGAGCCGGCTCACCTCGGAGTCCGGCCGGAACCGGGAGGCGGCGCGGTCGAGGGCGACGAGGTGGTCCCGGGTCAGGGCCTCCGCCTCAGCGAGGGTGTGGGGATCGGTGACGACGAGCCGGACCGAGGTCCCGAGCGCCGCGAAGGTCACGGTCGCGGTCGCGGTCTCGACGGCGGTGCTCATGGCCGCCCTCTCAGGAGCCGTGGGTCGTCGACTGGGTCGACGATCCGTTGCCCGACGAGACGCCGCCGGAGGAGGAGAAGCCGGAGGTCCCCGACGACGAGCCGGACGAGGACGACGACCCGGAGGACGAGTCGTCCGAGGAGGGGGTCGACGAGCCGGAGTCGTCCGAGCGGCTCGTGGTGGGCGCCGCGGTGGCGGTCGAGACCTGGGCGGTCGCGAGGTGGTAGCCCGCGACGCCCGTCGTCAGGAACGCCGCCGCGACGGCGCCGGCCGTCCAGGCCTTGGCCCGCTGCAGGGCGCGAGGGGTGCTGCGCATCGTCATCACCTTCGGATGGTCGTGGGTCGTTGACCCTTGAACCATCCGCCGGGCGCCTGTGCCGATCCTGTGTGACCCGGGTGGCGCCTCTGTCAGCGCACCGGTGGTCCTCAGCGTGGGTTCAGGTGCCGGGCGTGCCGAGGGCGCGGCGGACCCGGTCGGCGAGGTCGTCCGGGAGCACCGAGTCCGGGTCGCGCAGGCGGCCCACCGCGGCGCTGACCCCGACGACGGCGGCGACGAGCCCCGGGCAGGTGGGGCAGCCCGCGAGGTGCCGCTCGACGAGGCTCCGGTCCCGTGGTGCGAGCCCGTCGTCGAGGTAGTCCCCGACCATCGAGCGGGCCTGCCAGCACCCCATCGGCACGCCCTGCAGGGCGGCCCGGCGGTCCTCGTCCTCGGCGAGCAGGCTGACGAGGAGGGTCCGTCCCCGCCGGAGGCGGGCCTTGGCGGCCGGGACGCCGATGCCGTGGACGGCCGCGACCTGCGCGTTCGTCAGGCCTTCGAGGTCGTGGAGCAGGACGGCCGAGCGCAGGATCTCCGGCAGGTGGACGAGCGAGTCGCGGAGGCGGTCCCGGGTGTCGGCGCGCTCGAGCACCGTGTCGGCGTCGACGGTGTAGGCGTCGTCGCGCCACGCCGTCTCGACCTGGGCGAGGAGGGCGTCGTCCGCGACGGGCACCGGCTCGTGCCGTCGCTGCTGGTCGAGGAAGATCCGGTGGAGGACGCGGTGCAGCCAGGTCGCCGGGGCGCTGTCGGCACGGAACGTGTGACCCTTCTCCAGGGCCCGGGCCACGGTGTCCTGCACCAGGTCCCGTGCGCGGTCCTCGTCGTGGGTCAGCAGCGTCGCGTAGCGCAGCAGGCCGGGGAGTGCGGCGACGAGGTCGTCCGGGTCCAGGGCCATGCCGCGACTCTAGGTGGCGGGCGGCCGGTCAGCGGTTGCGCGTCGACATGCCGAACGCTCGGTACAGCGGGCAGAACCCGGTGACGGCGGTGACCCCGAGGACCACGCCGACGATGACGAGGACGATGCCGAGGACCGAGCCGATGCCGATGACGAACGCGGCGATGACCGCGACGACCGCACCGACGAGACGGACCTGCTTGTCCCTCGAGCCGACGTTGGTGTCCATGGTGTGCTCCTCGTGAGGGGGTCCCGGGAGTCGGGACCGTCCACCACCTTGGACGCGCGAGGGCGCCGGAGGGATACCTCCCCCGGCGCCCGCGGACCGGGTCAGGCGCGGGGCCCGACCGGCTGCTCCGCGTGCCGGGGCGCGCGGGCGGCGTCCTCGGCCTCGAGGTGCTCGGCGAGCCGCAGCCCCTCGACGTCGAGGTCGGGCAGGCGCCGGTCGAGCCAGCGGGGGATCCACCAGGCCCGGTCGCCGAGGAGGTGCATGATCGCCGGCGTCAGCGTCATCCGGATGAGGAAGGCGTCGATGAGGACGCCGACCGCGAGCCCGAACCCGATGGGGCGGACCATCACGAGGTGGCTGAAGGCGAAGCCGAGGAAGACCGACGTCATGATGATCGCGGCGGCGGTGACGACCCGGACGCCGTGGACGAAGCCGGAGCGCACGGCCGAGCGGGAGTCCTCCCCGTGGGCGCGGGCCTCGTGCATCCCGGAGACGAGGAACATCTGGTAGTCCATCGCGAGGCCGAAGAGGACCCCGATGAGGATGATCGGCATGAAGGACAGCAGCGGACCGGGCTGCGTGACGCCGAGCAGACCTCCCAGCCAGCCCCACTGGTGCACGGCGACGGTCGCGCCGAACGCCGCGGCCACCGAGAGCAGGAACCCTCCGGTCGCGACGAGCGGCACGACGACCGACCGGAAGACGAGGGTGAGGATGAGCAGGGAGAGCCCGACGACGACCGCGAGGTAGGCCGGCAGGGCCCCGGCGAGCCGGTCCGAGATCTCGATGTTCGCGACGGTCTGGCCCGTGAGGCCGACCGAGACGCCGTCGTGCCGGTCCAGGAGCGAGGCGGTGCGGCGGATGCCGTCGACCGTCGCGGGGGTCTGCTCGTCGGCGGGGCCGGTGCTCGGCACGACCTGGAAGGCGAGGGTGTCGGTGTCGTCGCTGACCCCGAACGGGACGACGCTCACGACCCCCTCGACGTCGGCGAGCGCGGTCGCGATCCGGGCCTGCTCGTGCAGCACCTCGGCGTCGGTCCGCGGCGAGCCGGCGGAGGGCAGCTCGGCGACGGCCACCACCGGCCCGTTCATCCCCGGGCCGAACTCGTCGGCGACGGCGGTGTAGGCGGTGTAGGCGCTGGACCCGGTCGGCTCGCTGCCGCCGTCGGGCAGCCCGAGGCGCATGTCCAGGGCGGGGATGGCGAGGACGCCGACCACGGCGACGACCCCGGCGATCGTGAGCCAGGGGTGGCGGGTCACGCCGCCCACGTACCAGCCGCCGTGCTCCTCGGGGCGGTCGTCGGGGTGCCCGCCGCGGCTGTCGGGGTCGCCGGGCGTCGCGAACCCGGCCCTGCGCCAGCCGCGCCGGGAGACGACGCGGGTTCCCATGAGCCGCATGACGGCCGGGCTGACGGTGACGGCGACGAGCACGGTGAGGGCCACCGTGACGGCGGCGACGACCCCCATCTCCGCGAGGATCGGGATGCCCGAGAGGACGAGTGCCCCGAGGGCGATGACGACGGTGGCGCCGGCGAAGGTGACCGCCGAGCCGGCCGTCGCGACGGCGCGCGGGACCGACTCGCGCAGCGGCATCCCGTGGAGGATGTTCGCGCGGTGCCGGTTGACGATGAAGAGCGCGTAGTCGATGCCGACCGCGAGCCCGAGCATCAGGGCGAGGGACGGGGTGGTCGAGTTGAGCTCGACGAGCGAGGTGAACGCGATGGCGCCGCCGAGACCCACCCCGACGCCGAGCAGCGCGACGAGCAGCGGGAGGCCGGCGGCGATGAGGCTGCCGAGGACGAGCACGAGGACGAGGAGCGCGACCGAGAGGCCGAGCACCTCACCGGGGCCGACGAGCGCGATGTCCTGGGTGATCTCGACGCTGTACGAGGGCGTGATGCCGGCGGCCTCGAGGATCGGGTCCCCTCGCTCCGGGATCTGGGCCCGGTCCTCGGTGGGGATGGACTGGGCGTTGTCGTCGAACTGCACCTGGACGACGGCGTAGCGGCCGTCCTCGCTGACGAGCCGGGTCCCGGCGGACGCCTCGGCGACGGCCTTGCCGTCGGCGTACTGCTGCTCACCGGCGAGGAGCTCCTTCTCGGAGTCGGCGAGCTGCTGCTCGCCGTCGGCCACCTGCTGGCGCCCGGACTCCACCTGGGCCTCGAGCCCGGGGATGCTCGGGTCGGCGGGGTTCTGGTCCTTCAGCTGGGCGAGGAACGCCTCACCGGCGGAGAGCTGGCCCTTGGCGTCGGCGAGCTGCTGCTTGCCGGTCTCGAGCTGGGCGCGGCCGTCGTCGAGCTTCGCCTCGGCGGCGGCGAGGTCGGCGTCGGTGGAGTCGATCTGGGCCTGCGCCTCGAACGGGTCGACGACCCGCTGGACGTGGGGCACGGAGGTCCAGGCGTCCATCGCCTCCGCGACGGCCGTCTTCTGTTCGGCCGTGAAGGAGCCACTGTCGCTCTCGAGCACGATGCGGCCGAACCCGCCTGCTGCGGAGGGGACCTCGGTGCCGAGCTGGCTCAGAACCTTCTCGAACTCGGTGCCGGGGATGGACACCTGGCTGGTGAGCGGCTTGCCGATGGTGCCGGCGAGGGCTCCGGCGACCGTGAGGACGACGAGCCAGGCGGCGACGACGCGCCACGCGTGGTCGGCGCACCAGCGGCCGAGGCGGTACAGGGCGGTGGACATGGGACCCTCCGGGTCGGTGGGACGGGCGGGGCGTCAGGCGCGGGCGGTGGCGCCGCGGTGGCGCCGGCGGGCAGGAGCGGGGTGGCGAGGAGAGCGAGGGCCTCGGCGAACGAGGCGTGGAACGTCGGGGTGGCCGAGCCCGAGCCGTCGAGGGCGTGACGGGACCAGACCCGCAGGGCGGCCTCGCCGGCCCCGATGACGGCACTCGCGATGGTCGCGACCTGCAGCTCCGAGGGCTGCGGGCCGAGCCGGCCGCGCAGCCATCCCTCGAACCAGTCGACCCACGCGTGGAGCTCGCCGAGGATCAGGCCCTTGGCGTGCGGGGAGGTCTCACCGGCGGCGGCGAGGACCCCGACGCGCTCGACGAGGTCGAGGTCGGTGGCGTCGTCGACGACCGACAGCAGGCTGGCCCCGACCGGCTCGCCGGCGGGGCGCTCCTCGAGGCGGCGGCTCAGCGACGCGAAGAACTCGGCGACGCTCGCGGTCAGCACCGACTCGACGGAGGGGAAGTAGTTGAAGAAGGTGCGGCGGGAGACACCCGCGCGGTCGGCGACGGCCTCGGCGGTGACGGCGTCGACGCCGGAGTCGCGGACGATCGTGTACGCCGCGAGGGCGAGGTCCCGGCGGGTCTGCTCGCGCTTGCGGTCGCGCAGCGAGGCGGTCGCGCAGGTCGGTCGTGGGCTCACCCGTCCAGCGTAGGCACATCTTGCACGGTGGTGCAAACCTGCATCGAGGTGCACTGTCGAACCTCGCCCGCCCGCCGCCCGTCCCCAGCTCTCTCGCCTCATGCCGGAACCCACGGTCGCGCCGGGTCACGCCCGCGCATCTCCTCCCAGATGCCTGGCGAAGAACCCCGCGGCGCTCTCACCGGCGTGTCGCGGAACGCCGGTGTGGCCGCCCAGGTTGGCGTGCAGGCTCTTGTCCGTGGAGCCGAACCGGTCGAAGAGGTCAAGGGCCCGCTGCCGGTCGTTGCCCTCGTCATCCCACTGGAGCAGGACGTGCAGCGGGATCGTGACCCGTCGAGCCTCCTCGAGCACGGCACGGGGCACGAAGCTCCCGGCGAACAGGCCGGCGGCCGCGATGCGCGGCTCGACGGTCGCGAGTCGGACGCCGACCGAGATCACGCCTCCCGAGTAGCCGACCGGGCCATCGAGGTCCGGCAGTGCCAGGAGCGCGTCGAGGGCTGCTCGCCACTCCGGGACGGCCCGTTCGACGAGCGGGAGGATGAGCCGGTCGATGAGCTCGTCCGGCACCCTCTCGCCGGCCCCGAGGGCCTTCCGCACGTCGGCGCGGGCCTGCTCGAGCGCGGGGACGGGTGGCCGGTCGCCGCTGCCGGGGAGCTCGATGGTGGCCGAGGCGAAGCCGTCCGCGGCGGCACTGCGGGCACGAGCCAGCAGCCGGGGTCGCATGGTGTCCAGCCCCCCGGGGTGGCCGAGGAGGATCAGCGGGACCGGTCCGGACGAGGCCCCTGGCGTCCAGAGGATCCCGGGGATCTCGCCGAGGGTGAACTCGCGCTCGAGGACGCCGTCGCCCAGACGGCGCTCGGAGGTGAATCGCATGGTCGTACCTTTCGGGAGTGCTCGTGGGCGGCGCTCCCGGACGACCTACCGTCCGGCCGTGACTGCCCAGGGGAGCACCCATGTCGATCCGTTCACGGGTACCACCTCCTCGCTCGAGTCCACGGCCGTCGGCAACGTACCGTCGACACCCCTGGCTGACAACAGGTTTTGTCCTGGCCCACGCGTTGCGCTCCGCCCGTGCCGGGCGCCGCAGACCACGGCCCGCCTGTCAGAAGCGTCCGACACGAGTACGCGCCTGCTGCACGGCCACCGCGAGGTCGAGCCCGTACGCCTCGCGGCCGGTCGCTGCGAAGGTGGTCAACCGCTCCGCAGCGCGGTCGAAGAGCCGATCGGCTCCCACCCGGTTCCCGCGGGCCGCGTGGGTCATGGCAACGCAGACCTGCGCGAGCCCCTGCCACAGGTCCCGTTCCTCGACCGGTCCCGCCTTCCACCGCGCCTCCAGCACCTCGTGGGCGGAGAACGGACGCCCGGCCTCCACGAGCGCTCGGGCTGCGGCGAGTGTCTCCCGGGGAGGTAGGGGCTCCTCCGACACCGGCTCGACCCCCGCAGCGCCGTACGGCAGGGGCCGGCCCAGGGCGTCGCGAGGACGGGCCTGTCGGGCCCGCCCCTCGCCGTCCCGGTCACGATCACGTCCGGTCATGGGGTCAGTCTCTCAAGAGAGGCGACGACGGGGAGGGACCCACGGCCGTCGGGTGCCGCGGCTCTGTGAGACTGTGCGGCATGTCGGCGTCCGGGGCACCTGAGCAGGACCACGAGACGCGGACCCGCGCGCTGCTCGCCCATCTCGGGACCGCCATGATCGCGACCGGACAGCCGGTCCACGAGGTCGAGGAGGACCTCGCCGAGGTCGGAGCCCGCTTCGGGTACCCCGACCTCCAGATCGCCGCGGGTCCCACCCGGCTGGTGCTCGCCCTCACCGACGGCGGGCCGTCGACGGTGCGCTCGGCTCCGGAGGGCCTCCGGCTGGACCAGTCCGCCGACGTGCGCCTGATCCGTCACCAGCTCCTCGTCGGTGAGATCACCCCGGAGGTGGCTCGCGAGCAGCTCGACGAGGTGGCGGCGAGCCCACCCCGGTACCCGGCCTGGGCGATGCACCTGGCGTGGCCGCTGCTCGCGGCCGGCATCGCCCTGGTCCTCCAGCCGGCGTGGCCGAACATCGTCACCGCCGCGGTCGGGTCGATCGTGGTGCTCGCCCTCGTCCTGCTGGCCGAGCACGCCCGGATGCTGCACACGCTCCTCCCGACCGTCGCGGCGTTCGCGGTGTCGGTCGTGGTGTTCTCCGCCGCCGGCGCCGGTCTCATCGACGGCCCGCTCCGCACCGTGCTGCCTCCCCTGGCGGTGCTCCTGCCCGGTGCCCTGGTCGTCACCGGCATGTCGGAGCTCGCCGCCGGGCACATGCAGGCCGGCTCGAGCCGCCTGATCTACGGTCTCGTCCAGCTCGGGCTCTTCGCGCTCGGCCTCGTGATGGCGACGGCTGTCCTGCGGGTGCCCTCGTCCATGCTGCTCAACGTGCGCGTCGACGAGCTGGGGTGGTGGGCCGCGCCGGTGGGGCTGCTGCTCATCACCTTCGGGATCTGCCTCATGGGGGGCCTGCCCCTCAGCCTGCAGGGCTGGGTGCTGCTGGTGCTGACGCTGGCCTTCGGCGCCCAGCTCGCCGGCCAGCACCTCGGGTCGGTCGGGTTCGGCGGGTTCCTCGGGGCGGTCGCCGCGAGCGTGGGCGCGACCGTGGTCGAGCTGCGCCGCCCCCAGCTGCCGCGCCTGGTGCTCTTCCTCCCGGCGTTCTGGCTGCTCGTCCCCGGCAGCCTCGGCCTGGTCGGCGCGACGCAGCTCGCCACCGGCCAGTCCTCCGCGCCCCAGGCCGTGCTCAGCGTCCTCGGTGTCGTCAGCGCCATCGCCCTGGGCCTGCTGGTGGGGTCGTCGCTGGGGCAGTCCCTCCGCGGACGGCTGCAGCCGAGGACTCCGGCGGCCTGACCCGACCGTCGCGGACGTGGGACGCTGGACCCATGGACGCGAGCACTGCCGCCGACCGCCGCGCCGAGGCGCTGCTGCGCCGGGTGCGGGAGTCCGTCATCGGCGAGGACCACGTGATGCAGACCCCCTACGGGCCGCGCCGCGTCACCTACGCCGACTACACCGCCTCCGGCCGCGCGCTGACCTTCATCGAGGACTTCATCCGCGACGAGGTGCTCCCGGCGTACGCCAACACGCACACCGAGTCCAGCGGTACCGGCCTGCAGACCACCCGGCTGCGCGAGGACGCCCGCCGCATCATCCGCGACGCCGTCCACGGCGACGACGACACGGTCGTCGTGTTCGCCGGGTCGGGCTGCACCGGGGCCATCGACAAGCTCGTCGGCATCCTCGGGCTGCGCATCCCCTCCACCCTCGAGGACCGCTGGCAGCTCTCCGACCACATCCCGGCCGACCAGCGGCCGGTCGTCTTCATCGGCCCCTACGAGCACCACAGCAACGAGATCCCCTGGCGCGAGACGATCGCCGACGTCGTGACGATCCGGGAGGACGCCGACGGCCTCATCGACCAGGACGACCTCGCTGCCCGCCTCGAGGAGCACGCGCGCCGTCCCCTCCTCATCGGCTCGTTCAGCGCCGCCTCGAACGTCACCGGCATCGTCTCCGACACCCACGGCATCTCGGCGCTCCTGCACCGGCACGGGGCGCTCGCGTTCTGGGACTTCGCCGCCGCCGGGCCGTACGTCGACATCGAGATGACGGCCCCGGCCGGTGGTGACCCGCTGTCGTACAAGGACGCGATCTTCCTCTCGCCCCACAAGTTCATCGGCGGGCCCTCGACGCCGGGCGTGCTCGTGGCGCGGCGCGAGCTCTTCGCCAACCGCGTCCCCGTCACCCCCGGCGGCGGCACGGTCGCCTACGTCAACACCGAGGACCACGCCTACCTCGTCGACCCTGCCCACCGCGAGGAGGGCGGGACCCCGGCCATCATCGAGTCGGTGCGGGCCGGGCTGGTGTTCCAGCTCAAGGAGGCCGTCGGGACGGCGACCATCCGGGCCGCGGAGGAGCGGCTGCTCGAGCGGGCCGTCACCGCGTGGAGCCACGAGCCGGCCCTGGAGATCCTCGGCAACCTCGACGCGCCCCGGCTCTCGATCGTGTCGTTCGTCGTGCGCTCGCCGTCGGGGAGCCACCTGCACCACAACTACGTCGTCGCCCTGCTCAACGACCTCTTCGGCATCCAGTCCCGGGGAGGCTGTTCCTGCGCAGGGCCGTACGGGCACCGGCTGCTCGGCATCGACCTCGAGCGCAGCCACGCGTTCGAGCGCGAGATCACCGGCGGGTGCGAGGGCATCAAGCCGGGCTGGGTCCGGGTGAACTTCAACTACTTCCTCTCCGACGCGGTCGCCGACTACGTCATCGAGGCGGTGCGGATGGTGGCCCGCGACGGGTGGCGCCTGCTCGGCGACTACACGTTCGAGACGGCGAGCGGCCTCTGGCGGCACCGGCGCGGCGTGGTGGAGCCTCCGGTCCGGCTGAGGGACATCCGCTACGGCGACGACGGCACCGTGACGATGCCGGCCGCCGATGCCCGGGGCGGAGAGGAGATGCTCGCCGAGCACCTGCGGGAGGCCGCCGAGGTCCTCGCGGCCGCCACACCTCCCGACCTCGGCGAGCACGACGCCCACGTCTCCGACGACTTCGAGCACCTCCGGTGGTTCGACCTGCCCTCGGGCGGGGTGCTCAGGGGCTGACGGGCGTCCACCCCGGAGCGGGCGGCGGGGCGTCGGCCGGGGGCGTGCCGTCACCGGGCTGGGGCCCGTAGCGGGCGGTCAACGGGTCGTCGGCGGTGCGGTCCAGCAGCTCGGTGTTCGCGTACTCACGGCCGGTCGGCCCGCTCGCGGTGATCGACACCAGGGCCGAGGGCCGCCCCTGCCGCAGGATCGCCGTCGCGGCGTCGAGGACGACGTAGGGGTCCTGTGCGCCGTCCGTGGTGAGCGTGCCGCTGTAGAGCCGGCCGTCGGCGGCGGTGTCGCGGAACGAGAGCCGGGCGGCCGTGACGTGCGGCAGCTCGCGGACGTCCGCGAACAGCTCCTCGTCCGGCACCGGCGTGTAGCCGGCCGCGGAGGTGGTGCCGTCGGACCCGCCCCCCGGCCCGCTCCCGGACTGGCAGCCGGTGAGGACCGCGAGGGCCGCGAGCGTCACGGCGACGGCGGGGAGCAGGACGGGGCGTCGGGGCAGCGGCACCGGTGCCTCACTTCCTGTCGATGTCGTAGCGCGAGGCGGTGGCGGTCCCGGAGTCGGAGAAGAACTCCTCGTTCTGCCGCAGCCACTCCTGCACGCTCGGGTCGGAGCTCGCGTCGATCATCGCACCGGTGGTCGCGTAGTTGCCCGAGGCGTGCGCCAGACCGGGGTTGGCCACGCCGTTGCCGTCCTGCGCGAGGGCGTCCGGCAGGTCCCGGCGCACGGTGGTCCAGTTCGGGCGGTCCGGGTTGCCCGCCCCGTCGAGCATCGGGACGGGGTCCTGCTGGTGCTCCACGGACAGCACCGAGACCCGGTCGTCGATGTCGAAGCGGCCGATCGGGGAACCGCCCGTCACGACGCTGTGGATGTTCAGCTCGCTGACGACCGCCGGGTCGCTCGCGATGCTCGCCGCGGTGATCCCACCCTGGCTGTGTCCGGTGAGCATCACGGGCGCGCCGGGCGGCACCTTGTCCCGGATCGCGTCGATGACCGTCTGCCGCCACACGGTGTCCTCCTGGGTCATGAGGTGGACGTTCGTCGTGAGGTCGACGGGGTTGTCCCCACGGCTGGTGGCCCAGTCCTCGGTGCCGGGGATCTGCACGACGTAGGCCGTCGAGCCGTCCGGCTGGGGCACCTCGATGACCCGCAGCTGCCCGGAGGCCTGCGACTCCGCCTCGGTGAGCCCGGCGTCCATCCGGGACTGCTGGTCGAACACGTCCTCGATGGCGGTGGTGTCCCCCCAGCGGACCTCCGTCGTGCTGCTCGGGTCGTCGGCGACGGTGAAGTCGCCGGTGTCCTCGAACTGCCCGCCGAGGTTCATCAGGGCGATGAGTCCGGCCACCGAGTCCTCGTAGTCCGCCGACGGCCAGTGCCCGCCCGTCAGCGCCGTGAGCAGCGGGGACCCCTGCGGGCCGAGCAGCCCGGCGAGGCTGAACGACAGGCCCTGGACGAGGGCGGGGGAGCCCCGCGTCAGCGCCTCGAGCATCCACGGGTTGTCGTAGAGGGTCTGGGAGAGGTCCTCGAGCGGGTCACCGGTCGTGCCGTACGCCACGAGCCCCGCGAGCAGGAGGGGGTTGGTGGCGACGACGAGACCGCCGGCCAGGACCACCCCGGGCAGCAGGGCGCCGACCGCGAAGCCCCCGGCGAACTGCAGGGCGTCGAGCGAGGTCGCCGCCGCCGCGTCGACCACCTCGTACGTCGTGACGGAGGCCTCGATGACGGTTCCGCTCACCCCGAGTGCGGCACCGCGCACCGCGAGACCGTGCGGGCCGACCGCCGCCGCGGTCACGGCAGCCTCGACCCCCGGGACCACGTCGGGGCAGACGAGCACGGCGGCGAGGACGTCGTCGTCGACGGCGACCCCGGACACCGGGCCGACCCGCTCGAGCAGGTCGCCGCCGGCCTCGCGCATCACCCGGCTCTGGGTGCGGAGGTCGCTGAGCCGGGCGGCCATCCCGCCGGCGCCCCCCGAGACGTCGAGGTCACCCATGGCTGTCGTCCCCCTCGGTGCGGGCGGCACGGGCCGCGTCCGCGAGCACCGCCGAGGCCGCACCACCGAGCGCGGTGACGAGCGTGCGGGCGATGCCCTCGCGCGTGCGCGGGACGTGGCGCACCGTCCGGCGCGGCGTCGGGACGAGCTCGACCCAGCCCCTGCGGGTGAGCATCCACCGGCCGACGACCGGTCCGGCCCCGTGCCGGCGGACGGTCACCGTCGCCGACCCGACGAGCTCCTGGACGAGCGCGCGGAGCACCTGGGGCACCTCCGGCCAGCCCTGGTCCCGACAGACGGCGTCGACGGTGGCGGCGTCCCCGGTGCGCAGCGCCCGGCCGAGCGCCACGGTGAGCTCCTCGTCGACCTCGGCCTCGACGAGGCCCTCCGGCTCGGCCGCGGGCGGCAGCAGGCGGAGCACCTCGGCGACGAGGTGGTCGGCGGTCGTCGCGGACACCTCGACCCCGGTGAGCGCGCGGGCACCGACCGGCCCGGCGCCCGGGGCCACGCTCAGCCGGCGAGCGACCCCGGAGACCGTCGTCAGGTCGGTGGCGAGCTCGCCGAGCACCCCGGCCTCCCCTGCCGTCGTGGCGACCTCGACGAGCAGGACGCTCCGACCGCGGACTGCGAGGGTCTCCTCGATGCCGCCGTGGCCGTTGCCGTCGCCGTCCTCGACCCCCTCCCCGGGGACGGCCCGTGGCGAGGCCCACTCCGGCAGCGGCGGGGTGCCCGCGGACGCCACGGCGCGGGCCCAGGCCTCCTCGTCGAGGTGGGTGCGCACGGCGCTGCCGTCGACGGTCGGGCCCGTGGTCATCGGCCCACCCGGCGCGCGAGGTCGAGCCAGTCGGGGTGGCCGGGGGCCGGCAGCTCGGTGACGGAGTCGAGGAGGGAGCGCGCTGCCTGCTCGGCGGACTTCTCCGCGCCCGTCAGCTCGTCCCAGACCGCCCCGGCGACGTTCGAGACCGTGCGCCGGGCCGAGCCGAGGGCGTCGTCGACGAGCTCCATCGCGCGCGCGATGGCGCGCTGGCGCTCCTCGAGGGTGTCGGCGAGGTGGTCGAGCCGGGAGGCGGCGTGCAGCAGCTGGTCCCGGGTCTCGTCGATCTCCTGCGCGTGCCCCCGCAGCCGCTCCCGATAGCGCTCGGAGGCCGTGCCGACCCAGTGCACGCCCGCACCGGACCGCACGCGCGCGGCGGTGTGCTCGACGTCGTCGGCCTCGGCCCGCAGACGCCGGGCCAGGTGCCGGACCTGCTCCGGATCGCCCCCCAGTGCCATGCGCGGCACGCTAACAGCGGCGGGCGTCGGCGCCCATGGGGAGCGCTCCCCGGGACTCCTCAGCGAGGGAGGGGCTCGACGGCGACCACAGCCTCGAGGTCGAGCGGTCCGTGGAGGTGCGGGAACTCCTCACCGGTGGCGGCGTCGACGACCTCCCAGCGCAGTGGCGCGGTGAGCCGGGCGGGGTCGACCGTCAGCAGGAGCAGCTCGCCCTCGTGGTCGTCGTAGAACCGGTCGAGGACTCCGGGCCACTGCCCGGCGGTGGAGAGGTGGACGAACCCGACCTCGGCGAGCGTCAGCCCGCGCGTCGAGCGCTCGTACCGGCCGAGGGCCCGAGCCTGCGCCCACTCGGCCGCGTCGGCGACGTGGAAGAGGAGGGCCGGGCTCACAGCTCCGCGCCCTCGGCGACGAGCGGCACGAGGTCGGCGACCGAGTCGACGACCCGGGTGGGGCGGTACGGGAAGCGCTCGACCTCCTCGGCCCTCGTGGACCCCGACAGGACCAGGGCGGTGCGCAGCCCGGCCTCGAGACCGCTGACGATGTCGGTGTCCATCCGGTCGCCGACCATCACCGTGGTCTCGGAGTGGGCCTGGAGCCGGTTGAGGGCGCTGCGCATCATCAACGGGTTGGGCTTGCCGACGTAGTACGGCTGGCGCCCGGTGGCGGTGCTGATCAGCGCGGCCACCGACCCGGTCGCGGGCAGCGTGCCGTGGATGCTCGGCCCGCTCGGGTCCGGGTTCGTGGCGATGAAGCGGGCGCCGGCCTCGATGAGCCGGATCGCCTTGGTGATCGCCTCGAAGGAGTAGGTGCGGGTCTCCCCGAGGACGACGTAGTCGGGCTCACGGTCGGAGAGCACGTAGCCGACGTCGTGGAGGGCGGTCGTCAGGCCGGCCTCGCCGACCGCGTAGGCGGTGCCACCGGGCCGCTGGGCGTCGAGGAAGTCCGCCGTGGCGAGCGCGGAGGTCCAGATCCGGTCCTCGGGGACGTCGATGCCGCTGCGCAGCAGCCGAGCCCGCAGGTCCCGGGGAGTGAAGATCGAGTTGTTCGTCAGGACGAGGAAGGGCCGGTCGGACGCCTTGAGCGCCTCGACGAAGTCGGCGGCGCCGGGGATGGGCTCCTCCTCGTGCACGAGGACACCGTCCATGTCGGTGAGCCACGTCTCGATCGGGCGCGTCGTCGTCATGGGCACATTGTGTCCCCCGCACCGTTTGTACGCTGGCGCGGTGAGCCCCGTGACCGCGGTCCGACCCGCGACCCCCGCCGACGTCCCCGCGATCGTGCGCATGGTGCGCGACCTCGCCGAGTACGAGAAGGCCCTCCACGAGGTCGACGCCTCCGAGGAGCACGTCACCGCCGCCCTCTTCCCGGACGGCGGCGCGACCACCACGTTCGCCCACGTCGCCGAGGTCGACGGCGAGGTCGCGGGGATGGCGGTGTGGTTCCTGTCCTACTCGACGTGGACCGGGACCAACGGCGTCTGGCTCGAGGACCTCTACGTGGCCCCCGAGCGGCGCGGTCTGGGGCTGGGCCAGGAGCTGCTGCGCACCCTGGCGCAGGTGTGCGTCGACCGCGGCTACCACCGGCTCGAGTGGTGGGTCCTGGACTGGAACACCCCGAGCATCGGCTTCTACGAGTCGATCGGGGCGCTGCCGCAGGACGAGTGGACCCGGTTCCGCCTCGACGGCGACGCGCTGCGGTCCCTGGCCGGCTGAGCCCTCCTCACCCCTCGGGGACGTGCTCCTCGAGCTCGGCGAGCCACGCGGTGGCCGCCGCGTCCGACGGCATCCGCCAGTCCCCGCGGGGTGAGAGCGAACCGCCCGCGACGACCTTGGGGCCGTTGGGGATCGCCGACCGCTTGAACTGGTTCTGGAAGAACCGGCGCAGGAAGACGGCCATCCACCGGCGGATCGTCGCGAGGTCGTAGGCGACGCGGTCGCGTTCCGGGTAGCCGGCCGGCCACGCGCCGGACGCGGCGTCGGCCCAGGCGTGCTCGGCGAGGAAGGCGATCTTGCTCGGCCGGTACCCGCGGCGCAGGACGTGGAAGAGCGTGAAGTCGTGGAGGGCGTAGGGCCCGATGGTGTCCTGCGTCGACTGGATCGCCTCGCCCTCGCGCGCCGGGACGAGCTCGGGGCTGATCTCGGTGTCGAGGATGCCGAGCAGGGTGCGGTCGGCGGCCTCGTCGCCGAGCTCGCCGGAGGAGACGACCCAGCGGATGAGGTGCTGGATGAGCGTCTTCGGCACCCCGGTGTTGACGGCGTAGTGCGACATCTGGTCGCCGACCCCGTAGGTGCACCAGCCGAGCGCCAGCTCGCTGAGGTCGCCGGTGCCGAGGACGATCCCGCCGCGCTGGTTCGCGGCCCGGAACAGCAGGTCGGTGCGCAGCCCGGCCTGGACGTTCTCGAACGTGACGTCGTAGACCTCGTCGCCGTCGCCCGCCGGGTGGCCGAGGTCGCGGAGCATCTGGGTGGCGAGCGGCCGGATGTCGACCTCCTCCCACTCGATGCCGAGCGACTCCATGAGGTGGACCGCGTTCTCCTTGGTGCCGGCGCTCGTCGCGAACCCCGGCATCGTGATGCCGAGGACGTGGGTGCGGGGCAGGCCGAGCCGGTCGCAGGCGCGGACGGCGACGAGCAGCGCGTGGGTGGAGTCGAGGCCGCCCGAGACGCCGATGACGATGCGCGGCATGCGGGCCGGGTCGCCCCCGCCGATGGCACGCATCCGCTGCTCGAGGCCGCCGACCTGGATGTTGTAGGCCTCGTAGCAGTCCTGCGCGAGGCGGGCCTCGTCGTCCGGGACGAAGGGGAAGCGGTCCAGGACGCGGCGCAGCCCGAGGTCGCCGGGGGGCGGGCGGAGCCGGAACGGGACGACCCGGAAGCCCGCGTCGTCGGCCGCGTACGAGCGGGCGTTGTCGTCGAAGGAGCCCTGGCGCTGGCGCTCCTGGCGCAGCCGGTCGAGGTCGACGTCGACGACGGTGCGGACGGCCCCCTCGGCGAACCGCGGGCCCTCGCCGAGGAGGTCGCCCATCTCGTACGCCATCGTCATGCCGTCCCAGGACAGGTCGGTGCTCGACTCCCCGGCGCTCGCGGCGGCGTAGAGGTAGGCGGCGTCGCAGCGGGCGCTGGCGGCCCGCGCGAGCAGGTGGCGGTCGTCGGCGCGGCCGACGGTGATGGGGGAGGCGGAGAGGTTGAGCAGCACGGTGGCCCCGGCGAGCGCGGCCTCGTGGCTCGGCGGGACGGGCACCCAGACGTCCTCGCAGACCTCGGCGTGCACGACGAGGCCGGGGACGTCGTCGGCGGAGAAGAGCAGGTCCGGGCCGAACGGCAGCTCGCCGTCGGCGTCGGCACCCGGCCAGCCCGGCCGGACGAGGAACTGGCCCTCCTGGCCGGTGCCCGGGGCGAACCAGCGCTTCTCGTAGAACTCGCGGTAGGTCGGCAGGTACGACTTCGGGGCCACGCCGAGCACCTCGCCGCGGTGGATGACGACCGCGCAGTTGTAGAGGCGGTGGCCGTGCCGGAGCGGTGCGCCGACGACGACGAGCGGGGTGAGCCCGGCGGTGGCCTCGGCGACGGTGACGACCGCGGCCTCGACCGCGTCGAGGAGGACGTCCTGGAGGAGGAGGTCGTCGATCGCGTAGCCGGAGAGCGACAGCTCGGGGAAGAGCGCGACGCCCACGCCGTCCTCGTGGCAGGCCCGGACCTGCGCGACGACGCGGCGGGCGTTCTCGGCGGGGTCGGCGAGGGCCACGGGCAGGGTGCACGCCGCGACCCGGGCGAACCCCTGGGCGTAGACGTTCCGGAAGTCCATGCCCCGAGCCTATGGCCGACGCCGGGTGCGCGGCCTCAGTCGGCGAGCACGACCGCCTGCGTGAACCGGGTCGCCGACTCGACGAGCTCCTCGAGGGCGGCGTCGTCCGGCGCGTCGAGGGCGCGCAGGGCGACCTCGTTGAGCCCGCCGACGACGCACACCGCCTCGAGGTGGCTCAGCTGCCGGACGTCCGTACCCGCGGCCCGGGCCTGCTCGAGCATGCGCAGCAGCGTGGCGGCGTGGTGGTCGACGACCTCCTGCCGGGCGGCCACCCCGCGCTCGCCGATCGTCGTGATGTCGACGACGTGCGCCCGCCCGAGCGCGCGGTCGCCGGTGAGGTAGGTGAGGAAGGCGCGCGCGGCGTCCTGGAGCTGGACCGTGGCGGGGGCGGCGCCGGGGGAGAGGGCGGCGTCGACCGCCTCCATCAGCTCGCTGCTGCGGGCGCGGTAGAGGGCGAGGAAGCACTCCTCCTTGTCGGCGAAGTGCTCGTAGAAGGTGCGCTTCGAGGTGCCGGCGAGGCGCGCGACGTCGGCGATGGTCGTCGCCGCGAGGCCCTTGTCGGCGACCGCGGTCGCGAGCCCGGCCAGGAGCCGGTCGCTCACCGCGGTCGAGCGGACCGTGGCGGGGGCGACGGGAGCGGCATCGGGGTCGGCGGGCGGTCGGGTGGCGGCGTCCATGGCTGGTACTGTACCGTACCAATGAAGCGGTACCAACGGGTACCATCCCTCGGACAGCCAGGAGCCACTCGTGCAGCTCGCCGCACTGGGCGTCGCCGTCGCGGGCCCCCGCAGCCCCCTCCTGCGGCCCACGACCTTCGTCGCACCCCCGACCCGCGTCACCGCCGTCGCCGGTGACCCCGGCTACGGGCAGGTGGCGCTCGCCCTCGCCCTCGCCGGCCGGATGCCGCTCGCCGGTGGCCGGGTCCTGCTCGACGGGTCCGAGGACCCGGGGCTGCTCCAGCGGCACGTCGCCCTCGTCGACGTGCCCGAGGTGTCCGCCCCCGAGGACGGCCTCGCCGTGCACCACGTGGTCGCCGAGGAGCTCGCCTTCGCCGGGCGTCCCTCGGGGCGCCGGGCGGTCGCGGCCTTCCTCGACCGGCACGGCGTGCTCGCCTCGGCCGACGCCCCGTTCGAGCGGCTCGCCGCCGAGGAGCGGGTCCGCGTCCTCGCCGCGGCCGCCGCCGAGCGCACTGCCACCCGCGTGCTCGTCGTCACCAACCCCGACCGGCGCGGCGGCGACCCCCACCTGTGGTGGCCGGTCCTCACCGGGCTCGCCGCGGACGGCCTCACCGTCGTCGTCCAGCTCACGCACGCGACGATGCGCCAGCTCGGGCTGCCCGTGCGCGCCGAGCTCGGCGCCCCGGGGGAGGTGGCGGCGTGACCGCCCTGCGCCTCGCCCTCACCGAGCTGCGCCGCATCGGCGCCAGCCGCGTCGGCCGCCTCGCGCTCGTCGCGATGGTCCTCGTGCCCTCGATCTACGGCGGCCTCTACCTCTACGCCAACGACGACCCGTACGGCCGGCTCAGCGAGGTGCCCGCCGCGCTCGTCGTCGAGGACGAGGGCACCACCCTCGCCTCGGGGGAGCGGCTCCAGGTCGGCGACGACGTCGCCCACACGCTCGTCGACGCCCACACCTTCGACTGGGCCACGGTCTCCCGCGGACGGGCCGACGCCGGTCTGCGCGACGGCGACTACGACCTCGTCCTCGTCCTGCCCGCGAGCTTCTCGGCCGACCTCGCCTCGAGCGCGACGAACGACCCGCGGCAGGCCTCCCTCGAGATCCGCACGAACGACGCGAACAACTACCTCGCGCGCACCATCGCCAACACCCTCGTGAGCCAGGTGACGGCATCGGTCGCCGAGCAGGTGAGCAGCACGGCCGCGAGCCGGTTCCTCGAGGGGTTCGCCGACATCCACGCCCAGGTCACCGACGCCGCCGACGGCGCGCGGCGGCTGGCCGACGGCGCGGGCACGGCCGTGACCGGGGCGCACACCCTGGCCGGCGGTGCCGACGACCTCGTCGCCGGCGAGCAGCGCCTCGCCACCGGCACGTCCGACCTGGCCGGGGGCGCCGCCGACCTCGCCGACGGGCTCGCCACGCTGCGCTCGAGCACGGCCGACCTCCCCGCGCAGACGGCGCAGCTCGCCGACGGCGCGCGGCAGGTCGCTGACGGCGACGCGAAGGTCGCCGCCGCCGGGCGCCGCGTCGCCGATGCCGCGGACACCCTCCTCGGTGACCTCACCGCGACCCGGGGCCGCCTCGCCACCGACCTGCGCGCCGCGGGCCTCACCGACGCCGAGGTCGCGACGGTGCTCGAGCGGGTCGACGCGCTCTCCGCGCCGGTGGCCGACGCGAACGGCACCGTGCAGTCGACCGCCGACGACCTCGACACCCTCTCCTCCGGCGCCGACCGGGTCGCCGACGGCGCCGCGCAGCTCGCCGCCGCGGCGCCGCGGCTGTCCTCCGGCATCGGGCGCGCCGCGGACGGCAGCGCCGAGCTGTCCTCCGGGGCGGACGACCTCGCCGCCGGGCAGCAGGACGCCCTCGACGGCTCCCGGCGGCTCGCCGCCGGTGCGCACGACCTCGACAGCGGGCTCGGCGACCTGTCCAGCGGGGCCACGACCCTCGCCGACGGCCTCGCGGACGGCGCCGACTCCATCCCCGACCCGTCCGCCGACCAGCGGCGCGCGATGGCCGAGACGATCGGCAGCCCGGTGGCCGTCGACCGCGACGCCGAGGCCGCCGCGGGCAGCTACGGCGCCGGGCTCGCCCCGTTCTTCATGAGCCTGGCCCTGTGGATCGGCGGCTTCGTCCTCTTCACCCGGATGCGGGCGCTGTCCGCCCGGGCGCTCGCCGCCGGCCAGCCCGCGTGGCGGGTGGCCCTCGGGGGCTGGCTCGGGCCGGCCCTGCTCGGTGTCGCACAGGCGGTCGTCGCCTTCGGTGTCGTGGCGCTGGGCGTCGGCATCGACGTCGCCCACCCCGTGCTGCTCGGGCTGTTCATGGTGGGGGTGTCCGCGGCCTTCCTCGCGGTCATCCACCTGCTCATGGCGCGGTTCGGGGTGGTCGGCCAGTTCATGGCCCTCGTCCTCATGGTGCTCCAGCTCGTGAGCGCCGGGGGCACCTTCCCGTGGCAGACCCTGCCGGCCCCGCTGCACCCGCTGCACCACGCCCTGCCGATGTCGTACGCCGTCGACGGCGTCCGCCGCCTCATGTACGGCGGCCCGCTCGCACCGCTCGGCCTCGACGTCGCGGTCATCGGCGCGTGGGGCGTCGGCGCGCTGGCGCTCGGCGCGCTCGCGGCCCGCCGGGCCGGGACCTGGACCGCGACGAGGGTCAAGCCCGAGCTCGTGGCCTGACCGGTCTCAGTCCTCGTCCCCGCCCTGCGGTGCGGGCTGGGACGACGTGTCGCTCCAGACGGCCTTGGCCCCGCTGTGGCCCACGAGGGTGACGTCGACGGCGAGGCCGAGGGCAACGACCACCCCGACGACGGCGAGGATGCGGAAGAGGCCGGAGCGGCCGCCGGCGGCGCCGTCGACGGCGCTCGCCCGGTCCTTGCGCCAGGCCCACCACAGGGCGCCGGCGACGACGGTCGTGAGGAGGACGACCCACGGCATGAGGTCGCCGAGCTCGGCGTGCTCCTCGACGAGGGCGCTCTCGGCGACACGGCGCTCGAGGGACTCGCCCGAGCTCGACGCGACGAAGGCGAACACGGTGGTGACGGCACCGACGGCCGTCGTGAGCCAGCCGCTCCAGGCGCGGAACCGCTCGCTCAGGGAGAACGCCAGCAGCATCAGCACGGTGAGGGGCGCCAGGACGACCACCGCGTGCACCACGAGGGCGTGGACGGGGATGCCGAAAACGGTGTCGAACAAGGGGGTACCTCCGGTGCGTCCGTGGCCGGTCCACGGGACGGGGGTCACTCTGCCGTGCGGGAGGGTCCCTCGACGTCAAGAGACCGTCAAGACTCCCTGAGTCTTTCCCCTGAGCGCGGTCTCCGCGGCGCGTCGCCCGGGCTCAGGGGGTGAGCAGCACCTTGCCGGTGGCGCGCCGCCGGTCGACCGCGAGCAGGGCGTCGACCACCTCGTCGAGCGGGCGGACCTCGCCGATGACGGGGTCGAGCGCTCCGGAGCCCAGCAGCGGGAGGAGGCGGTCCCACTGCTCGCGCAGGTACCCCGTGCCCGGGCCGGCGGGGTGGGTCCACCAGGCGCCCCAGCCGACCCCGACGACGGAGATGTTGCCGAGGAGCAGCCGGTTGACCTTGACCTCCGGGATGGCGCCGGCGGTGAACCCGATGACGAGGTGGCGTCCGCCGGGGGCGAGGGAGCGGAGGGAGTCGGTGAGCCGGTCCCCGCCGACCGGGTCGACGACGACGTCCACCCCGCGCCCGGAGGTGAGCTCGGCGACGGCCTCGCGGAAGCCCTCGGCCGGGACGGCCTCGTCGGCCCCCGCGGCACGGGCCACGTCGGCCTTGGCGTCCGTCGAGACGACCGCGATGACGCGGGCGCCGGCGGCCTTCGCGAGCTGGACGGCCGCGGTGCCGACGCCGCCGGCCGCACCGTGGACGAGGACGACCTCGCCGGCCGCCAGGCGGGCCCGCTCGCGGAGGGCGAACTCGCACGTGAGGTAGTTCATCGGCAGGGCCGCCCCCTGGGACCACGTCGTCGCGTCCGGGAGGGGGAACACCATCGCGGGGTCGACGGCCACCGCCTCGGCGAAGCCTCCGAGGACGGGGAACGCCGCCACCCGGTCGCCCGGTGCGAACCCGCTGCCCGCCGGGGCCGACCGCACCACCCCGGCGACCTCCGAGCCCGGGACGAAGGGCGGGTCCGGCTTCATCTGGTACTGCCCCCGGGTCAGCAGGACGTCCGGGAAGCAGATGCCGGCCGCGGCGACGTCGAGGACCACCCGGCGACCGCTGCCTCCTCCCTCCTCGGGGTCGGGGACGTCGACGACCTCGACGCTCTCGGGTCCGTCGAGGCGGGTCACCTGGGCTGCGCGCATCCCGCCATCCTAGGAACGGCCCGGTTCCTGTGAGCTCGTTGTGACGTCCGGGCGTCGCGGGCGGCCGGCGGGAATGCCCGGGCGGGGTGTCGCTCTTGCACTCTGGGTGCCACACCCCCGCCACCCCGCGCTCGCCACGGCCGCCCTCATCCTCGGTGGCATCGCCATCGGGACCACCGAGTTCGTGACGATGGGGCTGCTGCCCCAGATCGCCGACGGCGTCTCGGTGACGATCCCCGGTGCCGGCCACACCATCTCGGCGTACGCGGCGGGCGTCGTCGTCGGGGCACCCCTCATCGCCGCCCTCGGGGCGACGCGGCCGCGCAAGGGCCTGCTGCTCGTGCTCATGGCGGCCTTCGCGGTCGGCAACGCGCTGAGCGCGCTGGCGCCCTCGTTCGAGACCCTCGTCGTCGCCCGGTTCCTCGCCGGGCTGCCGCACGGCGCGTACTTCGGGGTCGCCGCGCTCGTCGCCGTCGACCTCGCACCCGCGGGCCGGGCCGGGCGGGCCGTCGGCACCGTGATGCTCGGCATCCCGATCGCCAACGTGCTCGGCGTGCCGGGGGCCACCTGGCTCGGGCAGCACGCCGGGTGGCGCTCGGCGTACTGGCTCGTGGCCGTCCTCGGCCTCGCGACGGTCGCCCTCGTCGCGGCCCAGGTGCCGCGCCTGCCGGGCGACCGCACGCGCACCGTGCGGGCCGAGCTCGGGGCGCTCGGCAACCTCCAGGTGATGCTCACCCTCGCGGTCGGCGCCATCGGGTTCGGCGGCATGTTCGCCATGTACTCCTACATCGCCCCGACCATCACGGAGGTCACCGGCCTGTCGGAGTCGGCCGTGCCGCTGTTCCTCCTCGTCTTCGGCGCCTCGGGCTTCGTCGGCAACCTCCTCGCGGGCCGGATGGGCGACTGGTCGGTGCTGCGCTCGGTCGTCATCGGGATGGTCGGGCTCGGGGTCTCCCTCGCCCTCTTCGCGGTGGCGGCCCCCTACGCGGTGCCCGCCCTCGTCGTCCTCGCCATGACCTCGGTGCTGGCGTCGGTCCTCGTCATCAACCTCCAGCTGCGGCTCATGCAGGTCGCCGGGGCGGCCCAGACGCTCGCCGCGGCGGGCAACCACGCCGCGCTCAACCTCGCGAACGCCCTCGGCGCCTGGCTCGGTGGGGCGGTCATCGCGGCCGGGTTCGGCTACACGGCGCCGTCGTGGGTCGGGGTCGGGCTCGCCGTGCTGGGGCTGGCGGTCCTCGGGGTGTCGGTGCTCGTCCACCGCCGCGACCCCCGGGCCCGGATGACGGTACGCGTGCGGCCCCTCCCCGAACGTGTGTGAACTCGCCGGGGATCCCCGGCGAGTTCACACACGTTCGCAGTCGGCGGACCGTCCCGGCCGCCGCCGTACGCTGTCGGCATGCCCGCTGCCGTCACGTCCACCGTCGAGGGCGGCATCGCCCAGGTCCGGCTCGACCGCCCCGACAAGCTCAACGCGCTGACCCTCGACACCCTCGAGGCCCTCGTCGCCACGGCGCGCGAGCTGGCCCACGACCGGACGCTGCGCGGCGTCGTCATCGGGGGCGCCGGCGAGTCCTTCTGCGCAGGGCTCGACTTCGCGACGGTCCTGCGCGAGCCGCCGCGGGTCGCCCGCGCGTTCGCCCCCCGGCCGTGGCGCGGCACCAACCTGTTCCAGGAGGCCTGCTGGGCCTGGCGGCGCCTCCCCGTCCCGGTCGTCGCGGCCGTCCACGGCCACTGCTACGGCGGCGGCCTCCAGATCGCCCTCGCCGCCGACCTGCGGATGACCACCCCGGACGCCCAGTGGTCGGTCCTCGAGGCGAAGTGGGGGCTCATCCCCGACATGAGCGGCATCCAGGCGCTCGCGCAACAGGTGCGGATGGACGTCGCGAAGCGGCTGACGATGACCGGCGAGGTCGTCAGCGGGACCCGCGCCGTGGAGCTGGGCCTCGCGAGCGAGGTGCACGACGAGCCGTTCGTCGCCGCCACCCGCTTCCTCGAGGAGGTCGCGACCAGGTCGCCCGACTCGGTCGCCGCCACCAAGCGCCTCTTCGAGCGCACCTGGACCTCCGGGCCGCGCCGCACCTTCGCCCGCGAGCGGCTCGAGCAGGCCCGGCTCCTCGCCAGCGGCAACACGAAGACCGCGCGTGAGGCCGCGCTCCGACGGGAGACCCCGTCCTTCGGCCCGAGGGCCCGATGAGCACCGACACGGTCGTCCACACCTCGTGCACGCTCTGCGAGGCGATGTGCGGCCTCGAGGTCACCGCTGGGCCCCGCCGGCCGGGTCGCGGGCATCCGGGGTGACAAGGCGGACCCCCTCTCGCGGGGGCACCTCTGCCCCAAGGCCTTCGCGCTGCCCGAGCTGCAGGACGACCCCGACCGGCTGCGCCGCCCGCTCGTGCGCGACGCCGCGGGAGAGCTGCGCGAGGCGTCGTGGGAGGAGGCCCTCACGCGTGCGGCCGAGCTGCTCGCGGGCGTCCAGCGCGAGCACGGCGACGACGCCCTGGCCGTGTACCTCGGCAACCCCAACGTGCACAGCCTCGGCGCGCTGACGCACCACCCGACGCTGCTCCGCCTGCTCCGCACCCGGAACCGCTTCTCCGCGACGTCGGTCGACCAGCTGCCGCACCACGTCGTGGCGTGGACGCTCTACGGCCACCAGTTCCTGCTCCCGGTGCCCGACATCGACCGCACCGACCTGCTCGTCCTCGTGGGCCACAATCCGATGGCGTCCAACGGCTCGCTGTGGACGGTGCCGGACTTCCCGACCCGACGCCGCGAGCTGGCCTCCCGCGGAGGTCGGCTCGTCGTGCTCGACCCGCGACGCACCGAGACCGCGAAGGTGGCGGACGAGCACCACTTCGTCCGGCCCGGCTCCGACGCCGCCGTGCTCCTCGCGCTGGTGCGGGAGGTCCTGCACTCGGGGTCCGCCCGGCCCGCGGCCTACGTCGACGGGCTCGACGCGGTGCGCACGGCGGTCGAGCCGTTCACCCCCGAGCTCGCCGAGCGCGCCAGCGGGATGCCCGCCGACGACGTGCGCCGGCTCGCCCGCGCCCTCGTCGAGGCGCCGTCGGCGGCGGTCCACGGACGGATGGGCGTGTCGACCCAGGCGCACGGGGTCGTCTGCCAGTGGGCGGTCCAGGCGCTCAACGTGCTGACCGGCAACCTCGACCGACCCGGTGGCACGATGTTCACGACCCCGGCGGTGGACCTCGTCGGGCGCAACCTCATCGGCCCGGGAGGCTTCTCCCGCAGGCGGACCCGGGTCCGTGGGTTGCCGGGCTTCGGCGGCGAGCTGCCGGTCTCGGCGCTGGCCGAGGAGATGTCGACGCCGGGGGAGGGGCAGGTCCGCGCCCTCCTGACGATCGCCGGCAACCCGGTGTCGTCGACACCGGGCGGGCACCGGCTCGACGCGGCGATGGCCGGGCTCGACGCCGTCGTGTGCGTCGACATGTACCTCAACGAGACGACCCGCCACGCCGATGTCGTGCTGCCCCCGACCGCGCCGCTGGAGCGCGACCACTACGACCTCGTCTTCCACGTGCTCGCCGTCCGCGACACGGCGCGCTTCTCGCCCGCGGCACTCCCGAAGGACCCCGGTGGCCGGCACGACTGGGAGATCGCCCGCGACCTCGGCCTCGCCTACCTGAAGGCCCGGGGGGCCACCGTCCGACAGCGCCTCTCGCGCGCCGCGGTGACCCTCGAGGCGCGGCTGCGGATCCCACCGACGCGCCAGCTCGACCTGCTGCTGCGCACGGGCGGCGCGGGGCTGAGCGTCCGCAGGCTCCGCGAGGCCGGGCCCGGCGGGCTCGACCTCGGACCGCTGCGTCCCCGACTGCCCGAGCGGCTCCGCACGCGCGACCGCCGCATCGACCTCGCCGCCCCCCTGGTGCTCGATGCCCTCCCCGGGCTCCTCGAGGCGCTCGAGTCGGCACCGGCACCCGCCGAGGACGCGCTGCTGCTCGTCGGGCGGCGGCACCAGCGGGACAACAACTCGTGGCTGCACAACGCCGAGGTGCTGACGCGGGGGCGGCCCCGCCACGCGCTGCACGTCCATCCCGACGACCTCGCGGTGCGCGGCGTGCGTGACGGGGACTGCGTCCGGGTCCGGTCGGCATCCGGGGAGGTCGAGGTCGAGGTGTCCGCCACCGAGGACGTCATGCGCGGCGTCGTCTCGCTCCCGCACGGCTACGGCCACCGCCGTGACGGGGTGCGCCTGCGCCGGGCGACCACGCTGCCGGGCGCCTCGGCCAACGACCTCACCGACCCGGGGGTCGTCGAGGGACTATCGGGGAACGCGGTCCTCAACGGCGTCCCGGTCACGGTCGAGCCCCTGACCTGACTCCGGGCCGTCCGCCGACGGCACGGGGCAGGCCAGCTGCCCCCGGAGCCGGGCCCGCAGGGCCCAGGCGAGCAGCACCACACCGCCCACCGCGAGCAGCGGCTGCACCGGGGCGAACCACCGCAGTGCCCCCGAGTAGCCGAGCGCGACGAGCGCCAGCTTGTTGCACACCGGGCACCCGACCGCGAAGAACGTGAGGAGACCCCCGGCGGTGCCCTTCCGGTCCAGCGCGGCCGCCGCCGACGGCGCGGCGCCCGGCTCTCGCACGTAGGTCGCGACGAGGAGGCCGGCGAGGACCGAGGTGAGGGCCAGCGACGGCCACGCCCACCACGTGGTCGGGACGTCCCGCCCGAACACCGGCGTCGGCAGCATCGCCGTGGGGACGGCGATGGTCAGGGCCGTCCCCACCGTGGCGGCCGTGGCCGTCCACCAGCGGCGGGCGGACCAGGTGCGCAGGGCGTCGATCATCCCGAGATGATACCCCGGGAGGTATCGCTTCGCCGGCGCGCGTCAGGCACCGGTCCCGTCCGGGCCCGCATCGTCGGTCAGCAGGGTGAGCGCCCGGACGCAGTGTGCGACGAGCGCCGCCCGCCCGGCCTCGCGCTCGAGGGCCGGCAGTGCCGCCCACTGCAGGGCGCGGTCCTCGAGGTAGGCCACCCAGCCGTGGGCCGCGGCCCGGGCGACCGCCGGCAGTCCCAGCTCGCGCACCGCGACGTCCGCGACGAACGCGGTGACCGTCTCGAGCGGGTCGCCGGGGGCTGCTCGGGTCAGCTCGGTCTGCCCGTGCACGAGTGCGACGTACCACTCGCGCCGCCGCTCCACCTGGGCGAGGAACCGCTCGACGACCTGCCGCAGCGCCTCGTCGCCGTGCACGTCGTCGTCCGGGGCGACGTTGCGGCGCACCCGCCGAGCCGCCGCCGCCACGACCGCCCGGTGGTACTCGGTCTTGGTCGGGAAGTAGTGGAAGAGCAGCCCTCGGGAGACCCCCGCCTCCTCGGCGACCTCGTCGACGGAGAGGTCCTGCACCGGCCGCTCGACGAACATCCGCAGCCCGATGCCGACGAGCTGGCGGCGCCGCTCCTCGGGTGTCATCCGCACCCTGGCTGCCGTTCCCACGCTATTGAGCATTGCTCAACAAGGGGTTAGGGTCAAGGACATGGACTTCGCCCCGTCACCCCGGGCCGCCGACCTCGCCGAGCGGGTCCGCGCCTTCGTCGACACCGAGGTGGCGCCCGCCGAGGCCGACCTCCTCGCCGACGTCGCCGCGCGCCGTTCCCGCGGAGAGGACCCCTGGCCGCCGACGGCCGCGGTCGAGACGCTCAAGGAGAAGGCCCGTGCGCAGGGCCTGTGGAACCTCTTCCTCCCGGCCGGTGAGGGCGACGCCTTCGCCGAGCGGTTCGGCACCGACGGCGGCACCGGCCTGACGAACGTCGACTACGCCTCGGTCGCCGAGCAGACCGGCCGCTCCACGCTCGCGCCGCTCGTGCTCAACTGCAACGCCCCGGACACCGGCAACATGGAGGTCCTCCTCCGCTACGGCACCGAGGAGCAGCAGGACCGCTGGCTCGTCCCGCTCCTCGAGGGGCGCATCCGCAGCGTCTTCCTCATGACCGAGCCGGGGGTCGCCAGCTCGGACGCGACGACGATGGAGGCCACGGCCACCCCCGACGGCGACGAGGTGGTCCTCGACGGCCGCAAGTGGTGGAGCACCGGCGCCGGGCACCCGGACAGCCGGCTCGGCATCTTCATGGGCCTCACCGACCCCTCCGCCCCGCGGCACCGGCAGCACTCGATGGTGCTCGTCCCGATGGACGCCCCGGGCGTGCGGGTCGAGCGGATGCTCACGGCGCTCGGCCAGTACGACGAGCCGCTCGGTCACGGTGAGGTCTCGCTCGACGCGGTGCGCGTGCCCGCCGGCAACGTGCTGCTCGGCCCCGGCCGCGCCTTCGAGATCGCCCAGGGCCGGCTCGGCCCGGGCCGGGTGCACCACTGCATGCGCCTCGTCGGCCTCGCCGAACGCGCCCTCGAGCTCGCCTGCGAACGCTCCACCGCGCGCACGGCGTTCGGCAAGCCGATCGCCAACCTCGGCGGCAACCGCGAGCGGCTCGCCCGCGCGCGCATCGCCATCAACCAGGCCCGTCTGCTCGTGCTGCACGCCGCGTGGAAGCTCGACACGGTCGGGATCGAGGGCGCCCTCTCGGAGGTCAGCGAGATCAAGGCCGCCGTCCCGCAGATGGCCTGCGACGTCATCGACCTCGCGATCCAGCTGCACGGGGGTGCCGGGATGAGCGAGGACACCCCGCTCGCCGCCGCCTACGCGGGGGCACGCAGCCTGCGCCTCGCCGACGGCCCGGACGAGGTGCACCTCGGGGTCGTCGCACGGCACCTGCTCCGCCCGTACGCCCCGTCGAAGGAGACCACCCGATGAGCCGTCGCGCCCTCGTCACCGGAGGCGCGTCCGGCCTCGGTCGTGCGCTCGTGGCCCTGCTCGTCGAGCGTGGCGACCGGGTGCTCGCGGTCGACCTCGCCGAGGAGCGCCCCGACTCCGTGCCGGCCGGGGCCGACTACCTCCCGCTCGACGTCCGCAGCCAGCAGGACTGGGACGCCGCGCTCGCGTGGGTGCGCGAGGCGTGGGGTGGGCTCGACCTGCTCGTCAACAACGCCGGCATCGCCACGGGTGGCCGGATCGAGGTCGAGGCGATGGCCGACTGGGAGCGGGTCATCTCGATCAACCTGCTCGGGGTCGCGCGCGGGTGCCACACCCTCACGCCGCTCCTCAAGGAGCAGCGCGCCGGCCACATCGTCAACGTCGCCTCGCTCGCGGGCCTCGTGCACGGCCCGGGGATGGCCAGCTACAACGCGACCAAGGCCGGGGTGGTCGCGCTCAGCGAGACCCTGGGCTTCGAGCTGGAGCCGTGGGGCATCGACGTGTCCGTCGTCTGCCCGGCGTTCTTCCGCACCAACCTCCACGAGTCGTTCGCGGGCAAGGACGCCGCGATGCAGGCGGCCGGGGTGCGGCTCATCACGCAGGCGCGGTCGGACGCCGCCGACATCGCGCGCATCGTGCTCGACGGCATCGACAAGCGGAAGCCGATCATCCTCACGGACCGGCTGGGGCGGCAGGCGTACCTCAGCAAGCGGTTCGCGCGCCCGCTCTACGACCGGATGATGCTCGGCCAGGCCAAGCGCCTCGCCCGCAAGGCCGGTGCCGACCCGGGGGAGTACGTCCCGTGACGGAGGTGCCCGGGGCCGCGCCGGTGCGCGCGGAGGACGCCTTCGACGTCGCCGCCGCGGCCGCGTGGGTGCGTGGGCACGCCTCCGACGCGGCGGGTCTCGAGGGCGAGCCGGAGGTCCGGCAGTTCTCGGGTGGGGCGAGCAACCTCACCTACCTCCTGCGCTGGCCGACGCGCGACCTGGTGCTCCGCCGTCCCCCGGCCGGTACCAAGGCCAAGGGCGCGCACGACATGCGCCGCGAGCACGACCTGCAGGCGGGGCTGGCGCCGGTCTTCCCCCTCGTGCCGACGATGGTCGGCCACTGCGGCGACGAGTCGGTCATCGGCTCCGAGTTCTACGTGATGGACCGGGTCGTCGGGACCATCCTGCGCAAGGACGTACCGCCCGAGCTCGGTCTCGACGAGACGGGCGTCCGCACGCTGTGCGAGAACGCGCTCGACGTGCTGGTCGCCCTCCACGAGGTCGACGTCGAGGCCGCGGGGCTGTCCGCGCTCGACCGCGGCGACGGGTACGTCGAGCGCCAGGTGGGTGGCTGGACGGCCCGGATGCGTCGGGCGAGCACCCCGGACGTCCCCGACCACGAGGCGACGATGGCGTGGCTCGAGGAGCACCGGCCCCCGGACCGTACGCACACCCTCATCCACAACGACTTCCGGTTCGACAACCTCGTCCTCGACCCCGAGGACCCCACCCGCGTCGTGGGCGTCCTCGACTGGGAGCTCGCGACCGTCGGCGACCCGCTGATGGACCTCGGCTCCGCCCTCGCCTACTGGGTGCAGGCCGACGACGACCCCACCTTCGTCGCGCTCCGGCTGCAGCCCACGCACGCCCCGGGGATGCTGACCCGCGCCGAGCTCGTCGAGCGCTACCGTGCCGCGCGCGGGGTGGACGTCGGCGACGAGGACCTGCTGTTCTACGAGGTGTTCGGGCTGTTCCGGCTCGCCGGGATCGCCCAGCAGATCTACTACCGCTTCCACCACGGCCAGACGACCAACCCGGCGTACGGCGCCTTCCGGCACGTCGTCGCCCACCTCGACCAGCGCTGCGCCCGGCTCCTCGCCGAGCGCGGCTGACCACCGACGGAAAGGACCACCGTGCCCACGACCATCATCACCGGGGCCAGCTCGGGCCTCGGGGCGGAGATGGCCCGCCAGCTCGCCGCCCGCGGCTGGGACCTCGCCCTGTGCGCCCGCCGCACCGACCGGCTCGAGGAGCTGCGTGCCGAGATCGTCGAGCGCACCGGGCGGCGGGTCGAGGTGCGCGCCCTCGACGTCACCGACGACGACGCGGTGTTCGAGACCTTCCGGGCCTTCCGCGACGACTTCGGCGCCATCGACCGCGTCATCGTCAACGCCGGCCTCGGCAAGGGTGCGCCGCTCGGCACCGGCCGCCACGACGCGAACCGCCAGACGGCGATGGTCAACTTCGTCGCCGCGCTGGCCCAGACCGAGGCCGCGATGGAGATCTTCCGCGACCAGAAGCGCGGCCACCTCGTGATGATCTCCTCGGTCACCGCCATGCGCGGGATGCGCAAGACCATCACGACGTACGCCGCGACCAAGGCCGGGGTGGCGGCGCTCGCGGAGGGCGTCCGCCACGAGATGCTCGGTGAGCCGGACCTCGACATCCGGGTCTCGGTGATCTATCCCGGCTACATCCGCTCGGAGATGAACGAGCGGGTCTCCAAGACACCGTTCATGGTCGACACCGAGGTCGGGGTGAAGGCGATGGTCGAGGCCATCGAGCAGGAGAAGGCGCATGCGCTCGTGCCGTCCTGGCCGTGGGTCCCGCTCGGGAAGGCGATGAAGTACCTCCCGCTGCCGCTGGTGCGGAAGCTGGTCTGAGGTGGCGCGGGTCGCCGTCGCGAGCCGGCTCCCCGGGGACGCCGTCGCGCGGCTCGCCGAGGTCCACGACGTGCGGTACCGCGACGAGGACTCGCGGCCGCCGCGCGCCGACCTGCTCGAGCTCGTCGCCGGCGCCGACGCGGTGGTCGCGACCCTCGGCGAGCGGGTCGACGCCGAGCTGCTCGACGCGGCCGGGTCCGGCTTGCGCGTGGTCGCGAACGTCGCGGTCGGGTACGACAACGTCGACCTCGACGCCTGCCGGGAGCGCGGCGTCCTCGTGACGAACACCCCCGGCGTGCTCACCGACGCGACGGCGGACATCGCCTTCTCGCTCGTGCTCATGGTGACCCGCCGGCTCGCCGAGGCGGAGCGGCTCGTGCGGAGCGGGGAGCCGTGGGGGTGGGGGATGTTCCAGCTGCTCGGGACCTCCGTCCAGGGCCGGACCATCGGCATCCTCGGGCCGGGCGCCATCGGGCTCGCGACGGCACGACGGGCGCGGGCCTTCGGGATGGAGGTGCTGCTGTCGGGCCGCTCGCAGCCCGACCCCGTCGCCGTGCAGCGGTTGGACGCCCGGGTGGTCGGGGTCGAGGAGCTGCTGGCGGAGTCGGACGTCGTCTCGCTGCACACGCCGCTCACGGCCGACACCCGGCACCTCGTCGACGCCGCGGCGCTGGCCCGGATGAAGCCGACGGCGTACCTGGTCAACACCGCCCGCGGTGCGGTCGTGGACGAGGCGGCGCTCGTGGCCGCGCTCGAGGCGGGGACGATCGCCGGGGCCGGGCTCGACGTGTACGAGGACGAGCCGCACGTGCACCCGGGGCTGCTCGGGCGCGACGACGTCGTGCTGCTCCCGCACGTCGGGTCGGCGACCATCGAGACCCGCACGGCGATGGCCGACCTCGCGGCCGACAACGTGCTCGCCGTCCTCGACGGCGGGGTGCCGTTGACGCCGGTGGGCTGAGCGGGCAGGCCCACCGCCTGCCACACGCTCCGGCACCGTGCAGAAGGGGCCCCCCGGCTGCACCCCGTCGAGTGAACAGAACGCGCCGTATCCGACACCTCGTACACGGCGTGTCCTCCTCACTCGACGCCGGTCCGCTGTGTCGGTGCGCCCCCTGCGAAGGCTGGAAGGGCACGATCGACCCCACATGGATCCGGGCGGCCACCGCCGCAGCCGTCGATCGGTGAGTCCACCTCCACCCCGAGAGGGCGCGCGACTTCGGGGCACCGAGCTCGAGGTCCTCCCCGTCGCGGGTCGCTTCGATCGGCCCCAGGACCCGAAGTTGCACAAAGGGAGCATATTCCGGGAGGGGGCCACACGCAGGACCGCTGAGGGTGAAGGGGTCGGCTCACGAGGTGCCCACCCGATGCCTCGTTGCGCCGGGCGTCCTCCCGCCTCGACGTCCGTCCGCTCCTGGCTCCTCGCACCACTCGACCGCGAACGCTCCGTCTGGCGTAGCCCCTTCCGCCGCGTGTGGACCGCCCGGATCGCACCAGTGGCGCGTGGCTGCTCGTCGCTCAGTGGCGATGCGCTCTGAGCAGCTCGATGGTGCAGGTGGGGCCGGCCGCGTGAGCGAGTCGCTGGTCGCCGGTGACCAGGGGCGCGTCCAGCGCCTCGGCCAGTGCGACGTAGGCGGCGTCGTAGGTGGTCAAGTTGTCCCGCAGCTCCCAGCACCGGGGCACCAACGCCAGGTGCGCGGCGCGGTGCATCGGCAGCGCGGCCAAGTCGGTCAGGGCCAGATCGGCCCGACGGTTGTCGAGCATTCCTGCCCGGTTCTGTCGACGCAACACCGAGGCGACCTCCAGGTCGACCAGCTCTGGCGCGGCCAACGTCTCACCGCGAAGCCGGGCGCGAGCGGCATTCCCGTCCGGGCCGTCGTCGGCCAACGCGACGGCGAGGACGCTGGCGTCAACGACGAGCACGCTCCCCCTGCACGGTCTTGACCGCATCGGCGAGCGGCACCGACCCGCCCGAGCGCCCGCCGGCCCGGTCGAGGACTTCCTCCACCGTGGGCTGGCCGGCCTCGGCGATCAGCCGGGAGCGCAGGTACTCCTGCAGAGACTGGTGCGCGGCGGCAGCCCGTTGGCGCAACACCGCGTGGGTGCTCTCCGGGACGTCCTTGATCTGAACACTGGGCATGGCGCCATTATGGCGCCACGAGCGCCGAATCACAACGATCCGACCGTCGGCTACTTGTTTCATTGGCCTCAGGACTGGCCTGGCCAGGCTCGGTCTAGGTGCCGGGTTCGTCGCTCTCAATTCGGCTGCCCAGGGAAGTCGTTCGGCTCTCAACTGGACTGTGGCGATCGTGAGAGCACGGTCAGCACGGCGGGTGTGCCGCGTGCTGATCGCCCGATGCCCGGTCCGGGCGCACTGTCTCTCGCATTCGCCAGCGGGCGGGGGGCGTCATCTGCTGGAATTCGGACGCAGTCCGTGGGCGGACCGCCCGTGCCCTCCGGGGGAGGCGCTCGTCGCAGTACTCGAACCGGAGGGTCGTTCGTGGCTCGCACGCTGCACAGTGCTCTGTCGGCCGCCGTGGCGGGCCTCGTCGTCGTCACCTCGGTCCAGGGCGCGCGGGCGGCCGGCACGGAGGTCGCCACGGACCCGGCTCCGTCGACCGTGGTGGCGATCGCCGGTGGCGGTCGAGGCCTGTCTGGTCCTGCCTCGCGGGCCCGGGTGGAGTCCTATGCCGCGCTCGACGGCACCCCTGATGGTCGCGTGGTGGTCCAGGACCACGTCAACCTGATGCGGTTGGACGCGGCCGCGGACCGGGTGGCCGTGGTGCCGTGGCCGTCCTCGAACGGCGCGTCGGGAGCGGGGGACGTGGCCTCCGACGGCAACGACATCGTCATGCCGGCCGACCGTGGCATCGTGCGGATCACGCCGGACGGCACCGTGACGCGCATCGCGGAGCTGGCGGGCGTCGCGGCGCTGGACGTCGGGACCGACCACGTGGTCTGGGCACTGGCCGGGTACCGGGTCTACCGGATCCCGCCGGGTGGCCCGGCCACCCCCGTGACGCCGGTCGACGCACTTCGCGAGCCGGTCGACCTCGTGGTCTCGCCCGATGGGTCCACCGCCTACGTGGTCGACATCGGCAGCACCCACCGGGGGGTGTACCGCGTCACGGCCGTCGGTCTCGGCGCTCGGGTGGCCGGCAACGGCGGTGACGTCGGCAGGTTCGAGGCCGGGCTCTCACCCACCGAGATCACGACCGTCGACGTCCGGTCGATCAGCACCGACGGCACGTCGCTCGCGATGTCCTCTCCTGACCGCCGCTCGGTCCTCAGCTTCCCCCTCGCGGGTGGGCCGCTCACCCAGGTCAGCAGCGGGCCGTGCTCGAACGGCATCACCCACCTGGGCTCGGACCTCGTGGTCGACTGCGTCACCGCGCCCGGCGAGGCCTCCCTGCACCGCTTCAGCGCGACCGGGGTCGACCGGGGTCGGGTCCTCGGCACGGACCCGCAGCGACCGTGGTCACCGGACGGGGTCGCGGCCACGGACGCCTACCTCGGCACCGTGCGTGGCGCCGCGGGGACCGCGGACGGTCGTGTGGTGTTCACCACCGAGCAGGGCCTGGTCCGCGAGGTCACCCCCAGCGGCTCCCTGCGGACCCGTGCGACGCTGCCGCCGCTGGCGTCCGGGCGGGGCCGGGTGGCGATCGCTGACGACGGCACGGCCTACGTGACCACGGGGACGGGTTCCCTGACGTCGGTGACGGTCGACGGCACGGTCACCCCGGTGGCCGTGGACGCGACGGTGGCCGACGTCGAGGTGCTCACCCACGGTGTGCTGGCGGTCGCGGACAGCGCAGCCCACCGCATCCTCACCGTGCAGCCGGGCGGGGCCACGGAGGTGCTCACGACGGCCATCGGCCCTCCCGTGGACCTGGCCCGCGACGGCACCACCCTCCTCGTCGCGGACGGCGGTCTGCGCCGCGTCGCCACGTCGGACGGGACGGTGAGCACCGTCCTCACCGGTGGTGGTCCCACGTGGGTCACCGCCACCGACGACGGACCCTGGGCGAACCCCTCCACGGGGACCGCCGAGGTCCAGGTCATCACGGCCGACGGGTCGATGCAGCCGGTTGCCGCTCTCGGTGGTGAGGTCGCCCAGCTGCAGGCCGTCGGTGACGGCAGCGTCGTGCGTGCCGGCGGCGACACGGTCAGTCGCGTCCTGAGGGCCGGGGTGGGCCCGTCCCTCCCCGCCCTGTCGGTGACGGCGGCCGCGGGTGAGGGGCGAGTCGTCCTGGGCTGGGACCGGGAGCTCGCCGACGTGGCGATCGTCGCCAAGCGTGGCGCCAGCGTGCCCCGCGATCTCTGGGACGGCGTGCGTCTGCCGGTCACCGGCCGGGGCACTCAGGACGTCATGCTCATCGACGGGGCTCCACTGGTCCCGGGTGAGCAGTGGAGCTTCGCCGTCATCGGGATCGGCTACACCGTCAACGAGGCGGGCAACGCCAGGGCCCTGAGCGCACCAGCCGGCGCGAGCGCAGCCGCGCTGCCCGACGCCACGCCCCCCGCCGCGCCGAGCGACGTGCTCCTCGCCGCCGATCAGCGGCAGATCACGTTGGGGTTCAGCGAGCCCCGGGACGACGACTTCGACCGGTCCGTCGTGCGGTATGCCCTCGGTACGGTTCCTCCGAGGACCCTCACCGAGGGGCTGGCCTTCCCCCACGACTACCCGGGCGGCTGGAACTACGGCAGCCTGCCAGACCCGGTGCGCGACCAGGACTATGCCGTCACGATCTTCGTCCTCGACCACCAGCACAACATCGCCACCTGGTCGGGTGTCGTCCGGCTGGACTTCACACCACCGGGGCAGGTCACGGACGTGTCCGTCGAGCCGTCGTACCGGTACGCGACCTTCCGGTACGCCCCGCCCACCGACAGCGACTACGCCGGGACCAGGTATGCCGTCGTGCCGACGGGCGAGGCTCCCGACTACGGGTCCTCGCAGAGTGCGCCCGGTACCCCGGTGTTCACGGCTGACACCCTGACCATGGGGACCGCCTACACCCTGGCCCTGTGGGCGGTCGACGGTTCGGGCAACGCGTCGGATCCGGTGCTGGTGCCGTTCCGGACGCTGCTCGACAGCACACCACCCACCATGCCCGGCACCCTCGCGGTGCAGGGCGGCGCCTATGCCGTCACCGCGACCTGGGTCCCGGCGACCGACCCCGACCTGAAGTCCCAGACCGCGGTGCTGACCGACCTCGCGACGGGCGCGAGGGTCACCGCCTCGCCCGTGACGAAGACGACCCGGTCGTTCACGTGGGCGGGACAGCCGGGCGGTCACACGTTCCGGGTCGAGGTGTTCTCGACCGACGTCAATGGGCTGACCTCCGCGGTCGCCGCCGCGGAGGCGACGACTGCCCCGGACTCCAACGGGGCCCCGCCCGCCGTTCCGCTGGCGAGCATCACGGTGGCCCCCGCCTCGACGACCAGCGTCACGGTGAGCTTCCCGCGCCCGGACCTGCCGGACCTCAAGGCACTCGCCTACGACGTCCGCCCCGTCGGGGCCGACCCCGACCCGCCGGGGATACTGTCGAGCCTTCCGCTCACCTCGGCCACGGTGAGGGCGACCGCGACGCTCCCGACGGCGAACACCCCCTACGAGCTGGTCGTCTACGTCTGGGACTTCAACGGCAACCGTGCGCGCACGATCGTCCCGTCGGTGCAGGGCGCCGCGAACGCCACCGAGCTTCCGCGAGCGCCCCTCTCGCTGGCCGTCACCTCGCCGCGGGACAACACCCTGGGCGTCACCTGGGCCAAGAGCACCTCCAGCGTCCCCGTCAGCCAGTGGCGGGTGACGGCGACGTCGGGGGCCCTGACCCACAGCGTGGTGATCGACGGGACCCGCCTCGCGGCTCAGCTCACCGGCCTCGAGGGCAGGACCAGCTGGGTGGTGTCCGTCGTCGGAGTGGGCCAGTGGGGGGACGGTGCCACGGCCACCTCCCTGCCGGTCGCCGTCGGCGACACGACCGCCCCCCAGCCGGTGACCGGGGCCAAGCGGGTGTCCTCGTACGACACCGACACGCTGACCTGGACCAACCCGAGCGACGCCGACTTCGACCACGTCGACGTCATCCGGAGGGGGGCCACCGCCGCCGAGACGACCCTGGTCTACCGAGGACCGGGCGCGACGGCCCGCTCGACCGGCCTCGTCGCGGGGCGCAGCTACTCCTACGAGCTGCGGACCTACGACACCTTCGGTCAGACCTGGTCCAGCTTCGTCAGGCTCGACACCCAGCGCGCCGCACCGTCCCTCACGGGGTCCACGACGCTGCGCTACGGAAGCACGGGCAAGGTCTCGGGGATCCTGCGGTTCGACGGCAGCATCCTCAGGGCACGGTCGGTGACCCTGTACAGCCAGCGCAGCGGAACCACGACGTGGACCGCCACCGCCACGGCGACCACCACGTCGACAGGAGGCTTCGCCTTCAGCGTCAAGCCCACCTACAGCACCCGGTTCCGGGTCGGCTACGTCGGCAGTGGCATCCCCGGTGGCGCCTACAGCCCCACGGTGACCGTGGCGGTGGCCCCCACGGTCACCGTGACGGCGAGCCGGACCAGCCTCACCTACGGGGGATACGTCACCTTCTCCACCACGGTCCGACCGGGCCATGCGGGCCGGGCCGTCTCCCTGCAGCGGTGGAGCGGGAGTGCCTGGAAGACAGTCGCGACCCGGACTCTGTCGAGTACCAGCGCGACCAGTGCCAAGGTCCGGCCCTCGGCCCGTGGGACCAACACGTACCGCTGGGTCCTGCCCGGACACACCGATCACAGCGCCGGCGTGTCGGCGAAGCTGTCCGTCCGCGTCTCCTGACGTCGGGTGTCAGCCCTCCTCGGGACGCAGGTGGCGCCACGGGCGGGTCAGGGAGAAGCGGCGGGCCGTGAGCTCGTCGACCGTGATGGCGACGACGTTGAGCTTGACGGTGTCGACCCACGGGCGCAGCGGCAGCTGTTCGGTCTCGTCGGCCTCGTGACCGACGAGGGTCCGGGCCCGGCCCCGGATCACGACGCTGCGGGCCTCGTCGTCGTCGACCTCGTCGACCTCGAACGCGACGTCGGCGTTCATCGTGAGACCGAGGAGCTTGCTCCCCTCGGCGGTGCGGACCACGATGCGGCTCTCGGCGTCGACGGCGTAGTTGATGGGGACGATGTGCACCTCGTCCGCGAGGTGGAAGGCGAGGCGGCCGAACTCGTTGGCGCGCAGCAGCTCCCAAGCGTCCTGGGATGACATCCTGGCGATCGGGGAGTCGGTCATGTCGGCCTCCTGTGGTGGGGATCGATACCTACTACGTACTGTAGTGAATCATCTCACCGATGTCCGGTCGACGGCGTGGTGACCGAGGTAACCTCCGGAACGTGGATGCCGGGTCGCGGGTCGAGGACGTCGTCGTCGTGGGAGCCGGGCCGGGCGGCCTCGCGGTCGCGGCGGCCCTGCGGGCGCGCGGGGTCGACCCCGTCGTCGTCGACCGAGCCGACCGGGTCGGTGAGTCGTGGCGCACCCACTACGACCGCCTCCACCTGCACACCCCCCGCGGATGGTCGCACCTGCCGGGCCACCGCATCCCGCGGCGATTCGGCCGCTGGGTCGCCCGGGACGACGTCGTCCGCTACCTCGAGGAGTACGCGGCGCACCACCGGCTGCGGCTGCGGCTCGGCACGGCCGTGTCCCGGGTCGACCGCACCGACGACGAGCGGGCGCGGTGGGTCGTGCGGCTCGCCGACGGCGCCGAGCTGCGAGCCCACGACGTCGTCGTCGCGACCGGGTACAACCACACCCCCGTCGCGCCGGACTGGCCCGGTCTCGACGGCTTCTCCGGCGAGCTGGTGCTCGCCCGCGACTACCGCAACGGGTCGCCGTTCGCGGGGCGTGACGTCCTCGTCGTCGGCACCGGAAACACGGGCACCGAGATCGCCACCGACCTCGCCGAGCACGGGGCCACCCGCGTCCGGCTCTCGGTCCGTACGCCCCCGCACATCTTGTCCCGCACCCGGTTCGGCATCCCTGCCCAGGCCACGGGGATCGCCGTCCGCCGCCTCCCACCGCGGCTCGTCGACCGCATCGCCGGGGTCCTCGCGGTGGTGCAGGAGCCCGACCTGTCCGCGTACGGGCTGCCGAAGGCCGGCCGCGACCTCTACTCCCGGGTGCTCCAGGGGCGCATCCCGGTGCAGGACGTCGGCGTCGTGGCGGCCATCCGCGAGGGGCGGGTCGAACCGGTGGCCGCCGTGGAGGCGTTCGACGGGGCCGAGGTCGTCCTCGCCGACGGCAGCCGCCTCACGCCGGATGCCGTCGTCGTCGCCACCGGCTACCGCACCGGCCTGGAGCCGCTCGTCGGGCACCTCGGCGTCCTCGGGGAGCGCGGGCTGCCCGTGGTCCGCGGCGCGGAGCAGGCGACGGCCTCCCCGGGGCTGTGGTTCACGGGGTTCACCAACCCCATCTCGGGAGCGCTGCGCGAGCTCCGCCTCGACGCCGAGCGGATCGCCCGCGCCCTCACTCCGGCAGGCGCTCGACCTCGAGGGTGAAGCCGAACTCGCGGAGGCGGTGCACCAGCGGCATGCCGATCGCGCTCGCGGGGGTGAGCACGCCGGAGGCGTCGGGCAGCCCGGCGTCGGAGGACCCGAGGGCCAGCGCCGCCTGCCCGAGCATGATCGCCGTCCCCGAGTAGCCGGGGTCGTACGGTGCGGCGACGGTCGCCCGGTAGCGCGCGCCGTTCGGTCGCCTCCGCCGTGATCTCGAAGCGGAACCGGCCGCGCGCCATCGTCTCCTCGCTGGGCCCCTCGCCCGGGGCGGGCAGGACGCGGTCGAGGACGGCGCGGGTCGGCGCGAACGCCATCCCGGTGACGGCCGCAAGCAGCCCGGCCGAGACCACCCCCGCGGTGACCGCCCCGCGCGGCCCGGCGCCGTAGTCCGAGTACTCGGCGTAGCGGAAGCCGTCGCCGTACCCGAGCAACGACGCGGACCGCGCCACGATGCGGGTGTTGAACGTGGCCATGACGAAGGGACCGGTGAAGTGGTCGTTCTCGGCGTCCCGACGCACCGGTGAGGCCTTGACGACCCGGTCGAGGACGCCGGACACCCCACCGCGAGCAGCCGGACGGGAGCCCGGCGACCGCGGGGGCCGACCGCCCTCGGCGAGGGCCCACGGGTCGCCGACGACCCGCCGCGAGGCCGCGTCGGCCCGCATCTCCTGTGCCTGGGTGCGCAGGGTGTCGATGGTGCCCCCGCTCATGCCACCACGCATCGAGCGCACCGCGAGCCGCGTCGCCGCGAGCTCCGCGCCGTCCGCGCGCGCGGCATCCGCGCACAGCATCACGCCGAGGTCGCTCGGGATGGAGTCGAACCCGGAGGCATGGACGATGCGCGCCCCGGAGAGCATCGCCGCCTCGTGGTTGGCCGCGATGCTGCGGTGCACGAACAGCACCTCGCCGGTGAGGTCGAGGTAGTGCGTGCCGGCCTCCGCGCAGGCCGCGACGAGGGGGACGCCGTACCTCACGTACGGACCCACGGTCGTGACGACCACCCGGGTGCGCCGTGCGAGGTCGGCGACCGCCGCCTCGTCGAGGGCGTCGAGGACGATGAGCGGCCACTGCGCGGCCGGCCCGGGCAGGTCGCCCCGGACCGCCTCGAGTCGCTCGGGGGACCGGCCCGCCAGGGCGATCCGCAGCCCCTCGGGCGCGTGCTCGGCGAGGTGGCGGGCGACGAGCCGCCCGGTGAACCCGGTGGCGCCGAAGAGGACGATGTCGAGCTCGCGAGCCGCGTCGGTCATCGGCCCAACGTAGTCGCGGGACCTCAGCCGGTCGTGGCCGGGTAGGAGCCGGCGAGGACCTCCGCGTACCGCTGACGCACCTCGGCCCCCCGCTCGGGGGCGACGGGGTCGGTCGTGGCCTCGACCGCGACCTCCCAGTCCGGGGCCGCGTCCTGCCCGCCGAGGGCCCACGCGGCCTGGCGCGCGGCCCCGACCGCGACGTACTCGCCCGGGGCCGGCACCGCGACCGGCGCGCCGAACAGGTCCGGGGCCAGCCGCCGCACCGCCTCCGACGCGGCGGCACCCCCGATGAGCAGCACCCGGTCGACGGGGCAGCCGGCGTCGCGCACGGCGTCGACCGCGCTGGCCAGACCGAGCAGCATCCCCTCGACGACGGCCCGCGCGAGGTTCTCGGGGGTGGCGTTGGTGCGGGTCAGCCCGTGCAGCGCCCCGGTGGCCGACGGCAGGTTGGGGGTGCGCTCACCGTCGAGGAAGGGCAGCAGCGTCAGCCCGCCGGCCCCCACCTCGGCCGCCAGCGCGAGCCGGTCGAGCTGGGCGAGGTCGACCCCGAGCATCGCCGCGCCCGAGGTGAGCACCCGGGCCGCGTTGAGGGTGCAGACGAGCGGGAGGAACCCGGCCTCGGCATCGGCGAAGGACTGGACGAAGCCGCGCGCGTCCGCGGTCGGACGGTCGTGCCGGGCGAACGCGGTGCCGCTCGTCCCGAGGGAGACGACGACGTCGCCGGGCCGCAGCCCGAGCCCGAGAGCGGCCCCCATGTTGTCGCCGGTGCCCGGCGCCACGGCCAGGCCATCCGTCGTGGTGCCGACGACCTCCGCCGGGGAGGCGACCCGCGGCACGGCGAGGTCGCGGCCGGCCGCCATCCGGAGCAGGTCCGGTCGGTACTCCCCGGTGGCGGCGGAGAAGTACCCGGTGCCCGAGGCGTCCCCGGCATCGGTCGTCCACTCCGTGAACCCGCCCCGGTCCTGGAGGATCCGGCCGGTGAGCCAGTCGTGGGGGAGGACGACCCGGGCGGAGCGCTCCATCGACGCCGGCTCGTGGTCCCGCACCCAGCGCACCTTGGCCGCGGTGATGGCGGCCAGCGGCACCACCCCGACCGCCTCGGCCCACGCCTGCGCCCCACCCAGCTCGTGGACGAGGTCGTGCGCGGTGCCGGCCGAGCGGGTGTCGTTCCACAGCAGGGCGGGACGGACCACCTCGTCGGCGTCGTCGAGCAGCACCATGCCGTGCTGCTGCCCCCCGACCGCGAGGGCGCCGACACCGTCGAGCAGCCCGCCCGACGTCGCCTCCTCGAAGGCCCGCCACCAGTGCGTCGGGTCGACCTCGGTGGCGTCCGGATGGGTGCCGCGGCCCATCCGGACGACTTCACCGGTGCGCGCGTCGCACACCGCGACCTTGCAGGACTGGGTCGAGGTGTCGACCCCGGCGACGAGCGGTCGGTCGGTCATGCGCGGTGCCTCCGTGGGTGGCGTCGTGGCCTGGGTGATCTCCGGGCAGCCTATGCCCGGCTCCGTCCGAGCGCCGGGGCTCAGCGGGCCGAGCGGGCGGCGAACTGCGCCGCCTGGAGGGCCGAGTAGCGGCGGTCCGCCGCGTCGACGCTCGCCCGGTCGTCCACGTCCACGCCGGCCCGCCTCGCCGCGGTCCTGGCCCGCGCGCTGTGCAGGTCGGGCACGCGGACCCGCTCCGGCGTGATGGAGCGGTCCGTGGCCGCGTAGCCCCGCTGCTGGGCCGCGAGTCGTGGGGCGGACGCCGCCGCTGACCGCAGCACGGCCGACGTGGCCCGCACCGTCGCACCGGTGAGGTACGGGCCGACGGTCGGCGTGTAGCCGGAGGCGTGCCCCGTCTTCTTCGGGTGGTAGGACTCGACGACGGGGTAGGACAGGCCGTTGATCCACTCCGGGCTGTCGCAGACGGCGTGGCCGACGAAGCGCGACGTCGGGTCGGCGAACGAGAAGCCCGCGGCCGACGCCCGCTGGGCGGTCACCGCGTTGACGAGGTCGGCTGTCGCGTTGAGCCGGCTCTCCTCGCTCGGGGAGAACCACGTGAAGGCGTTGCAGTCCTTCCCGTCGAAGATGCGCGGGTACCCGACGACCGTGACCCTGGCGTTCGGGGCCTTGGTCCGGATGCTCGAGTACAGCGTCGACAGGCGCGTCGGCAGCACCGTCCGGATGAAGGCCTGCGCGTCGTCGACGGCGCCGTTGCAGTCGCTCATCCAGCCCGGCTGGGCGCACTCGGTGAGGACGTCGGCGAACCCGGCGTCGTTGCCGCCGACCGAGATCGAGACGTACCGCGTCGCGGTCGAGAGCGCCGAGAGCTGGGTCGAGGTCACGTCGGCGACGGTCGCACCGGAGCAGGCGCGCAGGTTCAGGGCGTAGCCCTTGGCCGAGGCGATGAGCGAAGGGTAGGCGTAGGCCGAACGCAGGCACTGCGTGCCGTCGGCGAGGTAGTCCCGGGTGCCCGTCCCGGAGGAGTAGCTGTCGCCGAGCGCGACGTAGGACGGAGCGGCCGCCTGCGCGGGGAGCGCGGTGAGGGTGAGTGCGGCGGCCGATCCGAGGGCGGCGGCGGCCATGGCACGACGTCGGGACATGGGTCTTCCTCCTGTGTCGCGGGTGGGAGCGCGCTCACGCTAGGGCCGAGCGGACCGGTTCGCGCGGCGAGCGCGCGGCGGGGGTCCTTCCCCCGGGGCGCTCGCTGCCTTATCTTTGGCCCGTGAATCCAACGGGTCCAGCGCCGGGCTCGCAGGCCTCCCTCCGGGAGATGAACCGCCTGCGGGTCCTCGACGCGGTGCGCGAGCACGGCGCGTTGACGCAGGTGGAGATCGCCGGGGTCACCGGGCTCTCCGCAGCGACCGTGTCGAACCTCGTCAAGGAGCTCGACGTGGCGGGCGCGGTGCACCTGCGCCCGAGCATCCGCAACGGCCGGCGGGCCACCCAGGTCTCGGTCGCGACCTCGCGCGGTCTCGTCGCCGCCGCGGTCTTCGGGGACCGCGACATCCGGGTCGCCGTGGCGACCGGCCCGGCGGACATCGTCAGCCAGAAGCGGATGCCGCTGCCCGCCGACCACGCCGCCGACGAGGGGATGTCGCGGGCCGCCCGGCTCGTCCAGGAGCTCGCGGAGGAGGCCGGCCAGTCGACGTCGGACCTGCGCTCCCTCGTCGTCGGCCTGCCTGCACCCATCGACACCGTCTCCGGGGAGGTCGGGTCCGAGGGCGTGCTGCCGGGATGGCGCGGGGTGGCGGTCGCCGGGGTCATGGAGGAGGCGCTGGGGGTGCCGGTGAGCCTCGAGAACACGGCCAACCTCGCGGCCGTCGGAGAGGCCAAGCTGGGTGTGCTGCAGGGCGTCTCGACTGGCGTCTTCCTCAAGGTCTCGTACGGGGTCGGGGCGGGCCTGATCATCGGGGGCGAGCTCTTCCGCGGCAGTGCCGGAACGGCCGGCGAGATCGGGCACGTGACCATCGACGAGAACGGTCCGGTCTGCCGCTGCGGCAACCGGGGCTGCCTCGACACCTTCGTCGGGGCAGGCGCCGTGCTCGGTGCGCTGCGGCCGACGCACGGGTCGCTCACCCTGCGCGACGTCATCTCCCGCGCCCTCGAGGGGGACCCGGGATGCCGCCGGGTGCTCGAGGACTCGGGCCGCCACCTCGGTGTCGCGGTCGCCGGTCTCGTCAACCTGCTCAACCCCGAGGTCGTCGCCCTGGGCGGGCAGGTGGCCCGGGTGGGGGAGGTGGTCCTCACACCGATGCGCGAGGCGATCGAGCGGTGCGCCATCCCGTCCGCTGCCGCGTCGGTCGAGGTGTGCGTGGGCGGGATGCCCCCGGAGCAGGCCGACCTCCGGGGGGCACTCGTCCTCGCGGACCAGGTGCGCGAGGGCGCCGACCGGGCCGCCCTCGGCGTGGGGTGACGCGTCGTGACCGAATCGTTGTCTCAATTCCTTGTATTCAACTCTTGACGACAAGAGCCGAACCGAGTTGACTCCGGGGAGACCGCACCAGAGAGGCTGCGGACGTCAGGCACAGGAGAGACACATGACCACTCGACCCACCCGAATCGCCGGTGCAGTGCTGGCGCTCGGTCTCACCGTGACGGGCCTCGCGGCCTGCGGGAGCGACAGCTCGGGCGGCAGCTCGAGCTCGGACACCGGCTCCGGCTCGAGCGGCGGGGCCAAGAAGATCGCCCTCCTCCTCCCGGAGAACAAGACGGCCCGCTACGAGGCCTTCGACCGCCCGCTCTTCGAGGCGGCCGTCAAGGCCGCCTGCGCGGACTGCGAGGTCGTCTACAGCAACGCCGAGCAGGACGCCGCCAAGCAGCAGCAGCAGGCCGAGGCCGCGATCACCCAGGGCGTCGACGTCCTCGTCCTCGACGCCGTCGACGGCAAGTCCGCCGCCACCATCGTCCAGAGCGCCAAGTCGCAGGGCGTGCCGGTCGTCGCGTACGACCGCTTCGTCGCCGGCTCGGACTACTACGTCTCCTTCGACAACCAGAAGGTCGGCGAGCTCCAGGGCACCGGTCTCGTCGAGGCGATGAAGGCCGCCGGCAACACGAGCGGTGACATCGTCATGATCAACGGCTCGCCCACCGACGCGAACGCCGCCGACTTCAAGAAGGGCGCGCACAGCGTCCTCGACGGCAGCGGCTACACGATCAAGGCCGAGTACGACACCCCCGACTGGAGCCCGGACAAGGCGCAGTCGTGGATGGAGGGCCAGGTCGGCACGCTCAAGGGCAACCTCGTCGGCGTCTACGCGGCCAACGACGGCACCGCCGGCGGCGCCATCGCGGCGCTCAAGGGTGGCGGCGTCAACCCGCTCCCGCCGGTCACCGGCCAGGACGCCGAGCTCGCCGCCATCCAGCGGATCATCGCCGGCGACCAGGCGCTGACCATCTACAAGGCGATCAAGCCCGAGGCCGAGGACGCCGCCAAGGCGGCCATCGCGCTGGCGAACAAGGAGAAGCCGGACTCCTCCGCCGACAAGGAGGGCGTCCCCGCCACCCTGCTCGACCCGGTCGTCGTGACCAAGGACAACATCAAGGACACGATCATCGCCGACGGCTTCTACAAGGCCGCCGACGTCTGCACCTCCGAGTACGCCGCGGCGTGCACCGAGCTCGGCATCAGCTGACCCTCCCGCCTCCGCCCCTCACGAAGGAGTGAGCCGACCGTGAGCACCACCACCTCCCCGGCGCCCGTGCTGTCGATGACCGGAGTGTCCAAGCGCTTCGGTGCCGTCCAGGCCCTCAAGGACATCGACTTCGACGTCGCCGCCGGGGAGGTGGTGGCACTCGTCGGTGACAACGGGGCGGGCAAGTCGACGCTCGTCAAGACGATCGCGGGCGTGTACTCGCCCGACGCCGGCGAGGTCGTCTTCGACGGCAGCCCGGTGTCGATCACCTCGCCCTCGCAGGCGCAGGGGCTCGGCATCGCGACCGTCTTCCAGGACCTCGCCCTCTGCGACAACCTCGACGTCGTGGGCAACCTCTTCCTCGGCAACGAGGTGCTGCGAGGCCGCACGCTCGACGAGGTGACGATGGAGCAGGAGTCGTGGCGGCTGCTGCGAGAGCTGAGCGCCAAGATCCCGAGCGTGCGGATCCCGGTCGCGAGCCTCTCGGGTGGGCAGCGGCAGACCGTCGCCATCGCCCGCTCCCTCCTCGGGGCGCCGAAGGTCGTCATGCTCGACGAGCCGACGGCCGCGCTCGGCGTCGCCCAGACCGCGGAGGTCCTCAACCTCGTGGAACGGCTCCGCGAGAAGGGCCACGGGGTCATCCTCATCAGCCACAACATGTCGGACGTCATGGCGGTGGCCGACCGGGTCGCCGTGCTCCGGCTCGGCCGCAACAACGGCGTCTTCCGGGTCGCCGACACCAACAGCCAGGAGATCATCGCCGCCATCACCGGCGCGACGACCAACGCCGTCACCGCCCGGGCCGCGCGCCGGGCCCCGCAGGAGGAGCAGTCGTGAGCACCCCGCAGACCCCGCCCCCGGCCGACCCCACCGCCGCCGCCGTCCCCTCCGACCTCCAGGACGAACGCCTCATCTCCTCGCCGGGCGTGGGCGGCTGGGCCTCCGCCACGTGGGAGCGGGTCAAGTCCGGTGACCTCGGCTCGTTGCCGGTCGTCGTCGGCCTCGTCATCATCTGGGCCGTCTTCTACGCCCTCAACCCGGCGTTCATCAGCAGCCGCAACCTCGTGAACCTCACCCTCCAGATGGTCCCGATCGGCACGCTCGCGATCGGCGTCGTCCTCGTCCTGCTCCTCGGCGAGATCGACCTGTCGATCGGCTCGATGTTCGGCCTGTCCGGCGCGGTGCTCGTCGTCATGTTCGTGGGCCACGGGGCGAGCGTCTGGGTCGCGGTGCTCGCGGCGCTGGCCGCCGGTGCGGTCGTCGGCCTCGTCTACGGCCTGCTCTTCAACCGGTTCGGCGTGCCGAGCTTCGTCATCACCCTGGCGGGGCTGCTCGTGCTCCTCGGCCTGCAGATCCGGACCCTCGGCAAGGACGGCACGGTCAACCTGCCGTTCGAGTCCTCGCTCGTCCAGTTCGCCTCGCAGAAGTTCCTCCCGCAGTGGCTCGCGTACGTCGTCGCCGTCGCGGTCCCGGTCGTCTACCTCCTCTCCCGGCTGCGGACCAACCAGCGCCGGCAGGGGGCCGGCCTGTCGGCGCCGCCGTTCACGACGGTGGCGACGCGGGCGGGGCTCATCGGCGCGGCGCTCGTCGTCATCGTGTACCTGCTCGGCCGGGACCGTGGCCTGTCGTACATGGTCGTGCTGTTCGTCGCCCTCGTCGTCGTCATGGACCTCGCGATCCGGCGCACGACGTGGGGCCGGTCGGTGCTCGCGATCGGCGGCAACGTCGAGGCGGCGCGACGGGCGGGCATCAAGGTCAAGCGGGTCTACCTCAGCGTGTTCGTCCTGTGCTCCACCTTCGCCGCGCTCGGCGGCATCCTCGGCGCGGCCCGGCTGGCCTCGGCGAACCAGAGCAGCGGTGGCGCGGACACCAACCTCAACGCCATCGCGGCCGCCGTCATCGGCGGGACCTCGCTCTTCGGTGGCCGTGGCTCGGCGTACTCGGCCCTGCTCGGCATCCTCGTCATCTACTCCATCAGCAACGGCCTCGCGCTGCTCTCGGTCTCGGCCGACGTCCGGTACGTCGTCACCGGTGCGGTCCTCCTCCTCGCCGTCGTCATCGACAGCCTGAGCCGACGCAGCCGCGCCGCCCACGGCCGGGCCTGACCGGTGCACCGGCGGCGGCTCCGGGGTCCTGCCCCGGGCCGCCGCCGGCCCGCGTAGCATCGCCGGATGGCTCTCACCGACCTGTCGCGCTGCTCCGCCGCGGCCCGGCACCGGGGCGAGCAGCTCGCGGGCACCGCACCCGTCGCGAGCCGGTGGCTCCTCATCGAGCACCCCGGGCCCTGGGCCAAACAGCCCCTCGAGACCCCGCCGCTGCTCGGCCGGCTCGGCCAGGAGGTCGAGGCGACGTGCGCCTCCTTCGGTGGCAAGGCGCTGCTCATCCGCCGCCAGGGGCGCCGTGAGACCGACCCCGGCGTCCGGCAGTGGTTCGCGATCGACACCGTGCGAGGCACGTGGGTGCGGGGCACCTGGCGCACCGCCGAGGACATCGTCGCCGCCGCGCGCTCCCTCGGCACCGAGCTGAGCTCGAGCGACACCGACGCCGAGCCGATGGTGCTCGTGTGCACGCAGGGGACGCGCGACGCGTGCTGCGCCGTGCGCGGCCGCCCGATCGTCGCGAGCCTGGACCGCCGGTGGCCCGAGGAGGTCTGGGAGTGCACCCACCTCGGGGGCCACCGCTTCGCCGGCACGCTGCTCGCCCTCCCGGACGGCACCTGCTACGGCTACCTCGACTCCGAGCACGTCGTCCCGCTCGTCGCGGGGCACCTCGACGGGTACGTCACCGCCAAGCACCTGCGCGGCGTCACCCGGTGGGAGCCGGCGGTCCAGGCGGCGCTCGCCGCGGTCCACCTGGCACACGGCCCGGCCGGAGTCGACGACGCCGTGCCGGGGCGGGTCGACGCCGACCCCGAGGGCGGGCCCACCCGCGTCGAGGTGCTGGGGTCGGGCCCGCTGCCGGCACGCACGGTCCTCGAGGTGCGGGCCGAGGAGCAGGAGGAGCACGCACTCAGCTGCGGGGCCGGGCCGAAGCCGAGCATGGTCCACCGGGCCGTGATCGTGGGCTGACCCCGGGCGGACCGTCCGGTCAGGGAGCGGAGGGCACGGTGTCGACGACCGGCGGCCCACCGGGCTCGCACGTGCGGGCGGGGTCGGGGGGCCGGGTGTCGATCCGGTTCCCGTTGACGATCGACACGTCGTCGTACGCGGGCCTGCCCTCGATGACGTCGCGGAAGCGGTAGCGGGTCAGGGACGACAGCCGGCAGTCGGTGCCGAAGGTCAGCACGTCGAACGACGAGGGCTGGCCCCGGAGCTCGGCCCCGCCCTCACCGTCGAGGAAGTGCGTGAACGGCCCCCCGCCGGTGAACGTGCCGACCTGGATGCGGTTGCCCTCGAGGTCCGTCGAGTGCATGTGCCCGTTGAGGAGGACCCCGCCGTCGAGACCGTCGACGGCCCAGGGCTCGTGGCTCATGACGACGTCGGCCGGGGTGCGGTCGGCGAAGGCGGCCTGGAACGCCTCCCGGGCCGGGAGGTTCTTGCCTCGCTGGTCCTTCCCGTCGTCGCCGAACCAGCGGGGGTCGTTGAACCCCGCGAGGGTGATGCCGCCGACCGTCACCTCGTGGTAGCCGCCGTCCGGAGGCTGGAGGAGGATGACGTTGGGGATGGCCGCCATGCGCCGGAGGACGGCGGTGTCGGTGGCGCCGGTCGCGTCGTGGTTGCCGCGGACGAAGACGTACGGCACACCCACCGACTCGATGCCCGTGAAGATGCCTGCGGCCTCACCCTCCTGGACCGTGCCGAAGTTCACGAGGTCGCCGGTGTCGACGACGAGGTCGATGCTCTCGCTCTCGATGATCGTGCGCATCAGGGGGTACTGGTTGCCCCCGTGGATGTCGCTGACGAACAGCACCCGCAGCGCGGGGTCGGACTCGAGGGCACCTGCGGCGTACTTCTGCTGGAGGGCCGTCGAGAGGGCCAGCAGGTTGCGCAGGTACGGCGCCACCTGGCTGGCCCGCGTCTCGACGTCGCCGAGCAGGCCCTGGTTCTGCTGGAGGGTGCCGAGCACCTCGGTGGCGGTGAACGAGCCCTGCCGGCTCGGCTGGTACGTCGTGTAGATCGAGGCCGTGGTCCCGAGGGTCGCGGTGACCCAGGCGACCGCCGCGGCCCCCACGAGCGCCCGCGGCGGGGGGCGCCGCCGGGCCATCGACCACACCCCGACGACGACGAGGACGAGGACGAGGGCCCCGAGGGCGAACCGGCCGATCACCTGCAGGGCGACGTCGCGGATCGCGGCGTTGAGCTCCTCGGGCCCCGGGCGCAGGCTGGCGAGGCTCACCTTCGGGCGGGAGAGGACGTCGGTGATGCTCGCCTTGACCTGCGGCACGGCGCGCACCCCCGGTGCGAGGCCGGAGAAGCTCACCTCGACGTCACCGAACGTGGTCTCGGCGACGAGGTCGCCGGAGCGGCGGGGGTCACCGTCGAGGGACACCGCCGCCTGGTAGTTGCGGGTGTGCGCCATCACCGGGGAGAACGCGGTCGCGGCGACACCCGAGGCGATGCACCCGCCGACGAGCAGGACCGTGCCGAGGACGTGCCGGAGGCGGCGCGACCCGATCCGGTGGCCGGCGCTCCACCACACCCCGACGGCGGTGACGAGCGGCCAGAGGACGGTGAGGGCGGCGACGACCCGCTCGTGCAGGCCGAAGGAACCGCCCCCCAGCCCGAGGCCCAGCGAGGCCACCGCGACGAGCAGCACGGCGGCGGCGGGCCGGGCCACCCGCGGCCCGAGCACGCGGGGTCCGTCGCGCCGCGCGGCGAGCAGCGGCCACAGGGCGAGCAGGAGGAACGAGACGGTGGCGACCGTGGTGTGCGCCACCGACGACGCGGTGCGGCCCGGGAGCGGCAGCAGTGCGACGAGGAGGGTGGCGACACCCCCGCCGGCGAGCAGGGCGCGCCCGGCCGGCCGCGCCGACGCGAGGGCCCAGGCGGTGACGAGGTGCGCCGTCCCCGTGACGAAGAGCGCGAGCGTCATCACCCACCGGTGAGGGGTCTCCAGCGAGGCGAGTGCGCTGATCGACTCGGCGCGTGCGTCGAAACCGTCGCCGACGAGGCCGGCGGCCCAGGTCCAGCCGCCGACGAGCGCGACGACGGCGACCGTCGAGCTGACGACGGCCGTGCGCAGGTGTCCGGCGGGGCGGGCCATGCCCCCCACCCTAGGTCGGCCTGCTGGGCGCCGGGCGGCGCTCCGGCGGAACGCGTCTAGGGTGGCGCCATGTCGATGTCCGATGCCCTTCCCGGCGCCTTCTCGGAACCGTTCGACGCCGTCCTGCTCGACATGGACGGGACGCTCATCGACTCGATCGCCGCCGTCGAGCGGTCGTGGCTGAGGTGGTGCGAGGAGTTCGGCGTCGACCCGCGACGGCTGGTCGGCTTCCACGGGGTCACCGCCGAGAACCTCATCGCCGACCTCCTGCCGGAGCCCCACAGGGTCGAGGCGTTCGCCCGCATCCGTGAGATCGAGCGCAACGACGTCGACGACATCGTGGTCCTCCCCGGCGCCACCGAGCTCCTGACCACCCTCCGGGACGCCCGGGTGCCGACGGCCATCGTCACGAGCTCGACCGACGACCTCGCGGAGGCGCGGCTGCGTGCCACCGGGCTGCCGCACCCGCCCGTCGTGGTCACCGCCTCGGACGTCGTGCGCGGCAAGCCGTGGCCGGACCCCTGGCTGCTCGGCGCCGAGCGGCTCGGCGTGGCGCCGGGTTCGTGCCTCGTCGTCGAGGACGCCGTCGCGGGGCTGCGAGCCGCCCGGGCCGCGGGGTGCGGGGGCCTGGTCGCGGTGACGAACACGATGCTCCGGGCCGAGCTCGAGCCGGAGGCCGACCTCGTCGTGCGCGACCTCGCCGCGCTCCGGGTCGAGGCCGGCTCCGGGTCGGTGCGGGTCGTCGGCACGGGGACGGTTCCCCCGCAGGGGCTCCCCAGCGCCTAGGGTGCTGCACGTGGATGCCGACGTCGTCGTCGTGGGAGCCGGGCTCGCCGGCCTCGTCGCCGCGTGCGAGCTCGCGGACGCGGGCCACTCGGTGGTGCTGCTCGACCAGGAGTCCGAGGCGAACCTCGGCGGGCAGGCGTGGTGGAGCCTCGGGGGACTGTTCCTCGTCGACACCCCCGAGCAGCGGCGGATGGGCGTCTCCGACTCCCTCGACCTCGCGTGGCAGGACTGGCAGGGCACCGCCGGCTGGGACCGGCTGACCGCCTCCGACGGGTCCCCGGGGCCGGACCACTGGGGCCGGGAGTGGGCCCGCTCGTACGTCGAGTGGGCGGCCGGGGAGAAGCGGTCCTGGCTGCGCGCGCAGGGGGTCTCGTTCTTCCCCGTCGTCGGCTGGGCCGAGCGCGGCGACGGCACGAGTGGCGGGCACGGCAACTCGGTGCCGCGCTTCCACATCCCGTGGGGGACCGGCACGGGGGTCGTCGCGCCCTTCGAGCACCGCATCCGCGCCCACATCGCCGGCGGCCGGGTCTTCCTGCGCACCCGCCACCGCGTCGACGCCCTCGTCACGCGGGGTGGTGCGGTCACCGGAGTGCGTGGGGCGGTCCTCGCCGACGACCACTCGCCGCGGGGTGTCGCGAGCAACCGGGACGTCACCGGCGACTTCGAGTACGGGGCCCAGGCGGTCGTCGTCACCTCCGGCGGGATCGGCGGCGACCACGACCTCGTCCGCGCGAACTGGCCCGAGCGCCTCGGCGAGCCGCCGCGCGACATGCTCACCGGGGTGCCGGCCCACGTCGACGGGCGGATGCTCGCGATCACCGAGGCGGCGGGCGGTGCGGTCGTCAACCGCGACCGGATGTGGCACTACGTCGAGGGGGTGCGCAACTGGGACCCCGTCTGGCCGGGGCACGGCATCCGCATCCTCCCGGGCCCGAGCTCGCTCTGGTTCGACGCCCGAGGCGATCGGCTGCCGAGCCCCTACCTCCCGGGCTTCGACACGTTGGGCACGCTGGACCACCTGCGGCACACCGGGTTCGACCACTCGTGGTTCGTGCTCAACCGGTCGCTCGCGGGCAAGGAGTTCGCGCTGTCGGGGTCGGAGCAGAACCTCGACCTCACCGAGCGGCGGTACCGCGACGTCCTGCGGCGACCCGTCACGAAGGTGCAGCCCTCGGTCCAGGCGTTCCTCGACCACGGCGAGGACTGGCTCACCGCCGACACCCTCGGCGAGCTCGTCGCGAAGATGAACGCGCTCGAGCCGGACACCCCCGTCGACGCCGCGCACCTGGAGCGCCAGGTCGTCGAGCGGGACCGGCAGGTCGACAACCCGTTCACGAAGGACGCCCAGGTCGCGGCGATCCGGGTGGCCCGCCGGTACCGCGGGGACCGCCTCACCAAGCGGGCCTTCCCACCGCACCGCATCCTCGACCCCAGGCACGGGCCACTCGTCGCCGTCCGGCTGCGGGTCCTCTCCCGGAAGACGCTCGGCGGCCTGCACACCGACCTCGCCGGGCGCGTGCTCGACGCGGCCGGCGTGCCGGTGCCGGGGCTGTACGCCGCGGGTGAGGTGTCGGGCTTCGGCGGGGGCGGGGTGCACGGCTACCGCGCGCTCGAGGGAACCTTCGTCGGGGGCTGCCTGTTCACCGGCCGCGAGGCCGGCCGCGCCCTCGCCGCGGCCCTCTGACCCGCCGGAGGGCGCGGGCCGGGGAGGCGGGCGCTGCGGCCGGCCAGCCGCCGTGGCGCGATCGGCTCAGCGCGACGGCTCGACGAGCACCTTGAGCGAGGTGGGGTCCGAGCGCAGGGCCTCCAGTGCCGCGCCGTACTCCGCGAGCGGGAAGCGGTGGGTGACCAGGCCCTCGGTGCGCACCCGCCCCGAGCGCAGCAGGGCGAGGGACCGCTCCATGCAGTCGACCTGCGCGAACGACCCCTTGACGGTGAGCTGGCGGCGGAAGACGTCGTAGGGGCTCCAGGCGACCCGGGCGTCCTCGTCGCACATGCCGTAGACGAACACCGTGCCGTTCGTCGCGACGAGGTCCGGCAGGTGCTGGACGACCGGTGCCGCGCCGGTGACGTCGACGGCGACGTCGAACCCGCCGGGCTGCAGCGCGGCGAGGGTGCGGGCGGTCTCGCCGGCGTCCCGGGTCACCTGCACGATCCGGTCGACGCCGTACGCCTCGGCGAGCTCCAGCTTGAACGCCGTGGGCGCGGCGACCGTGACCCGGCCGGCGCCCCCGTGGAGGAGCAGCTGGGACAGGAGCAGCCCCGTCGTCCCGGCCCCGACGACGAGGACGTCCGCACCCGGCCGCAGGCCCAGGACGTCCATCCCGTGAACCGCGCAGGCAAGCGGTTCGGCGAGTACGGCGAGCTCGGGTGCCAGGTCGTCGGCCGGGTACACCTTGTGCGCCGGGCTGACGAGGGACTCTGCGAAGCCCCCGGGGGCGTTGACGCCGAGTGAGAGAAAGTGCTCGCAGAAGAGGTGGTTGCCGCGGGAGCACTCGAGGCACCGGCCGCAGGCGGAGGCGTTGTCGACGGCGACCCGCCCTCCGACCTCGAGGTGGGTGACTCCCTCGCCGACCGCACGGACGGTCCCGGTCGACTCGTGGCCCGGTGTCAGGGGGAAGGACGCGAAGAAGCCACCCTCGTGCAGGTGCAGGTCGGTGCCGCACAGGCCCGCGAGGTCGACGTCGACGACCACCTCACCCGGCCCGGCGACCGGCCTTGCCACCTCCCGGACGGCGAAGGACCGCGGCTCGTCGTAGACGACCGCGCGCATCATCGGGGTGACTGGGGCGGCATCGTCGTCGGGCACGGGTCCTTCCTAGCCCACCGCGCCGACCGGCGGAACCCCTGCGCCCCTGCTCGCTACACTCCGCGGGTGCCGATGCCCCCACGGACGTCGCGGTGGCCCCTGCTCGCGGCGTTCTCGCTGCTCGTGGCCACCACCCAGGTGCTCTGGTTGACCTTCGCCCCGGTGACGGCCGAGTCGGCCCAAGCGCTCGGGGTGAGCGAGGGCCTCGTCGGTGACCTCGCCGTCGTCAACCCCCTGCTGTTCGTCGTGCTCGCCCTCCCCGCAGGCCGGTTCGTCGACCGGGCCCTCCACGCGACGCTCTCCGCCGGTGCGGTCCTCACCCTCGCGGGGGCGCTCGTCCGGCTCGTCGACACCTCGGGCTACGGCTGGCAGCTCACGGGCCAGCTCCTGGCCTCGGTGGCGCAGCCGCTCGTCCTCACGGCGACGACCACCGTGGCCGCCCGCTGCTTCCCTCCGGGTGAGCGGACCGTGGCCATCGCCGTCGGCAGCGCCGCGCAGTTCGTCGGGGTCCTCGTCGGGGCCCTCGGGGGCCAGCCCCTCGTCGCCGCCGGGGGCCTGCGGCTGCTGCTCACCGCCCACGCCGGGCTCGCGCTCGTGGCCGCGGCGGGGGTCCTCGTCATGGTGCGGGTGGCCGTCGTCGAGCCCGTCGCACAGCGCGCCGCGCCCGGCCTGCGCTGGCTGCGCCACGAGCCGCTGCTCTGGCGGCTCGCGGGGCTGCTGCTCGTCGGCGTGGGCGTGTTCAACGCGCTCGCGACGTGGCTGGACCCGGTCATGGCGGGGCTCGGCCACCCCGGTGCCGGGGGCCCGCTCATCGCCGTGACGACGGTGGCCGGCATCGCCGGCGCCGCCCTCCTGCCCGGACCGGTCGCCGCCCGCGACCGGAGGCGCACGCTGCTCGTCGCCGCGACGGCGACCACCGGGGTGGTGTTCGGCCTCCTCACCGTGCTGGACACCCCGGTTGCGGCCGGGATCCTGCTGGCGGTGCTCGGGTTCGTCCTGCTCGCGGGCCTGCCCGTCGCACTGGAGTGGTCCGAGGCGCACGTCGGCGTCGCGCGCTCGGGCACCGCGACGGCCGTCCTCCTGCTCGCCGGCAACCTCGGCGGGGTGCTGCTCGTCCTCGCCGTCCAGCCGTTCGTGGGGTCCCCGCGGGTGGCGCTCGGCGTCATCGCGCTCGCGGCGCTGCCCGGGCTCGGGCTCGCGCTCGGCCTGCCGCGGCGGGGCGACTAGAGGTACTGCCCGGTGCCCTCGGTGTGGCCGGGCTCGCCCGCCTGCTGCGGGTGCGGCATCCCCCCGCCCCCGGGCGCCATCGGATGACCGTGCCCCTGGCCGGGTGCCACGCCGGGCGGTAGCGCCCGCATCTGGTGCAGCTGGGCCTGGGCCGCCATCTGCTGGGCGACGAGCGCGGTCTGGATGCCGTGGAAGAGGCCCTCGAGCCAGCCGACGAGCTGCGCCTGGGCGATCCGCAGCTCGGCGTCGGAGGGCTGGTCGTCCTTGAACGGCAGGGCGATCCGCTCGAGCTCGTCGACGAGCTCGGGTGCGAGGCCGTCCTTGAGCTCGGCGATGGAGCGGTCGTGGATGTCGGCCAGCCGGGCCCGGCCGCGGTCGTCGAGGGGAGCGCTGCGGACCTCCTCGAGGAGCTGCTTGACCATCGACCCGATGCGCATCACCTTGGCCGGCTGCTCGACGAGGTCGGCGGGGTTCGTCGGCGCCTCGCGGTCGTCGTCCCTCGGCGGGCGCCTCGCGGGGCGCGACACCCATGCCCTCGGGGGTGACGACGACGATGCGGTCCTCGTCGCCGACCACGGTGGCGGGGACCGAGCGGCGCTCGTCGTCGCGGGCGGGGTCCTGGCGCGGCTGGTCGCTCATCCCCCCATCCTGCACCGGGGCCCACGTCGAGCGCCCTTGACATCGTTTCTCGATATGCATATCGTCTCTCGATAACAAATCGACCATCGATATGAAGGGAGTACGGCGATGACCGCATCACCCCGCCCCCGTCGGGACCTCTGGAGGTTCGGCCGGTCCGACCGCTGGGGGCTCGGCCTCCTCCTCGGGCTCGTCACCGCCGCGACCCTCCTCTACCAGGTGGTCCGGCCCCTCGCGGCCTGGGTCGGTGGGGACGGGGTGGATGTCGCGACCATCGGGGACGTGGTCGTGCCGCCGCTCGACGCGGTCGGGACCGCCTACGGTCAGGGTGCGTACACCGTCACCGTCTCGGACCCGTCCGTGGGGCAGCGCCTCGCCGACCTCCTCCCCGGGGTGCTCCTCACCGGCCTCGTCGCCGTCGGGTGCTGGCTGGTCCTCGCCGTGATGCGCGACATCGCCGCCGGGGACGCGTTCCGGCCCCGCAACGTCACCCGGCTCCGCGTCCTCGCGGTCCTCGTCGCCGTCGGCATCCCGACGGTGTGGTTCGTCCAGGTGCCCGTGGCACTGGCCCTGCTCACGTCGGCCGACCTCGGCACGGGGGGCCCGGGGGTGCTCGTCGACGTGCCGTGGCTCCCCGTGCTCGTCGGCTCGGTGGTCGCGCTGTTCGCCGAGGCGTTCAAGGCCGGCAGCACCCTGCGCGACGACGTCGAGGGCCTGGTCTGATGCCGGTCGACGAGCCGCACCGGGTCGTGTGCCACCTCGACCGCCTGCTCGAGGTGCGGGGGATGACGCTCGCCGCGCTCGCCGAGGCCGTCGGGGTCACCGTCGTCAACCTGTCGGTGCTCAAGAACGACCGGGCGAAGGCGATCCGCTTCAGCACCCTCACGGCCGTCTGCGACGTCCTGGGGTGCCAGCCCGGTGACGTCCTCTCGGTGGAGCCCGTCGCGGGCTGAGGGCGGCTCAGCCGACAGGGGTGGCGGTGACGACGACGTTGTCCCGGTGGCTGCGCAGCTCGGGGATGTACTCGCCGCCACACGTGATGAGGACGAGGAGGGGCCGGCCGTCGCGGGCGAAGATCTCGTCCACGGGAAGCGCCCTCTTGCGCACGGCTTCCCGGCCGGTCACCTCGTAGAGGTGCGCCACACCGGCGGCGTCGACGACCTCGACGCGCATCCCGACCTCGGCGCCGACGAGCGGGGCGAGGGCTCCGGGCCCGTCCTCCCGCGTCGCCACGTGGCCCGCGATGACGGTGTGGCCGGCGGTGTCCGCGGGGGCGGACCCGAAGCGGTACCACCCGACGCTCGTCGGGGCGGCGGGGATCACCATGGCGCCGTCCGCCTGCACCCCGACCGCCCGCACCGAGGCATCCACCCCGAGCGCCTCGATGCGGAGCCGGGCCGGTGGGGGAGTGGCCTCCGTGGCGAGGTCCCCGGGAGCGGCGGACCGGGCGGAGGCGCGCACCGACGGCTCGGGGGCAGGGGTGGCGCTCGGTGCGGGGGAGGTGGTCTCCGTCAGGGCCCGCAACCCCGCACCGGCCGTGGCGTCGGGCCGGGCCAGGCTCCAGCCGAGGAGGCCGACGAGGGCCAGCACCGCGACGCCCGCGGCGGCGACGGCACCGAGGTGCCAGCGCCGGCCGGGGTCCTCCGGGGTGGGTGGCGGGGTCATCGACGTCCTCGTGGGGGGCGTGGGAGGGCGGGCGGCCCGGTCTCCCGGGCCGCCCGCCGGGTGGTCAGGCGCGGACGCGGCGCGCGCGCAGCCCCATCGCGGCCGCGGCTCCGGCGGCCAGCAGGGCGAGGGCCGTCAGGGCCACCGGGGTCCCGTCGGCCGGGAGCTCCGCGGTGCCCGACGGCACGCCGGACGGCGAGGAGTGCAGGCCGTCGATGGTCTGCACCGCCAGGGCGAGGTTCTCGTCGGCGGCCGAGCCCCAGGCGTAGACGATCGTCGCGACGCCCTCCTGGATGGTGACGTCGGCGGGCCCGATGGCCGGGTCGGTCGTGCCCGCGAGGGCCACCGCGGCGGAGACGGTGCCGGCCGGGAGGTCGGCGCTCTCCTCGTTCGGGTTGGTCAGCCCCGTGAACACGGCGTCGCCGCCCGCGAGGATGTCGACGGCCGGGGCAGCAGCGGTGTGGCGCACCACGAGACGCCCCTGACCGGCCGCGACCGGCGTCACGTCGTTGACGAACGGGGTCAGCACGGGCGTGCCCGACGCGTCGAGGTGGGCGACGACGGAGATGTTGGCGCCGGCCGGGACCTCCACGCCGTTGGCCTCGATGGCCGGCGTGCCGGCCGGGTCGTCACCGGCCGCGAAGACGGCGAGGTTGTAGGTACCACCCGGGAGGGACACGGGATCGGTGACGGTGCCCGGGGCGAAGTCCTCGAGCAGGGCCTCGTCGGCGGTGTAGGTGTCGTCGGCGCTGCCGTACACGTCGACGGTGAGGCCGGGGACGCCGTGGACGACGACCACGGTCGCGTCGTCGGCGGCGGAGGCCGGGGTGGCGAGAGCGAGCGGGAGGGCGGCGGCCGCGGCGACCGCCGTGGCTGCGATGACTCGACGCATGACGAACCTTTCTCGAAGGAGGTGCTGACACCTCCTCTTCCGTCCGGGGGCCGGTCCGGATGCGCTGCGTCGAAACTTCTGTCAGGCGGTGGCCGGCCCGATGCGGCGCAGCGCCGGCTGGGCGAGCGCGGCCAGGGCGGCGGCGCACGCCCCGGCGGCCACCGTGACGGCGAAGGCACCGGTGTGGCCGTGCAGGTCGGCGATCCGCCCGGCGACCGCCGACCCCACCGCGTAGCCGACCCCGGTCACCGAGGCGAGCAGCGTCATCGCCGTGCCGACCCGCGAGGCCGGCACGGCCCGCTCGCCGAGGACGAAGACGCTGATCATGTACGGCGCGATGACGAACCCGAGGACCAGGACGACCCCGAAGAGCTGCGGGATGGACCCGACGAGCAGCAGCGGCGTCGACAGCACGGCGAGGCCGAGGGCCGCGACGAGGACGCGCCGGGGGAAGCCGACGCGGGCGGGCAGGCCGGCGACCGCGAGGCCGGCGACCACCGAGCCGACGCCGAGCGAGGCGTGGACCAGGCCCGCGACGCCCGGCCGCCCGGCCGCGGTCGTGAGCACCGTCGTCCCGGTCTGGACCGAGCCGAAGACCACGCCCATGAGCAGCTGCGCGAGGAGCAGGACGACGAACGTGCCGGTGACGATCCGTCCGGCGCCGTGGGCCGTCGGCCGGTGGGCGTGGGCGAGCCGGGCCGTCGGGTGGACCGCGAAGGCGGTGCCGAACCCGAGCAGCAGGACCGCCGCCACCGTCACGGCGAGGCCGGGGCTCGCGAGGACGACGAGGACCCCGATGAGCGCCGGGCCCAGGACGAACGACGCCTCGTCGGCGGCGCCCTCGTACGAGAAGGCGGTCTCCATGAGGCGGGGCTGGTGCGAGCCCTGCTCACGCGTCATCGGGCGCCAGCGCACGCGCGCGAGCGGACCGATCTGGGGCATCGCCGCCCCCGCGACCGCGGCGGCGGCGATGACGACGGCCGGGCTCGCGCCGGCCCGGGACAGCGCGACGAGGACGAGCAGGCCCATCCCGCCGGCGAGCGACTGGACGAGGACGACGGGCCGCTGGCCGACCCGGTCGGCGACGGCGCCGGCGACCGGGGCGCCCGCGGCGTTGGCGACCGCGAGGGCCCCGGCGGCACCCCCGCCGAGCCCGTACGAACCGGTGGTTCCGGCGACGAGCAGGAGGGTGCCCATCTGGCTCATCGCGAGCGGGAGCCGCCCGACGAAGGCGACGAGGACGTAGAGGGGGCCGGCGAGCGTGAACAGCCGCCGGTAGCTGGCAAGGGGTGACATGGGGGTCGTGCTTCCTGGGGTCCTGCGCCCGGGGAGGGCGGAGCGGGTGTGCGCCGTTCCCACCTCACACGGCGCACGGGGGACCCTGTGCAGCCGCCCAGTCTACCGCCTCCGAGCGCCCCTCAGGTCGCGCGGCGGGTGACCTGGGGGGCCCGGCGGATGCCGGCCGCGGCGAGCGCCGCCGCGAGGAGGGGCACCACCACCCCGACGACGAGCAGTGCCGCCCACGGGATGACGAGGATGCCGGGGGTGTCGACCGACTGGAAGGTCAGCGGGTCGTAGCCGCTGGTCGTCAGCGGCTTCGAGATGGCGATGCCCGGCACGATCCCGACGGCCACCCCGAGCACGCAGCCCACCGCGGCGAGCATGAACGCCTGGGCGGCGGCCATCACCCGACGGGTGCCCCGCGTCGCGCCGAGGGCGGCGAGGGTCGCCTGGTCGGTCTGCTGCTCCGCGAGCGTCAGGGCCGTCGAGGTCAGCGTGACGACGAGGATGAGCAGGGCGAACACCCCGAGGAGGATGCCGACGACGAGCCGGTCCTCGCGCTGGAACCCGTCCTCGCGCTGGACGTTGCCCTGGTCACCGAGGGACTGCTGCATCCTCTCCAGCGCGGCGTCCGGCACGGGGCTGCCGTCCTCGGTGCGCACCGTCCAGCTGGCCGGGCGGGTGTCGAGACCTGCGACGGTGGGGCTGTCCGCGGCGAAGGCGAGGTTCGCTCCGAGCAACCGGCCACTGTTCTCCTTCGTCAGGGGGAGGTGGACCGCCGGCACGGTCTCGTCCCGCTCGACCTGCAGGTCGGGCTCGACGGGCTGCTGGGCCGTGGGGTCGGCGGCGTAGGAGCCGCTCGCGACCTCTGCCGTCGGGCCCTCGCCCCCGTACACGACGGCGGCTCCCGCGCGGACCTTGGCAGCATCGGCGTCGGAGAGATCGAGGCGGCGGAGGAGCTCGTCGGTGGGAAGGACGAGGACCATGCCGGAGCCGTTGGCCTGGGTGCCGGCGACGAGGCACTTCTCGTCGAAGGTCTCCTGGACCGCGATCCCGCCCAGGGTCTGTTGCACCGAGCACCCCGGCGGGACGAGGGAGAGGAACTCCACGCGGTAGGGCTCCTGGGCCGCCGAGTCGTACGCGTAGTTCGACGGGTCGCCGGCGAGGACGGTGACCGGTTCGACGACGAGGTCGGGCGCCGCGGCGCCGATGCCGGCGTCGTCGACGGCCTCGGGGCCGTAGGCGTAGAGGACCGCCTCCCCGGGCAGGGTGCTCGGGACGTACTCCTGCCGCCGCTGCTCGGTGTCGCTCGCGAGCCCGGTGAGCCCGAAGGTCAGGCCGGCGACGGCCGCGAGCACCGCGGCGACGGAGGGGGCGCTGCGGGCGCGGTGGCGGGCCAGGTCGCGGGCCGACATCCGCAGCGAGGTCGGCAGCGACCCGCCGAGGCGCCCCACGACGGTGAGGACGACCGGCACGAGCAGCAGCGACCCGAGGATGAGCACGACGGCGCCGATCGTGACGAGGTACTCGGAGGAGTACCCGACGAGGCCCTGCAGGGGGCCGAGGGCGGAGGAGTCCAGGACCCCGGTGCCCGCCAGGGTGAGCACGGAGCCGACGGCGGCCAGGACCATCCCGCCGACGAAGACGAGGCGGTTCGGGCGCGGGGAGACGCTCTGGCCCCGCATGACCCCGACGATGTCGAGCCGAGCGAGGCGCCGGGCCGGGACGAGGGCGGCGATCACGGTGGAGGCGACGGCGGCGAGGGCCACCGCGCCGAGCACGAGCGGCCGGACGTCGAACGGGCCGGTGAGGGTCAGGTCGTCGGTGGTGCGGGTCCAGGCGATGACGGCCCAGGCGGCCGCGACCCCGAGGACGGTGCCGGCGACGGCCGACAGCGCGCCGAGGACGAGGGCCTGGCCGAGGACGGTGCGGCGCAGCATCGCCGTGTGGGCACCGTTGCTCGCCGCGAGGGCCAGGGTCCGGCGCTGGCGGGCGGCGCTCACCGCGAAGGCCGGCCCGACGAGGAGGGTCGTGATGATGAGGAGCATCGTGGCGCCGAGGCCGACGAGCAGTGCGGTGTAGCGGTCGGCTCCGGCGAGCTGGGAGCGGATGTCGGGGTCCAGCCGGTCCGCGCCCGGCGGGTCCTCCAGCACCGCCCGCGACGTGACCCGGAAGCCGTAGCCGTTGAGTGCCTGCACGTCGTCCCAGGTGACCGGGTTTGCGCCGAGGACGATCCACCGGCCGTACCCGCCCACGTTCTCGCCGCGGTCCACCGGCTCGCCGGCGGTGACCACCCCCGTCTGGGAGTAGTCCAGGCGGGCCCGGCCCGTGCCGACGACCTCGAAGGTCCGGGTGGCGCCGTCCACGGTGCCCTCGAACGTGCCGGTGTCGGGGACGCCCTTCGAGATGGCGAACGGTGTCACCAGGACCTCGACGGGTGCGGTGGTGTCGGCGGGCGGGGGGATCGGCCAGCGGCCGGAGAGGAGCTCGAGCTTCTCGCCGAGACCTGCGCGGCCGTCCAGGGCCAGGCCCGGGAGCGAGACCCGTCGGTCACCGACGGTCGTGCGCAGGCCGTACTCGTCGACGGCGGCGACGTCGGCCCCGACGAGCCGCGCGACGGCGTCCGCGTTCTCGAACGCGTCGGCAGCGCCGTCGAAGCCGGGCACCGGTGCGGCGGAAGGGACCTCGCCCTCCCCGTCGTCGCTCACGTAGCCGAAGGCCTGCATCGGGTCCGGCCCTTGGACGGTGGCGTTGGTGTCGGGGCCCTCGAGCAGGGCCTGACCGCTGCCCATCACCATCGGGATCTTCTCCGCACCCTTGACGTCGGAGGTGAAGGCGAGGGTGACGACGGTCGAGAGGAGCAGGGTCGGCAACAGGACCATGACGACGACCAGCGCGCTGCGGCCCTTGTGCCGGCGGACGTCGCGGCGGGCCATCCGCAGCGCCACCGACCAGGTCGAGCGCCACTCGGCGAACCGGGAGGCGTCGGGAGCCTCCCCGGCATCGGGCGCGTGGGCCGCGTCGGCCTCGGTGCGCGGCGGCGCGCTCGTGCTCACCGGGGGCCGCCGGAGGCCAGCAGGTCCTCGGCGCGGTCGGCGTCGCCCGTGGTGTCGACGACCGTGCCGTCGCGCAGGAACACCACCCGGTCGGCCCACGCGGCGTGCCGGGCCTCGTGGGTGACGAGCAGGCCGGCGATGCCCTCGTCGCAGCGCTCGCGGAGCACCCGGAGCACCTCCTCGCCGGTGTGGCTGTCGAGCGCCCCCGTCGGCTCGTCGGCGAGGACGAAGCGCCGGCTGCCGACGAGCGCCCGGGCGATGGCCACCCGCTGCTGCTGCCCGCCGGACATCTGGTCGGGGTAGCGGTCCGAGAGCTCCATGAGGTGCATGAGGTCGAGGGTGTGCCGTGCCTGGCGCCGGGCCTGGCGTGCGCGCACCCCGTCGAGCTCGAGGGGGAGGGCGACGTTCTCGGCGGCGGTGAGGCTCGGGATGAGGTTGTAGTCCTGGAACACGAAGCCCATCCGGCGGCGGCGCAGCTTCGCGAGGTCGCGCGGCGCGAGGGCGCTCAGGGTGGCGCCACCGATGCTCACGGTGCCCGAGGTCGGCTGGTCCAGGCCGCCGGCGACGTTGAGCAGGGTCGACTTGCCCGAGCCGCTCGGGCCCATGACGGCGACGAGCTCGCCGGGGTGGATCTCCAGGGACACGTGGTCGAGCGCGGTCACCCGGGTCTCGTCGTGGCCGTGGATCCGGCTGACGTCGGAGATGACGACGTGTGGTGCGCTCATGCTGGGGTCCCCTCCCGGTGGGCCGGCGTGGTGCCGGCGGTCTCTGGCGTCGTGCGGGTCGTGCGGAGCGCCTCGTCGCGGGTGTGCCGGGCGAGGACGGACTCGACGTGGTCGAGCCAGCGGACCTCGGCCTCGGCCGCGAAGACGAGGTGCTCGAGGACGAGCAGCCACGCGAGGCCGGGCTCGGCGTCGCGGGCGCCCTCGGCCGTCCCCTCCGCACGGTCGAGGGCGTCCCGCTTGAGCCGGGTGAGGTCGCGCAGGTGGCGCAGGGTCGCCGTGCGCTGGCTCTGGACGACGCGGGTGACGTCGACCCCCGGGGCCGTGACCGCGAGGGCGAGCTTGATGGTCAGCTCGTCGCGCGGGGTGTTCGTGCGGTCGACGGGGGTCGTCCACCACCGGCCGAGCTCGGCACGGCCCGCGTCGGTGAGGTGGTACCCGATGCGTCCCTCGGCATCGGCCTCGCCGACCTGGTCGACGAGCCCGTCACGCACCAGCCGCTCGAGGGTCGTGTAGACCTGCCCGACGTTGAGCGGCCACGTCCCGCCGGTGCGCTCCTCGAACTCGGTGCGCAGCCGCGCACCGTACGAGTCGCCCTCGGCGAGCAGGGCCATGAGCCCCAGGCGGACCGACATCGAGGGCCTCCTCCTCCCGGTGGATACCGGGTATTGCGTGCTGACAGAGAGATGTATACCGAGTATCAGCCAGGTCGTCAAGAGCTGCTGCCCCGTGCCCCGGCGCCGTTGGCGCCCGTCCGGTGTCCGCTCGCCGACGCGGTGCTGGCGTGATCGCCCCGGAGCGCGCAGGATGGCGCTCGGAGTCCCCCGACGAAGAGGTGCACCGTGCTGGTCCCGATGACCGTGTCCGACTTCATCGACCGTGCCCGCACGGTCTACGGCGACCGCGTGGGGGTGGTCGACGAGCCGGACCAGCCGGCCGCCGCACTGCCGGACCTCACGTACTCCGAGGTGTCGCGGCTGGCCACCCGCCAGGCCGCCCGGCTCGACGAGCTCGGCATCGAGGTCGGGGACCGGGTCGCGATCGTGTCGCACAACGCGGCGCGGATGCTCGTCTCGTTCTTCGGCGTGTGCGGGTCCGGGCGGGTGCTCGTCCCCGTGAACTTCCGGCTCAAGCCGGAGGAGGTGCGCTACATCGTGGAGCACTCGGGAGCGCGGGTCCTCCTCGTCGACCCCGAGGTCGACGCCGCGCTCACCGGCGTCCCCGCCGAGCACCGGATCGTCCTCGGCGACGACGACGCGCTCTACGCGCCGGAGGGCTCGACGCCCCGGGTGTGGGAGCGCGACGAGAACGCCACGGCGACGATCAACTACACGTCGGGCACGACGGCCCGGCCCAAGGGCGTCCAGATCACCCACCGCAACATCTGGACCAACGCGCTGACCTTCGCCCTCCACGCCGGGGTCACCGACCGGGACGTCTACCTGCACACCCTGCCGATGTTCCACGCCAACGGCTGGGGGATGCCGTTCGCCACGACGGGCCTCGGGGTCAAGCAGGTCGTCCTGCGCAAGGTCGACGGCGCCGAGATCCTCCGCCGGGTCGAGCAGCACGGCGTGACGTTCCTCTGCGCCGCACCGGCGGTCGTCTCGGCCGTCCTCGAGGCCGCGCAGTCCTGGGAGGGGGAGGTCCCCGGGCGGGACCGGGTGCGGATCATCGTCGCCGGTGCCCCACCGCCCACGAGGACGGTCGCGCGGGTCGAGGCCGAGCTCGGCTGGGAGTTCATCCAGATCTACGGGCTCACCGAGACCTCGCCGCTGCTGACGATCAACCGGACCCGCGCCGAGTGGGACGACCTGGAGCCCGAGGAGCGGGCGGCGCGGCTCGTGCGGGCGGGGGCCCCGGCCCTCGGGGTCAGCCTCGACCTCGCACCCGACGGTGAGGTGCTGGCCCGCTCGAACGTCGTCCTCGAGGGGTACTGGGAGCAGCCCGAGGAGTCAGAGCGCGCGCTCGAGGACGGGTGGTTCCACACCGGCGACGGCGGGACGATCGCCGACGACGGCTACCTGACGATCTCGGACCGGAAGAAGGACGTCATCATCACCGGCGGCGAGAACGTCTCGTCGGTGGAGGTCGAGGACGTCATCTTCAGCCACCCGGCGGTCTCCGAGGTCGCTGTCATCGGTGTGCCCGACGAGAAGTGGGGCGAGACGATCAAGGCGCTCGTCGTCGTCGTGCCCGACGCCGTCGTCACCGAGGCCGAGCTGATCACGTGGTGCAAGGAGCGGGCGGCCGGCTACAAGGCGCCGACCTCCGTCGAGTTCCGCGACGAGCTGACCCGTACGGCCACCGGCAAGCTGCAGAAGTTCAGGCTCCGCGCGCCGTACTGGGAGGGGCGCGAGCGCCAGGTCAACTGAGCAGCCACGCCCCGAGGGCGAGGGCGGCCGGGAGGGCCTGGACGACGAGGATGCGCCGGCTCGCGGTCGCCGCGCCGTAGAGGCCTGCGACGAGCACGCACGAGAGCGTGAAGACGGCGAACGCGAACCGGTGGTCGGCGGGCCCGACGAGCGCGAGCACCAGCCCCGCGACGAGGAACCCGTTGTAGAGGCCCTGGTTCGCGGCGAGCACCGTCGTCTGCGCCGACAGCTCGCGGGACGTGCCGAACGCGGCCCGGCCGCGCGGGGTGTCCCAGAGCACCATCTCGAGCACGACGATGTAGACGTGGATGAGCGCCACGAGCGCGGTGAGCACGAACGCGACGGTCGACATCCCCGATGTCTAGCGCACCGAGGGGTGCGGGGTCACCCCACCGTCAGCAGGATCTTGCCGATGTGGCCGCTCTCCTCCAGCTCGCGGTGGGCGTCGGCAGCGCTCGCCAGCGGGTGGCGGGAGTGCACGATCGGGCGCACGACGCCGTCCTCGACGAGCGGCCAGACGTGCTCGCGGACCGCGGCGACGATGGCCGCCTTCTCCTCGAGCGGGCGGGCCCGCAGCGACGTCGCGATGACCGCGCCGCGCTTGGCGAGGAGCGCGCCGAGGTCGAGCTCGCCGACCCGGCCGCCCTGCATGCCGATGACGACGAGCCGCCCGTTCGTCGCGAGGACGTCGACGTTGCGGCCGAGGTACTTCGCGCCCATGTTGTCGAGGACGACGTTCGCGCCGCGCCCGCCCGTGGCCTCCTTGACGCGTTCGACGAAGTCCTCGTCGCGGTAGTTGACGAGGATGTCGGCACCCAGGGCCCGGCAGGCCTCGAGCTTGTCCGCCGTCCCCGCGGTCACGGCCACGGTGGCGCCGACGGCCTTCGCGAGCTGGATCGCCATCGTGCCGATCCCGGAGGAGCCGCCGTGGACGAGCAGGGTCTCGCCCGGCTGGAGGTTGGCGGTGAGGAAGACGTTCGACCAGACCGTGCTCGCGACCTCGGGCAGCGCGGCGGCGTCCTCGAGCGAGACCCCGGCCGGGACCGGCAGCAGCTGGCCCGCCGGGACCCTCACGTGCTCCGCGTACCCGCCCCCGGCGAGCAGCGCACAGACCTCGTCGCCGACGGCCCAGCCCTCGACGCCCTCGCCGAGCGCCTCGACCGTGCCACTCACCTCGAGGCCGGGGACCTCGGACTCGCCGGGCGGCGGCGGGTAGAGGCCCTGGCGCTGCATCGTGTCGGCCCGGTTCACCCCGGCGGCCGCCACCCGGACGAGGACCTCGCCCGCGCGAGGCTCCGGGGTCGGGGCGTCGGAGAGGACGAGGGCCTCGGGGCCGCCGGGCTGGGGGATCGTGATCGCCTTCATGCCTTCGAGGCTAGGCGTCGTGCTCGAGGGTGGCGAGGTCGGCCGGGGTGTCGACGTCTCGGGAGGCGGCGCCGGGCACCTGGACCTCGACGTGGGCGAGCTCGAGCAGGGTCCGGGCGGGGACGCCGGCGGTGGGCCGGCTCGCGTACCGCGCCACCGCGCCGGTCCGGTAGACCGCGAGCAGGGGGTTGGGCACGCCCTCGTCGTCGACGGCCACGGCGGCCTCGACCTCCGGGCCGGCGGCGTCGGCGACCTCGATGAGGCGGACCAGCGCCGGGGCGGCATCGGGCATGTCGCCGGCGACGACCGCGACGAGCGGGGTGCGCACCAGCCGGACCCCGGCGAGCACCGCCGCGAACGGGCCCCCGCCGGGCGGGTCCTCGGACGTCCAGGCCACCTCGTGGTCCAGGTCCCGGGGCGCGCCGACCACGACCACCGGCCAGCCCGGGGGCAGGGCGCCGAGGAGGTGCTCGAGCACGGTCGTGCCGCGCAGGGGGGCCGCGAGCTTGTCGGACCCGAAGCGTCGCGCCCGACCCCCGGCGAGGACGACGACGGTGACGGGCGGGGTCGGCATCCCCCGACCCTACGGAACCGCGGAGCCCCTCGGGTGCTCCCGTGGCCCGGAGTGCACTCCAGGGAGGAGGATGGGATGGTGACGACCGCGCCGACCGTGACCACCCCGACCGCCGGCCTGTCCATCGCGCAGGCCGCGGAGCGCACCGGCCTGAGCGCCGACACCCTGCGCTACTACGAGAGGGACGGGCTCCTGCTGCGCCCGGTCGACCGCTCCGCGAGCGGCCACCGCCGCTACGCCGAGGCCGACCTGCGGTGGATCCACCTGCTGACCCGCCTGCGCTCCACCGGGATGCCGATCCGCGACGTGCGCCGCTACGCCGCCCTCGTGCGCGCCGGGCGGGGCACCGAGGCGGAGCGGCTCGACCTGCTGCGGGCCCACCGGCGGCTCGTCCTCGACCAGCTGGCGGAGGTCACGGAGCACCTCGGGGCGATCGAGCAGAAGATCGGGATCTACGAGGACGTGCTGGCCGCGGCGGGCGAGGTCGCGCCCCCGCTTGACCTGGAGCGCGCTCCAAGGAGTGTGCTGGGGGCATGACGACACGCACCCGCACCCTCGGCACCGCCTCCCCCCTCACCGTCTCCGCGCTCGGCCTCGGCTGCATGGGGATGTCGGAGTTCTACGGCACCGGTGACGAGCAGACCGGCCTCGACACCATCCGGCGTGCCCTCGACCTCGGCGTCACGTTCCTCGACACCGCGGACATGTACGGCCCCTTCACGAACGAGCGGCTCGTCGGCCGGGCGATCGCCGGCCGCCGCGACGAGGTCCAGCTCGCGACGAAGTTCGGCAACAAGCGCGGCGAGGACGGCTCGCGCCTCGGCATCGACGGCAGCCCCGAGTACGTGCGGGCCGCCTGCGACGCCAGCCTCCAGCGGCTCGGCGTCGACCACATCGACCTCTACTACCAGCACCGGGTCGACAGGTCCGTGCCCATCGAGGAGACCGTCGGGGCGATGGCCGAGCTCGTGGCGGCGGGCAAGGTGCGCCACCTCGGGCTCTCCGAGGCGTCCCCGGAGACCATCCGGCGCGCGCACGCCGTGCACCCCATCACGGCCCTGCAGACCGAGTACTCGTTGTTCACGCGCGACCTCGAGGACGAGATCCTGCCGGCGGTCCGCGAGCTGGGCATCGGGCTCGTCCCGTACTCGCCGCTCGGGCGGGGCATCCTCACCGGGGCCATCACCTCGGAGGCCTCCTTGGAGTCGAACGACTCGCGGCTGACCCCCTACTTCCCCCGCTTCCAGGGCGAGGCGCTCGAGACCAACCTCGGACTCGTCGCGAAGGTACGCCAGCTCGCGGAGGAGAAGGCCTGCACTGCAGGCCAGCTCGCCCTGGCATGGGTACTCGCGCAGGGTGACGACGTGGCGCCGATCCCCGGCACCAAGCGCGTGAGGTACCTCGAGGAGAACGTCGGGGCCCTCGACGTCACCCTCTCGACCGACGACCTCGCCGCCCTCGAGGCCGCGGTGCCGCGCGACGCCGTCGCCGGACCCCGCTACGGCGACATGTCCTCCATCGACGCCTGAGGGTCAGCGGGCGCGACCCACCCGCGACGCGACGGCGCCCGCGGTCTGCCGGACGGCGTGGACCAACCGCTCCCGGGCGGCGTCGTCCACGTCGTCCTGGGGGTAGGTGACGGCCACGGCGGCCACCGGGTAGTCGTTGGCGTCGAGGACGGCGACCGCCACCGAGCCGAGTCCCGGTGTCACGAGCCCGTCCTCGACCGCGTACCCCCGTTGGCGCACCGCCTGGAGCCACGAGCGCAGCTGCGTCGTCGAGGTCGGACCGCGCCCGTCGCGGTGCACGAGGGCGTCCCGGTCGGGGAAGAGGGCGCGTACCTGCGCGGCAGGCAGTGCCGCGAGCATCGCGAGCCCGGTGGCGGTGAGTGGCGCCGGCATCCGCACCCCGACGTCGGTGACGAGCAGCGGCCTCCCCGGGGCGCGCTGCTCCACGACGTAGAGCACGTCGGGCCCGTGGAGCACGGCGAGGTGCGCGTTGTGCCCGCACCCGTCGACGAGGCGGTCCATGAGGCCGCGCGCCATCCGGTCGAGCGGGGCCTGGCGCTGGTACGCCGACCCGAGCTCGTAGGCGGCGAGCCCCAGCCCGTAGCGGCGGTCCTCGGGGAGGTGGCGCACGTACCCGCGCAGGGCGAGGACGTTGAGCAGGTGGTAGACGCTGGAGCGCGGGAGGCCCAGGTCGCGGGCGATCGCGGCGGCCGGCAACGGCTCCCCCCGGCGGGCGATGAGGCCGAGGACGTCGAGGGCGTGCCCGGCCGCGGGGGCGTTGGCCATGGCCTCAGTCTCGCACCCGAGACGGTGCGGGTCATCCCTGCGCCGGGTCCGCCAGCTCAGTCCTCGGTGTCCAGCCGCTCCAGGAGCGCGCGCAGGGTCTCCCGGTCCTGCTCGGGCAGGCGGGCGAAGTACGCCTCGGCCGAGGCGCGGCGGGCGACCCCGACCTCCTCCACGAGCCGGGTCCCCGCCTCGGTGGGGGTGACGGCCGTGGCGCGCCGGTCCGCGGCATCCGGGCCCCGGGTCACGAGCCCGCGTTCTTCGAGGGCGTCGACGACGTCGGTGACCGACCGGGGGGCGATCCGCAGGTGCTGGGCGAGCTCGCCGGGGCGGATGGTGCCGTGGTGGGCGACGACGCGCAGGGCCCGGGCGTGGTGCGGCGCGAGGTCGTACGGCTCGAAGGCGGCCATGCCGCGGCGGCGCAGGGTGCGGGCCACGCGCATGACGAGGTCGCCGAGGTCGAGCTCGGAGGCGGGGACGTCGTCGTGGTGGTGGCGCACGGGGGAATGCTATCGCCCGGTGCCGAGTTGACCTCATTGTGAGGTAACCTCACTATCGACCCGAGAGGAGGGCGCCCGTGACGGCGACCCAGACCCAGACCCTGCCCCCGTCCCACCGCGCGCCGGCCGACGCGGGGCCTCCCGACGGCCACCCCGGCCCGTCCGCCCGCGGAGGCCGCGGAGGCCGCGGAGGCGGCGGAGGCCGCGGCGGGGGTGCGGTGATGAGCGTCGACCCCCGCGACCGCGCCCGGCTCGCCGACGCGCCGGTCCCGATGGGTCGCGTCCTCGCGCTCTTCGGCCCGCACCGGAGGCGCATCGGCGTCGTCGTCGCCATCATCGTCGTGACGAGCGTCGTCGGCCTCGCGCAGCCGTTCCTCGTCCGCGAGGTCGTCGACGTCGCGATCCCGCAGCAGGACGTCCGCCTGCTCCTCCTCGTCGTCGCCGCGATGGTGGCCGTCGCGGCCGTCACCCAGCTGCTCGGCGTCGTCCAGACGTGGCTCTCGACCCAGGTGGGCCAGCGCGTGATGCACGGCCTGCGCACGGAGGTCTTCACCCAGCTGCAGCGCCAGTCGCTCGGCTTCTTCACCCGGACGCGCGGCGGCGAGGTGCAGTCGCGGCTCGTCAACGACGTCGGGGGGATGCAGGGCGTGGTCACCACGACCGCCACCTCCATCGCCTCGAACGTCACGACCGCCGTCGCCACCGCCGTCGCGATGGTGGCGCTGTCCTGGCGGCTCTCGCTCCTCTCGCTGCTCGTCGTGCCACCGGCCCTGTGGCTGACCCGCCGGGTGGCGCTGCTCCGCCGCGAGGTCACCGCGCAGCAGCAGCGGCGCCTCGCCGACCTCAACGCGCAGATCGAGGAGGGGCTGTCGGTCAGCGGTGTGCGGCTGGCGAAGACGCTCGGCACCGGACGCCTTGCGGCGGAACGGTTCTCGGACACCTCGCAGGACCTCGTCGGACTCGAGCTGCGCTCCCAGCTCGCCGGGCGCTGGCGGATGGCGACGATGCAGATCGTGTTCGCCGTCATCCCGGCGCTCGTCTACCTCACGGCCGGGCTCCCGGCCACCTCGGGCGGGATGACGATCGGGACGCTCGTCGCGTTCACGGCGCTCCAGGGCGGCATCTTCCGTCCGCTCATGGGGCTGCTCAACGTCACGGCCCAGTGGGTCGCCTCGATGGCGCTGTTCTCCCGCGTCTTCGAGTACCTCGACCTCGTGCCCGACGTCGCGGCGCCGACGCACCCCGTGCCGCTGGACCCCACGCGCGTGCGCGGTGACGTGCGCCTCGCGGGGGTGTCCGTCCGCTACCCGGGCTCGCATCGCGACGCGGTCGCCGACCTCAGCCTCGAGGTGCCGGCGGGGTCGACGCTGGCGCTCGTCGGCCCGACCGGATCGGGGAAGTCGACCGTGGCGGGCCTGCTGGCGCGCCTGCACGACCCGGACGCCGGGGCGGTGACGATCGACGGGGTCGACGTCCGCGACCTCGACCCCGAGGTGCTCGCGTCCGTCGTCGGCACGGTCTCCCAGGAGAGCTACCTCATCCACGCGTCGGTCCGCGACAACCTGCTCCTCGCGCGGCCGGAGGCGTCCGAGGCCGAGCTGTGGCGGGCGCTCGCGGCGGCCCAGGTGGCCGACCTCGTGGCCTCGCTGCCCGACGGGCTCGACACCGTGGTCGGGGCCCGGGGGCACCGGTTCTCCGGGGGTGAGCAGCAGCGGCTCGCCGTGGCGCGCACCATCCTGCGGGACCCGCCGGTGCTCGTCCTCGACGAGGCGACGAGCGCCCTCGACACCGCCACCGAGCGGGCGCTGCAGACGGCCCTCGACGAGCTCGCGCGCGGACGGACCACGGTGACCATCGCGCACCGCCTCTCGACCGTGCGCCGGGCCGACCGGATCGCGGTGCTCCACGACGGCCGGCTCGTCGAGTCCGGCACCCACGAGGAGCTGCTGGCGGCCGGCGGCCGGTACGCCGGCCTCGTCGCCGCCGCCGAGCACGCCCCCGCCTGACCCCTGCGGGTTTCCCGGAGCTGCGTCTCGGGTGCGAGACAGGACGAGGGCGCCGGCGCTGGTCACGCCCCGACCCGGGGCCTCCAATGGGGGGATGAGCGCCACCGCAGCAGCCCGCCCCACCTCCGGAGCCGTCACCGTCGGCGCCGGTCCCCTCACCGTCGAGGAGGTGGTCGCGGTCGCCCGCCACGGCGCACCTGTCGTCCTCGACGAGGCCGCGATGGTCGAGGTCCGCCGTACCCGCGACGTCGTGCGTGCCCTCGCCGACGACACCCAGCCGCACTACGGCGTCTCGACCGGCTTCGGCGCCCTCGCGACCCGGCACATCCCGGTCGACCTGCGCCACCAGCTCCAGCGCTCCCTCATCCGCAGCCACGCCGCCGGCTCCGGACCCGAGGTCGAGCGTGAGGTCGTCAGGGCTCTCATGCTGCTGCGCATCTCCACCCTCGCCACCGGGCGCACCGGCATCCGCGAGGAGACCCTGCGCACCTACGCCGGGATGCTCGACGCCGGCATCACCCCCGTCGTCCACGAGTACGGCTCGCTCGGGTGCTCCGGCGACCTCGCCCCGCTCTCGCACTGCGCCCTGGCGCTCATGGGGGAGGGGCCCGTGCGCGACGACTCCGGTGCCGAGACGACCGCCGCCGCGGCCCTGGCCGCGGCCGGCCTCAACCCCGTGGAGCTCGAGGAGAAGGAGGGGCTGGCCCTCGTCAACGGTACCGACGGGATGCTCGGGATGCTCTGCCTCGCGCTGCACGACGTGCGCGAGCTGCTCGTCGTCGCGGACGTCAGTGCCGCGATGAGCGTCGAGGGGCTCCTCGGCTCCGACGACGTGTTCGCTGCCGACCTGCAGGCCCTCCGCCCGCAGCCGGGGCAGGCGGTGAGCGCTGCCAACATCCGGAAGGTGATGGCGCACAGCGCGATCCGTGACTCACACCGCACCGAGGACTGCACGCGCGTCCAGGACGCCTACTCCCTGCGCTGCGCTCCCCAGGTGGCCGGTGGCGCCCGCGACACCGTCGAGCACGCGGCGCGAGTGGCGGCGGGTGAGCTCGCCTCGGCGGTCGACAACCCTGTCGTCACGCTGGACGGGCGGGTCGAGTCGAACGGCAACTTCCACGGAGCGCCGGTCGCCTACGTCCTCGACTTCCTCGCCATCGTCGCGGCCGACGTCGCCTCGATGTCCGAGCGCCGCACCGACCGGTTCCTCGACGTCTCCCGCAGCCACGGACTGCCGCCCTTCCTCGCGGACGACGCGGGTGTCGACAGCGGCCACATGATCGCCCAGTACACGCAGGCGGCGATCGTCTCGGAGATGAAGCGGCTCGCGGCCCCGGCCTCGGTCGACTCCATCCCGAGCAGCGCGATGCAGGAGGACCACGTCTCGATGGGCTGGTCGGCGGCCCGCAAGCTCCGTCGCTCGGTCGACGGGCTCTCCCGCGTGCTCGCGGTCGAGGTGCTCACGGCGGCCCGCGGCCTGCAGCTGCGGGCGCCGCTCGAGCCCTCCCCGGCGACCGCGGCCGTCGTCGCCGCCCTCGTCGGGGAGGGCGCGGGAGTCCCCGGGCCCGACCGGTTCCTCACTCCCGAGATCGACGTCGCCCACCGGCTGGTCACCGACGGCACGGTGCGCCGCGTCGTCGAGGAGGTCACCGGCCGACTCGGCTGACCCGGCGCTCGGTGGCATCGATGAGTTCGACCGAGCTCGGCGGTCGGTACGCGCGAGGGGGGCATCCGGCCGCCCACCGAAGGAGCGTGCGATGAGCAAGTACCTGATCTCGAGCGACGACGCGGCGATGGACGTCCCGGAGGAGGACCTGCCCGAGGTGGCCGAGGCCGCTCATGCGGTGATGCGGGACGCGCAGGCTGCGGGCGTCTGGGTCACCGGCGGGGGCATCGCGGTCCACGACGTGACGGTCGTCGACGTCGACGGGTCGGTGACGACGCTGAGCCGCACCGCCGGGGTCGAGACCCACCTCGAGGGGTTCGCGGTCTACGACGTCCCCTCCGACGAGGAGGCCCGCCACTGGGCGGCACTCACCGCCGCGGGCTGCCGCTGCACCCAGCAGGTCTGGCCGCTCATGGACGACCCGGAGGTCTAGTCCGACGAGCGGGCGGTCGGGTGGTCGGCGGCCGCACGGGGTAGGACTGGACCATGTTCTTCGACCAGTGGTCCGACCTCCTGCGCGTCCTCGTCGTCGGCTCGTCCGCGTACGCCTCGCTCGTGGTGATCCTGCGCCTCTCCGGCAAGCGCACCCTCGCCAAGCTCAACGCGTTCGACCTCGTCGTGTCGGTCGCGCTCGGCTCGACGCTCGCCACGGTGCTTCTGAGCAGCGACGTCAGCCTCACGAGCGGCGTCGCGGCGATGGCTCTGCTCGTGGTGCTGCAGCTCGTCGTGGCGTGGCTGTCCTCCCGGTCGCGCCGGGCGCGCCGGGTCGTCAAGTCCTCGCCGAGCCTGCTCCTCCATCGCGGCGCCCTCCTCGAGGACCGGCTCCTCGCGCACCGCGTCACGGCCGGCGAGGTCCGCCAGGCCGCGCGGGCCCAGGGCTTCGGCGGCCTCGACCTGCTGGAGGCGGTGGTGCTCGAGACCGACGGCACGCTGAGCGTCGTCCCCTGCAGCGCGGCCGGCTCGGGTGACGCGCTCCGGGACGTCGACCTCCCCGCCGACGGCGCGTCTCGGATGCCAGACGCCGCCGGCGCTCGCCCCCTTCAGCCGCGGACCTCGTCGCGCGACAGTGGGTGGGACGACACGAAGGAGACCTGACATGGACGGCGCCCGCCCCGTGCGCAGCCCCCGCGGCACCACCCTCACCGCCCGCCAGTGGTCCACCGAGGCCCCGCTGCGGATGCTCATGAACAACCTCGACCCCGAGGTCGCCGAGCGCCCGGACGACCTCGTCGTCTACGGCGGCACCGGCCGCGCGGCCCGCGACTGGCGCTCCTTCGACGCGATGGTCCGCACCCTCACCGACCTGCGCGCCGACGAGACGATGCTCGTGCAGTCCGGCCGCCCCGTCGGCGTCTTCCGCACGCACGAGTGGGCCCCGCGGGTGCTCATCGCCAACTCCAACCTCGTCGGCGACTGGGCGACCTGGCCCGAGTTCCGCCGCCTCGAGCACCTCGGCCTGACGATGTACGGCCAGATGACCGCCGGCTCGTGGATCTACATCGGCACCCAGGGCATCGTCCAGGGCACGTACGAGACGTTCGCCGCGGTCGCCGAGAAGCGGTTCGGCGGCACCCTCGCGGGCACGCTCACCCTGACTGCCGGCTGCGGCGGCATGGGCGGCGCGCAGCCGCTCGCGGTCACGATGAACGACGGCGTCTGCCTCGTCGTCGACGTCGACCCTGCCCGCCTGAACCGCCGGGTCGAGCACCGCTACCTCGACGAGGTCGCCGAGAGCCTCGACGCCGCCGTCGAGACGGTGCTGCGGGCCAAGGAGGAGCGCCGTGCCCTCTCCGTCGGCGTCGTCGGCAACGCCGCCGAGGTCTTCCCCGAGCTGCTCCGCCGCGGCGTGCCCATCGACGTCGTCACCGACCAGACCAGCGCCCACGACCCGCTCTCCTACCTCCCCGAGGGCATCGACCTCGAGGACTGGCAGGAGTACGCGGAGAAGAAGCCCGAGGAGTTCACCGACCGCGCCCGCGCCTCGATGGCTCGCCACGTCGAGGCGATGGTCGGCTTCATGGACGCCGGCGCCGAGGTCTTCGACTACGGCAACTCCATCCGGGACGAGGCCCGGCAGGGCGGCTTCGAGCGCGCCTTCGACTTCCCGGGCTTCGTCCCGGCCTACATCCGGCCGTTGTTCTGCGAGGGCAAGGGCCCGTTCCGCTGGGCGGCGCTCTCCGGGGACCCCAAGGACATCGAGGTCACCGACCACGCGGTGATGGACCTCTTCCCCGACAACGACCGCCTCCAGAAGTGGATGCGGGGCGCGCGCGACCGGATCGCGTTCCAGGGCCTGCCGGCCCGGATCTGCTGGCTCGGCTACGGCGAGCGCGACAAGGCCGGCGCCGTGTTCAACGACCTCGTCGCGCGCGGTGACGTGAGCGCCCCGCTGGTCATCGGGCGCGACCACCTCGACTGCGGCTCGGTCGCCTCCCCGTACCGCGAGACCGAGGCGATGGCCGACGGGTCGGACGCCATCGCCGACTGGCCGCTGCTCAACGCCATGGTCAACACCGCCTCGGGCGCCAGCTGGGTCTCGATCCACCACGGCGGCGGGGTCGGCATCGGCCGGTCCATCCATGCCGGGCAGGTCTCGCTCGCCGACGGCACCGCGCTCGCCGCCGAGAAGCTCGAGCGGGTGCTGACCAACGACCCCGGGATGGGCGTCATCCGACACTGCGACGCCGGGTACGACCACGCCGACGAGGTCGCGGCCGAGCGGGGAGTCCGCGTCCCGATGCGCGAGGGCTGACCCGGACCCCTCACCCCACTGTCGGGGCAGTCAGCGAGGGTCCGTGATGTCCGCGACGTCGGCGTCGAGCACGGCGACGAGGGCGTCCGCACCCACCGTCGCCGCGACGCCGTGCGCCCCGGCGCCGATCGACACCGTGCGCCCGGTGAGCGTGGCGTCCGCGACGACCGGCAGCGCCCGGTGGGACCCGAAGGGCGTGATGGTGCCGCGCTCGTAGCCGGTCACCTCGCGCGCGGTGTCGGCGTCGGGCATCGAGATCCGGTTGACGCCGAGGTGGGCCCGCAGCTTGGGCCACGAGATCTCCCGGTCGCCGGGCACGAGGACGAAGAGGTGGTCACCCTCGCCACGACGCACGACGAGGGTCTTGATGATGGCTCCCGGCTCCACGCCCCGGGCGTGAGCAGCCTCCTCGAGGGACCCGACCCGACCGTGGCTCGTGATGTCGTACGCCATCCCCGACGCCGCGAGGGCGCAGCGGGCGCGCTCGGCTCCGTCGTCCATCCGCCCACCCTAGGCCGATGGCGAGCCGTCGCGCGATGTCTCCCACCCGAGACAACCTCCGTGCACCGCAGCCCCCGTGAGGGGCCGACGCTTGGTCCAATGGTGGACATGTCGAGCAGGTTGGCACCCGACGGGGCGACGCTTGCCTTCCGGAGGATGTGGCACGACCTCGAGAGCGTCGGCCTGGATGCCTCGACCGGGGGGTACCGCCGCTACGCCTGGACGCGCACCGACCACGACCTGCGCGAGTGGTTCTCCGGGGAGTGCGCGGCACGTGGCCTCGACCTCACCGTCGACCGGATGGGCAACCAGTGGGCGTGGTGGGGCGACCCCGACGCGGCCGTCGCCGCCGGCACCCCCGGGGTCGTCATCGGCTCGCACCTCGACTCCGTCCCCGACGGCGGTGCCTTCGACGGCCCGCTCGGTGTGGTCAGCGCCTTGGCTGCCCTGGACGGCCTGCGCGAGAGGGGCTTCCAGCCGGCGCGACCCGTCGGCATCGTCAACTTCGCCGACGAGGAGGGGGCCCGCTTCGGGGTCGCCTGTGCCGGGTCGCGCGTCATCACCGGGGCGATGTCCGCCGACCGCGCCCGCGGGCTGCGCGACGCCGACGGCGTGACGATGGCCGAGGCGATCGAGCGCTCCGGGGGCTCCCCGGACCACCTCGGACGCGACGACGAGACCCTCGCCCGGATCGGTGCCTTCGTCGAGCTCCACGTCGAGCAGGGCCGGGCCCTCGACGGTCTCAGGCACGCCGTGGGTGTCGGGAGCGACATCTGGCCGCACGGCCGCTGGCGGATCGACGTGCCCGGCGAGGCCAACCACGCGGGCACGACCGCCCTCGACGAGCGCGAGGACGCCATGCTCGGCCTCGCCGCCGCGATCATCTCCGCCCGCCGCGCCGCGGAGGAGCACGACTGCCTCGCGACCGTCGGCAAGGTGGAGGTCGTCCCGGGTGGCGTCAACGCCATCTCCAGCTGTGCGACCGCCTGGCTCGACGCCCGCGGCCAGGACGCCGACGCCGTGCAGCGCGTCGTGTCGGCGGTCCGGGACGTCGTGTCCGACTTCGACGCCCTCGTCACCGAGGAGTCCTGGACCCCCACGACGGACTTCGACCCGACCCTCGTCCGCCGCCTCTCGACCCTCCTCGGTGGCGTCCCGGTCATCGGCACGGGTGCCGGGCACGACGCCGGCATCCTCGCGAACGCCGGGGTGCGCACCGCGATGCTCTTCGTGCGCAACCCCACCGGCGTCAGCCACAGCCCCGACGAGTGGGCCTCGGCCGACGACTGCCTCGCCGGGGTCGCCGCCCTCACCGACGTCGTCGCCGACCTCAGCGGACCGACCACTGCATGACCACGTTCTGGTGTGAGCACGCGGTGCTCCCCGGCGGTGTCCGACGTCGGGTCCGCGTGGTCACGGAGGCGGGTCGGGTCCTCGACGTCCTGCCCGACGCGGTGGCCGAACCCGATGACGTCGTCCTCCACGGGCTCGTCCTCCCCGGCCTCGCGAACGCCCACAGCCACGCCTTCCACCGGGCCCTGCGCGGCCGGACGCACGGTGAGGAGGGCAACTTCTGGACGTGGCGCGAGGGCATGTACCGGCTCGCCGCGCACCTGGACCCCGACTCCTACCGGGCGCTGGCGACGGCGGTGTTCGCCGAGATGGTGCTCGCCGGGTACACCGTCGTCGGCGAGTTCCACTACCTCCACCACGCGCCGGGGGGCACGCCCTACGAGGACCCCAACGCGATGGGGATCGTCCTCGTGGAGGCAGCCGCTGCGGCCGGCATCCGGCTCACCCTCCTCGACACGCTCTACCTCTCCGGAGGACTGACGGCCGACGGCCACCTCCCCCTCGACGAGGTGCAGGAGCGGTTCTCCGACGGCACCGCGCAGGACTGGGCCGAGCGCGTCCGGGCCCTGCGTCCCGGCGGCACCTGGCGGGTGGGGGCCGCCGTGCACTCGGTCCGCGCGGTCCCCCGCGACGACCTCGCGGTCGTCGGGGAGGTGGCGCGCGGGGCGGGGTGGCCGCTCCACGCGCACCTGTCCGAGCAGCCCGGGGAGAACCTCGCGTGCGACGCGTTCTACGGACGCACCCCGACGCGGCTGCTCGCGGACGAGGGCGTGCTCACCGCCTCGACCTCGCTCGTCCACGCCACCCACCTCACCGACGACGACGTGGCGCTCATCGGTGGCGCCGGGGCCTGCGCGGTCTTCTGCCCGACGACCGAGCGCGACCTCGCCGACGGCATCGGCCCTGCGCACGCGCTCGCCGAGGCCGGGGCGTCCCTGGCCGTCGGTTCGGACCAGCACGCGGTCGTCGACCCGTTCGAGGAGGTCCGTGGCGTCGAGATGCACGAGCGGCTCGTGAGCCTCGAACGTGGCCGCTTCACCCCGGCCGACCTGCTGTGGACGGGGTCCGCGGCGGGCTACCGGTCGCTCGGCTGGGACGACGGTGGGGTCATCGCGCCCGGGCAGGTCGCCGACCTCGTGGCCGTGCGCACCGACAGCCCCCGCACCGCCGGCTGTGCCCTCGACCAGCTGCTGTACGCGGCGACGGCTGCAGACGTGACGGACGTCGTCGTCGCCGGCGAACAGGTCGTCACCGGTGGCGTACACCGCCTCGGCGACGTGGGGCACCTTCTGGCGGAGTCCATCTCGGTCGTGTGGCGATGAGCGTCGTTCGGGCGCAGCTCGTCACGGGCATCGGCCAGCTGGTCACCTGCGCGGGACCGGACGGAGCGACCCCGGTCGGCGACCGGTCCGTGTCCGCCGCCGACCGGCTCGGGGTGCTGCACGACGCCGCGGTGGTGGTCGAGGACGGCCTCGTCGCCTGGGTGGGGCCGGCCGGCCGCGCCCCCGCGACCGACGCCGCCGTCGACCTGGGCGGTCGTGCGGTCGTGCCGGGCTTCGTCGACAGCCACAGCCACCTCGTGTTCGCGGGCGACCGCTCGGCCGAGTTCTCCGCGCGGATGGCGGGGACGCCGTACGACGGCGGCGGGATCGGCGTCTCGGTCGCCGCGACCCGCGCCGCCTCCGACGACGAGCTGCGCGCGCTGCTGGCCGTCCGGGTGGCCGAGGCCCGCTCCCTCGGGACGACGACGCTCGAGGTGAAGAGCGGCTACGGGCTCACCGTCGAGGACGAGGCCCGCGCGCTCCGTCTCGCGTCCGAGGTCACCTCCGAGACGACGTTCCTCGGCGCCCACGTCGTGCCGCCCGAGGCGCGGGCGGACCGGGCGGCCTACGTCGACCTCGTCACCGGCCCGATGCTCGCCGCCTGCGCGCCCCACGCCCGCTGGGTCGACGTCTTCTGCGAGCCGAACAGCCCGTACGCCTTCACCGAGGACGAGGCCCGCCGGGTCCTCGTCGCGGGTCGGGACGCGGGGCTGGGGCTCCGTGTGCACGGCAACCAGCTCGGGCCCGGCCCGGGCGTGCGGCTGGCCGTCGAGCTCGGGGCGGCGAGCGTCGACCACTGCACGTTCCTCAGCGGAGAGGACGTCGACGCCCTCGTCGCCGCGGCCGACGCGACCGTGGCGACCCTGCTGCCCGGCGTCGAGTTCTCGACCCGGTCCCCGTACCCCGACGGCCGGGCCCTGCTCGACGCCGGCGTCTCCGTGGCGCTCGCCTCGGACTGCAACCCCGGCACCTGCAACACCGCGTCGATGCCGTTCGTCGTCGCCCTCGCGGTGCGCGAGATGCGGATGACCGCCGCCGAGGCCCTCGTCGCGGCCACCGCCGGTGGGGCTCGCGCGCTGTGCCGGGACGACGTCGGGCGGGTCGCCGTGGGCTCGCGGGCCGACCTGGCGGTGCTCGAGGCCCCGAGCCACGAGCACCTGGCCTACCGGCCGGGGATGCCGCTGGCCCGGGCCCTCGACCTCGGCGGGCCGGCGCCCGGGCCGGTCAGGAGATCGGCTCGGTCCTGATCTCCTTGGGGAGGTGGCCCGAGGAGTTGCGGTAGTACTGGGCGGCCTTGCGCTCGGTGAGGGTGCGGGCGGCGCCGACGGCCAGGCCCATCGCCGCGGCGTACGTGAGCGCCTTGACGACCGGCGCGTCCGGGTTCTTGGGGTTGATCTCGTCCTGACCGGCCTTGGCCCACGCGATGTTGACGACCTTGGTCGCGAGCACCCCGGCGAGGATCGGCATGCCGGTGCCGAGGATCTTCCAGGCGACGGTTCCCATCGATGGTCCTTCCGGTGGAGTGGCTGGCCAGGAGGTCCCGACCCGTTCTCGCCACTCTAACCTCGGCCGCAGTATGCTCGGGGGGTCCAACGACAGGGGAGCGCCCCAAGCGCTGAGAGTGCGGTCCGCCGCAGACCCTCGAACCTGATCCGGTTAGCACCGGCGATAGGAAGTCGGGAATCTCAGGCGTGCTCCGTCGCCATCCGGTGACGGGCCACGCCTCCCCGAGGTCTTTCCACGACCACGGGAGAAGCACGACATGGCAACGTCCACCACCGAGGCGCCGGCCACCCGGCGCTCCATCACCGCGACCCGTCCGCTCCTGGGCTGGCGCACCGTCGACCTCATCACCATCGCCTTCCTCGGGGCGGCCCTCGGCATCGCGTTCTGGGGCTGGGGGATCTTCTACAACGGCCCGATCACCGCCCTGAAGATCGGCTACGCCCCGCTCATGGGCCTGTTCACCGGCCCGTGGCTGCTCGCCGGGGTCGTCGGCGGGCTCGTCGTCCGCCGCCCGGGTGCCGCGCTGTTCTGCGAGGTCGTGGCCGCCCTGGTCTCGATGCTCCCCGGCACCGAGTGGGGCGCCACCGTGCTCGTCTCCGGCATCCTCCAGGGCCTCGGCGCCGAGCTCGCCTTCGCCCTCCTCGGCTACCGGTTCTTCGGCGTCGGCGCGGCCGCCCTCGCGGGCCTGCTGTCCACGCCGCTGGAGTGGTTCTTCGAGACGCTGTCGTTCCCGGCCTCGTGGGCCGACGTGCCGGGGTTGTCGGTGCTCGCGAACGGCGGCGGGTGGTACGCCGACTGGGTCTGGCGCGACAAGATCGTCTACCTCGGGGCGATGGGGGTGTCCGGCATCGCCCTCGCCGGCGTCGTGGGCTGGCTGCTCACCCGGGCGCTGGCCCGGGCGGGGGCGCTCTCGGCGTTCCCCGCGGGCCAGGAGCTGCGGGAGTCCCGGGCTGTCTGACGCCGTGACGACGCGGGGCCGGGTCGAGGTCGAGGGCCTCACCTGGCGGCCCTTCGGTCGGCGCGAGCCGGTCCTGCGCGACGTCACACTCTCCCTGGCGCCCGGCGAGCGCGTGCTGCTCGTCGGGCCGTCGGGGTCGGGCAAGTCGACCCTGCTGCGGGCCCTCACCGGCCTGCTCGGCAGCGTCGAGGCCGGCGAGCTGGCGGGCACGGTGACCCTCGACGGCCTCGCTCCCGGCGCGCGTCCCGGAGCGACGGGGCTGGTGCTCCAGGAGCCCGGTGCCGGGGTGGTCGCGGCCACCGTCGGCCGGGACGTCGCGTTCGGCCTCGAGAACGTCGGGATGCCCCGGGCCGGGATGCCCGTCGTCGTCGCCGAGGCCCTCGCCGCGGTCGGCCTCGGGGCGCTGCCTCTCGACACCCCCACCTCGGCGCTGTCGGGTGGGCAGACCCAGCGGCTCGCGCTCGCGGGGACCCTGGCGCTGGACCCCGCCCTCGTCCTGCTCGACGAACCGACGGCGATGCTCGACCCCGGCTGCGCCGCGGAGGTGCGGGGCGCCGTCGCCGCGCTGGCCCGCGACGGCGGGAGGACGCTCGTGGTCGTCGAGCACGTGCTCGGTCCGTGGGTCGACCTCGTCGAGCGGCTCGTCGTGCTGTCCGCCGAGGGTCAGGTGGTGGCGGACGGTCCGGTTCGGGAGGTGCTGGAGGCCGAGCGGGAGCGCCTGGTCGCCATGGGCATCTGGGTGCCGGGCGCCCCGACGCCGGACCCGGTGCCCGTCGCCCCGGGGCTGGTCCGTGGCTCCCGGAGCGAGGAGCCGGCCCTGCGTGCCGAGCCGTTCGCCGTCTCGCGGAGCACGCGGCTGCTCGACGGCACGACCCGCAGTGCCCGCGCGGCCGAGCTCACCGAGGCCCTCTCGGCCGCCCCGGGAAGCCTCACCGCGCTCGTCGGCCCCAGCGGGTCGGGGAAGTCGACGATCCTCTCGGCACTCGCCGGCTTCCTCCCGACCTCGCCCGGGGGCGCCGTGGTGGTGAGCGCGAACGGTCGCGCCGACCCTGCCGAGCTCGATGCCCCCGGCCTCGCCCGGGCGCTCGCCTGGGTGCCGCAGTGGGCGAGCTCGACCCTCGTGGCCACCACCGTCCTCGACGAGGTGCTCGTGACGGCACGCGCGCTCGGGACCAGCGGGCCGGATGCCGAGGAGCGCGCCCGGGGCCTGCTCGCCGCCCTCGGTCTGACGCACCTCGAGCGGGCCGACCCCCGCGAGCTGTCCGGCGGCGAGCAGCGGCGGCTCGCCGTGGCGGCGGCGCTGCACCACGGCCCGCCGGTGCTGCTCGCCGACGAGCCGACCGTCGGGCAGGACCGGCACACGTGGGCCGCGGTCGTCGGGCTCGTCGCGGCCTACCGGGCCGCCGGCGGTGCGGTCGTCGCCGCCACCCACGACGCGTCCGTCGTGGCGCGAGCCGACCGGGTCCACGACGTCGTCGCCCCCCCGCGTCCGCCCGCACCGACCCCGGCCGCCGTCCCGCTCGTCGCCCGCTGCGGACCCCTCGCGCTGCTCGCGGGGGCACTCCTCGGCATCCCGGCCGGGGTGCTGTCGCCGCACTGGTCCACGACCCTCGCCGTCCTCGCCGTCCAGGTCGTGCTCGCGGTCGTCGGCCTCGCGGCCCCGGGGGAGGGGACCGCCCCGGCCGGCCGGGCCCGCCGCGTCACGCTCCGGATGCTGCCGGGCATGCTGGCCGCGCTGTCGGTGGGCTGGTCGACGTGGTGGCTCGCCGGCCACGACGTCGACGCCGCGCTCACCGTGGCCCTGCGGGTGCTGGTCATCGTCGTGCCGTCGGCGGTGCTCATCCCGTGGGTCGACCCCGACCGGCTCGGCGACCACCTCGCCCAGCGGCTGCACCTGCCGGACCGGCCGGTGGTCGCGGTCGCGGCCGCGCTCCAGCGGGTGCACACCTTCGGTGCCGTGTGGAGCGAGATCGGCCGGGCCCGCCGGGTCCGTGGCCTCGGGGTGTCGGCCCGGCGGCCGGCCACGGTGGCCGCCCACGTCACCGCCCTGACCATGGGCCTGCTCGTCCGGACGCTGCGTGCCGCCGCCGAGCTGGCCGTGGCCATGGACGCCCGCGGTTTCGCGACCGCGCGCCGCCGCACCTGGTTCACCGCGGCGCCGTGGCGGCTGCGCGACACCGCCCTCGTCGTCCTCTCGGCCCTCCCGGTGGCCGTGGCCGTGCTCGTGCGCTGAGCACCGTCCCGGGTGCCGTCGGCACCTTCCGGCGTCAGTCGGTCGATCCGGGCACCACTCGTCCGTCATCGTGGTGTCGGCGACCCCCGCCGGCACCGCACAGATGGGAGAGAGCCATGAAGTTCTTCGTCCTGCTCGCCGGCAACGGCGAGCTGCCCTCGTGGGGCGAGCTGACCCCCGAGCAGCAGGTGGCCGGGATGGCCGAGCACGAGGCGTTCTCCGCAGCGTGCACGGAGCGACCGGGGGTGGAGATCCTCGCGGGCGAGGCCCTCGCGGAGGGATCGTCGGCCCGGACCATGCGGACCCGCGGCGGACGGGCCACGGTCAGCGAGGGTCCGTTCGCCGAGGTGGCCGAGCAGATCGGGGGCTTCTACCTGTTGAGCGCCCCGGACCTGGACACCGTGCTCGACCTCTGCGGCATCCTGCCGGCGTACGACATCGAGATCCGTCCCGTGGTCGACGTGTGACGGGTCGGCCGCTCACGCGGTCGGGTCCGGGTTCCACCCGCGCGGGGCCTCGCGTCCGTACTCTCCGGTGACCGGGGAGAGGAGGAGCGATGGCCGACCGCGCCACCTTCGACGCGTACGTGCGCGACCGCTGGGTACCCCTCGTGCGCACGGCCTCCCTGCTCACCGGCGACCGCCACGCCGCCGAGGACCTCGCCCAGGAGGCGCTCGCCCGGGCCGCGCAGCACTGGCACCGGGTCGACCCCGCGACGGCCGACGCCTACGTCCGACGCATCCTCTACACGCGCTCGGTCGACGCCTGGCGCTGGCGCCGGCACCAGCCCGACCCGGCCGAACCCGGCCCCGAGCCGGCGGCGGCCGGTGACGGGGAGGCCGAGACCGACGCCCGGCTCACCCTCGCCGACGCGCTCCGGCGGCTGACGCCCCGCCAGCGCGCCGTCCTCGTGGTGCGCTTCTACGAGGACCGCACCGAGGTGCAGACGGCCGCGCTGCTCGGCTGCTCCGTCAACACCGTGAAGTCCCAGACGCGGCACGCCCTCGGCCGGCTCCGCGAGCTCGCGCCCGAGCTGGCGGAGACCTTCGGCCGTGAGGAGGCCCCTCGATGACCCAGCACGACGGCCTGGCCCGTGAGCTCGAGGCCCTGGCACACCACCTCACCGACGGCCCGTCGCCGACACCGAGCCCGAGCGACGTGTGGCGCTCCGGTGCACGCCGCCGGTGGCGTACCCGCGGTCTCGCCCTCGGGGCCGGTGCCGCCGCCGTGGCCCTCGTCGCGTCGGCCGTGGTCTCCGTGGGCGGGGCGCCCCGGTCGATGCCGGCGACCGGTCCGGGAGAACCCCTGACGTCCTACCCCGAGAACGTCGTGATGCCCTTCAGCCTCCCCGCCACGAGGACCCCCGGCACCGCCGCGCTCGTGCTCCCCGGGGAGTGGGATGGTCGGCGGGCCGTCTTCACCGTGGGTCCCGCCGGGGCGGTCGCGGTCCTGGACACCGGGGTCATCGAGGGGACGGGGCCGTCGGACCCCGCGCCCGATGCCGAGGACGTGGCGCTCTCCCCGGACGGGCGGTGGGTCGCGAGCGCGACCTCGGTGCGCGACCTCGTCACGGGTCGAGAGCTCGGCATCGCCCTGGACCGCTCCCGGACCCAGGTCGAGAACGGGCTCCGGGGTACCCCGTGGTGGAGCCCCGACTCCCGGCGAGTGCTCGTGCCGGGGCTGTCGTCGTCCCCCGCCTCGATCGGGATCGTCGTCGACGTCGGTTCCGGCTCGACGTCGGTGGTGCCGCCCGCCGGGGTCGGTGACGCCCTCGTCCTCGCCGGGTGGCGTGACGGCTCCACGGTCGTGGGGGTCTGGCGCTCCGGGGTCGACACCGTCCGGATCCTCACCTGGACGGTGGGGGGCGAGCAGTGGACCGACGGCGCCACGATCACCTGGCCCGCGCCGACCTCCGACCAGCGCAGCGCCGCCACGCTCTCCCCGGACGGCTCCCGGGTCCTGCTCCTGGACGAGGCGCCCCTGGACGACGCCACCCAGACGGCCGGGACCCGTGCCCAGGTGTTCGACGCCGGGAGCGGTGCGCTCGTCGGCTTCGCACCCGCCACCTCGTGGGCCGAGGGGTCCTACGTCGAGTGGGCCGGGTGGGGCTGCCGCCCCGCATGGCGCGACGGGGAGCCGGTCATCACGGACAACCGCTCGCTCAGCCTCGCGGGCGGCCCCCGGGACCCGCTGGTGCGCCTGTCCTCGGACTTCGGGACCGACGTGTGCCCCGCCTTCCCCGGAGACGCGATCCAGGGCGCACCGGTCGCGAACTCCGGGGCCGTGTGGGCCGAGCGGGTGCGGACCTGGGGGCTCCCGCTCGCCGGTGTGGTCCTCGTCGGCCTGCTCGTCTGGTGGAAGGGGCGCCGGCAGCAGTGGAAGCGCGACCTCGGGTCGCTGCCGTTCATCTACCAGGTCGGGGGACGCTGACCACCCGTCCTCGTGGACGGAACCGTCGGTGCCGGGAGGCATACTGGTCGATCGTGCCTGCCGACGCCGTGAGGACCCCCGACGCGCGGGTCCGCATCCCCCGTGAGATCTGGGTGCTCATCGCCGCGGCGTTCGTCATCGCCCTCGGCTTCGGCCTCATCACCCCGGTCCTGCCGCAGTTCGCGCAGAGCTTCGGCGTCGGGGCCACGGCGAGCAGCGTCGTCGTCAGTGCCTTCGCGTTCTTCCGCCTGCTCTTCGCCCCCGCGGGCGGCCGCCTCATCGCGCGCCTCGGGGAACGGCCGATCTACCTCACCGGGCTCGTCATCGTCGCGATCTCCACCGGGGCCACGGCCTTCGCGGGCTCGTACTGGCAGCTCGTCGTGTTCCGCGGTCTCGGGGGCATCGGCTCGGTGATGTTCACCGTGTCGGCGGTCGCCCTCATCGTCCGGCTCGCGCCGCCGTCGATCCGCGCCCGGGTCTCCTCCGCCTACGCCTCGGCGTTCCTCATCGGCGGTGTGGGCGGCCCGGTCGTCGGGGGCCTGCTCGGCGGGCTCGGCCTCCGGGTGCCGTTCATCGTCTACTCCGTCGCGCTGCTCCTCGCCGCCACGATCGTCTTCGTCTTCCTCAAGGACGCCTCGCTGCGGCCCAAGCCGGGCGACCCGGTCCTGCCGGTGATGACGGTCCGCGACGGCTGGCGCGACTCCGCCTACCGGGCCGCGGTCGGCTCCGCCTTCGCCAACGGCTGGGCCAACTTCGGGGTCCGCAACGCGATCCTCCCCCTCTTCGCCGCGGCGGTCATCGTCGACCAGAGCCTCGACCAGGCCACCCGCGAGACCCACCAGTCGCTCGTGGCCGGCACCGCGCTCGCGGTGTTCGCCGCAGGCAACGCGGTCGGCCTCACCGTCGCCGGACGCACCTCCGACCGCGTCGGGCGCAAGCCGTACATCATCGGCGGGCTCGTCGTCTCCGGGCTGGCGACCGCCGCCACCGGGCTCGCGACGAACCTCCCCACCCTCCTCGCGTTCTCGGTCGTGGCGGGGCTCGGCGCGGGCAGCCTCAACCCGGCCCAGCAGGCCTCGCTCGCCGACGTCGTGGGGCGCGAACGCAACGGCGGACCGGCTCTCGCGGCGTTCCAGATGTCCAGCGACACGGGTGCGATCATCGGGCCGATCATCGCCGGGGTGCTGGTCGACCGGGGCAGCTTCGGGCTGGCCTTCGCGGCCACCGGCGTCATCACGCTCATCGCGGTGGTCCCGTGGCTGCGGGCCCGCGAGACCCATCCGGTGGGACGGGCGGCCACGGGCTGAGTGCCGGAACCGCGGGTGGTCCCGGTGCGTTGGACAGTGGCCACTCGCCCCGACCCGGGAGGTTCGCGATGACCGTCCAGACGGTGCCCACCTCGGCCCTCGCCGTGCTCGACGGGCAGGTCGAGACACTCCTGCGGCTCGGCTACCCCACGCTGGCCGGCGTGGACGAGACCACCTTCCGCCGGCGGTTCGCCCCGCTGCGCGACGTCGCCGCCGAGCTCGGGGACCTGCCCCCGCCGCAGGCCGGCCATGCCCCCCTCGTCCTGGTCGTGACGCGGGAGGTCGTCGACCCCGAGCGCACCGTCCCGCTGCTGCGCCTCGCTCCCGGCGGCACGAAGCCCGGCATCCTCGACCGCAACCACGGCGAGGAGGGACTCGGTCCGTACCGCCCGATCGACCAGGTCGCGCTGCCCCGACCGGATGCCTACCTGCTGCTCGACGTCGACCGCGGCGAGGAGTTCTGCGGCGTCCGCCCCGAGGACGCGCTCCCCACGGTCCTCGCGCGGGGTCGCACACCCCTGACCATCGACGACGGCATCGCGCTCGTGACCCACGCCCCGCACCTGCTGGAGAAGAACCGGTGCTTCATGCTGTCGGGCTCGCGGCGCGGTGACCGGCGGGTCCCCGCGATGTGGATCAGCGGCCGTGCACCGAAGCTGGGCTGGTGCTGGGACGGCAACCCCCACGGGTGGCTCGGCGTGGCCTCGACCGCGTCGCGTCGGGGCTGAGCACGGCCGCATCCGGCCTGCGGGGGAGCGGGTTCCGCGGTTCCCTGCGACCGCGGTCTCCGCTCCCCTCACCACCCACGCTAGGACGCTCGGGGAGGGCCGTCGCGGAGTTGTTCCGTCCCTCACACGTGGCGCGGAACACGGTCAGCCGGAGGGGACCTCGGGCACCTCGCGGGGCATGACGAGCGACGCCAGCAGCATCGTCACCGAGACCGCCGCAGCCACCACGAAGACCGCCCCGAGGGCGGGCCCGAGCACCCCGGAGGGCAGTGACTCGAGGTCGGAGGGCGTGTGGCCCAGCCGGTTCCTCACCACCGTGTTGGCGACCGCCCCGAACGCGGCCACGCCCACCGCGCTGCCGACCGACCGCGCGAAGATCGACGCGCTCGTGGCGACGCCCCGCTCGTGCCACGGCACCGAGGACTGGGCCGCGACGATCGACGGGCTGGCGACGTAGCCGAACCCGAGACCGAGGACGAAGCACGCGGTGGCGAGCAGCCCCACGGAGCTGTCGGGGCCCACGAGGAGCAACAGGCCGGAGCCCACCATGGCGAGCGCGGACCCGATGAGCATCGTCGTCCGGAAGCCGAGGCGCAGGTAGAGCCGACCGGCGGTGGAGGCCGCGATCGGCCAGCCGATGGTCATCGCCGCGAGGGCGAACCCGGCGACGATCGCCCCGGTCCCGAGGACGCCCTGGGCGTAGAGCGGCACGTAGGAGGTGAGGCCGAGGAGCATCACCCCGACGACGAGCGAGACGAGCATCGCGCCACCGACGACCCGGTGGCCGAAGACCCACAGCGGGAGGACCGGCTCGGGCGCGCGACGCTCGACGACGACGAACGCCGCGAGGAGAACCCCCGACGCCACGAAGAGCCCGATGCCCACCAGCGACGCCCAGGGCCACAGCACCCCGCCCTCGAGCAGGCCGACGAGGAGGGCCACCGTGCCGAGGAGGAGCAGCAGGATCCCCCCGTAGTCGATGCGCGGGCGCGGCGCGGCCGGCCGGGGCGTCTCGGAGAAGCGGCGCCACAGCATCCAGGCGGCCGCGGCCCCGAGGGGCAGGTTGATGAAGAAGATCCAGCGCCACGTGAGGGCCTCGCTGAACACACCGCCGAGGGTCGGCCCCACGAGCGAGCTGATCGCCCACACCGACGCCACGTACCCCTGCACGGTCGCCCGCTCCGCGACGCTGTAGATGTCGCCGACGATGGTCATCCCGATCGGCTGGATGGCGCCGGCGCCGAGCCCCTGGACGGCGCGGAACGCGATGAGCGCGCCCATCGACCACGCCATCCCGCAGAGCAGCGACCCGAGCACGAAGAGGCCCACGCCGACCAGCATCACCGTCTTGCGGCCGAAGAGGTCGGCGACCTTCCCGTACACGGGGACGGACACCGCCTGGGCGAGGACGTAGATCGAGAAGAGCCACGGGAACTGCGACAGCCCGCCGAGGTCACGGACCACGGCCGGCACCGCGGTGGCGAGGATCGTCGCGTCGATGGCGACCAGGCCCGTCGCGAGCATCACGGAGAGCAGGACCGGGCCGCGCTCCGAGCGCAGGCCGACGCTCGCCCGGCTGACCCGGGCCGCGGTGGGTGTCGTCACCGCAGGGCCAACCGCCGCCGCGGCGGCCGCATTCCGGGGTTCGACGCGGGCCCGCTCCGACGCGGTCGCCGGCCGGCCGCTACCAGCTCGTCTCGACGCAGGAGCGGGTGCCCCGAGGCTCGACCTGGAGCGTCGCGTGGTCGATGCCGAACTCCTCACGCAGCCGGGTCCCGGCCTCCTCGAGGACGTGACCGGGGTCGGCGCCGTCGGCGCACACGAGGTGGGCGGTCGCGACGTGCATCCCCGACGTGAGGGTCCACAGGTGGAGGTCGTGGACGTCGACGACGTCGCGGACGCCGCGCAGTGACGCCTCGGCGGCGTCCGGGTGGATGCCGGCCGGGGCGTGCTGGCCGAGGACCGCCACGACCTCGCGGCCGAGCAGCACCGCGCGGACGGCGACGAACACGGCGATGGCCAGCGCGACGGCCGTGTCCCACACCGGCGACCCGGTGACCGCGACGAGCACGCCGGCGGCGAGCACCCCGAGCGACCCGACGGTGTCGGCGACCACCTCGAGGTAGGCACCCTTGACGTTGAGGCTCTCCGAGGCCCCACCGCGCAGCAGCACGAGCGCCACGAGGTTGACGGCGAGGCCGAGGCCGCCCACGCCGACCATGACCCCGGTGGCGACGTCCGGCGTCGAGCCCACCCGACCGACGGCCTCGACGACGATGTAGACCGACACCCCGAGCATCAGCAGCACGGCGAGGCCGGACGCGAAGACCTCCGCCCGGTACGAGCCGAAGGTCCGGCGCCCGGTGGAGTCCGGGCGGGTCGCGATGCGGGTGGCGACGAGCGCGGCGCCGAGGGCGACGACGTCGGCGGCCATGTGGCCCGCGTCGCTCAGCAGGGCCAGCGAGCCCGCGGCCAACCCGGCCACGAGCTCGACGACGAAGAACACCGCGACGAGGACGAAGGCGACCCGCAGCCGCCACCGGTGCGTGGCGCCGGCGTGGTCGGACGCACCCGTCCCCGGGTGGCCGTGCCCGTGCCCCGCGCCCATTGCTCCTCCTCGTCGTCCCTGCGTTCCCCCACCGACGCTACCCGGCGGGTTACGGTGCGGGCGTGACCGCACCGCTGAGCCCTGCCGAGAGCCGCGTGCTCGACGCCCTCGACGAGGACGAGCTCGTCGCCTCCCTCGTCACGCTCGTCCAGGTCCCGAGCATCACCGGCAGCCCGGAGGAGGGGGAGGCCCAGCACCTCCTCGCCGGCTGGTACGCCGAGGCCGGGCTCGAGGTCGACCTGTGGTCCGAGGACCTCGAGGAGCTCCACGCCGACCCCGACTTCCCCGGCACCGAGGCGCCGCGGGAGGAGGCGTGGGGGCTCGTCGGCACCACCCCGGGGGAGGGCTCGCCCGCCCTCGTGCTCAACGGTCACGTCGACGTCGTCCCGGTCGGCGACCGGTGGTCCTGGGGCCACGACCCGTTCGCCGCGGCGATCGACGGCGGGCGCTTGCACGGCCGCGGGGCGTGCGACATGAAGGCCGGGGTCGCGGCGAACCTCGCGGTCGCCCGCGCCCTGCACCGCTCCGGCGTCCGCACCGAGGGGCGGCTCGCGCTCCACTCCGTCGTCGGCGAGGAGGACGGCGGGCTCGGCGCCTTCGCCACGCTCCGGCGCGGCCACACCGGCGACTCCGTCGTCATCACCGAACCGACCGGCGGCCGGCTGCTCACCGCGAACGCCGGTGCGCTGACCTTCCGGCTCGAGGTCCCGGGACGAGCCACCCACGGCAGCACCCGGCTCGAGGGGCAGTCGGCGGTCGAGTCCTTCATGGTCGTCCACGCCGCGATCCGTGAGCTCGAGTCGGCCCGCAACGCCACGGCCGACCCGCTGTTCGACGGCAACCCGCTGCCGTACGCCATCACGATCGGGACCGTGCAGGCCGGGGACTGGGCGAGCAGCGTGCCCGACCTCCTCGTCGCGGAGGGCCGCCTCGGCGTCGCACTCGGTGAGAGCACCCGGGCGGCCGCCGCCGAGTTCGAGCGGGCCGTCGCGGAGGTCGCGGCCACCGACCCGTGGCTCTCCGAGCACCCGCCACGGGTGACGTGGCCCGGCGGACGGTTCGCCTCGGGGCGGCTGCCCGCCGACCACCCCTTCGCCGACGAGGTCGCGGACGCCGCGGTGGCGGTCGGCGCCGCCCGTCCCGGGGTGGGCGCCGCGCCCTACGGCTCGGACCTCCGGCTCTACGCCGCCGAGGGCGTGCCGACGCTCCAGTTCGGGCCGGGCGACGTCCGGTTGGCGCACTCCACCCGCGAGTCCGTGCCGCTGTCAGAGGTCGTCGAGGTCGCCCGCGCCCTGGCCGTGCTCGCCGTGCGGAGGCTCGGCGCCCGCTGAGGCCGAGCCCACCGCGCTCGGCCGGGATGGGAGAGTGGAGCCCATGAGCCACGCCGAGGTGACGATCGACGGACTGCCCGACCGCTACGCGACGCGCAGACCGGAGGTCGACGACGCCCCCGCGGTCTCCGCCCTGCTGGCGGCGCACCAGGAGGCGGCGAAGGGGTCGGCCGGCGTCGACCCGGAGGCCGTCCTCGGCCAGCTCGCCGGCACCGGGTCGTGGACGCGCCGTCAGGTGCTCGTCCACGACGGCGACGACCGCCTGCTCGCGTGGCTCTCGGTCCACGACCGCGCCGCCGGGCGGACCCTCGTCGAGGTCACCGTGAGCCCCGCGTTGCCCGACGACGAGGCGGACGAGGTCGCCGGCCACCTCTTCGCGGCCGGTGAGCGCCACGCCCGTGACATCGCGCGGATGCGGGCGCTGCGCACGTCCCTGCTGGACTCCGGTGCCTACGCCGACGACCCCCGGCAGCAGCGCTGGCTCGACGCGGCGGGCTACCGGCACACCCGCACCTGGCTGCAGATGACCCGGCCGGTGGGGCCCGAGGAGGCCACGAGCGTGCCCGGCCCGCGCGAGGGCGTCGTCATCCGGCCGGTCGACCGGCACGAGGACGGCCTGCCGCTCGCCCAGGACCTCCAGGCCGTGCACCGCGTCCTCGAGGAGTCCTTCCAGGACCACTTCAGCTCCTACCGCGAGAGCTTCCCGGAGTTCGTCATGCGGTTGCGCGAGGACCCCGGCCACCGCTGGGACCACTGGTGGCTCGCGACGGTCGAGACCGAGGACGGCGCGGTGCCCGCGGGCGCGGTCGTCTCGTCGGTGCTGCGCCCCGACGCCGACGGCGTCCCCGGCAGCTACGTCGACTACATCGGCGTGCACCGACGGGCCCGGGGGCGGGGCGTCGCCAAGGCACTGCTCAACACCGTGATCGCCGACGCCGCGCGCCGGGGGCGCAACCGGGTCGGTCTCGAGGTCGACGACGACTCGCCGACGGGTGCCGACGGGCTCTACACCTCGATGGGCTGGGTCACCGACTACAAGACCCAGTCCTGGCACCGCGACCTCGACCTCTGAGGCCGCGCCCGGCTACTTCGCGATGTCGACGACCAGCCGGGTCGGGTTCGTGAGGACGCTGACCCGGAAGGGCCGCTGCTGGTCGCGCACACCGATGAACTGCTGCCCGTAGCCCTCGAACCCGCCCCAGATGGCCGGCGCCGCGACGACGACAGTCCCCTCGAGGTCGGCCGGCAGCGGGTCGTCCGGGCTCGGCGCCGACTCCCCGGGGACGTCGACGGTCGTCACGAGGACCTCGAGCCACGCGTCGCCGGGAACCTCGACCCGCTCGCCCGAGCCGTCGCCGATGGGCTCGTCGACCCAGTGGACCCGGTAGGTGGGGGTCGCGGTGCGGCTGAACTGGTAGACGACCCGGTCGTAGCCCGTCTGCTTCCCGACCCGGGACTCGACGCCGATACCGACGTTGCCCCCGAGCTCGGGCCAGTCGGCCGAGGCCTGCTCGTCCATGGAGAAGCCCTCGGGGGTGGGGACCGGGGTGCTCGTGGGGGAGGGGGAGGCGGATGGGCTGACGCTCTCGGTGGCCGAGGGGGTCGCGCTCGCGGAGGGGCTCGGGCTCGCCTCCTCGTCGCCGCTCGAGACGCAGGCCGACAGCGCGAGGCCCGTGACCGCCGCAGCCGCCACGAGTGCGACCCGGTTCGGTCGTCTGGTCTGACCTGGTGTCGTCATCGGAGCTCCCTTCACGGCCCCATCGTCGCGGACGAGGCACCACCCCCGTGGGACGTCGCGGCGGGGCGTGCCGTTCCGGTGGCATCCCGGTGCCGTGGCGCGGGTGCGGCTCAGCCCCACGCGGCGCGGACCTGTGCGACCACGTCGGCCGCCTGGCGGCGTCCGGTGCGGGCGGCGCCGGCGCGGCGGGCCGGGTCGAGGACGTTCTTCCCGATGTCCGTGAGCGCCTGCGCGTCGGGGACCACCACGGCGCTGCGGGCGGCGCCGGTCCGGCCGAGCTGGGCCTCGATGGAGGTGGCCTTCGTCAAGGACCGGGGGAGCGGGGCGATCACGACGACGGTGTCGCACCCCCGCGCGACGTCGACGTTGGCCGTGGAGCGGACGCCGCCGTCGACGTAGTGCCGACCGTTCGCCGCGACCGGCGGCCAGACGAGCGGGACCGCGCAGCTCGCCGCGACGGCGCGGACGAGGTCGACGCCCGAGTCCCGGTCGAACACCGTGAAGGCGCCGGACTCGGCCTCCACGGCGGTGACCTCGAGGTCGCCCGGGGGCCACTCTTCCCAGGGGACCCGGCCGCGGATGACCGCGACGCGCTCGGCATCGTCGCCCGGCTGGGCGCGCATCGCCGTGCGGCCGACGCGCGCCCGCTTCTCCCGGGCGGTGCCGGGGCGCAGCAGCGCGGGGGCGAGGCGCAGCATCGTCCACCGGGAGAGCGTCGCGGCCACCTCACCGCGCGGCGGTGCGAGCTGGGCCTCGTAGAGGTCGGGGAGCGGGGTGCCGCTGCGGACCTGTGCGCCCGCCACGGAACCGGCATCGGGGCCCGCTAGGCGCGCATCGCCGTGCGGCCGACGCGCGCCCGCTTCTCCCGGGCGGTGCGGGGCGCAGCAGCGCGGGGGCGAGGCGCAGCATCGTCCACCGGGAGAGCGTCGCGGCCACCTCACCGCGCGGCGGTGCGAGCTGGGCCTCGTAGAGGTCGGGGAGCGGGGTGCCGCTGCGGACCTGTGCGCCCGCCACGGAACCGGCCGAGGTGCCGACGACGAGGTCGGCGGTGGTCAGGTCGACCCCGGCCTCGGCCAGCCCGTGCAGGAGGCCCAGCTCCCAGGCGATCCCGGTGATGCCGCCGCCCCCGAGGACCAGTGCTCTGCGCGTCATGGGTCCACCGTAGGCGCGCCGGCGGCGGGCACGTGGGGAGGCGCCCGAGCCGTACGCTGGCGGCATGGGTCGACGGGTGGCACTGGCGCTCGGGTCCGGCGGCGCCCGCGGCTACGCCCACATCGGGGTGCTCCAGGTTCTCGAGGAGCGCGGGTACGAGGTCGTCGCGATCGCGGGCACGTCGATGGGAGCCCTCGTCGGGGGCCTCGCGGCGGCCGGGCGGCTCGACGCCTACACGGACTGGGTGACCGGCCTCACCCAGTACGACGTGTGGCGCCTCCTCGACATGAACCTCGGCGGGGGAGGAGCGATCCGGGCCGAACGCATCTTCAACCGCGTCGGGGACATCCTCGGCGGTGCGCTCATCGAGGACTGCGCCATCCCGTTCACGGCGGTCGCGACCGACCTCAACCACCGGCGCGAGGTGTGGTTCCAGCGCGGCCCGATGGCGACGGCGATCCGGGCCTCGGTCGCCATCCCCAGCCTCGTGACGCCGATCGTCGTCGACGGGCGGCTGCTCGTCGACGGGGGCCTGATGAACCCCGTGCCCATCGAGCCGACGGCGGCCGTGATGTCCGACCTCACCGTCGCCGTGAGCCTGCAGGCAGGTCACAGCCGGGGGATGCCCGTCGCGCCGGTCCGCACGCCGGGGCAGCTCGGTGGGGCGGTCGCGGGATCGGTGCGGTCGCTGACGCACCGGGTCAGCGCCCTGATGGGCGGCTCGCACGACACCGCCGCCGCGCCGGACGGGGCCGCGGACGTCGACGTGGAGCCGGTGACCGAGGGCGGCGGGTCGCCGTCGGTGTCGTCGGCCACCGGATTCGCGCCGGCCCCGAAGGACCTCGCCTCCGCGGAGATCTTCAACCGCTCCTTCGACACCATGGCCGCCCTCATCACGAGGTACCGGATGGCGAGCAACCCACCGGACGTCCTCGTCTCGGTCCCGTCGGACGCCTGCCGCACGATGGACTTCCACCGGGCGGGCGAGATGATCGCGCTCGGCCGCGAGCTGACCGGGAAGGCCCTCGACGATGCCGGGTACTGAGGCCCCCCGGGGCTCGGTGGGCCGCGCCGGCCTGGACGCCGTCGTCGACCTGGCGCTGGGGCTCGTGCCCGCGGGCGGTGGCCGGGCGGTCCTCGGGGTGTGCGGGGTGCCGGGGGCCGGGAAGTCGACCCTCGTCGAGGCCCTCGTGGAGGAGGTGGGTCGCCGGTGCGGGCCCGGGTTCGTCGGGCACGTGCCGATGGACGGCTACCACCTCGCCGACGTCCAGCTCGAGCGGCTCGGGCTGCGTGGCCGCAAGGGCGCACCGGAGACCTTCGACGCGCTCGGGTACGCGGCGCTGCTCCGGCGGCTCCGGGAGGACGCGGCGCGCGACGCCTACGCGCCGGGGTTCGAGCGCACGCTCGAGCAGCCCCTCGCGGGAGCCGTGGTCGTGCCCGGTGGCGCCCGGCTCGTCGTGACGGAGGGGAACTACCTGCTGCTGGACCAGCCGGAGTGGCTGGAGGCCCGGGCCGCGCTCGACGCGGTGTGGTTCGTCGACATCGACGACGAGGTGCGCCTGGAGCGGCTCGTCGCCCGGCACGTGGCGTTCGGGAAGTCCCCGGCGGAGGCTGCCGCGTGGGTGGCGGCGGTCGACGAGCCGAACGCGGCGGTCGTGCGGGCCGGGCGCGAGTCGGCCGACCGCGTGGTCCTCGTCACCGACGACGGCTGGGCCCTGCGCCCGTAGCTGGGCCGACCGCGCCGACCGGGGAACAACCGAGCCACCGCCAGAGTTGAGTCAGGTGAACGCAAGGTTGGCGACGTGAGTTTGCGCAAGTGCGGACCACGGACCTAACGTGAGCGAGAAGCACTCAACCCCGTGTCACCCAGAACCAGCAAGGAGCAGTCACATGGCCCGTGCAGTCGGTATCGACCTCGGCACCACGAACAGCGCCGTCGCCGTCCTCGAGGGCGGCGAGCCCACGATCATCGCGAACGCCGAGGGCGGGCGCACCACCCCGTCGGTCGTCGCGTTCTCCAAGGGCGGTGAGGTGCTCGTCGGCGAGATCGCCAAGCGCCAGGCCGTGACCAACGCCGACCGCACCATCCGCTCGGTCAAGCGCCACATGGGCACCGACTGGAAGACGGACGACGTCGACGGCAAGCAGTACACCGCCCAGGAGATCAGCGCCCGCATCCTCCAGAAGCTCAAGCGCGACGCCGAGTCCTACCTCGGCGAGACCATCACCGACGCGGTCATCACCGTCCCGGCGTACTTCGACGACCACGAGCGCCAGGCCACCAAGGAGGCCGGCGAGGTCGCGGGCCTCAACGTCCTGCGCATCGTCAACGAGCCCACCGCCGCGGCCCTCGCCTACGGCCTCGACAAGGGCAAGGAGGACGAGCTCATCCTCGTCTTCGACCTCGGTGGCGGCACCTTCGACGTCTCCCTCCTCGAGGTCGGCAAGGACCCGGAGGACGGCTTCTCCACCATCCAGGTCCGCTCCACCAGCGGTGACAACAAGCTCGGTGGCGACGACTGGGACGAGCGCATCGTCAGCCACCTCCTGACGACGGTGAAGAACACCTCCGGTGTCGACCTGTCCAAGGACAAGATCGCGATGCAGCGTCTGCGTGACGCGGCCGAGCAGGCGAAGAAGGAGCTCTCGTCCGCGAGCAGCACCAACATCTCCCTGCAGTACCTCTCGATGTCCGAGAACGGGCCGATCCACCTCGACGAGAACCTGACCCGCGCGCAGTTCGAGCAGATGACCAAGGACCTGCTCGACCGCACGAAGCAGCCCTTCCAGAACGTCATCAAGGACGCCGGCATCTCCGTCGGCGACATCGACCACGTCGTCCTCGTCGGTGGCTCCACCCGCATGCCCGCGGTGAGCGCCCTCGTCAAGGAGATGACGGGCGGCAAGGAGCCCAACAAGGGCGTCAACCCCGACGAGGTCGTCGCCCTCGGCGCCTCCCTCCAGGCCGGTGTCCTCAAGGGCGAGCGCAAGGACGTCCTCCTCATCGACGTCACGCCGCTGTCCCTCGGCATCGAGACCAAGGGCGGGCTGTTCACCAAGCTCATCGAGCGCAACACCGCCATCCCGACCAAGCGCAGCGAGGTCTTCTCCACCGCCGAGGACAACCAGCCGTCGGTCCTCATCCAGGTCTTCCAGGGTGAGCGCGAGATCGCCCAGCAGAACAAGCCGCTCGGCACCTTCGAGCTCTCCGGCATCGCGCCGGCGCCGCGCGGGGTCCCGCAGGTCGAGGTCACCTTCGACATCGACGCCAACGGCATCGTCAACGTCTCCGCGAAGGACCGCGGCACCGGCAAGGAGCAGAAGATCACCATCTCCGGCGGGTCCGCCCTGTCGAAGGAGGAGATCGAGCGCATGGTCAAGGACGCCGAGGCCCACGCGGACGAGGACAAGAAGCGCCGCGAGGAGACCGAGACGCGCAACATGGGCGAGTCGCTCGTCTTCTCGACCGAGAAGTTCCTCTCCGAGTCGGGCGACAAGGTCTCCGACGAGCACCGCACGCCCGTCGACGAGGCGCTGGCCGACCTCAAGGAGGCCATCAAGCCCGACAGCGAGGCCTCCACCGAGGACATCCAGGCCAAGATCGACACCCTCAACACCAGGTCCCAGGAGATGGGTGCGGCCGTCTACGCCGCAGCCGCCGAGCAGGGCGAGGCCGGCGACGTGCCGGGCGCCGAGGCCGGCGACGGCACCGAGCAGCCGACCGCGGAGTCCGACGACGACGTCGTCGACGCCGAGGTCGTCGAGGACGACGAGGAGAAGAAGTGACCGACTCCTCGATGGACGACTCGGTGAACACCGAGGCGGTCAACGACGAGCCGGTGCGCGGCGAGGAGGTGGCCCCGGAGGAGTCCGGGGCCACCGCCCCCGCGGCCGAGGGCGCGACGGAGGTCCCCGCCGGGGAGCCCGCCGAGGCCCCGGCCGGGGGGTCCGACGTCCACCCGGACACCGTCCTGGCGGCCGAGCGGCTCACCGACCTCCAGCGTCTGCAGGCCGAGTACGTCAACTACAAGCGCCGGGTCGACCGTGACCGGGCGGTCGTCCAGGAGCGCGCCGTGCGCGACGTCCTCGAGTCGCTCCTCGGGGTGCTCGACGACGTCCACGCGGCCCGCGAGCACGGCGACCTCGAGGGCGGGCCGTTCGCGGCCATCGCCGACAAGCTCGAGAACACCCTCGGGCGCTACGGGCTCGTGCGCTTCGGCAGCACGGGCGAGGCGTTCGACCCGCAACAGCACGAGGCCCTGATGCACGCCCCGTGGCCCGCCGACGACGAGGCCCTGCCGGCCGACGCGTCGGGCACCACCGTCGTCACGGTGCTCCAGCCCGGCTACCGTGCCGGTGAGCAGGTCCTGCGACCCGCTCGCGTCGCGGTCGCCGACCCCGACTGACCCACCCGCACGAACCGAGAGGAGGCGCCGATGGCCAGCCAGGACTGGTTCGAGAAGGACTTCTACGCGATCCTCGGCGTCCCCCGGGACGCCGACCAGGCGGCGATCAAGAAGGCGTACCGCAAGCTCGCCCGCACCCACCACCCCGACCAGAACGCCGGGGACGCCGCGGCCGAGCAGCGCTTCAAGGACATCGGTGAGGCGAACGCCGTCCTCTCCGACCCCGCCCAGCGCGAGGAGTACGACGCCGTCCGGTCGATGGCCGGCGGGGGCGCCCGCTTCCGCGCGGGGTCCGGCGGCCCCGGTGGGTCCACCGGCTTCGAGGACATCTTCAGTGCCTTCGGTGGCGGTGACGGTGGCACGCGGGTCCGCTTCTCGCAGGGCGGCCCCGGCGGCGGCCAGAGCGCCGGCGGCGAGGACATCAACGACATCCTCGCCCAGATGTTCGGCGGGGCCGGCGCGCCCGGCGGCGCCCGTGGCACCCGCGGCGGCGACCCCTTCGGGGGCTTCGGGGCCTCCCGCGGTCCGCGCCCCGGTGCCGACGTGCAGGCCCGCACGAGCCTGCCCTTCCGCGACGCCGTCGAGGGGTCCACGGTCACGCTGACCACGGCGGAGGGTCGGCGGATCACCACGAAGATCCCCGCCGGCGTCCGCGACGGCCAGAAGATCCGGCTGCGCGGCAAGGGCGCCTCCGGCGACCCCGGGGCACCCAAGGGTGACCTCATCCTCACCGTCGCCGTCGAGAAGCACCCCGTCTTCGGCCGCGACGGCGACCACCTGACCGTCGACCTGCCGGTGACCTTCGCCGAGGCCGCCCTCGGGGCCACCGTGCCCGTGCCGACCCTCGACGGGTCGAGCGTGCGGGTCAAGGTCGCGCCCGGCACGCCCAGCGGACGCGTCCTGCGCGTCAAGGGGCGTGGGGTCGCCGGCAAGCACGGCACGGGCGACCTCCTCGCCCGGGTCCAGGTCGTCGTGCCGCAGCGGCTCAGCGACGAGGCCCGACACGCCGTCGAGACCCTCCGCGACGCCGAGGGTGACGCCGACCCGCGTGCCACCCTGTTCCAGCAGGCGTCGACCTGACGGGAGGAGCGCCATGGCCCGGCTCGACATCACCGCGTTCGCGCCCGACGACGACACCCCCGTCTTCGTCATCTCGGTCGCGGCCGAGCTCGCCGGGATGCACGCGCAGACCCTGCGGCAGTACGACCGGCTCGGCCTCGTCACCCCCTCACGCACCTCCGGCGGCGGCCGGCGCTACTCCCAGCGCGACGTCGCGCTCCTGCGCGAGGTGCAGCGGCTCTCCCAGGAGGAGGGTGTCTCGCTCTCCGGCATCGCCCGCATCCTCGAGCTCGAGAACCAGGTCTCCGCGCTGCGCGCCCGGGTCGCCGAGCTGAGCGCGGAGGTCGAGGCCCTCGAGGCGGGGTCGGGGCGCACCACCCGCGTCTTCTCGGTCAGTCCCACCGGTGACGTCTACGCGGCGCGGCTCGGCGAGCGCCCCCGCACCACCCGCAGCCAGGCCCTCGTCGTCTGGCGCCCCCACCACCGCTGACCGCCACCGACGGTCCGGGCCGGTCGGTCCGTGCGCTAGACATGGGCCATGCCTCCGGCCCCCGAGCAGTCCACCTCGCCGCGGCGGGACACCGCCCTCGGTGCCCGCGACGCGGCCTCCAGGTTCGACGCCTTCGAGGAGCTCGCCCGGGCGCGGGCCCGCGGTGAGATGGTGCCGCTGCCGCGCACCCTCGGCGGGCACGACCGCCGGATCCACGTCCGCCAGACGATCCGCGAGGACCACCGGGCCCGGATCGACGACGGGTCCGAGGGGGCGCGGGCGAAGTTCGACAAGCTCGCCGGCTCGAGGTACTCCTTCTTCCGGGGCACCGCGCTGCTCTTCTACCGCGACATGGCCGGCGAGGACGCGTGGATGCCGACCGTGCTGTGCCTCGGCGACGTCCACCCCGAGAACTTCGGGGTGATGCCGAGCGCCGACAACGTCCCGTTCTTCGGGGTCAACGACTTCGACGAGGCCTTCTACGCCCCGTTCACCTGGGACCTCAAGCGCGGAGCCGTCGGCTTCGCGGTCGCCGCCGAGGTCGAGGGCGGCCACGGGCCGAAGCGGCGGCGGAAGATCGTCACCGCCTTCGTCGAGGGGTACGTCGAGGGGATGACCCGCTTCGCCCGCGACGGCGACGAGACCCGGCACCAGCTGCGGGTCGACAACGCACCTCCGCTCATCACCGCGCTGCTCGAGGACTCCCTCGAGCAGCGCAGCCGGTGGCTGGCCACGAAGTACCACGACGAGTCAGGGCAGGGCTTCCGCGCGAGCCGCAAGCTCGTCCCGCGGCCGCGCCGCCGCGAGGAGTTCCAGGAGCTCATGCAGCGGATGGTGGACGCCAGCTCCATCGACGTACCGGCCCGCGCCGGGCGGATGCGCGTCAAGGACGTCGCCGAGCGGGTCGGGCAGGGCACGGCGTCCCTCGGGCTCACGCGCTACTACGTGCTCATCGAGGGACCGGCCGAGGACGGGAGCGACGACCTCGTCCTCGAGCTGAAGCAGGCCCGGCGCTCCGCGCTCGCCGGCCTCGCCCCGCCGAACGACTTCGGCGTCGACGGGACGGGCGAGCGGATCACCGAGGCGGCCCGCGTCCAGCTCGTCAACGGCGACGCCTTCTTCGGGCACGTCGAGTTCGAGGGGATGAGCTTCATGACCCGGGAGCGCTCGCCCTACAAGAACGAGATCGACCTCGACGAGCTGACCAAGCAGGAGTGGGTCGACTACGCGCGGCTGTGCGGCCAGACCCTCGCCCACGCCCACGCGCTGTCCGACGACGTCGGTGAGCGGGACGTCGACATCGAACCGCTCGTCCTCGACGCGATCGGTGTGCCCGAGCTGTTCCGTCGCCGACGTCGTCGGCTTCGCATCCGAGGCGGCCGGACCGGGTCCGCGACGACCACGACCACTTCTGCGCCGACCACGCGCTCGGGGCGTTCGCCTCGGTCGACCGCGTCTTCCGCTGAACGACGTCGCCGGGCCCGGGCTCGCTCCCCTCGTGCCCGGCGACCCCGGCGGCTCCTACCCCTCCCGGAGGGCGAAGCGCTCGTACAGCCGGGTGAGCGGCCGCGGTGACCACCAGTTGGCGCGTCCGAGGAGCCGCATCAGCGCGGGGACGAGCAGTGCCCGGACCACCGTGGCATCGAGGAGGATCGCGAACGCGACCCCGAAACCGAGCTGCTTGATGTTGGTCACCCCGCTCGTGACGAAGGTCGCGAAGACGACCGCCAGCAGCACGGCCGCCGCCGTGATGATCCGACCGGACCGCTGGAGGCCGAGGGCGACGGCATCGGTGGTGCTCGCTCCCCGACGGTGCTCCTCCACGATGCGCGAGAGCAGGAACACCTCATAGTCCATCGACAGGGCGAACGCGGTGATCGCGATGAGCACGGCCATGGCGGTGTCGACCGTCCCGGTCTCGGTGAAGCCGCCGACCAGCCAGTGGGCGTGCCCCTCCTGGAACACCCAGACGACGGCTCCGAGCATGGCGGCCAGGCTCAGGAGGTTGAGCAGCACCGCCTTGAGCGCGATGACGACCGAGCCGGTGAAGAGGAAGAGGAGGACGAGCGTGGCGAGGGCCACCCAGGCCAGAGCCAGCACGCCGCGCGAGCCGATGGCCGCCTGGCCGTCGCGGAACCGGGCCGCCGCACCGCCGACCAGCACGTCACCGACCGGGGCCGCGGTGGCGCGCACCTGTTCGACGAGCTGCGAGCCCTCCTCGCCCACCGCCGGCACGTCGGCGACGAGGTGAGCCGCTGCGCCCCCGAGGTCACCCGCATCGTTGCCGCGCGGGGGTCGGCCCCGGCCTGCTGCCCGTCGACGAAGACGCCCTGGGCCGAGGTCACCGACGTCACGTGCTCGATGCGGGAGAGCCGCTCGGCGTACTGCGCGGTGGCGGCGTCGTCGGCGCCGGGAGGCAGCACGACCTCGACGGGCGCGCCCTGGTTGCCGGTGAAGCGCTCCTCGATGACGCGGCTGGCCACGGCCGCCGGCGCGTCGGCCGGCAGCACCCGGGCGTCGACCTGCGAGAAGCTCACCCCGAGGGCGGGGGCGGCGAGGGTCCCGAGCACGGCCAGGGTGGCGACGAGCACGGGGACCGGCCGGCGCATCACGAAGCGCGAGATGGTCGACCACACGCCCTCGTCGCGCGGGGTGAGGTCGCGGCGCAGCACCCGGAAGCGGTCCACGCGCGTGCCGAGCAGCGACAGCGCCGCCGGCAAGCCGGTGAGGGCGGCGAGGACCGCGGTGAGGGTGGCCGCCATCCCCGCGTAGCCGAAGGAGCGCAGGAAGTACTGCTGGAAGAAGGTCATCGCGCCGAGGACGACGAAGACCGTGGCGCCCGAGAACACCACGGTGCGCCCGGCCGTGGCGACCGTGCGGGCCACGGCGGCGCGGACGGCGTCCTGCGCGGGGGCGGCTCCGGCGAGCGCGAGCTCCTCGCGGAAGCGGTTGACGACGAGCAGCGCGTAGTCGATCCCGAGCCCCAGCCCGAGGCCGGTGATGAGGTTGAGCCCGAACACCGACACGTCCGTCGTCAGCGAGACGAGCCAGACGAGGAGGAACGACCCGAGCACCGACCCGGCGGCGACGACGAAGGGCAGGCCGGCCGAGACGAGGGACCCGAAGACGAGGAGCAGGAGGACGAAGGTGAGCGGCACGGCGATGGACTCGGCCCGGGCCAGGTCGCCGGTGATCGTGTCGTTGAGGGCGTTGCCGACCGGGGCCTCGCCGGTGAGGTGGGCCCGCAGGGCGGGGTCGGCGGCGTCGACGGCCTCGACGAGGTCCTGCACCGCGGTGCCGGTCTCGGCCCGTCGGGTCTCGTCGGTGCTCGAGGCGCCGACGAGCACCTCGCCGGTGCGGCCGTCGTTCCCGCGCAGCGCGGCCGGTCGTCCCGAGGTCCAGTACGAGACGACCTGGTCGACACCGGCGACGCCGCCCAGGCGCTCGACGAGGGCGGCCGCGGCGGCCGCGGCCGTGGGGTCGTCGACCCCGCGGGCAGCTCGAGGGCAAGGACGACGACGGGGTCGCGGACGTCGAAGGTGCGCGAGAGCTCGTCGGCCGCGCGGGCCGACTCGCTCGAGCCGACGCCGAAGCCCTGGGTCTGGAGCCGGGGGAAGAGCTGCGAGCCGAGTCCGCCGGCGACGACGAGGGCGAGGACGAAGAGGGCGAGGGTGGCGCGCGGACGGTTCGCGACGAGGGTGCCGAAGCGGGCCATCCGGCCGTTCGGGAGGGACGGGGCGGGAGTGGCGCGGTCCGCCGGGCGGCGCGGGTCGGTACCTCGCGGCGCAATCTGAACGGTGTTCACACGGAGAGGGTGACAGGCCGATCTGAACGGTGTCAAGACCAATCTGAACATTGTCCAGACTTCTGTCGTACGCTGGGCCCGTGCCCCCCCTGCCGACCCGAGAGCGGACCCCGTACCACCACGGCGACCTCGCCGAGGCGCTGGTCGTGGAGGCGCTCGAGCGGGTGCGCCGGGAGGGCTCGGAGAAGGTCTCCCTCCGTGGGGTGGCCCAGGCGGTCGGCGTCAGCGCCAGCGCCGCGTACCACCACTTCCCCGACAAGGACGCCCTCCTCCACGAGGTCGCGCACCGCGGGGCCGACGTCCTCGACGCGCGGGTCGCTGCCGCCGTCGCCGCTGTCGACGGGGCCGACGACCGGGCCCTCGTGCGACGGATGCGGGCCATCGGCGAGGCCTACGTCGACTTCGCCGTGGCCGAGCCGAACCTGTTCAGGCACACCTTCGGCCCGCTCTGCTCACCCGAGGCGGAAGGCTTCCACGACAAGCTCTCCGGGTCGGCGTCCGTGCCCGGCGACCCCCAGGTCGGGCCGCCCGACCACGTGTACACGATGCTCTGCGAGACCCTCGACGCCATGGACGCCGCGGGTCTGCTGCGCCACCGCGAGGGCGTCGACGTGCTCGCCTGGACGGTCGTGCACGGGCTCTCGTCCCTCCTCATCGACGGGATGCTGCCCCCGCAGGCCCGCGACCTGGTGCTGCGCAGCGTGCTCGAGAACGTCCTCGCCGACCCGGCCCGGCTCGACGAGCTGCTCGGGGGCTGACGCTCCGGTGGCCGGTCAGGCCGCGCGCGCGGCGTGCACCCGGGTCGGCGCCCAGAGGACGACCGCCGCGGCGAGCGACCGCCGCGAGGGCGACGAGTGCGGACTCCGGCTGGTCGGCGAGCCGGCCCCACGCGATCCAGCCCAGCCCCCAGGCCATCGCCACCGCGACCGCCCACCGGCCACCGAGGCGGCGCGCGAAGACGACGCCGAGCGCGGCGGCCACCCCGAGCACGACGACGGCGAGCAGCTCGGCGACGAGACCGCCGGGGTCGACCCCGCTCTCGACGAGGGTCGCGGTGATGTTCGCGCACGTCGCGACCGCGACCCAGCCGAGGTAGAGGCCGAAGGTGCCGTCGACGATGACGGTCTCGGGGGTGCCGTACGACGGCCGCTGCTGAAGCCGGCGCACGAGCAGCCCGAGCGACAGCGCCAGGGCGAGGATGACGACGACGCTCGCCCACAGCCATCCCTGCTGGGTGACGAGCAGCCACGCGGCGTTGAGGACCATGGACGCCGCGACGAGCCAGCCGATGGCGCGGTGCCTGGCGTCGGTGGCCTGCTCCGGCAGCCACTGCCACACCGTGTACGCGAGCAGGCCGAGGTAGATCGGCGTCCAGATCGAGAAGGCCGGCCCGGCCGGGGCGATGAGCGTGGCGTCGGCCGCGAGCGCGCCGCCCGAGGACTCCTCGACCCGGGTGCCGATGACCCCCACGCCGACGAGCGTGCCGACGACGCAGAACACCTCGGCGAGGGTGACCCCGACCTGGCGGGCCCGGTCGGCCGGGGTGGGGTCGGTGGACGTCGTCACGGCGGCGCTCATGGGACGACGGTATCCGGGCCGCCGAACCCCCGCCCTGCGAGACGGCGCCCGGGTCGTTAGCCTCGACCCACCGCGGACCGTTTCCGCAGGCCACCACCCCCTGAGACCCGAGAGCCACGATGACCTCGACAGCCAGCACGCTCGCCCTCCTGACCGCCGCCGACCCGGTCGAACCCGCCTACTCCTCGGGGGTGCTCCTCCTCATCGCGGCGGCCGCCGTCGGGGTCCTGCTCTTCCTCATCATGAAGCTGCGGCTGCACGCGTTCGTCGCCCTCGTGCTCGTCAGCCTGCTCACGGCCCTCGCGACGAAGATCCCGTTCGCGGACGTCGTCCCGACCCTCCTCGACGGCTTCGGCAGCACCCTCGCCAACGTCGCGCTGCTCGTCGGGCTCGGGGCGATGATCGGCCGGCTGCTCGAGGTGAGCGGCGGCGCGCAGGTCCTCGCCGACACGCTCGTCGCGCGCTTCGGCGAGAAGCGCGCGCCGCTGGCCCTCGGTGTCGCGTCACTGCTGTTCGGCTTCCCGATCTTCTTCGACGCCGGGCTCGTCGTCATGCTGCCGATCATCTTCAGCGTCGCCCGCCGCTTCGGCGGCTCCGTCCTCGTCTACGCGCTGCCCGCCGCGGGGGCCTTCGCCGTGATGCACGCCTTCGTCCCGCCGCACCCCGGGCCGGTGGCCGCCGGCCAGCTGCTCGGCGCCGACATCGGCGTGCTCGTCATCGTCGGCCTGCTCGTCGGCATCCCGACCTGGTACCTCGCGTCCTACCTCTTCGGCACCTGGACCGGCCGCCGCATCGACGTGCTCGTCCCCGAGCTGCTCTCGGGTGGCGCCACCGAGCCGGAGGGCTCCGAGGACCTCGAGCCCCCGAGCTTCGGCACCGTCCTCGGGCTCCTGCTCCTGCCGCTCGTCCTCATCTTCCTCAACACCGGCCTCAACACCCTCGCGACCGCAGGCACGGTCGACGGCGAGGCCACCTGGGTGGGCCTGCTCCGGATGATCGGCCAGACGCCGGTCGCCCTGCTCATCACCGTCCTCGTCGCGACCGCCGTCCTCGGCCGCGGCCGCTCCAAGGCCGATGTCGAGTCGCTGCTCAACGGCGCGCTCGGCCCGGTCTGCGCGATCATCCTCATCACCGGTGCCGGCGGCATGTTCGGTGGGGTGCTGCGCGCCAGCGGTATCGGCGAGGCGCTCGCCGGGTCGCTCCAGGACCTCGGGCTCCCGGTCATCGTCGCGGCGTTCCTCGTCGCCACGGCCCTGCGCGTCGCCCAGGGCTCGGCGACGGTCGCGCTCACGACGACCGCGGGCCTGCTCGCACCGACGGTGGAGGCCATGAGCTCGCTCTCCGGCATCGACCTCGCGTGCATCGTCGTCGCCATCGCCTCCGGGTCGACCGTCCTCTCGCACGTCAACGACTCCGGCTTCTGGCTCGTCGGTCGCTTCCTCGGGATGGACGTGCGGACCACGCTGCGCACGTGGACGGTCATGGAGACCCTCATCGGCGTCGTCGGCTTCGCGATCGCCGCCCTCGTGAGCGTCGTGCTGTGAGTGCGCCGGAGGGCCCCGGCCCGGGACACGGCCGCACCCGGCACGTCATCGTCATGGGCGTGTCGGGGTGCGGGAAGTCGACCGTGGCCCGGGGCATCTCCGACGCGCTCGGTCTGCCCTTCGCCGAGGCCGACCGGTTCCACCCCGAGGCGAACATCGCGAAGATGTCGGCCGGTACGCCCCTCACCGATGCCGACCGGCGGCCCTGGCTCGCCGACCTGGCGGCCTGGATGGCGACGCAGGCCCGCGAAGGGCAGTCCACCGTCATGGCCTGCTCGGCGTTGAAGCGGGCCTACCGCGACGTGCTGCGGCACGGGCCGCCGCAGGTGCAGTTCGTCCACCTCGACGGGCCGAGCGAGCTCATCGCGGCGCGGATGTCGGCCCGGCCCGACCACTTCATGCCGGCCTCGCTCCTGGCCTCCCAGGTCGCGACCCTCGAGCCGCTCGAGGCGGACGAGGAGGGCGTGGTCCTCGACCTGCGCGACGACCCCGACACCCTCGTCGGCGAGGCGGTGCGCTGGCTGGCCGCGCACTGACCCCCCAGAGGTGCGCCGGGTGACTTGAGTGGAATAGACTCAACTTGGTTGAGCGTTTTGTACGTGACGCCCGAACACGCCCGACCAGGAGATGACGGATGGAGCTCAAGCCGACCACGAAGGTGGCCGAGGCCCTGGCCCTCGCGCAGCGCGCCGCGCAGACCGCAGGTCACGCCGAGATCACCCCCGACCACCTGACCAGCGCCGTGCTGCGCCTGGACACCCCGCAGGCCGACGCGCTGCTCACCGCGGCCGGCACGGGCGCGGGCCACGTCCTCGGTCAGGCCGACGCCCGGCTGCGTGCCCTGCCGACGACCAGCGGTGCGACCGCGGCGCCGACGTTCGGCCGCGAGGCGCTCGCCGTGCTGCACCAGGCCGACACCCTGATGCGGGCCAAGGGCGACTCCTTCCTCGCGCTCGACCTGCTCCTCCTGGCGCTCGCCGAGACCGGCCACCTGTCCGCGGTCGAGAAGCGCGGCGCCGCCGACATGGAGCGCCGCATCGAGGAGCTCCGCGATGGCCGACAGGTCACCTCGGAGACCCCGGCCGAGGGGGGCGACGCCCTCGAGCAGTACGGCACCGACCTCACCCAGGCCGCCCGCGACGGCCGCCTCGACCCCGTCATCGGTCGTGACGACGAGATCCGCCGCGTCGTGCAGGTGCTCTCGCGCCGGACCAAGAACAACCCGGTCCTCATCGGCGAGCCGGGGGTCGGCAAGACCGCCGTCGTCGAGGGTCTCGCCCAGCGGATCGTCGACGGTGACGTGCCGGAGTCGTTGCGCGACAAGCGACTCGTCAGCCTCGACCTCGGGGCGATGGTCGCCGGGGCGAAGTACCGCGGCGAGTTCGAGGAGCGGCTCAAGGCCGTGCTCGAGGAGATCAAGAACAGCGACGGCCAGGTCATCACCTTCATCGACGAGCTCCACACGGTCGTCGGAGCCGGTGCCACCGGCGAGTCCGCCATGGACGCGAGCAACATGCTCAAGCCGATGCTCGCGCGCGGCGAGCTGCGCCTCGTCGGGGCCACGACCCTCGACGAGTTCCGCGAGCACGTCGAGAAGGACCCCGCACTCGAGCGCCGCTTCCAGCAGGTCTTCGTCGGCGAGCCGAGCGTCGAGGACTCCATCGCGATCCTCCGCGGGCTCAAGGAGCGCTACGAGGCGCACCACAAGGTCGAGATCGAGGACTCCGCGCTCGTCGCGGCCGCCTCCCTGTCCGACCGGTACATCACGGGTCGGCGCCTGCCCGACAAGGCGATCGACCTCGTCGACGAGGCCGCCTCGCGCCTGCGGATGGAGATCGACTCCAGCCCGGTCGAGGTCGACGTGCTCCGTCGCGCCGTCGACCGGCTGAAGATGGAGGAGCTGCACCTCGTCAAGGAGACCGACGAGGGCTCCATCGCGCGGCTCGAGCGGCTGCGCGCCGACCTCGCCGACAAGTCCGAGGAGCTCGCCGCGCTCACCGCGCGCTGGGAGTCCGAGAAGGAGGGCCTCAACCGGGTCGGCGACCTCAAGGCCCGTCTCGACGACCTGCGCACGCAGGCCGAGCGGCTCCAGCGCGAGGGCGACTACGAGGGTGCCTCGCGGCTCCTCTACGGCGAGATCCCGGCGGTGGGGGCCCAGCTCGAGGCGGCCCAGGCCGCCGAGTCCGCGGCCAGCGGCGGTGCCGACCTCATGGTCAAGGAGCGCGTGGGCGCCGACGACATCGCCGAGGTGATCTCGGCGTGGACCGGCATCCCCGCCGGCCGGCTGCTCCAGGGCGAGACCGAGAAGCTGCTCTCGATGGAGTCGATCATCGGCTCGCGACTCATCGGCCAGGCCGAGGCCGTGCGCTCGGTGTCCGACGCCGTCCGCCGCTCTCGGGCCGGCATCGCCGACCCCGACCGGCCCACGGGCTCGTTCCTCTTCCTCGGTCCCACCGGCGTCGGCAAGACCGAGCTCGCGAAGTCGCTCGCCGACTTCCTCTTCGACGACGAGCGGGCGATGGTCCGGCTCGACATGTCCGAGTACTCGGAGCGCCACGCGGTGGCCCGCCTCATCGGCGCCCCGCCCGGGTACGTCGGCTACGAGGAGGGCGGCCAGCTCACCGAGGCGGTCCGCCGTCGCCCCTACTCCGTCGTGCTCCTCGACGAGGTCGAGAAGGCCCACCCCGAGACCTTCGACATCCTCCTGCAGGTCCTCGACGACGGCCGGCTCACCGACGGCCAGGGCCGCACGGTCGACTTCCGCAACGTCATCCTCGTCATGACGAGCAACCTCGGGTCGCAGTACCTCCTCGACCCGACGCTCGACCGCGAGGCCCGCCGTGAGGCCGTGATGTCGGCCGTCCGGAGCGCCTTCAAGCCGGAGTTCCTCAACCGGCTCGACGAGGTCGTCGTCTTCGACCCGCTGACGACCGACGAGCTCGCCCGCATCGTCGACCTCCAGGTGCGCTCCCTCGCGACCCGGCTCAGTGACCGCCGGATCGACCTCGAGGTGAGCGACGACGCGAAGGCGTGGTTGGCCCGCACCGGGTTCGACCCGGCCTTCGGCGCGCGACCCCTGCGCCGGCTCGTGCAGCGCGAGATCGGCGACCGGCTCGCCACCGCCCTGCTGTCCGGAACGGTCCGCGACGGCGACACCGTGACGGTCGGGCTCGCCGACGACGGCGAGAGCCTCACGCTGGGCTGAGCCAGCGGCGGTTATCGTGACCGCCATGCGCCGCCGCCCCGTCCTCGTCGCCCTGCTGGTCGGGGCCGCCTCCCTCGTGGCCGGCTGCTCCGGCGGCGAGGACGCCGCCCCGGAGCGCTCGCCCGAGCAGCGGCTCGAGGCGGCGCGGGCGGCCCTGGAGGCGACCACGAGCCTGACCCTGGACCTCACGAGCAAGGACGCGTCCCCCACGGTGAACGGGGTGACCGCCGCGCGGGGTGAGGGCGTCGTCAGCACCACCGAGCCGAAGTTCCAGGGCACCATCACCGGCACCGTCAAGGGCATCGCGGCGACCATCGACGTCATCGCCATCGGGGAGGACGCCTACCTCAAGCTCTTCACCCCCGACTACGAGCCGTTCGACCTCTCGACCCTCAACGCGCCGAACCCGGCCACCTTCTTCGACCCCTCGAAGGGCATCGCGGCCCTGCTGCCCGAGACGGCGGAGCCCACGACGGGCGGCCAGGTCCGGGCCGGACGGGAGGTGCTGACCCAGGTCTCCGGCACGCTCCCGGCGCAACAGGTCGGCGACCTCTTCCACCTCGGCGACGGCTCGGGAACCTACCGGGTCACCTACGGCCTCACCGACACCGACGAGCTGCGGACCGCGACGCTGGTCGGTCCGTTCTTCGGTGCCCAGGACTCCACGTACGTCCTCACCCTCACCGGCTACGGCGCACCCGTTGAGATCACCCGCCCCTAGGGCGCTGCTCGCGGCGGCGTCCGTGGCGGTCGCGCTCGCCGCGGCCGACACCTACGTGGTCGTGCTCGCGCTGACCGACATGATGCGCGGCGTCGGGGTCGGCATCGACTCCCTCCAGCGCGGCACCCCCATCGTCTCCGGCTTCCTGCTCGGGTACGTCGCAGTGCTCCCCCTCGTCGGCCGGCTGGCCGACCTCGTCGACCGGCGGCGGGTCCTGCTCGGCTGCCTCGCCGTGTTCGTGCTCGGGTCGGTCCTCACCGCGCTGGCCGTCGAGCTCCCCGTGCTGGTGGCCGGTCGCGTCGTCCAGGGCGTGGGCGGCGGAGGGCTGGTCCCGGCCACGCTCGCGCTCGTCGCGGACCTCTGGCCGGCGGGCCGCCGGGGCGTCCCCCTCGGCGTCGTCGGTGCGGTGCAGGAGCTGGGCTCCGTCCTCGGGCCGGTGCTCGGCGCCGCGGTCCTCGTCGTCGCGGACTGGCGGGCGATCTTCTGGCTGGGCGCGGCCGCGGGCGTCCTGCTCGCCGGTGCGGTGCTCGCCACGGGCGGGGGCGGTGTGCGGCGGCCCCGCCCGGTCCCGGCCCTCCTCGGCGCGGCGGCCCTGGTCGTCGGGTGGCTGACGCTGGCCGCTCCCGAGGGCCTGACGACGAGCGTGAGCCTCGGGGCCCCGTTCGTCCCGTTCGGCGACGCCACCTCGCGGCTCGCCACCCCCGTCGGGGTCGTGGCGGTCGTCCTCGCCCTCACGGCCCTCGCCGCCACGATGCGCGGCCGCTGGGCGGCGCTGCGCCGCGTGGACCTGCTCGGGGCCGCGCTCGTCGGCGGGGCGCTGGGCGCCGTCGTCCTCACCTTCGCCGCGGCGGAGCCGGAGCGGGAGGTCGTCGGTCCGCTCGGGTACGCGCTCCTGCCGGTGGCGCTCGTGCTCGTCGTGGCCTACCTCGTCCACCACCGGCGCTCGGTGCACCCGCTCGTGCCGCGCGGGCTGGTCCGGGGCCGCCTCGTCCGGGCGCTCGGCACCTCGCTGCTCGTCGGGGTCGCGCTCGTCGCGGTCGTCGTCGACGTGCCGCTGCTGGCCCGGCTGGTGCTCACGACCGACCAGACCGAGGCCGCGCTCGTCCTCGTCCGGTTCCTCCTCGCGGTGCCGGTCGGCGCCCTCGCGGGCGGGTGGCTGCTCCGCCGCGCGGGTGCCGGCGTCGTGGCGGGCGGGGGGCTCGTGCTCACGGCCGCCGGGCTCGCGGTGATGTCGACGTGGGGGAGCGGGTCGCTGGAGCAGGCCGCCTCGACGGTCGTCCTCGCCGTCACCGGGCTCGGGATCGGCCTCGCGCTGGCTCCGGTCAACGACGCCGCCCTCGACGGGTCGTCCGAGCAGACCCACGGTGCCGCGTCGGCGCTCGTCGTCGTCGCCCGGATGGTCGGGATGGTCGTCGGGCTGGCCCTGCTCACGGCCGTCGGGCTGCACTCGTACTACGGCGCGGTGGCGGCGCTGCCCGACCCCACCGACACCGACGCCCTGCGCGAGGCCGCCGTCGTCCAGGTGTCGTCGGTGTTCCGCGGGGCGGCCGTGGCGGCCGCCCTCGGGGCCGGCCTCGCGGCCACGCTGGGGCTGCGCCCGGGCCGGCCCGACCGACCTGCTCCCGAAGCGGCCCGAGCGGTCGCACGCGGGTAGCGTCAGCCCCATGGCCACCGTGAGCGACATCCTCCTCGACGCCCTGGGTCGCGTGCGCGAGACCGTGCACGGCCTCCTCGACGACACCCCGCAGGACCGGCTGGCCGAGCCGCCCGCCGAGGGGGCGAACACCGTCGCGTGGCTGCTCTGGCACCTGACCCGGGTCCTCGACACCCACGTCGCGGACGCCTTCGACCGCGACGTCGTCTGGACCGCCGGCGGCTGGGCCGACCGCTTCGCCCTGCCCTTCCCCGCGTCGGCGCACGGGTACGGGATGTCGTACGACGAGGTGCTGGCGGTCCGCGCGTCCACCGAGGACCTCCGGGGCTACTTCGACGCCACCTACGACCTCGTCGCCGACGCTCTCGGCACCGTCACCGACGACGACCTCGACCGGGTCGTCGACGCGGACTGGGACCCCCCGGTGACCCTGGCCGTGCGGCTCGTCAGCGCCCTCAACGACGCCACGCAGCACGTGGGCCAGGCGTCCTACGCCGCGGGCATCCTCACCCGCGCCTGACCCGCGGGCCGGTGCCCCGTCCGTCGACCCCGACCGGGACCGGCAGCGGCGCCACGCCGGTGAGCCACTTGCGGTAGCGGACATGCCCCGCCCATCGGGCCAGCTCGTCCCAGAGCGCGGCGTGCGCCGCCCACGGCAGCGGCTCCTCGCCCTCGCGCCACGACCCGCCGAAGGACACCCACACGGGGACCCAGTCGGCGGCGTCGTCCCACGCGCCGCGGCGGGCGGTGAGCACGCGCCGGCGGTACTGGAACGCCTGTCGTGGACCGTCCTCGCAGATCGGTGCCGTGGCCATCGGCCAGACCCTGAGGTCGAGGTGCATCAGCGACACCTCGAGCTCGCCGAGGACCGCCGGGTCGACGAGGACCGTCGCGACGTTCTCGTGGGGTGGCCGAGTCATCCCAGCACGGTAATACGGGCGACCGACGCCCGTCAGCCCCCGTTCGCCGGGCGCGCGTCAGCCGTCGAGCTCGACGACGACCGGGGCGTGGTCGCTGGCGCCGGTGCCCTTGCGCTCCTCGCGGTCGATGGCGGCGCCGGCCACCCGCTCGGCGAGGGACGCCGACCCGAGGACGAAGTCGATGCGCATCCCGCGCTTCTTGGGGAACGCGAGCCGCTGGTAGTCCCAGTACGTGTAGGTGCCCGGGCCGGGTGCGTGCGGGCGGACGACGTCGACGAAGCCCGAGTCGAGGAACGCGTGGAACGCCGCGCGCTCGGGCGGGCTGACGTGCGACTTGTCCTCGTAGTACTCCATCGACCACACGTCGTCGTCCTGCGGTGCGATGTTCCAGTCGCCGCAGAGCGCGACCGGGGTGCCGTCGGCGGCCCACTCGACCGCGCGGTCGCGCAGCTGCGCCAGCCACTGGAGCTTGTAGGCCATGTGGGGGTCCTCGAGGGCGCGGCCGTTGGGCACGTAGAGCGACCACATCCGCACCCCGCCGCAGGTGGCGCCGATGGAGCGCGCCTCGGCGGCGAGCGGCTCGCCCCACCCGGGGTCGCCGTCGAAGCCGACCTGCACGTCGTCGAGGCCGACGCGGGAGAGGATCGCGACGCCGTTCCACTGGTTGAGGCCGTGGTGGGCGACCTCGTACCCGAGGGCCCGGAGCCGCTCGTACGGGAACTGCTCGTCCTTGGCCTTGGTCTCCTGCAGCGCGAGGACGTCGACGTCCGAGCGCTGCAGCCAGGCCTCGACGCGGTCGATGCGGGAGCGGATGGAGTTGACGTTCCAGGTCGCGATACGCACCTGCTCACCCTAACGACGCGGACCGACCGGCCGGACCGCTGCCGCCGGATGGCGGCCGCCCACGCGGGGCCTCCACGCGGGGCCCGCCCGGTGCCAGACTGGGGACGTGGACGCGGCCGCGGACCCCCGGCAGTGGTTCGAGCACGCCTCGGCCGCCACCGTCCACGTCGTCGCGTCCGTCCCGGACGATGCCTGGGAGATCGCCGGCCTCGGCGAGTGGTCGCTGCGCGAGCTCGTCGCCCACACCCTGCGTGCGTGGTCGACGGTGCGCGACTACCTCGGGGACCCGGTGCCGCCCGAGGACTCGGCCGTCATCACCGCCGCCCAGTACCTCGCGGGTGGCCTGACGATGCCGGGGATCCACGAGGGCGTCGCGGAGCGCGGCCGCGTCGAGGTGGCGCGGCTGGGGCCCCGCCCGGCGGCCACGGTCCGCGCGCTGGCCCGCGAGACGTCGGCCGTCGTGGCCACCTGCACGGACGAACGGCTGCTGCTCACCCGGATCGGCGTGATGCACCTCGGCGAGTACCTGCGGACCCGGGCCTTCGAGCTGACCGTGCACGGCATCGACATCACCCGCGCCGCGGGGCTCGAGGCGCCGCCCGCGCTCGTGGCCTGCACGGTGCCCGCGCTCGGCCTGGCGGCGGAGGTCGCCGGCGAGCGCGGTCTCGCCGCGCGGCTCCTGGCGGCTGCCGCAGGGCGCGAACCCTTGGGGGCCGACTTCACGCTGATGTCCTGAGCCGGGCACGGCTCGTCTAGCGTCGTGCTCCATGAGCACCGCCCTGGTCACCGGAGCCTCCGCCGGCATCGGCCGCGCCTTCGCCGAACGGCTGGCCCACGACGGGCACGACGTGGTCCTCGTCGCCCGCGACCGCGCCCGCCTCGAGCGGCTGGCCGCGGAGCTGCGGCAGCGCCACGGGGTGGGGGCCGAGGTCCTCGTGGCCGACCTCTCGGACCGCGACCAGACCGAGGAGGTCTGCCGGCGCCTCGCCGACCCGAGCCATCCGGTCGACGTCCTGGTCAACAACGCCGGCTTCGGTCTGCAGCACCCCTTCCTCGACAACGAGGTCGCCCGTGAGGAGGCCGCGCTCGACGTCATGGTCCGCGCCGTCCTGCTCACCTGCCACGCCGCGGGCCGCGCGATGCGCGAGCGCGGTCGCGGCACCATCGTCAACATCAGCTCGGTCGCCTCCTTCATGGCGAGCGGGACCTACTCGGCCGAGAAGTCCTTCGTCACGGTGTTCTCCGAGGCGCTCGCCGGGCAGCTCGCCGGGACCGGGGTGACGGTCACGGCCGTGTGCCCGGGGCTGACCCGCAGCGAGTTCCACGAGCGGGCCCGGATGACGCTGTCCGGCGTCCCGCGGGGGATGTGGCTCGACGCCGACGAGGTGGCCCGGCAGGGGCTCTCCGACGCCGCGTCCGGCAAGGTCGTCTCCGTCCCCGGCCCGCAGTGGACGGCTGTCTCCCTCCTGCTCCGGGCCCTGCCGCGACCCCTCGTGCGCGGCGGCGCCGCACGCCTCGTCGACCGCTTCCGCGCGGGGCGCTGACCTCGCCCCGGTATCAGCCGGGGCCGATCCTCGCGGCCGTCCTCGCGGGGGGCGGTCCGCTCGCAGCCGCTCCCCCCGGTCGAGGCGGTCGTCGGGTCGCAGCTGCTCCAGAACGTCCTCGCCGGGGCGATCATCATCCTCGGCGGGGATCGCGGAGCAGTACGCCCACGACGTCGAGATGCAGGACGCCCTGGGCGCCGCTGCCGAGCGGCTCATGGACCGGGCCGTCGGCGGCTGAGGACCGTCGAGGGCGGCCGACCCCGCCGGGGCTACCGGTTCCCGGGCGTCGGTCGTAGCATCCGGGGGTGCGACCCGCCGCCGAGCCGGCGGTCCTCCGTGAGTACCGCCACCTGCTGCGCACCGCTCCCGCCGACTGGCAGGAGACGGCCCACCGGCATGCGCTCATCGCGCTCGGGACGGCCGCTCGGGGGCAGGTCCTCGCCGAGGTGCAGCGGCTCCTCCTCTCCGGCACCCGGCTCCGCCCCGACGACGTCCACGCGGTGGCCCGGCTCGTGGTGCTCGCCGAGCGGCGGCGCCCACGCCTCCTGCTCGACGGCATGCGACCCGACCTCCTCCGCCTGCTGGCGCGGGCGGTGGTGACCAGCCCCGCCGGCCGCACCCTCCGGGTCGGGGACGACGTCTGGGACGGCCTCGACCCCGAGCCGCCCCCTGACGACGCTCCGCTCGTGCACGGCGGGGTCGGCTGGTCCGGGGAGTGGGGGACCCGGGTGGTGCCGGACGACCTCGGGGGCGCGTGGCTCGCCACGGCGCCACCACGGCGGCGCCGCTGAGCCTCCGTCGTCCGCCAGGGAGCCGGCCCGTCACGGACCCCGGTACCAGCGCGGGCCGGCACGACCTACCGTGGTGCCGTGACCGACATCGCCGCCGACCGCGCCCGCCTCCTCCAGATCGTCCGCGACAAGGCCGTCGTCCACGGCCGCGTCACGCTCTCCTCCGGTGCGGAGGCCGACTACTACGTCGACCTGCGCCGGATCACCCTCGACGGTGAGGCGAGCCCGCTCGTCGGTCGGGTGATGCTCGACCTCGTGGCCGACCTCGAGTTCGACGCCGTCGGGGGGCTGACGCTCGGCGCGGACCCGGTCGCGACCGCGATGCTCCACGCCCGCGCGGCGGCCGGCGGACGGCTCGACGCCTTCGTGGTCCGCAAGGCGGGCAAGGCGCACGGGCTCCAGCAGCGCATCGAGGGCCCCTCGATCGAGGGGCGACGCGTCCTCGTCGTCGAGGACACCTCGACCACCGGGGCGAGCCCGCTCGATGCCGCCGAGGCCGCGCGCGAGGCGGGGGCCACCGTGGTCGCCGTCGCGACCATCGCGGACCGCGCCACCGGGGCGGCGGAGCGCTTCGCGCAGGCCGGTCTGGAGTACCGGCACGTCTTCGGGCTCGAGGACCTCGGCCTCGCCTGACCCTCCCGCACGCGACGACGGCCCGCCCCCCGGGGGACGGGCCGTCGTCGCGTGCTCGGGTCAGCGGTGGGCGTACTCCTTGACCTCACCGCTCTGGACCCGGGCGAGGTAGCCCTGGATCACGCTGCGGATCTCCGGAGCCATGATGTACAGCCCGACGAGGTTCGGGAGGGACATCAGGAAGATGGCCGAGTCGGAGAAGTTGATGACCGGCCCCAGGGCGGCGGCCGACCCGATCACGGTGAAGACCAGGAAGATCGCCTTGAAGGCGTTCTCCGCGACGACGTTGTCGCCGAAGAGGTAGCCCGTGGCCTTCATCCCGTAGTAGGACCAGCTGATCATCGTCGAGAAGGCGAAGAGCACGACCGCGACGGCCAGGACGTTCGGGAACCACGGCAGGACCGTCTCGAACGCGTTGGACGTCAGCGCCACACCACCGAGCTCGGAGGCGTTCGGGTCCTTGTAGGCCCCGGTGATGACGATCGTCAGCGCCGTCATCGTGCAGATGACGACGGTGTCGATGAACGGCTCGAGCATCGCCACGAAGCCCTCGGTCGCGGGCTCCTTGGTCTTGACGGCCGAGTGCGCCACCGAGGCCGAGCCGAGGCCGGCCTCGTTGGAGAACGCGGCCCGCTGGAAGCCGACGATCAGGGCACCGACGGCACCGCCCGCGACCCCCTCGGGGGTGAACGCCCCGCTGAAGATCGAGCCGAAGGCCTCCGGGATGGACCCGAAGTTCCACAGCAGGACGATGAGGCAGGCCGCGATGTAGAGGACCGCCATGAACGGGACGATCTTCTCCGTGACCCGGGCGATGCTCTTGATGCCGCCGATGATGACCGCCCCGGCGAGGGCAGCGAAGACGAGGCCGACCACCCAGGGGATGTCCGCGAGGAACGAGTCCTCACCGCCGGTCACGGCCACGATCTGGGCAGTCGCCTGGTTGGACTGGAACATGTTCCCGCCGCCGATCGCACCACCGATCATGAAGAGGGAGAACAGGACCGCGAGGACCTTGCCCAACCCGACCATCCCGCGGTCGGCCAGACCCTGACGGAGGTAGTACATGGGGCCACCGGAGACGGTGCCGTCCGCGTGCTCACGGCGGTACTTCACGCCCATCATGCACTCGGCCATCTTCGTGGCCATGCCGAGGAGCCCGGCGAGGATCATCCAGAAGGTCGCGCCCGGGCCGCCGAGCGAGATCGCGATGGCGACACCGGCGATGTTGCCGAGGCCGACGGTGCCGGACACCGCGGTGGCGAGGGCCTGGAAGTGGCTGACCTCACCGGCGTCGTTCGGGTCGGAGTACTTGCCCCGGACGAGGTTGATGGCGAGCTTGGGCCCGCGCACCTGCATGAAGCCGAGCCACACGGTGAAGAACGCGCCGGCGAGGACCAGCCACACGACGATGAGCGGCAGGGAGGCGCCGCCGATGGTGACGGAGTAGAAGACCAGGTTGGTGATCCAGTCCGAGAACGAGGTGAAGATCTCGACGGGGTTCATCAGGGCACCACCGTCACGGGGAGGTGCGCGTGCTGGACGAGCCGGCTCGCGACGCTGCCGAAGACGGCCTCACGCAGGCCACCGTCACCGGTGCGACCGACGATGATGTGGACGGCGCCGCTGTCGGTGGCGACGTCGGCGATGGTGTCCGAGGGCTTGCCGTGCTTGACGACCTGCTCGTGGGGGATGCCGCCGCGTTCGGCGATGGCGGCCATCGGCACGAGCACCTGTTCCTGGGCTGCCTCGACCTCGCGTTCTCGTTGTTGGTGTCTGTGCTCGTTCTCGCTGGGGGTCTGGAAGGAGTACGGCGTCCACGGGATGACGTGGACCAGAACGACCTTCCAGTCGTTGTGCTTGGCGCGCTCGACGGCGAACTCCACCGCGCGGGTGGACGCGTCGCTGTTGTCGACTCCGACGACGACTGTTTCCATGGGGGCCTCCCGGTCCTACGATCGGTACGGTCCCGACGCACCCTAGCGGCGTCCCTGTGACCCCCGCCACACCTACCTCCCCGTAGGATTCACGCAGTCGAACGTCCGGAGGGACCCACCGTGATCACCACCATCGTCGTCGTCGTGATCGTCCTGGCGTTGGTTGCCTGGGCGGTCGGGGCCTACAACGGCCTCATCAAGCTGCGCAACCTCGTGCAGGAGGCGTGGCGCCAGATCGACGTCGAGCTGACCCGTCGGCACGATCTCATCGGCAACCTCGTCGAGACGGTCAAGGGGTACGCGGCGCACGAGCGCGGGACGCTCGAGGGCGTCGTCGAGGCGCGCGCGAAGGCCATGGCGCCCGGGCAGTCGCCGGCGCAGCAGGCCGAGAGCGAGAACTTCCTCAGCCAGGCGCTCGGGCGCCTCCTCGCCATCGTCGAGGCCTACCCCGACCTCAAGGCGAACCAGAACTTCCTTGCGCTGCAGGCCGAGCTGACCTCCACCGAGGACCGCATCGCCTCCGCCCGGCGGTACTACAACGCCACCGTGCGCGACCTCAACACCCGGGTCGAGACGGTGCCGACGAACATCATCGCCAACCTCTTCCACATCGAGCGGGCCGAGTACTTCGAGGCCGTGGGCGAGCAGCGCGAGGCCCCCCGGGTCGACTTCGGTCAGCGCGACGCCACCCCACCGCCCGCCGGTCCCACCGCCTGACGCGCGGCGCACCGCCCTGGTCACCGGAGCCTCCGCCGGCATCGGCCGCGCCTTCGCCGAACGGCTGGCCCACGACGGGTACGACGTGGTCCTCGTCGCCCGCGACCGCGCCCGCCTCGAGCGGCTGGCCGCCGACCTGCGGCAGCGCCACGGCGTCGGGGCGGAGGTCCTCGTGGCCGACCTCTCGGACCGCGACCAGACCGAGGAGGTCTGCCGACGCCTCGACGAGCCGGGCCGCCCGGTCGACGTGCTCGTCAACAACGCGGGCTTCGGTCTGCAGCACCCCTTCCTCGACAACGAGGTCGCCCGTGAGGAGGCCGCGCTCGACGTCATGGTCCGCGCCGTCCTGCTCACCTGCCATGCCGCGGGCCGGGCGATGCGCGAGCGGGGCCGCGGCACCATCGTCAACATCAGCTCGGTCGCCTCCTTCATGGCGACCGGGACCTACTCGGCCGAGAAGTCCTTCGTCACGGTGTTCTCCGAGGCGCTCGCCGGGCAGCTCGCCGGGACCGGGGTGACGGTCACGGCCGTGTGCCCGGGGCTGACCCGCAGCGAGTTCCACGAGCGGGCCCGGATGACGCTGCCCGGCGTCCCGCGGGGGATGTGGCTCGACGCCGACGAGGTGGCCCGGCAGGGGCTCTCCGACGCCGCGTCCGGCAAGGTCGTCTCCGTCCCCGGCCCGCAGTGGACGGCTGTCTCCCTCCTGCTCCGGGCCCTGCCGCGACCCCTCGTGCGCGGCGGCGCCGCACGCCTCGTCGACCGCTTCCGCGCGCGGCGCTGACCTCCCCCCGGTATCAGCCGGTGCCGTCCCGCAGGGGCCGATCCTCACGGCCGTCCACGGTCGCGGTGAGGCGGTCGTCGGGTCGCAGCTGCTCCAGAACGTCCTCGCCGGGGCGATCATCATCGTCGGCGGGGCTCGCGGAGCAGTACGCCCACGACGTCGAGATGCAGGACGTCCTGGGCGCCGCCGCCGAGCGGCTCATGGACCGGGCCGTCGGCGGCTGAGGACCGTGCGAGGGCGGCCGACCCCGCCGGGGCTACCGGTTCCCGGGCGGCGGTCGTAGCATCCGGGGGTGCGACCCGCCGCCGAGCCGGCGGTCCTCCGTGAGTACCGCCACCTGCTGCGCACCGCTCCCGCCGACTGGCAGGAGACGGCCCACCGGCATGCGCTCATCGCGCTCGGGACGGCCGCTCGGGGGCAGGTCCTCGCCGAGGTGCAGCGGCTCCTCCTCTCCGGCACCCGGCTCCGCCCCGACGACGTCCACGCGGTGGCCCGGCTCGTGGTGCTCGCCGAGCGGCGGCGCCCACGCCTCCTGCTCGACGGCATGCGACCCGACCTCCTCCGCCTGCTGGCGCGGGCGGTGGTGACCAGCCCCGCCGGCCGCACACTCCGGGTCGGGGACGACGTCTGGGACGGCCTCGACCCCGAGCCGCCCCCTGACGACGCTCCGCTCGTGCACGGCGGGGTCGGCTGGTCCGGGGAGTGGGGGACCCGGGTGGTGCCGGACGACCTCGGGGGCGCGTGGCTCGCCACGGCGCCACCACGGCGGCGCCGCTGAGCCTCCGTGGTCCGCCAGGGGGCCGGCCGTGACGGACCCCGGTACCACCGCGGGCCGGCACGACCTACCGTGGTGCTCCGTGACCGACATCGCCGCCGACCGCGCCCGCCTCCTCCAGATCGTCCGCGACAAGGCCGTCGTCCACGGCCGCGTCACGCTCTCCTCCGGTGCGGAGGCCGACTACTACGTCGACCTGCGCCGGATCACCCTCGACGGTGAGGCGAGCCCGCTCGTCGGCCGGGTGATGCTCGACCTCGTGGCAGACCTCGAGTTCGACGCCGTCGGGGGGCTGACGCTCGGCGCGGACCCGGTCGCGACCGCGATGCTCCACGCCCGCGCGGCGGCCGGCGGACGGCTCGACGCCTTCGTGGTCCGCAAGGCGGGCAAGGCGCACGGGCTCCAGCAGCGCATCGAGGGCCCCTCGATCGAGGGGCGGCGCGTCCTCGTCGTCGAGGACACCTCGACCACCGGGGCGAGCCCGCTCGACGCCGCCGAGGCCGCGCGCGAGGCCGGGGCCACCGTGGTCGCCGTCGCGACCATCGCGGACCGCGCCACCGGGGCGGCGGAGCGCTTCACGCAGGCCGGCCTGGAGTACCGGCACGTCTTCGGGCTCGAGGACCTCGGCCTCGCCTGACCCTCCCGCACGCGACGACGGCCCGCCCCCGGGGGACGGGCCGTCGTCGCGTGCTCGGGTCAGCGGTGGGCGTACTCCTTGACCTCACCGCTCTGGACCCGGGCCAGGTAGCCCTGGATCACGCTGCGGATCTCCGGAGCCATGATGTACAGCCCGACGAGGTTCGGGAGGGACATCAGGAAGATGGCCGAGTCGGAGAAGTTGATGACCGGCCCCAGGGCGGCGGCCGAGCCGATCACGGTGAAGACCAGGAAGATCGCCTTGAAGGCGTTCTCCGCGACGACGTTGTCGCCGAAGAGGTAGCCCGTGGCCTTCATCCCGTAGTAGGACCAGCTGATCATCGTCGAGAAGGCGAAGAGCACGACCGCGACGGCCAGGACGTTCGGGAACCACGGCAGCACCGTCTCGAACGCGTTGGACGTCAGCGCCACACCACCGAGCTCGGAGGCGTTCGGGTCCTTGTAGGCCCCGGTGATGACGATCGTCAGCGCCGTCATCGTGCAGATGACGACGGTGTCGATGAACGGCTCGAGCATCGCCACGAACCCCTCGGTCGCGGGCTCCCTGGTCTTGACGGCCGAGTGCGCCACCGAGGCCGAGCCGAGGCCGGCCTCGTTGGAGAACGCGGCCCGCTGGAAGCCGACGATCAGGGCACCGACGGCACCGCCGGCCACCCCCTCGGGGCTGAACGCCCCGCTGAAGATCGAGCCGAAGGCCTCGGGGATGGACCCGAAGTTCCACAGCAGGACGATGATGCAGGCCGCGATGTAGAGGACCGCCATGAACGGGACGATCTTCTCCGTGACCCGGGCGATGCTCTTGATGCCGCCGATGATGACCGCCCCGGCGAGGGCGGCGAAGACGAGGCCGACCACCCAGGGGATGTCCGCGAGGAACGAGTCCTCACCGCCCGTCACGGCCACGATCTGGGCGGTCGCCTGGTTGGACTGGAACATGTTCCCGCCGCCGATCGCACCACCGATCATGAAGAGGGAGAACAGGACCGCGAGACCCTTGCCCAACCCGACCATCCCGCGGTCGGCCAGACCCTGACGGAGGTAGTACATGGGGCCACCGGAGACGGTGCCGTCCGCGTGCTCACGGCGGTACTTCACGCCCATCATGCACTCGGCCATCTTCGTGGCCATGCCGAGGAGCCCGGCGAGGATCATCCAGAAGGTCGCGCCCGGCCCGCCGAGCGAGATCGCGATGGCGACACCGGCGATGTTGCCGAGGCCGACGGTGCCGGACACCGCCGTGGCGAGGGCCTGGAAGTGGCTGACCTCACCGGCGTCGTTCGGGTCGGAGTACTTGCCCCGGACGAGGTTGATGGCGAGCTTGGGCCCGCGCACCTGCATGAAGCCGAGCCACACGGTGAAGAACGCGCCGGCGAGGACCAGCCACACGACGATGAGCGGCAGGGAGGCGCCGCCGATGGTGACGGAGTAGAAGACCACGTTGGTGATCCAGTCCGAGAACGAGGTGAAGATCTCGACGGGGTTCATCAGGGCACCACCGTCACGGGGAGGTGCGCGTGCTGGACGAGCCGGCTCGCGACGCTGCCGAAGACGGCCTCACGCAGGCCACCGTCACCGGTGCGACCGACGATGATGTGGACGGCACCGCTGTCGGTGGCGACGTCGGCGATGGTGTCCGAGGGCTTGCCGTGCTTGACGACCTGCTCGTGGGGGATGCCGCCGCGCTCGGCGATGGCGGCCATCGGCACGAGCACCTGTTCCTGGGCTGCCTCGACCTCGCGTTCTCGTTGTTGGTGTCTGTGCTCGTTCTCGCTGGGGGTCTGGAAGGAGTACGGCGTCCACGGGATGACGTGGACCAGAACGACCTTCCAGTCGTTGTGCTTGGCGCGCTCGACGGCGAACTCCACCGCGCGGGTGGACGCGTCGCTGTTGTCGACTCCGACGACGACTGTTTCCATGGGGGCCTCCCGGTCCTACGATCGGTACGGTCCCGACGCACCCTAGCGGCGTCCCTGTGACCCCCGCCACACCTACCTCCCCGTAGGATTCACGCAGTCGAACGTCCGGAGGGACCCACCGTGATCACCACCATCGTCGTCGTCGTGATCGTCCTGGCGCTGGTCGCCTGGGCGGTCGGGGCCTACAACGGCCTCATCAAGCTGCGCAACCTCGTGCAGGAGGCGTGGCGCCAGATCGACGTCGAGCTGACCCGTCGGCACGACCTCATCGGCAACCTCGTCGAGACGGTCAAGGGGTACGCGGCGCACGAGCGAGGCACGCTCGAGGGGGTCGTCGAGGCGCGTGCGAAGGCCATGGCGCCCGGGCAGTCGCCGGCGCAGCAGGCCGAGAGCGAGAACTTCCTCAGCCAGGCGCTCGGCCGCCTCCTCGCCATCGTCGAGGCCTACCCCGACCTCAAGGCGAACCAGAACTTCCTTGCGCTGCAGGCCGAGCTGACCTCCACCGAGGACCGCATCGCCTCCGCCCGGCGGTACTACAACGCCACCGTGCGCGACCTCAACACCCGGGTCGAGACGGTGCCGACGAACATCATCGCCAACCTCTTCCACATCGAGCGGGCCGAGTACTTCGAGGCCGTGGGTGAGCAGCGCGAGGCCCCCCGGGTCGACTTCGGTCAGCGCGACGCCACCCCGCCTCCCGCCGGTCCCACCGCCTGACGCGCGGCGCCGGCCCCGCGCCGGAGCGCACGGGCCAGAACCGTGGGTCTCGGCCACTGTGACTGCAGGCAGGCCTCGGTGGGCTTTCCGAAGGAGTCGGCAGGTCAGGGCGGGCGCACAGCCCGGGAACGTGCTGCTCTCCGCTGCCGGCGGACGGCCGAGTCGGCAAGAGCGGATGGTTAGCCGCGTTCGCGCCCCGGAAGCGACGCCCCGGCAAGGAACGCTTGGTACGCATCCCGGGCATCGTCGTCAATCGTGGGCTTGATGCTGCTGTACCGGGTGTCGTGGCCGTCACGGTGGGGTCCCGAGATCCAGTACTCCTCCTCGGTCTCCATGTCGTAGAAGTTCGCGTCGAACATGCCGGTCCAGCGGTGAAGGGTCTTCCGTGCCAGCGCGCGGCCTTCCACGAGCGGTTGAACGACACGACGCTGATCCAGGCAGGGCCCTTGTCGGTGTTGTGGCCCGTCTTCAACTGGACGAACATCACGCGGTCGGGCATGTGAACAGCATTCCCTGCCCCGGGATGCGGCGCACGGGGTTTCCCCGGCGCGGCAGATGAGTGCGTTTCGTACGGGAGGATCAGTCGCATGCGAGCCGTGTTGAAGAGCCTCCACCTTGAGCCCGACCCCGCGACGTTGTCCGACGATCCCGCCGAGTTCTCTCTGCTCGCTCGGATGACCGTCGGTCCTTCCGACACGCCAGGCGAGGAGTCGTTCGACGTCACGGTGTGCACGCCGGAGTGGCTGGCCAAGGCGTGTAGCCAGGCTGGGGGCATCTTCAACCCCCGTCACCATCTCGTCGTCACGTTCGAGGAGTTCGACCAGGGAGCACTCCGGGCATGGCTGTCAGCGAGGGTGCAAGCGGTCGAGGCCGACACCTGGTCGGAAATCGGCGAGCGACTCGGCCGCCTGGGCTACTGGGAGTTCGAGGACTACCGCCCCTGACCGCTCATCGCACGATCGCGCACTACGCGGCTACTTGTTTCATTGACGCAGGATCGGTGCCCGCGCAGGCTCGGTCCAGGTGCCGGGGTTGGTCGCTCTCAATTGCGGCTGTCCTTCCCTCGGGTCGTGGCTCTCACATGGCATGCGCCGCCCCGGCACCGCAGGGCCGGAGAGGCTGAAGAAGGGACTGTGCTGCCGGAAGTAGCGGTGCCCTCCGCGCTCGACCACTCACTGGTTCGACGACAGGAGGCATCGTGGAGCAGACACCGACAGCGGCCGTGGTCATCGGGATGGACCCGCACAAGCGCAGCGTGACGATCGAGGCAATGACCGCCGACGAGAACATCGTCGGGCGCGGCAGGTACGGCACCGACGAGGCCGGGTTCACCGCGCTGCTCGAGCAGGCTGAGCAATGGCCGCAGCGGGTGTGGGCGGTCGAGGGCTGCAACGGGATCGGCCGGCACGTCGCGACCCGCTTGGTCGCCGCGGGCGAGCAGGTGGTGGACGTGCCACCGAAACTGTCGGCGCGGGTGCGGACCTTCGCCACCGGGCAGGGCCGCAAGACCGACGCCACTGACGCGCACTCCGTGGCGCTGGTCGGCACCCGTATGGCCGGGCTACGACCGGTGGTCGCGGACGAGCAGCGGGAGGTGCTGCGGATCCTGGTCGACCGCCGCCGCGCGATCGGGGAGGAGCACACCGTCAAGGTCAACCAGCTGCATGCGCTTCTGCTGGAACTTATCCCGGGCGGGGCCAAGCGTGACCTGTCCGCCGCCCAGGCCCGCAAGATCCTTGCTGGGGTCCGACCGCGCGACGTCGTCGGCAGGACCAGGAAGCGGGTCGCGGCGGAGCTCGTGACTGACCTGGAGCGGCTGTACCTGCGCAAGAAGGCCGCCAACAAGGAGCTTGCCGTGCTGCTGCGCGAGACCGGCACCAGCCTGACCCAGCTCCACGGCATCGGACCCTCCGGCGCCGCGCGGCTCCTGGTCGAGGTCGGCGACATCACCCGCTTCCCCAACGCCGGCCACTTCGCGTCCTGGACCGGGACCGCACCGATCGACGCCTCCTCCGGCGACAACGTCCGCCACCGCCTCAGCCGCGGCGGGAACCGCAAGATCAACCGGGCGCTGCACATCATGGCCGTGGTCCAGCTGCGCAACGCCACCGAGGGCCGGGCCTACTACGACCGCAAAGTCGCGGCCGGGAAGACGCCGAACGAAGCGATGCGCTGCCTGAAACGACGCCTGTCCGATCTGGTGTACCGGGCGCTGCTCGACGACCTCAGCAAGGGCGCGGCGACGGGCCCGGGAGGACACACGGGCAACGGCTCTGACTCCAGCGCGACCGGCTCACAACCCGACACCGGCTCTTCGGACAAGTCACTTCCCGGACCCGTCACGACCAAGGCTACGACCCCCGTCCAGCGGGCCTCTTGACACAGAAGGGAGCCATGTGCGGATGCTTCATGTGCGAGAGTCGCCGTCGTGGAAGAAGAGGTTCCTATGGTTGGCGAGTTCGTGCGGTTCGTCTGCGGCTTCTGCGCCCAGGCCACGGACGAAGATCCGAACTACGTCCACATGAGTCTGGACTGGCCGTACTCGGGCGAGACCCAGGCGCTCGGGGCGCACGCCGCATGCCTGCGCGCAGCCATTCACGAGTCGATTCCCCTCGCTGGCGAGTAGTCCGCGCCAGAAGGCCGAACCTTCCTACCTGCGGTATGAGCGGACGCCTACGCTGGTCGGCATGGCCGACGCGACCGCGCATGAACTGACGTGCCCCACCTGCGGCGCGGAGCCTTTGCTGAACTCTCTGCTTCTCACCGACAGGTCCGAGACCGAGCGACGCATCTGCCAAGCGTTGTACGACTGCCCGGCCTGCGGAGCCCGGCTCTGGCGTTGGAACGACCGTTTCGACCCGCTCCTTGCGTGGACTGACGACTACTGGCCCGAACCTGTCGAGGCTGAACCGAGAAGACCCCGAACGCTCCCGTGACGGTTGACCGCTCATCGGCATGACAGTGCGATATCCGGGCGAAGTGATCAGGGCACACCCGCTCGGCGCACACATGTTGCCCGTCACGCCGTGACGCTGCATCCTTGGTCCTTCGTCTGGGCGGAGGACTCCATGGGCAGGTTGATCTACGCGGCCAACATCTCTCTCGACGGCTATCTCGAGGACGAGACCGGTGCCTTCGACTGGTCCGAGCCCGACGAGGCCGTGCACGCGTTCTGGAACGACCACGAGCGGAACATCGGCACGTCGCTCTACGGGCGGCGGATGTACGAGACGATGCGTGTCTGGGAGGGCGACGACTGGTTGACCGACCAACCCGAGGTCGTCCGTGAGTACGCCGACATCTGGCGTGACACCGACAAGGTCGTCTACTCCTCCTCCCTCCCCGACGTCTCGACCGCGCGCACGAGGATCGAGCGGACGTTCGATCCCGAGGCGGTGCGACGGCTCAAGGAGACCTCCGGCTCGGACCTGAGCATCGGGGGCGCGACGATCGCGGTGGAGGCTTTCCGGCACGGGCTCGTCGACGAGTGCGTGCTGCTGCTCTACCCGGTCATCGTGGGCGGCGGCAAGCCCGCGCTGCCCCGGGGCGTCCGGCTCGACCTCGAGCTGCTGGACCAGCGACGTTTCGACAACGGCGTGCTCGCCGTCCACCACGCCGTGCGAGGACTCGCCTGACCCCTGGGGACGACGGTGGGTGGGCTGTCGGTGGTCCCGTCTAGGTTCGGTTCATGCAGGGGAACCCCAGTGCGACGCTCGACCGGGAGCCGGTCGAGGCGTCGACGAGCGTGGTGACGCAGCGCGTCGCCGCGATGCGGACAGGGTTGTCGGAGATCGACATCGACCTGATGTCGGACCATGAGCGACTGGCTCTGGTGACTGAGCTGGAGCGGCTCAAGGGGGCCGCGTCGGCGGCGCAGGCGCGGGCGGTGCACGCGGTCCGTGTCGCGCGGGAGGCGAGAGTGCCTCGGGACGCCCTGCGCTCGGTCGGGTCCGAGGTCGCGCTGGCGCGCCGGGAGTCCCCGACCTCGGGTGACCGGTTCGTCGGGCTGGCCCGCGCCCTCGTCGAGGAGCTGCCCGAGACCATGGCCCGCCTGTCCGCCGGCGAGGTCGTCGAACGGCACGCGGTGGAGGTGGCCCGGGAGACCGCGACCCTGTCACGTCAGGACCGGGCAGAGGTCGACCGCCGCCTCGGGCCGGTGCTGGCCTCGCTGTCGCCTCGCGCGGTGGGGCGGGCGACGCGGCGGGTCGCGGCCGAGCTCGACGCCGCGAGCATCGTGCGACGGATGGAGGCAGCGGTCGCGTCCCGCCGGGTGAGCGTGCGGCCGGCGCCGGACGGGATGGCCTACCTGACGGTGCTCGGGCCACTGCGCGAGGTCGTCGGCGCCTACGCCGCCGTCACCTCGCACGCCCGCGCCGTGGTGGCCGGGCAGCGCCCCGACGAGCCGAGCGGTGGGCGGTCCGCCGGTCCGGTCGCGGCCGACACCGCGCTGCGGCTGATGGCAGGGCTCGAGCCGGGGCAGGTGCAGCCGGTCGAGGTGCAGCTGGTGGTCACGGACCGGGCCCTGCTCGGCACGGGAGACCCCGCCCGCTCGGTCCAGGAGCCGGCCCGCATCCCCGGCCACGGCACCGTCCCCTCTCCGGTGGCCAGGGCCTGGGTCCGCGAAGCCGCTGACGCCTCGGTGTGGCTGCGCCGGCTCTACGCGAGTCCGGACGGGCGCGACCTCGTCGCGATGGACTCCCGGCGCCGCCGCTTCACCGGGCTGCTGCGCCGGATGCTCGTGCTGCGCGACGACCTGTGCACCACGCCGTGGTGCGACGCGCCGATCGTGCACGCCGACCACAGCCACCCCGTCCACGCCGGCGGCCCCACCAGCTTCGACAACGGCGGCGGGAAGTGCGCCCGGTGCAACCAGGTCAAGGAGGCCCCGGGCTGGCAGGTCCGCGTCGTCCGGGGCTCACCCCTGACCCTCGACACGACCACCCCGAGTGGGCACCGCCATCGGTCCGGGTCACCGCCCCTGCTCGGCTGGGGCTCCGACCCGCCGTCCGTGCCGACACCGACGCCGGCCACCTCCGCGCTCGAACGACACCTGGAGTCACTGCTCGCCGCGTGACGCCGGAGCGACGGACGCCGGGGGAGGTGGGTCAGTCGCCGAGCGGCTCGGTCGGGAGGATGAGGGCGTAGACGTTCCACGGCCGCGCGCCCTCGGGGTGGTCGCGGCTGGTGCGTCCCCGGTAGTCCTGCATCACGGCGTGCAACCGGTCGCGCAGCGCGTGCTCCTCGTCGTCGGTGAGCCACAGGCGACCTCGTGAGGTCATGCCGTGGTTCTGGCCGTCGCCGACCGCACTCGCCAGGCGGTCGAGGTCGGCGTCGAGGTCGCCGAACCAGGTGTGGATCGAGCTGCGGCTCGTGGTGGGCCCGGCGGCCCGGTGCGCCTCCGGGGTGATCGTGATGCTCTCGGCGGTGGCCCGCCACGGGCGTTCGCGGCCGTCGCTGCTCTCGTCGCGCTCGACGATGCCCCACTTCTGCAGGGCCCGGAGGTGGTAGCTCATCGCCGACGGGGTGAGGTCGCAGAGCCGCGCGGCCTCGGTGGCGGTGAGCACCTCGCCGGAGAACAGCTCGGTGATGACGCGTTGCCGGGCCGGGTGGGCCAGGGCGCGCAGGGCCCGGGGGTCGGTGATCCGGAGCTCGGTCCCACCGGTGCCAGCCATGGTCACGGATGGTAGTTGACGCGACAGGTGTGAAGGGCTACCTTCACGTTTTGTGAAACAGATGCTTCGCAACTATCGGGAGGTGCTCGGCGTCCCGGCCGTGGGCGTGGTCCTCGTCGCCGCCGGGGTGAGCGTGGCGGGCGACGCCGCCGCGATGGTGGCCCTCCTGCTGCGGGTGCACGGGACCGGGGCCGGACCGTGGGCGGTCTCCCTGCTCCTGCTCGCGTTCGCGCTCCCCGTGGTCCTGACGATGGGGGTGGCCGGGGCGCTCGCCGACCGAGGCGACGCCCGGCGCGTGCTCGTCGTCAGCGCCCTCGTCCAGGCCGGCGCGGGCGCGGGTCTGGCCCTCGTCGACGGTCTCGCGGCCACCGTCGGTCTCGTCCTCGTGCTGCAGACCGGCTTCGCCCTCGGCGCCCCCTCGTGGTCGGCGGTCGTCCCCCGGCTCGTGCCGCAGGGCGCCGCGGGGCGCGTCGTCGCGCTGCAGCACGCCCTGCGGGGCGTCGCCGGCCCGCTCGGAGCCGGCGCCGGCGGCGTCCTCGTCCAGTGGCGCGGACCCTCGGCGGCCCTCGGGCTCGACGCCGCCACCTTCCTCGCCCTCGCGTTCGCGGCCCTCGCGCTGCCCGGGGCCGCACGCACGGCGGGGACGGCCGGAGCCGCGCCGACCGGCCCGCGTCGCCGCTGGAGCGGCACCCTGCTGCCCCGCGACGGCACGACCGCCCTGCGCGCCGACCCGGTGCTCGGGGTGCTGGTGCTGGCACTCCTGCCGCTCGTCGTGACCCTCGAGTCGGTCAACGTCGTCGAGGTCTTCCTCGTGCGGGACGTCCTCGGCGCGAGCGCGGCGCAGTTCGGGGTGGCCGAGGCGGTGCACGGTGCGGCCGCCGTCGTCGGTGCCGTGCTGTCGGGGGCCGCGACGACCCGGACGGCCCGGGTGCGGACGGTGCTGGTGGCGCTCGGCCTCATCGCCGC